>JAGGDU010000110.1:11160-31112 GCA_018457135.1 Trichodesmium erythraeum GBRTRLIN201 | reverse complement strand
TTTCCTAGATAATTTTTCGAGCATTATGTCCTAATCTTTGCTTCGACTGCTATACCAGACAAAGAATGTCGCATGAAATTATGGGAACATTTACTGCCAAAAGAAATACCAACTACAGAAGATATTAATCTAGAATTGTTAGCAAACGAATCTGAAAACCTCGCTGGAGGTGATATTTTAAATGTTGTAATTTCCGCAGCAAGTCGAGCAGTTATCAGAGAAGCAAAAGCTCAAAAAGTTTCCCTTTTTGACTTAGCTGAAGAAATAAAATTTGTGCGAGAAGCAAAGACAAAAATTGGTTCTCCTCACCATCAAACTAACCCACAAAAAGCCAAAGTTAAAGAGACAATAATAAATCCAGATGATTTATCTCCAGAACTTCGCGATCGCTACAATGAAAACATTTCAAAAATAGATAAATCTGAGTCAGATTTTAACAACTAAATAATATACATAAATTTTCATTTTAGCATACAAAAATAGGGAAGTTTCATAGAACATCCCTACAAAATTTTAGTTGTAAAAATATGATTAATTATTATTAATAAAACATCAAATTTAAAATCCCAGAAAATATTACTTAAAACAAAACCTAAACCTAACTATCTTCAGACTCCCCTGACTTCTCCTCACCAGACAATAAAAGACGAAGACCCATAAAAGCAAATCCAGTTGCAGCAGTAATTTTTACTATATTTGTTGGTAAAATTTCTGCCATTCCTTGCCCTACTAAAACTCCTAAAAAACTCGTTAATAATAGAGCAGATGCAGTACCTAAAAATACTGCTTGGGGAAACTTTGAAGACCCACCCAGAGCGATCGCCGCCAATTGACTTTTATCTCCTAATTCAGATAAGAAAACTGCAATAAAACTTAAACCTAAAAGTTGCCAATCCATAGTTAATTAATAAACCAAAAAATTAGAATAAACCAGAAAGAATAAAAAAATTAATCCCATAAAATTTTCACTCATAAATATAGTATATTAAACTAGTAAACTTCATCTCAATCAGGTACACTAATCTCTAGTAAAATGCCCCTACCACTTACTCCTAAATTTAACTAACTAAAAAAAGAAATTCTACACTTTAACAGCTAAAAACTCATTCTTTTCTCAACATTAATGCGACCAATAATTTTCTGTAAATACTTATCAGAAATTCCATATTCTTAATCCTGATAACTGAAATAATACATAATTTATTAACCATGAAAATTTTCATAAAAAACTTCAAATATCAAAGTCAAAGATATTAGCAATAAAATAGCTCCTGCCGACCTTTCTATAGTTTTTGGAGAAAGGTGACTAGCTAACCATTGACCTAACAAAACCCCCAATAAACTTGTAATTACTAAGGCACTACCTGCACCTGCAAATACTATCCAAGGAGCTTGAGACTCAGCAGTCATTAGCAAAGTAGTAAGTTGAGTTTTATCACCAATTTCTGCTAAGAATATTGTCACAAACGTTGAAGCAAATACTGCCCATGCCCCTGCTTTTTGTACCTTTCTTTCTTCTTCTTCTGATTGAGAATTAGTAGGAATTAAAACTTCTCCCTTTTCTGAACTAACTTCCAAAGGTAACCTCTGAGAAACCTTTTTTTCTTCTAAATCTACTTGGTTTTTATCAGTATTTTCGCTAATCTGGAAAAATTTCACTGGCAACTATAATAAATTACTAAATTACTAAATGTATCTAAATTTTTTCAATCTTATTTATTGTTTCAAATAATTATCCTCTATCTCAACTACTTAACTATTTATCCATAACAAAACATCTTACCAATAAACTATAATTTATTATGCCTCTTGAAAATAGAATTTCCCCATATATTGTTTACCTAAATTTCAAAAAAACATATACTAAAAATCAGCAAATTATATCTGTTTACCCTAAATTATCTCTCAAAACCCGATCTAACACCAACTGCATTATTAAACCGAAGCATTTCTAGACTATACTCACCATACATATCTCCAATATGTTGCTGACAACAGTCAATAGCAAATTCATCTAGTTCCTCTGGTTCAACATCGTACATATCCTTAAAAATATCTGCCTGGACTCGACAAAACTTTGGTCTATCAGGGTAAATACGACATTCTCGACTTAAAGAGTCATAATTAATACACCATCCATCTGCCCCTATTAAACTCATATAATACTCAACCTCCTCTGCAGATAAGTATTCTTCTAGATCTGGGCGCTCCGTCGGATCTAAGTAACAACAAGCACCACAACTTTTTATACAACGCCAAGTAACCATTTTTTTTAACTTGAAATTTTCATTTAAAATTCCCCAAAAAATTTTAGAGGACTGGAACTAACATCCCCTTGACTCTAGCAAAACGAAATATTGAGTTTTGTAAAGTTTATTAAATTAAATAGACAATCCCTTGATAAAATAAAAAATAGTTTTTTAGTTCACTATCTATTTTATTAAATTATAGAGGAAATATGGGGTTTTTAACTGATTTTTTCAGCAACATTAACTTTGAAACCATCGCCCAGTTAACAATGCTAGCCATGGTTTTGATTGCTGGCCCGGTAGTAATTGTGTTATTAGCACTTCAGGGAGGCGATCTTTAATCCTTTCCGCCCAGAGCTGATAGTAGTAGATAGTAGGTTTTAAGTCTTAGGAAGTAGGTAGCAGGTAAACTTTTATCCCCCAGAGCTTGCAGATGTGGTTTAGTTAACTCTGGTTACCTAAAAGCTAAAACCTACCACCTATCAATTAAAAATTAACAACGGTTTTGTTCCATGAAAGTAGCCATATAGCTGTTGCTAGGCTCGGCCTTTTATATTAGTTTGAAGGACAAAACCTATCTTCCAGCATCAAACTATACACTACACACCATTTTAGTTATGTAATTTCACCAGCAATTAAAAAATAAGAACTTTAGCAAATTTCAGGGAAATTAGGACATTATCACTCCTCTCAAATTTCATCTAAGCTAAAAATCTACAAAAAAATTGCCATTCCCCTTAATTACTACTACTACTACTACTAGCTCAGAACCGAACTACCTTTATAATTTTGCCATCAATACAGCTTAACTGAATAACCTATAAACCATAAAACCATTCTTCTTTAATTAGCTTAATATTCTAAACCAATAACCTTTCCCATAAACAGTATGAATTAATGGCGAGTCCCCAGCCACCTCTATTTTTCTTCGCAATAACCGTACTTGTGCTGCTAAAACATTACTACTTGGTTGTCCCCCTTCTCCCCACAAATATTCATAAATTTGTTGGTGAGTTAAAAGTTCCCCGGGATAGTTCATAAAATATCCCAACAGCTTACATTCTTTTTCAGATAAGAAAATCACTTGCCCGCCACGATAAGCAACCTTATTTTCTATATCTAACTCTAAATTTCCTACCCGTAAATTTTGATCAGCTGTAGATGTTTCAATAATAACACGGCGACGCAATAAAGCTCGAACCCTTGCTAATAACTCTCGTAACTCAAAAGGCTTAACTAAATAATCATCCGCACCAGCATCTAACCCCCTAACACGCTCATCTAATGTATCTTTAGCAGTAAGAAATAAAACAGGGGTATAGTCATGGCGCGATCGCAACCTTTGACAAATCTCCAGCCCTGTCTTTTGGGGTAACATCCAATCTAAAATCAATAAATCATAGTTACCCTCAACAGCCATTTGAAAACCCGCCTCTCCATGATCAGCAACATCAACATTATAACCCTCCCTATTCAAAGCACAACTTAGAGGAGAAGTAAACTCTGGTTCATCATCCACCAAAAGAATCTGCATTTGATCAATTAAATAACTGTAAATATACCCAGTACTTACCCAAAAAATAAACTTCCAAACAAAATTTAGTAGCAGCAAAAAACAAAAAATCAGAGCAAAAAACCCCTTTTCTTATTTAGGCACCTAAGTATTCATCTATTCATCATATTATCTTTTGATTATCATATAATCCATATAATCTATATAATTAACTTCAACCTATGAAAACTCAATATTGTCAAATTTAATCCTTACTATTTCAATTTCATCAATTGATTATAATTATGTTCTTGGATAATTCTTAAATTGTGAAAAAGCCAGCTAATATGCTACCTTATTATAGCATTAAACTAGCAAAAGCTTAAACATAAAAAATCTATGAGTAGAAACTCAAGCAAAAATAATAATAGCAAATATTACACTAAAAACATTGAAACAGACTGGCAACTAATTCAACGCTTGCTAAACTACACCCGACCTTACAAAACCTTAGTAGCAACATCACTAATATTATTATTACCACTATCAATTGCAGGTACAATTCAACCACTATTAGTCGGACAAGCAATTTCTCTAATTTTAAGAGAAAAAACTTGGCTATTTCTCCAACAAATATCATTATCTCAAGGACTAAATACTTTAGCAATAATATTAACCCTAAGCATCATTGTACAATTCCTATTTCAATCTGTACAAGGTTTTTTAGTAGAAAAAATCGGACAGCAAATTACCGCTGATATTAGAAATGATTTATTTAAACACGTTCTTTCCCTAGGAGTAAAATTTTTTGACACTGCCCCTGTAGGTAAATTAATTACTCGCCTTACCAGCGATGTTGAAGCTTTAGGAGATGTCTTTTCTACAGGTGCTATTGGGATAATAAGGGATTTATTCTCAATTTTAATCATTGCAGTCACCATATTTATTCTTCAATGGCAATTGGCCTTAACACTCATACTAATGATGTTACCAGTAACAGCAATTGTTATCTATTTCCAGCAAAAATATCGGCACGCTAATTACAAAGCTAGAGATGAACTTTCCGATTTAAATTCTCAGCTACAAGAAAACTTAGTTGGCATTGAAATAGTGCAATTATTTCGCAGAGAAAAGTTCAACTCAGAATTATTTAGAGCCAATAATATAAATTATGTAAAAGCATTAGATAAAACTATCTTTTATGACTCTGCTATCTCTGGTATTTTAGAATGGATTTCTTTAATTGCTATCGCTACAGTTTTATTCTTAGGAGGACAATTTTTTTTAGCAGGAAATCTAGACTTTGGTACTCTATCTTCCTTCATTTTATATGCTCAACGTTTATTCAACCCCTTACGACAATTTGCTGAAAAATTTACAGCTATTCAAGCTGGATTAACCGCCATTGAACGCATTGCAAATATTCTCAACGAAAAAATTGAAATTATTGACCCAGAAAAAGAAATTCAAAAGTTATCAAACCTTCAAATTAATAATTCCCAAATAGGTGAAATTAGATTTGAAAATGTCTGGTTTGCCTACAAATCAAATCAATATATTCTCAAAAACATTAACTTTACTATTAAACCAGGAGAAAAAATTGCCTTAGTCGGACCGACTGGAGCCGGAAAAAGTTCTATAATTCGCTTACTTTGTCGTTTATATGATGTAAATAAAGGTAGGATTTTAGTTGATGGAATTAATATTAAAAACTTACCTCAAGCAGAATTACGGAAACATATTGGTGTGATTCTACAAGATGGATTTTTATTTACTGGAGATGTAAAAAGTAATATTACTCTCGGAGAAAAATATTCATTTGAAGAAATTAAAGCATCAGCAAAAAGCACAAATATAGATAAATTCATTGCCGAATTACCCCAAGGATATAATACTCAATTACGAGAACGAGGATCTAACATTTCAGGTGGTCAAAAACAATTATTAGCATTTGCCCGTGCTGCTATTCGTAACCCGAAAATTTTAGTACTTGACGAAGCAACTGCTAGTTTAGATGTCAGAACAGAAGCTTTAATTCAATCAGCATTAGAAAAAATTTTAGCACAACGAACAGGTATTATTATTGCTCATCGACTTTCCACAATTAGAAATGTTAATCGGATATTTGTACTGAAAACAGGAGAATTAACTGAGTCAGGTACCCATCAAGAATTACTACAACAAAACGGTACTTATGCTAGTTTATATAAATTGCAAACGTTAGGAACTTGATCAATATTTAAGTTTAGCTCTAACCAAAAACCTCAGACCTAACAATTTTACCCAGTATAAAAATATATAGAATAAGATGATATCAGAAAAGAACCTACCCCAAGAAAAAAATCAGGCTATCTTGCACCATTACCTTCGTATTATGAGCATTAACATTAGCTCATCAAAATAATATAATTTACCCAGATTTTGAGTCAGAAAAATTGATACATCTTAAATAAGATTAAAAAACAGCATTGATAGATTTTGGCGCCACAAAAAAAATATTTTTTTCACCAAAACTAACCAAACAAAAAGCAAAAAAATAACTATCCCAGTTAACAGAAAAAGGGAGTTAGCAAAAAAAAATTGGCGTGAATTATCAGCATAAGAGAAAAAATTTGCTCATATATACTCATATTAATAATAGTCAAAAAAACAGATTTTCCTAACCTCATATCCCAAGTCAATTACACAACTTAGAAAAGCTTTGAAATAAAGCTTACTGAGGATTATAAGATACCTACTTAAATCAAAATTTAGACTTACCAGGAAAACCAAAATCTGTACTCAAACTTATTAGCCATAGAGACTTAAATACTACTTTGAATCTCCAGCACCGCAGCTAGTTTAACCGCAACATTCTGTCGAAGAAATAACGCCCATATTATCAATAATGTAGAATAGAAAACTTGTTAACTTTCACTCCTTCATTCCTTCATTTGCTTATTCATTTTCTGAAGCTCAAAAAAAATAAAGAAATTTGCTTGCCTTGCATTTCCACCAAAATTTTGATAATATAAAGATATAAGGGGTTATTCGCCCCTACCTATGACTATTTATTCAACACAAAAAAATATTCTTCCCCCCAACAATATGATATTTAATCAACTATAATCATCTGGTGAGCTTACAGAAATCTACAAACACCAAAATAACCCTCAACTATCTATACTCTCCCAAAGCATTCATTCCTTCATTCCTTTATTCATTTTCTGAAGCTCAAAAAAAATAAAGAAATTTGCTTGCCTTGCATTTCCACCAAAATTTTGATAATATAAAGATATAAGGGGTTATTCGCCCCTACCTATGACTATTTATTCAACACAAAAAAATATTCTTCCCCCCAACAATATGATATTTAATCAACTATAATCATCTGGTGAGCTTACAGAAATCTACAAACACCAAAATAACCCTCAACTATCTATACTCTCCCAAAGCATTCATTCCTTCATTCCTTTATTCATTTTCTGAAGCTCAAAAAAAATAAAGAAATTTGCTTGCCTTGCATTTCCACCAAAATTTTGATAATATAAAGATATAAGGGGTTATTCGCCCCTACCTATGACTATTTATTCAACACAAAAAAATATTCTTCCCCCCAACAATATGATATTTAATCAACTATAATCATCTGGTGAGCTTACAGAAATCTACAAACACCAAAATAACCCTCAACTATCTATACTCTCCCAAAGCATTCATTCCTTCATTCCTTTATTCATTTTCTGAAGCTCAAAAAAAATAAAGAAATTTGCCTTGCATTTTTCCTAAATTTTGATACTGTAAAAATATAAGGATTCGTTCGCCCCTACACATGACTATTTATTCAACACAAAAAAATATTCTTCTCCCCAACAATATGATATTTAATCAACTATAATCATCTGGTGAGCTTGCAGAAATCTACAAACACCAAAATAACCTTCAACTATCTATACTCTCCCAAAGCATTCATTCCTTTATTCATTTTCTGAAGCTCAAAAAAAAAGAAAGAAATTTGCCTTGTATTTTTCCCAAAATTTTGATACTGTAAAAATATAAGGATTCGTTCGCCCCTACGCATGACTATTTATTCAACTTAAATTGTATTTAATCACAAATAAAAATTAGAAGGTAACAGTTTTTCACCCCTACAAATGTTATATGATTTGTATTTTGTGCAAATTAAATATCATACTTATATTTAGATAGATAAAAATAGATTTTAAAAATAGATTTTTTTAAAAGTAAATAGCTTTTAATACTACTAATTTTAGCAACCTTTTTTGTAGAAAAAAAATGTAGATATTGACAATTTGTATATTTATAATTAACATCTTAAATAGCAAAATTAAGTAAGTAAAAACTAATAAACATCACTATGTAACGAAACCTTTATCTAGTCTAAAGTCTGGATATTATCTGTTTTTTTAGACTTATTTGCCCTCCCTGGGGAGATAGTTGTAAATTTTCCTACTTACCTACTTAATCATTGCCAATATCTAAAATTATTGAACTATGCCAATATCTAAAATTATTGAACTATAGACTAATTGGAAGTAGTGGAAACGACATATTAGTTGGTGGTAAAGGCAAAGATATTCTCACAGGTGGCAGTGGAGTCGATCGCTTCTTCTTTGAATCTCCCAAAGACGGCATAGACAAAATTACAGATTTTAACGCTTTAAACGAAACTATAGTCATTAACAGTCGCACATTCGACAGCTTGAACCCCGGTAAATTATTAAGTAACCAATTTTCTATTGGATCAAGAGATGCAAAAGCTACCACATCAGACCAAAGATTTATTTACACCACTGATGGGTCATTATTCTTCGATCCAGACGGAAAAGGTGGCATTGAACAAACTAAAATAACTGTTTTTGCTAATCTTCCTTTTCTATCCAGCGATAACTTTGAAATTGTTTAAAGTCCTACAAGAATTTAGCTTTGACCCCAAGTATAGCTAGGCCAGAACAGTGCCTAGACCTCATATGAATCTCAGCCATTGCTTGTGCCCTAATTTCAAAAAACTCCCTATTCTTTACCCGTAGTCCTTTCACATCCTCCCCGTCATAAAAGCACTGAGACTCCTACCGAGCTGTAGCCCCTCCGCGGGTTAACATATCACAGGCTGCTGTTACCTTTTCAGTAGTCTTTTGCTGACCGACCTGTCCGTTTTTTTGTCTCGGTATGTCTACCTGGGACTAATATATTTATTGTGAACTAGAAGGCATGATAACATAACCAGTGGAAAAAAATAAACTAAAAAGTCACCCGCTTATGGGCGAGGCTTTAAACCCAATTTTTCCGTAATATTCAACTGTATATTTAAGTACTTCTATAACCAGCAAGTTACAATAATGAACAACTCCTCCATAAACGAATGGCCTAGTTTATTACAGCAATTACTTGATGGCCAATCTTTATCATCCTCCCAAGCCTCAAACTTAATGCAAGGATGGCTACAAGAAGAAATTCCACCTGTTCTATCAGGAGCAATATTAGCAGCCTTACAAGCCAAAGGTGTATCTGCTCAAGAATTAGCTGGTATGGCAAAAGTATTACAATCTTTATCCTTAACAAAAGAATACCATAATAACAATATTCCCATCACCAACTTTCAATACCCTATCATTGATACCTGCGGTACTGGTGGAGATGGAGCCTCAACATTCAATATTTCCACTGCAGTTGCTTTTGTCCTAGCCGCCGCAGGAGTACCAGTAGCCAAACATGGTAACCGTTCTGCTTCAGGTAAAGTCGGTTCTGCTGACGTATTAGAAGCATTAGGAATACGTTTGAATGCACCCACAGAAAAAGTAATATCTGCATTATCTGAAGTAGGAATTACCTTTCTATTTGCACCCGGCTGGCATCCAGCAATGAAATGTGTAGTTCCTCTACGGAGGACTTTAAAAGTACGAACCGTGTTTAACCTTTTAGGTCCTTTAGTTAACCCCTTGCGTCCCCAAGCTCAAATTATTGGTGTATACAATTCTACACTAGTAAAAACAGTAGCCCAAGCTTTAGGAATATTAGGAGTAGAATATGCGATCGCTCTCCACGGTAGAGAAAAACTTGACGAAGCTGGTCTAGGCGACATCACTGATATAGCCATATTATCTCATGGTGAGGTAAAAGCCACCTCAATTAACCCCCAATATTTAGGCTTAAATTATGCCCCAATAAGTACCTTACAAGGTGGAGACGTAGAGCAAAACGCCGAAATTCTCAAAAACGTTCTTCAGGGTAAAGGAACTTCTCAACAAACAGATGTAGTGGCTTTGAATAGTTCTCTGGCACTACAGGTAGCGGGCGTTGTACCACTAGAAGCTCATCAAGAAGGTATTGGCAAAGCTAAAGATATTCTCCAAAGTGGTGCAGCTTGGTTGAAATTAGAGCAGTTAGTTCAATTCTTATCAATCTTTTGAAATTATTTGAGTCTGCTAAAAATAGGGGAAAAGTTTTAGGAGTTAGGGGTTATATAATGTCTAGTTAACTACTAGAACGTCTCCGTAATTCTACTATATCTGCCTTAATTGTCATATCATAATTACCAAAGAAGCTTTGTCCAAGCAGCCCTATTTTTTTATTTGGCGGTGCGATCGAAACATTAAACTCATTAAATGTTAGGCCACCAGCAGAAATAGAACGAACTAAACCTACTCCCATTTCTACACTGCTACCATCAGCTATAGAATAAGTTTCTTGTGTATAAGGAATAACCTTCAAAGTTTTTGCCATTTCTTGAGTAATAATTGTGTCACTAGCTCCGGTATCTAAAACCATTGGATAAGTTTGATTACCATTAAACGTAACATCAATTAAGAGAGTACCACCCTGACGACCTTTAATTGGTATTTGGTATATTCCTGCTGTTGGACTTGAAGTTGATACTTCCCCTGGTAATTCTTCCTGCAACAGACCACAAACTGATGTTGTTAAATCCTTCTTATTTCCAAGTTCATCAACCATAAAGCATCCTGGATGTTCTTGAGCGATCGTAGCCGTACAAATTAATCTTGTCAGCAACATTGATGGTACTTGCCAAAAAATGGTTTTAAACCGTTGTTTATACTTGATATTATTTTTGTTACTAGAGTTATGCAGTAAAAAAAAATTCATCATAATTACTAAATTTTTTAATAACTTTAATTATTTGCTTACTGTAATATTTATTTGATGACTATTTATCGATGACTACTAATTAAATTAAATTAGTTTAATCTTATTTTATCTTATTTGAAATATAAGTGTAATTTTCACTTGTGACTGCTACATTTTTTCTCAGGATAATAATATATCCTCAATAACCTAAATATTATTCTCAACTGATATTATCTATACTAATCATTAAAATCTCAAACTCAGTTCCTGAATTAGATATTCTGAAGTGATCTGATTTTTTTTATACTAATTAAATAGAGGAATTAAAATGTCAATCTCAGCTCAACCTGCTTTACTCGTCTTAGCAGATGGAACCTCTTACTGTGGCTTATCTTTCGGTGCTCCCGGAACCACCATAGGAGAAGTAGTATTTAACACAGGAATGACTGGTTATCAAGAAGTTCTCACAGACCCAAGTTATTGCGGGCAAATAGTTACTTTTACCTACCCAGAGTTGGGAAACACAGGAGTTAACTCTGAAGATGAAGAGTCCAACAAACCACAGATTCAAGGTGCGATCGCTCGAAATATTTGTCCACGTCCTAGTAACTGGCGTTCTACTAAGTCCTTACCAGAATATCTACAAGAGCATAAAATTCAAGGAATTTACGGTGTAGATACCCGCGCTTTGACTCGGAAAATTCGGACTGTAGGAGCAATGAATGGAGCAATTTCTACAGAAATTCTCAATCCAACTGAATTGCTAGAACAAGTTCAGTTTGCTCCTAGCATGGCAGGATTAAATTTAGTTCAGAAAGTAACAACTAAAGAAACTTATCAATGGTCTGAACCAACAAACCCAGACTGGGAGTTTAACCTTTCTGTCTCTGGTAATACAGGAGAAAAATTTACAGTTGTGGCCATTGACTTTGGAGTGAAAAAAAATATCCTTCGACGTTTAGCTAGTTATGGTTGTCAAGTCATAGTTGTTCCTGCCGATACACCACCAGAAGAAATTCTCAAGCATAATCCTGATGGAATTTTCCTTTCTAATGGACCGGGAGACCCTTCTGCAGTGAGGGAAGGTATTGAAACTACTAAAGAGTTGCTAAAATCATCTAAACCTGTATTTGGTATTTGCATGGGACATCAGGTTCTCGGTCTAGCCTTGGGAGCAGACACTTTTAAGCTAAAATTTGGTCATCGGGGTCTTAATCAACCAGCAGGTTTGCAACAACGAGTAGAAATTACTAGTCAAAATCATGGATTTGCCATTAATGCAGATTCTTTAGTGGCTGAATTAGAAATTACCCATCTCAACTTGAACGACCAAACTGTAGCCGGTCTAAGGCATAAATCTTTACCCTTATTCTCAGTACAGTACCACCCGGAAGCAAGTCCCGGCCCTCATGACGCTGATTATTTGTTTGAACGTTTCGTTCAAGCAATGAAAGATACTCGCAAAGTTAAAGCTTTGAGTTGAGCTTAGTTAACTATTACTGATTTGATAATATTTATTAATAGAAATTTATATATACTGGTACGGCTATACTTATTAAAATCTATAAGTAGGTAAGCCTTAAAATTTGTCACTATGTAACAAAAAGTAAATCTAATCTCAAATCAACTGCCTAGATGAGCTTGTAGTTACCTGACAAAATTTCATATAATTAAGAAATTTCAGTGCTTACCTACTTAGATTATGTATTGGCAAATTAGACCATAAGATTAGTTTGTAGTTTAAAACTAGCCCACTGCCTAACCGAATTTCTGATAAGTTGTCTAACCTCCAGGCCAAGTAACTCCAACTTCTGTCAGCGCCGACAACCCAATTAACATAAATGTTTCAAAGCTCTTGTAGGCATTAGAAGATACTTCCTAAGTAAATTAATCTTACTGTGCATTGTTAATAATTATTAGCACTCATAGTATTGGATCCACCCAATTATTCATGTTAGTTAGGACAGTAAATGCAAAGCCCATCATTCTAGGATGGAGCTTTCCACCCAAAATTTCGGTAGACTATTGATATTCCCACAATCATATTCAAATTAAAAAAGTAGTCTTATAGTAGACATATTTTACTTTTTGAAGTATGATTAGTATTGAATTAAGTAAAATTAAGCTAGGAGGGTGTTATTGCTGATCCTAAGCAATTAAACCTGACTGTTAGCCTGAGAGGCTCTCACGAAGTCAGGGATAACTACCAGCTATTCCGCCTAACAGGGTTATTAGATGCTTTCTCAGAAGGTAGTTTCACAAAAACGCTGAAAACAAAAATTGATAATGGACCAAAAAATATTATTTTGGACTTATCCAAGATAGACTTTGTTGATAGCTCTGGGTTAGGAGCACTTGTGCAACTGGTAAAGCATACCAAAGACAAAGAAGGTACTTTGCAAATAGTTTCCAATGCCCGTGTAAAACAAACCGTTAAGTTGGTTCGTTTAGAAAAGTTTTTGTCTTTACGAAGTACATTAGAAGAAGCTATCGAAGATATCAAGAACTCTCACCCGAACAAGGCAAAGACAGATGATCAAGACAGATGATCTAATCTAGATAGGTGTTATATCCCGTCAAAAAACAAAACTCTAGACGGGAGCTGGTTGCCAGTATTAACCTGGCAATTTCTGGCAATAAATCAAAAAAATCTGAGAAAATTTTAATGTAAAAAAAATTTATAATTGTAGTTAGGAGGTGATTCAATTGTTTGCACTTAAATTTGAGTTAAAACTCAATAAGAAAGAGTGCTCTTTGATGGCCTACTAGGAAGATTCTGCCAGATTTGTTTATAACTATGGTTTGAATATGATTAATGTCACTCAAGCCATGACTAAAATCAATAAGTTTAGTAAAGAATTTAGTTTGAGTTACAATCAACCCATTTTAGGAGTCAAAACAGTCTTTACTAACTATGTCAAAAAGCAAGCAGAATACTCTTAACGCTGGTAAGACAATAAAGATACCAATATTAAAGACCTTTCGATTATTTGAATTAGTTGAATATACTACAGCAAGTCAGACTTTTACCGAAAAATTAATATCTAAAACCTCGCCCTTCTAGGTCGACTTTTTAGTTGTTTTATCACTAAATAGGTAATCATAAATATTTAGTTGAAAGGTTAAATTATGAAAGGGATATCTGAGTATAGTATTATATCCAACACCAGGGAAAAAAATACGGAGCGTGCAAAGCTATTTTGCTATCTTTTCTGTGTCAACATTACGCAAATGTGTTTCCTGGAATTAAACCCTAGCTTTCTGTCAATAAAACTATAAATTAAGAGAGAAAAAACCTGTTAACTCGCTCGCTACAAAAACAGTTTATTATTCAGAGCTAAAAGGACTAAAGATAGAGAATGATGACCAGAGATTTTTATTATACCATTCCAGCAATATTTAAATGATTTAAGTCAAGCTGCTCAAAACTTTTTTAAATCAACCAAAGTTAAGAGGAAAGGAAAAGCTATTAAGCCTCATAAGTTTTAAACTTGAAAGTCACATACAAACTGCTAGGTTGACAAAAGAGAGGTTTAAAGTTGGTAAGATTTATTTAGCTATAGTTGGAAAACTAAAAATACTTTGCTTTAGAAAGTTACCGAGTCTTGCATCATCAGTAACTATTATTAAAAACTCTTCTAATAGACATTTTTTAAGTTTTGTAGTATAAATTAATCCATAAATCTTAGCTCAAACTAATCATTCAGTAGGCATAGAATTGAGGAATTAAAACTTTTGCTACTTTGAGCGATAGTAATAAAATTGATGCACTAAAACCAGAAAAAAAACCAGTTAAGAAATAGCCTGCTTCAGAGGAGCTACGAAGGGCGAAAGTTAAGCAAGTTATTATCATAATAAAACTAAAGAGTCTAAACGATAAAAAATCCCAGGTTAGAGTCGCTAAACCTTATGGCAAATTTAAAGATACAGGGACAGATTTTCTCTATAAATTATTTACCGAAAAATTGGGGTTAAAGCCTCGCCCACCCATCGGGCGACAATCCATGTTTAAATAAGATTAGTTCTTTACTCGTTGTGTCTCAGAAAAGAAGCAGATGCCCCAAAGAAGACCCCCAGGTAACATTCTCATGTTATTCAGATGCCTAGATATTTTATAGATTAGAATATTTTAATGTCAAAGCCATGATGCAAAATAGAAAGTTAGCTCCATCAATAGTATGCTAAGGGTTCTATGAATTTAACAAGGATTAACTAAAAGATTAACTGGGGCGAAGCGTTGTGTTAGCTGACCAGTAGCTGACCTTATTCAAAACTTATCATAATTACAGTATCATTTACTCAGAACTAAAGCTAAGTGACCCCATCTTTAACTGTCTTCATTGTGGAATAATTGATTATACACAAATATATAGACCGGTACTTGAATGTAGCATTAGTTTTGTCCCAATACGAGTTACTTAATCAATTTAGCAGGGCAGGCTCTACCCGAAGTTACTTCTGTTAACCGGAAGTAGCCTACTCTCCTGGTTGAAAAATAAAGCAAGCATTTTTCACTGGCATAATTGGATATTTCCGAATTTTGCCGTAATTGTTTAAGTTTTATATAGTAAAATAATTACTTTGCAGCAGTTAAACCCTATCATCCTAACGTCAGCAGAAGTTCAGAAAATTTCACCGTCAGCTTGGGCCTATTTGGGAGATGCAGTTTACGAACTGTATATTCGGAATTACTATTTGATACCACCAAAGCGGTCGGGTTATTATCATCAATTAGTTGTGTCCCAAGTCAGGGCAGAAAGTCAAGCTCATCAATTACATAACTTAAAACCTCACCTCACTGATGTAGAGTTAGATATTCTCAAGCGAGGACGGAATGCTGCTTTTAGGAAACCAAAAAGATTAGATCCAGAGGTTTATCAACAGGCTACAAGTCTAGAAACTTTAATTGGGTACCTATATTTGACCGATCCACAAAGATTAAATCAACTACTAAGCTATATAGAATTAGATTAAAGTCAAAAGTCAGGTTAATATATATTTTTATTATTTTTAGAGTATGGCCAACTAACAATAATGGCTTTAATTGCTAGAGTTTTGAGTAGATAAGGTATTTTAGCATAAGAGATTTGGTCTTTTAAAATTAAAGTTTGTTGTTAATAAAATACTAAAAAGTAGCAGCTAATTTTATAGTAAAAAAATTTTCAAAAATATGAGTTACTTATCAAAATCAAATTTGAAATAATTAATCTACAATTGTCTTTTACCTATAACATCTCCCAAAGGGATTCAATAAAAACTATAAGTAGTAAAGCAAATTTGAAATAACTTATGTCTACAAAAAATTATAAATTCAATTCTCAAGAAAAACCTCAAAAAAATAAACAAATTCAACTAAAAGATGGGCGATCAAAAAAATATTATTCCCCAACTGTCAAAGAAGAAGATGAGGATCTAATCTACGGACGACACACTGTACAAGCTGCCCTCAAAAGTGAGCGATATTTAAACCGCATCTGGATAATTTCTTCTCTGCGATATGATCCCCGGTTTCATATATTGCTGAACGAGGCCAAAACGAAGGGTACAATTATAGATGAAGTAGATGACAGACGCCTAGATCAAATTACCCGGAGAAAACATCATCAGGGTATAGTAGCTCAAATATGCCCTTATGAGTATAAGGAACTTCACGAATTAATTTCTCAAGCAAAATCGAAAACTGATCGCTCTGTATTGCTTGTAGCTGATGGGATAAATGATCCCCATAACTTAGGAGCTATTATTCGCACTGGTGAAGCTCTTGGAATACAAGGTTTAGTTATTCCGCAAAGACGAGCAGTAGGAATAACTTC
Source organism: Trichodesmium erythraeum GBRTRLIN201 (assembly GCA_018457135.1). Classification (GTDB taxonomy): domain Bacteria; phylum Cyanobacteriota; class Cyanobacteriia; order Cyanobacteriales; family Microcoleaceae; genus Trichodesmium; species Trichodesmium erythraeum. The sequence goes on along the minus strand of JAGGDU010000110.1, from coordinate 14,472 downwards.
CACAGTGACAAAAGTTGCTGCAGGAGCCTTAGAAAATTTTCCTGTAGCTAGAGTTATTAATCTTAATAGTGCTTTGGAAGAATTAAAGAAAGAGGGTTTTTGGATATATGGTACTGTCGCGAAGGACGGGGAACCTATCCATACAGTAAAATTCACTGGAGCTATTGTTTTAGTCGTTGGTAGCGAAGGAGAAGGTTTAAGTCTTCTGATCCAAAAAAATTGTGACGCCTTAGTTTCTATACCAATGTCGGGAAGTACACCAAGTTTGAATGTATCAGTCGCAACGGGTATGGCTATTTACGAAATTCATCGACAACACTGGTCAAAAAATTTACGTATTTAGCTAGAACTTTGACATAGGGAAGTCCTTGTAATATGCTACCTAATCAAATAATTATAATTAAATTTGCTAGTAGAATAGAAATTATAAGCATAGGGATCTTGCTTTACTACAAAGAAAAACATTTTTATCACTTATTATAATTTTGGGACTAACTACTTCAGCTACTTTGTCATCCCGTGAGGTACTATAATTACCATTTTAAGGGCTGTCTAAACGAAAACCATTAGGGTTGACTTAGGCCAAACGAATCACACTAACTCTACCCAGTTTTTGATATCTGTTATAACTTGGTGAGGAATTTCCCAAGGAAATAAATGCGCTGTGTTAGGATAGCATTGCCAAGTAGCATTTTTGAGGTGAAGGGCAGTTTCTTGACTTGACGATAGAGTAATATGCCGATCGCCTGCCCCAGCTAATACTAAGCAAGGAGATTGAATCTTGCTTAACTCAGTTAATCTGTTATAACCACCTCTTAAAGCTTTATTCAAGGCTTTAGTAGCAAATCTTGAAGTTTGTAAATAAGCCGAAACTGCTTCTTTTGCTAAATATTTATAGGTAGCAGGAGTATGGTGTTGGATGAGATATCTAAATAGCGATCGCTTGCCAAAAGTATCAATATTCCATTGCCAACCAGGTAAAAAATAATTTATGACCCCCGCTAAACCTGTATAAAGATTATCCTGCCAAGTTATCGGCGGATGATTACTTCGAGGCCTGGCAGCTGTAGCTATTAAAATTAAACCTGCGACTTGCTCAGGGTTTCTCAGAGCTAACTCCATGCCAATAATTCCACCTAAAGACCATCCTAATATTAAATATCTAGAAATTTGAAGTTGTTCCAGAAGTGTTTCTAAGTCTATTAAATGTTGAGTAATTTCAAAGTTGGTTTTCGTAGAACTTTTCCCATATCCTCTTAAGTCTGGAGCAATGGTTTGAAAGTTTTGGCACAAAGAGTTAGTAAAGACTGACATACATTGACTATTACCTGGATGTCCGTGAAGACAAAGAATAGGAAAACCTTTTCCTTTGAGTTGAAAATGTAGTGTTGATAATGGGAACATAAATCTTATTTTGCCACCTAAAATACTTGACCTCAGTCTCCGTTAAATCAAATAATTAAAAAGTTCAACAATATTCACACTTATCCTTGACAGTAGATATATTATTTTCTCTACACGAGTTGATTCAATATCTAGTAGATTTATTTAAGCAATCTCTAACTTTGTTGTTTTGATTTACTGTAACCCTAAGCTATATACATATATTATCAATGTAATATAAATATTATAAAGCTTTTTGTACTTAAGTATGTTAATTGGTTTTTAATCAAATAAAATACTATTGTAATTATCATAGAAAAATTTGTTGTTGTATTGAAAAGCAATATAATAATATTGGTGCGATTTACCAAGAATTCAAAAGTTAAGCCACAGTTAAGCCACATTGTCAATTTCAAAAAAATTTACTTTTTTTAAGCTACTGGGCAGTTTAGAGGGAAAAAAATTCTTGATTTTGCCTGTAACACAGGTTTTTACACTCAGTTATTAAAACAACAAGCAGCTACCACGGTAGTTGGTGTGAATATCTCAGAAGAGATGCTCAAGGTGGCACGTAAACAAAAAAAGGAAAAGCCACTGGGTATTCAATACCATCTAGAAAATACGACACAATTGGAGCAGATAGAAAGTTTTGATCTGATTATCTGATCACTGCCGTTTATCTTCTGAACTACCCCCAAAACCAGAACATTTGCTCTCTATGCTTGTTAGTGTCTGTAAAAATATGGAAGAGGAAGGATGTTTTGTGGCCTTTACAACTCATCCAGATTTTAAGATAAGCCAATCAAATCCTACTAAATATGGATTAACGGTACTAAACAAGAATCAATTTCCCAAGGCTACTATTATGAAATTGAGTTTCACACTTCTTTACCTTTTATAATTGATTGCTGGGGCTGGAATTGGCCTGGTTATGAAGAGGCTGTCAAAAAAGCTGGATTAAAAAATTTGTCATGGCATCCAATAGAAATTCCACCTCAAGCAATAGAAGATTACGGAGAGGATTATTGGTAGGATTTTTCTGACAATAATCTAATTATTGCTTTAAGTTGTGATAAATAATACCAAATACTGAGCTAGAGTTATGAAATTACGGGAGGATAAAATTAAATTTTAACCTCATAAACAAAATTAAACTACAAATTGAGCGAAGCTAAAATCCAATCTTTGTTTAAAACCGTGATTTGTAAATAATTCTGTGTAAGTGCGTGTTTAATTTCCTGGGATTTTAAAATGATTTTTTTTAGAAAAAAATAGGATTTTTGCAAAATTTATCATAACCACAGCCACTCATTTTACAAATGATATATAGTGCGCAAAAGTCAAACTATTATAGTACAGCTATCTTATCAGCTAAATGTTTACCTATTTTGAAGATTTAAAAGCTCAAATAACTGAGTTTTCTATTTCTTCCCTTCTAGCTTTTACCTTCCTTATTAACTAGATATAATACTATATCCCAGTCACTGCCAACGCTTCCAATAACTCTGACTCACTCAACTCTTTCACCCCTAATTTTTTTGCCTTCTCTAACTTAGAGCCTCCATCTTCTCCCACTACAATAAAGTCAGTCTTAGAACTTACCGAACTTGTAACCTTACCACCAGCATTTTGAATCAAGTTTTTTGCCTCATCTCGCCTCATAGTTGGCAAAGTTCCCGTCAACACAAAAGTTTTACCTCTTAACAAACCACTTTGCACTTCTACCACATCACTTGTAGAGTCTTTGGTCTCCATTGTCACTCCAGCAATTTTTAGACGTTCAACTAAATTCTCTAAATTCTGACGTGCAACTAAATTCTGACGTGCAGCTAAATTCTGAATAGCTAGCACAGTTTCCGTCAACTTTGCCATACCACTTGTAGAGTCTTTGGTCTCCATTGTCACTCCAGCAATTTTTAGACGTTCAAC
>JAGGDU010000110.1:0-11060 GCA_018457135.1 Trichodesmium erythraeum GBRTRLIN201 | reverse complement strand
TAAATTCTGATTTGCTGGTACCCGAAACCACTGTTCCACATATTGAGCAATTTCAGGACCAATACCATGCACTGTTTCAATGTCAGTTGCCTTTGCTTGGCTTAACTGTGCCACAGTCGGAAATTTTTGAGTCAACAACTCTGCATTCACCGTACCTACATGACGAATACCCAAACCATAAAGCACCCGCCTCCAGGGTTGAGCTTTTGAAGTCCCCATAGCTTCTATCAACTTATTCGCCGACTTTTTCCCCATGCGTTCCAGGGAAGTCAAATCTTCCATAGTCAAATTATACAAATCTGCCACAGACTTAACCAAACCACTATTAACCAACTGCTGCACCAACTTTTCTCCCAAACCATTAATATCCAAAGCTGCCCTAGATGCCCAGTGTGCTAATGATCCCCGAAGAATAGCGGGACATGAAGTATTAATACATCGAGTTACCGCCTCATTTCTAGGTTTAATTAGAGGTTGACTACATTCTGGACAATGAGTGGGCATTTGAAATCTTTGAGCTTTTTTTGGTCGTAATTCTGGTAAAACTCTGACCACCTCTGGAATAATTTCCCCTGCCTTGCGGACTATTACTGTATCCCCAATGTGTAAGTCCAATTCTGCCAAGCGATCGCTATTATGTAGAGATGCCCTTTGTACAGTTGTCCCTGCCAACTGAACTGGTTTTAATTCGGCCACAGGAGTTATGGCCCCAGTACGCCCTACTTGAACTGTAACTCCTTGGACAATGGTTGGAATTTCTTCGGCAGGGTATTTGAGAGCGATCGCCCACCGAGGGTACTTTTGAGTAAATCCTAACTTCTCTTGTAGTGATAAAGAATTAAGTTTAACAACTACTCCATCAGTTAAATAAGGTAGATTTTCTCGTTGTTTATCCCAGTACTGATAATATGCTTCAACTTCATTTAAAGAGCTACAAACTTGACCGTTAGGATTAACTTTAAAACCTAATTTTTTAAGTAACTCTAAACATTGCGACTGTGTATAAAACTGCAAAAAATTCGATTCATTTTCTTCTAAATAAAGTGTATAAGCAAAAAAATCTAGGCGACGTTTGGCTACTATTTTTGAGTCTAATTGTCTTAAAGTACCTGCTGCTGCATTCCGTGGATTTGCAAATATAATCTCTCCAATTTTTTCTCTTTCAGCATTAATATTTTCAAATACATTTATTGATAAAAAAGCTTCTCCCCTAACTTCTACTAATAAAGGTGGATTATCAACTTTAAGTTTTAAGGGAATACTATTAATTGTCTTAACATTTTGAGTAATATCTTCCCCCATAATTCCATCACCGCGAGTAGCACCTCGTACTAATAAACCATTTTCATAAGTTAAAGCCAAAGCAGAACCATCAATTTTTAATTCACAAATATAATCTACACTTGCTAAATCTATTTCATCAAAATTAGAACCAGTAATTACTGGAGCTAAAGAATTAACTGTAGAGAAATTATCTGACTCATCAATAGAGTTTTTAATTTTGACTTCCCCCCTTAGGGGGAGAGTTAACCTTTGATTTTCAAGAAGTGTTTGACGCTGCCAACGTTCTTGCCAACTTTTTAATTCCTGAATATTAAAAGCATTTTCCAGACTATAAAGGGGAATATTATGTTTAACTGATACAAATTTAGTTGCTGGCTTTTCTCCCACTCTTTGAGTAGGACTATCTGAAACAATTAATTGAGGATATTGACTTTCTAATTCCTGTAACTCTCGAAGTAGGTGATCATAAACAGCATCTTCCATAATTGGTTGATCAAGAACATAGTAAGAATAACCAGCTTCTTGAAGTTTTTCCCTTAAGTTTTGAGTGTATTGCTCAACTTCTAGTGTTAATTTTGCCACAATCTATTATTTCCTTGCCTCAATTTTCGAGTAGATAGAACCTAGCTTAAAATCATAGGGGAAAATATACAGTAAATTCCAGTTATTTAACTATTAAATTATCTTAATTTAATAGTTATAAAAGAGCTTAGAAGCTAATTGCTAATTAAGCAATGAAATTACTTAATAATTTCACTCAAAATACATCATATATAAATGGTATAAATTGATTTATATGATTCTTAAATTGCTGCCTATATCTACTTATAAATTTAAATCTAAAAAATCACTAAATTTCTTTTCTATAGTTGGCAGTTCAATTTTGAAATCTCCATTATGGTGACTTTGATAATCATCATTTTCTGATGTTGTACTATGAAGTTTTGTTTGAGGTCCATGTTCTATTTGAAATACATTTGCATAGAGATTAGCAATAATTTGTTTTCCACTTTGAGTTAATTCCAAATAACTAAGAGCAGCAGGAATATAGGGATAAACTCCATTCCAGTAAAATTTCGCGTAACTGCGTCGGAGATCTCCAGGACATTTATAACCTAAAATTTTATTAGTACCTACTTCTTCAAACTCATAAAACAAAGCACTAATTTTGAGCAAATAATTAGGGTCACTTAATTGACCAATTAAATCTGCAGCCCTTGATAACCCAGAAAAATTATTTCTATCTTGATAAGTTTCTGCTTCTGGAACAGGAAAACGAGTTAATTCAATATTACGTTTAATTTGAGCTGCATCAATTAATCGATGACCACCAAAACGTTCATCTATTGCTAATTTACCCCGGTCAACATGATAAGGTGTTAAACTAGCCGCCGTACTACCATCTGCCAAAGATACCATCCCACCATCTATTCCAGTAGCATATAGACCTAATAATTCTTGGTCTTCTCTACATAGTCCTTTAGTATAACCAATATCATGACACAATAAAGAAATAATATAATGTAACCAATCTTCTGGAGAAACACCACCTTCTCGAATGTGCTTACCCCGCAAAATTTCTTGCCCCACAAGAGTAACTAACATTGTGTGTTCAATATTATGATATAATGCGTCACAATTAGCGATGTTTTCCAAAGCCATATTTCCGGCCCAGGCAATAATTTCTGGATAGTCTGGTTTAAAGCCACCATAGGTACGATGGTATCCTGCTTGTAGCTCTTTGACAAAAGTCTCTATTAAGATTTGTGTTGAATTAAACATTACTATTTTTTTGCACTCCAGTATTAAGTGTTATCCTGATAGCTTGAGCTTTAGCAGTTAGCTATTATTAATTGATTAGAACTTGCTTTTACAATTAATTATTCATTGAGTAGCCAGTCTAAATATCAACAAATTCTTTTTTTTAGTTTGAATATTTTATTGTATACTTAGTTTAAAATTAACAAAAATTTATGGCATCGTCAAAATTAAGAGTATGTATTGTTAGGGATAGTTTCAATTATCAGTTAACAGTTATTAGTTATCAGGGTCTTTTACAATAGGGAGGCAAGAAGATATACAATATTCTTTTTTTACCGCCTTAACAAAAAAGCCTTGAGACCCAAATTTTTAGTTAGGCAAAAAATAAAAGTCAAAAGGCAAAAATTTTCGCTTAAAAAGTTTTTTGGTATCTACCAATCTTCTAAATTGAATGAATAACTCTATAATAGACTGAATTCAATAATTTGTGGACATTGAAATTAATCAGACTTAACATCCACTAATAAAAAAATATAATGAAAAATATGTAAATACTAATTTCATTGGACAAAAAAGTTATTTAGAAAAGCTTTATGGTGACTGCAACAGAAGAAGGTATTTTTATTGGTACTACAGTTGATCTTTTTAGGCCACTTCTGAATAATACTAAAGGTAATACTAGTGAAGGTTCTGGGGGTTCGTTCAAACTCCTAACAGATGAAGATGATGAGACCATTGGTTCAGCAGGATCAGATTCAATTAGCGGACTTAAGGGTAGAGACTCTATAGACGGCAGAGGTGGAAGAGATATAATTTATGGCAACGAGGGTAGTGATACACTTTTGGGAAGAAGCGGCGATGATTCCCTATTTGGTAATCAAGGAAAGGATTCTTTGTTAGGGAATGAGGACCAAGATATATTGTGGGGTGGTAAAGATAATGACTTTTTAGATGGAGATGATGATCAAGACACACTTTATGGAAATAGGGGGAATGATACTCTTTTTGGCAGTTTAGATGATGATTGTTTATACGGTGGTAAAGGTGATGACTGCTTAGTTGGAAGCGAAGGTAATGACACTCTAGCAGGCGATCGCGACTCTGACACTTTAATAGGAGGTATTGGAAAAGATTTATTCATTATTTCTAAAAGTACAGGTGGCCTGAGTGAATCAGAAGCAGATATTATTAATGATTATAATACTGATCAACGTGATAGAATTGGATTAATTGATAGTTTGAGACGTAGTGACCTGGATTTTTTGGACACAATAGTTGGTGAAAGAAATGGAACAGTTATTCGGTTGAGGAATGACCCAGAAGATTTTCTGGCAATAGTTATTGGAGTCGATGAAGAGGACCTTGACTTCATAACTATCTGAGACAACATGATCACAAAAGATTAAGTTTGAAATAACAATATAATGCAAGGATTTCTCAATCTTAACAAACCATCGGGCATGACTTCCCATGACTGTGTAGCAAAAGTACGAAAGCTACTACGTCTCAAGCGTGTTGGACATGGAGGAACTCTTGACCCTGCTGCTACTGGTGTTTTACCTATTGCAGTGGGAAAAGCAACCAGGTTATTACAGTTTCTACCTTCAGAAAAAGCTTATTTTGGTACAGTTAAATTTGGTATAATTACTACTACTGATGACTTAGAGGGAGAAATTGTTCAATCTGCACCAGTACCAGAATTAATGTTGTCTGATATTGAAAAAGTATTACCAAATTTCCTAGGTAAAATAGAGCAAGTGCCACCTAGTTATAGTGCAATACAGGTAGAAGGAAAGCGACTTTATGATTTAGCGCGTCAGGGAAAAACAGTTGAGGTTCCTACCCGTATTGTTGAAGTGTTTAATATAAAAATTCTTGACTGGCGAAGTGGAGATTTTCCAGAAGTAGACTTGGCGATCGCTTGTGGTACAGGAACTTATATTCGAGCGATCGCTCGCGATCTAGGTAGAACTTTAAGTATTGGCGGAACTTTAGCTGCTTTAACCAGAATAGAAAGTAGTGGTTTTTCTGAGGAAAATAGTCTCACTTTTGCAGAAGTGGAAAATCAACTACAGGAAAATAAGTTTAGTCTTTTATCTATAGAAATAGCATTGGCACATTTACCAGTGATAGTCTTAATTACTGAAGATGCAAAAAGATGGTGTCAAGGTCAACGTTTACCCTATCAAGTAAAATGGCAGATAGAAACTAAAAAAGCTGAGCACTATTTCCGAGTATACAATTATAAAGGTGACTTTCTAGGTATTGGGCAGTTAATCAAATCTGAAGAAAATTTATTATTAGCACCTCAAGTTGTAATTAGTAATTAGAGTCGCTTTGGAATTGATAAGGTATAAAGTTTTACGAGTTTAGGAGTTTAGAGAATAAGTAATATTAAACATGGTAGCGTTAGTATAATTCCATATAGAGAAGTAATAAGTTGAAATTCTAGAAACGAGCAAGCTTTTATCCCTACTGAGGATAGGAATTATATTACTCCGAAGGCAACAGATTTGATATAATAGATATCCCCAAAAATACTCAAATGTATAGTCCAGATAGTATTTTCCAAATCGGACTTGTTTAAGAAGCAGGGGGGTGAAGATAGAACATATCTACTATACCATCATTTTTTATACTAAATTTATAAATATGATTATACTAATTTGACAAACTTAAAGCTTCACTTTTCGAAGTAATCTATCAAGTTTGAAAGCAAATCTGTTAAGTAATGTGCAATGTTACTTTATAAAGTTAGTATAACTGTAATACCTTGAAATCAAAGAAAAAATCCAAAACCTAGGCAGTGCAATATTTATCAACACTAATTTAAATACTAATTTTATAAATATGCTCAATACAAATGTATAATCTAACTTCAGAAAATTGGTATAATTGCAATACCCTGAACTCGAAGAAAGAATCCAAAACTTAGGCCGTGCAATATTTATCAATACTAATTTAAATACTGATTTTATAAATATACTTAATACGAATTTGATAAACTTAAAACTTCACTTATCTAAAGTAACCCCTAAAGCTTGAAAGCCAAGATATCAAATTATGTGTAGTCTGACTTTAGGAAATTAATTGGTATAATCGCAATCATGGGAACCGGAAGAAAAAATCTAATACTGAGGGAGTATATGGGTATCTTAAATCTTCCCAGACGAAATAAATATAATATAAATATAACATAAAAGTTAATATTTTGTCCCAAAAGTAATATGAGAAAAATATGAACTTTAGAGATTACTATCAGCAAAAATCAAAGCTACAGTTAATACTGTAAGCGTTGCATAGCTAGAAAGTAAAAGTTAATATTTTATCCCAAAAGTAATATGAGAAAAGTATGAATTTTAGAGATTGCTATCAGCAAAAATCAAAGCTATAGTTTATATCGTAAGCGTTGTATAGCTAAAAGGTAATGGTTAAATTTGCCCTTAACTGAAATTGTTTATCAATCAAACTTTTGGACAGATATCAGAATTATCCCTTAGTGATGCAACGCTAAATTTCTAATTAATTGAGCTTTTAATGATTAGCTGTTCGGGCTTAGTAAGGTTATTTTTTATGATTTACCTAAGAAGTTATCCCTCCTATTCAACTATTCAGCAAACATGAAAATTTCTATCTGTAATAGGTCCATCTGTAATAAAGATCTGGCTTATTCATTGTTACAATAATCTGGTTTTTGTTTTAGGAAGTCCAAGAAAGCCCATTATTATAAATGACGTCGACTCTGTTCTTAGCAAAAAGGATCATTATAGAATTTCCGGTAGTGCGTCAGTAAAGTGTGGGATAAGTAATTAAGTCGTTCCAACTCCAAGGAGCGATCGCGTTCCTCAGCTCTTTGCGCAGCAGTATTTTCTTTGCGACTATGAACCCAAATCCAATTAAAGTAGGCCCTCGCCAACCTTATTGTTACATCAGTTTCTTGCCAGAGCTTGCCAAATTTATTCTGTCGGCGATGCCATCGACCGAGCTGCTGTCTGATAATTCCATTTGTGCGTTCCAATTGCTGTATATAGTTTTTACCAATAATGTATTCTACTTCTGGAGCGAAAACTCGTTCATACCCTCCGCAATTATCAGTTAGCTATTTTTTACAGCTAGTTTTCCCTTCTGTGTTGAGGAGCAATTCTTCAATTAACTTATTTACCTACTCTAGTACTCAGAATTAATCCACTGGATGAAGGGTAGGCACTTGCCAACTCAAGAATTCCCTTCTGTCAATTCCTGATACTGGCACTGTTTTTATTTTTTTGGACCAATGACCAAAACTCATCACTGCTGATCTGTAAGGTATTGATATTCTGGAGATGAACATTATGAATCATGTGTCCTTTTTCACAGCTAGCTCTCACCAAACTAACTACCGTATTATCGGCCCAATTCAATGTTCGACTAATCCCTCTTAAACTACTGCCCTCAAAGTGAGCTGGTATTTCCATGGGCACTTGTTCAGGTTGAATTGTTCTACGATAGTAGAGAGTGTCAAAAGTATCGGTGAAAGTTTGTAGGCATTCAGGACAATAATATCGTTGACAACATTACTGGTCTTTACCATGTTTATGAGTTTTCTGATGGCCACATATAGGACATTTCATGATAATAGAAAGTATTTAAGGACAAGGATTATATTACCATTCCCACACTTTCTTGATGCACTACCAACTATTCTAGTAGAAATAGTAGGAGAAGTTGCATTTTAATTATAGTTGTCTGTTGTGGGAAGAATTAAAATGCTCAAAAGTTTACTATATAAGCTTTTCATGATTTGAAGCATAAAAACCGGTATAAACCTAAACTGACAAAGGTTTTAGTTTTGTTTCTTTAATTACCAATAATTCTATTATTAATCCTAAAGCACAATAGTGATCGCATAAACTAAGTAAAATTACTTAATGCCTAACGAGAGTCAGGTAAAATAACTGAATACCTACTAGAGCTTGCCTGAAACATACAATAGTATTGGATTATATGTATTCCAGGGAATAGCTGAGTTAGAAGCCATAAATTGCATTACAGCAGTGTTTTAAAGATAAATTAAGAAAGTAAACTTGTTAGTAAATTCTGATCCCGAAGTTATAACTAAGGAATCTATTATGAATCATAAAGCACAATAGTGATCGCATAAATTAAGTGAAATCACTGAGTACTTACTAGAATCTGCCTGAAAAAGGAAATATACTAAATAATAAGTATGTCCAATTAGGGAATAGCTGAGTTAGAAGCTATGATTTGCATGAGAGGAGTGTTTAAACATAACAGAGGAGAAATTAAGAAAGTAAACTTGTTGGTGAATTGTGATCCAGAAGCTCTAACTAACGAATAACTAGTAACTGGAGTATTATTAATGGCTTAATGAAAAATTAGTTTGAGTGAGCCACTGTCCCCCATTATGCTTATTAATTTTTTTTATCTAACTTTAAAGATTTTTTCAAAGCAAAAGTAGTTGTCAGGATGAATCAAATAGTGTTATGGTAAATGTATGGTGAGATACAATAGTTGAGAAGATCAATAGGCTCCCATCATTATTTCAGAATCCCATTCTTTATTTATTAGGTTCAGGTTCTACTCAATAAGTAAACTTATAGTTATCTTAAGTTTACTGTATATGTTTTTGACTTAGGCAGTTACAATTATGGCAGTAAGCAGTAAGTAAAAAAAGTTGGATCATCTCCTTACCTAGCAGAAGTTATAGTTCATATTATGACTAATAACTATAGATGTTTGGGTATGCGTGTCTTTAGTAGCTATTGAGTTACTGGCAATTGAAGCAATAATAGTGATAGTTCTAGTAAAAACTTACTTCCAGTATGCTGTAGTTGTTTTTTAGATACTCTAGCATAACTACCAGATCAGGAGAAACTGCAGCTTACATTAATCTCAAAGTCAAATTTTTGGATATTTCAACATAGTATGAGGCAAAAAAGTAATCCCAGGAGTTAAGTGAAATTTCTGATAGCAAAAAAGCATATTTATTAGACAATTGTAGTCCATAAGCTGTAATTACTCAAAAACTATTAACTGTAAGTGTGATTAATGGCAAATTATTTTAAGTCAGCCACTAGCTACCTACTTCTTATTGTTTAACTTTAATATTTTTTAGTTAAAGCTGTTGTTATCAATGAACAGAATAATGTTAAGATTATGAATATTTAATTTTATATAAATACAAGAGTTAAAACTCTAAACAAATAAATAGAATTATTTCAGCATTATGATACTTATTCAGGGTCTACTTCATTAGTAAACTTAAAACTAATTATAGTTTACTGTAGAAGCTTTTAATAGCTTTTAAATAGATGGTACTTCTAGCAAATCAGTAACTAAAAATATGGCATTAGAAAAAATTAATTCATATTCCCGTCTAGTCAAATTTGTAGATCCAATTCTAGATAAAGAAGCAGTGATAGATGCTTGGGTACGTGTTTCTGTAGTAGGTATTGAGTTACTGGCAATAGCAATAAGTTCAACACAAATTAAGTTAAAATTGAAGAATGTTGTTGAGAAAAAATATCAATAAGTTAAATATTTTTAGCATTATCAGTAATGTTTATCAGGGTTGACTTCCTTTTAGACAAAGGTGTAATTGTAGATGCTTGGGTACGTCTTTCTTTAGTAGTTATTGAGCTACTAACAATTGAAGCAAAAATAGTTATTGCATCAGTAGAAGCTTACCTAAAGTATTCAGAAGCATTTTGTTTTAACTACTAACAATTGAAGCAAAAATAGTTATTGCATCAGTAGAAGCTTACCTAAAGTATTCAGAAGCATTTTGTTTTAACTACTTTAGCAGCAGCAACAGGAAAAACAGCAGCTTAATTTATCTGTTGAGATAAGTTTTGGCTTTTGAAGAAATAGCACAAGGGTAAAAACAGGAATGAACTAAAATTACTGTTGCCCAATAAATTACCCAAAAAAGAAAAACTTTAAAGGTTAATTTGTGCTGTGAGATAATAGTTGCTAAGGGAAGCTATGGAGTTTGAAAACAGTATTGGTACTGTTGACAAATAGTACAGCAGGAACATGAAGAAACTGCAGGCAAATGTTGAAGCAGTAGTTGTAACTACGAAACAATTGCTGAGTTAGTGGCTTTAGTGTTCTTACTGGTAGATTAGTGTTTCTCTTAACATATTGTGCTCTAATTAATATTTCTAAAAAATTCCGAAAGGTAGTTGCAAATTAATTGAGATCATGTTAATCTCATATCAGAGTTAAAAAGCTCAACAAATAAAATCACCTCAGCATCATAATATTTACTAAGTTCTAATTAAAAGTAAGCTGTTATTAATTAATAGTTTGCCTAATTAACTGTGTAGAATATGAATCCAATGGTGTTCGTAGAAAATAGTAAAAAGTAAGGAATCAAAATCATGGCAGTAGAAAAAGTTAACTCATCTTCCAGTCTAGCAGAAGTTATAGATCGCATTTTAGACAAAGGTGTAGTTGTAGATGCTTGGATACGTCTTTCTTTAGTAGGTATTGAGCTACTAACAATTGAAGCAAGAATAGTTGTTGCATCAGTAGAAACTTACCTAAAGTACGCAGAAGCAGTTGGTTTAACTACTTTAGCAGCAGCACCAGGAGAAGCAGCAGCTTAATTTATCTGTTGAGATAAGTTTTGGCTTTTGAAGAAATAGCACAAGGGTAAAAACAGGAATGAACTGAAATTACTGTTTCCCAATAAGTTACCAAAAAAAATTAAAGGTAAATTTGTGCTGTGAGATAATAGTTGTTAAGGAAAGCTATGGAGTTTGAAAACAGTATTAGCACTGTTGACAAATAGCACAGCAAGAGGATGCAGAAACTACAGGCAAATGTTGAAGTAGTAGTTGTAACTAACAATTGTTGAGTTAGTGACTCAAGTTTTCTTACTGGTAAATTAGTGTTCCTCTTACATATTGTTCTCTAGTTAATATTTCTAAAAAATCCCCAAAAGTAGTTGCAAATCAATTGATATCATGTTACTCTGATATCAGAGTTAAAAACTCAACAAATTAAATCAC
>JAGGDU010000109.1:12384-31121 GCA_018457135.1 Trichodesmium erythraeum GBRTRLIN201 | reverse complement strand
GATCTGTTATTCTTACTATTATATCTGTTGCGACCAATATGGGATTGCTATAGTATTTAAAAATTAAAAAAATAAGTATAGTAAAATTTTTGATAATTGGTATTATTAACAATCTGGCCTTGTTTAGGAATAGATACTCATTGACTTGATTTCCATCACTGACCAAAAAATAGTATGGCTAACAAGGGTATATTTGCCGGAGCTAAATAAAGTTTTCAGCACTACGGTTTCCAATTATTCAACTCAAAATTTTTACAAATTTATCTCAAATTCAACTGTGGATAATAAGTAGATACTTCAAAAATAGTAGTTTGCTGAAATAAGCACTCTTCCAATTGATAAAAATTCTCATTATTTATGTGGATAAATGATTTATATAAAATAATCACTGTAGATTTATTTACAGTATAAAAAAAGTCTTTATACAAAAAATAATTTCTCTAGAATTAATTTTCGCAGTTGAAACATAACTTTCGATGATTATTTGGGAGGAGATCCATGATTATATTAACATTCATATAGCTTGGGAGATTTATGGCGACTGGGAATCTTTGAGTATTTTTCAAAATATAGTCTGGCATTTATTACCCTAGGAGTTGTACTAAACTTTACTCTATTTAAGTCATATAAATCATTTTTACCCCAGATATACAATTTTTAATTTTTCTTTTTCTTAGCTTTTTTTATTCATATTATTTACCTAAATTTTTGTATTTCTAAAGCATTAAACTAATAATATACTCCTTATTATTAAGATTTAAATAATCATCAAAAACCCTTTTTTTTGATGCAAAAATTACCCACTAACCTTACATTTTTTCTAAGATTTTTTTTTACTTTTCTTAGCTTTTATCTTATTTTAACTAGTTTTAACCTGAGCTTTTTGTGAGGAATTAAAGATTAGTGAAATACCTTTGTGTGATTTCTTAATTTTTCCCAGTAACACTTCAGATTCTGTTGACTCAAAGCAAGGTTGGGTAATGTTTAAATTAAAAGATAATGTAGAATAATCTATCTTTACTAGTGTGTAACTGAGCTAAAATACCTCTTCCCACAAACCTTTAATGATGTTTTTTGAATAATATTTACTAATATATCTGATGAAAAGACTTTAATCCTTGAATTCAAGTACTTTATGGTTTAATAGGTGTTAATGATTTTGAAACTATTTTGTTTTAAGACTCGTTCATATTTAGCAATTTTTGAGTCGTTTTACCCTCTTTCACAACAACTATTAGGTAGATTTAGTCAAAAATATATCACTTCTGTAACCGAGTATAATTTTCTTCAATAAGTATTAGAGTTTTTTGGTGTGAGAAAATTTGAAGTGCTCAAAAGGTTAATATATAAAGTTTTTATGATTTTAGATATGTCAAAGCACTATAAACTTGAAAGGATAAGGGTTTTAGCCATTTTTTTCCTTAATTCCCAACAAGTCTACTATGTGTAGTTTGATTTTAGGAAAGTGGTATAACCTAATCAAAAATTGTGAGTCATCAGAAATGATGACTATGGATTATTTTGAGAGATGTGAACTATGTTGCTTCATGGTTTCTTTAACTGAATGAATCAATTTACTAAACCAAAATCTACCTGGTCTCCATTTGGAAAAGGAAACAAAAAAGGTAAACCTAGAAACGAAGTTTTTTTTCTAGGTGTTTTTTGTGAAAAACAAACATTTATCCCAGAAACTGAGGGTTGGCGTAGGTAAGTCCTATCTATTCTTATAGGCGATATGTTAATTGGTATAAGTCTTTCCCATAGGAATAGAAGCAATAAGTTGGCGTGTATATTCCCGTTGCGGTTGATCATAAACTTGTTCGGCAAGACCAATTTCTTCAATTTTGCCTTGTTTCATTACCATTATCCGATCGCTCATAAATTTCACAACACTCAAATCATGGGAAATAAAAATGTATGTCAACCCAAACTCATCCTGTAATTCTTTTAATAGGTTCAGAACTTGTGCCTGTACTGAAACGTCTAAGGCTGAAACGGACTCATCACAGATAATTAACTTAGGATTCAATGCCAAAGCACGGGCAATACAAATCCGTTGGCGCTGACCCCCAGAAAAAGCATAAGGATAGCGACTTAAGGAGTCAGCAGTTAATCCCACCCTTTCTAATAAATGTGCTGCGCGATCGCGCCTCACTTTAAAACTATTACCTACACTGTGAATTAACATTGGTTCCATCACAGCTGCGCCAACTGTTAAGCGAGGATCAAGTGAACCAAAAGGATCTTGAAAAATAATTTGCATATCCCGCCGGCACCTTCGCAACATTTGCTCATATTTTTCTTGATTAGAATTGTTCCCACTTTTTGACTGAAGGTTTTTTAGCGATCCCAAAAACTTCTTAATTCCTAACTTACCTGTTTGGGAATTTGTAATTTCTTGACCTTCAAAAAATACCTGCCCACTGGTAACTGGAATCAGTTGGAGTATTGCTCTCGATAAGGTACTTTTACCACAACCAGACTCTCCTACTAAACCCAGAGTTTCACCAGGAGAAACAGTAAAAGAAACATCATTAACTGCCATCAATAAGCGCTGAGTTTGACCAAACATTCCTTTTATTGGGAACCCGACTCGCAAATGGTTAACTTGCAAGATAGGATTTTTAGCTGTTTGAGGTGCTTTTTTCTCTGGCAAATCTAGATTTTGTGGTTGTGCTACTGCCGTGTTTTTTTCGCGAATTTCTATTTCCCCACTAGAGTTGATCACCTCTTCCATAAAATCAGAAACAGTAGGTAGACGCAAAACTTTATTATGTAGAGGAGGCCTACAAGCTAATAAACCTTTTGTATAAGGATGCTGTGGCTGAGAAAATATTTGCTTAATATCACCATATTCAACTATTTTCCCTTGATACATTACTGCTACGGTATCAGCTACTTCGGAAATTACTCCTAAGTCATGGGAAATAAATATAATAGACATTCCTCTGCTTTTTCCCAATTCTCGTAACAAGTCTAAAATTTTTGCTTGCACTGTAACATCTAAAGCTGTTGTCGGTTCATCTGCAATTAGTAAGGTAGGGTTGCAAGAAATTGCCATTGCTATCATTACCCTTTGAATTTGACCGCCAGAAAGTTCGTGGGGGTAACGATCTAACATGGCTAACTTTTTTTGATTTACTTTCACCATGATTTTGCGTTGACGGAGCCTGGCGACAGCTTCACTTTCCTGTCCTAGCCTAACAGCAGGTTTGCTATCTTCATCTACTATTTTGGCTCGTCCCCGTTTAAATTTTGCTTGTAGTAAGTCTTGACTATGTTCAGTTATTTCTTCTAGACATTTTTGTCGCAATACCTCATCATTAGGAAGAAGCTTTACTTCTTGAAGTAGGGATACTGCTTGACGTCGTGCTTCTCCTAATGAAACATTTTGATGAAATCTAATAGCTTCTGTTAATTGAAATCCTATGGTGTAAACTGGGTTTAAAGAACTCATAGGTTCTTGGAAAATCATTGAAATTTTCCCACCTCGGTATTGTTGTTTTTGCTGATCTGATAATTCTAATAAGTTGACTGGTTGAGAGTTGTACGCGTTTTCTGCTAAATTATTGAACCAAATTTCACCCTGAATTTGGCAAGATTTCGCCAGTAGTAAACCCATAGTTGCCAGAGATGTGACAGATTTTCCAGAACCTGATTCTCCAACTATGCCTAAGGTTTGGCCTCTTTTAATCCTAAAGGATATACCATCAACAGCTGTTACTAGTTTTTCTTCAGTTGTAAATTGAACTTTGAGGTTACGAATATCTAATATAATATTAGTCATTATGATTTGTAAACTAAATACTAACAATTCAGTCAATGTAGATAATTAATTATACCACTTTGAAAAAAGAATGCTACAAAAAGGTGCATCTTAATTTGATATCTTTAAAAATATCTGCTCCAATTGATTTGAGATATATATGCCTATCATTATATACATTTTTTTTCAATATTTTCTTCTTCTTACTTCTTCCTTCTGACCTAGCTCTATTCAATATATGCCCTTACCATTTGTCAAAAACATTGGTTACTCTTAGTATTATATCTATAAAAATAGTCTTACTATTATTTTTACTATTAAAATTCAACTATAAATTCATATTTTTGTTCTGAAAAATAGGACAAAGTTATTAATTTACTAATCAGATAAAATGAAGATTTAGTTATCATCTCAAACTTACTGCTATTACCCTAAAATTTATTGATACCAAACATTTATAAAGCCTAGTTAGTGATTTAATTTTTTTCGATTTTTAGTATCTATAATTGGTATTTTTCTACTAAAATTAGCAAATTATTTGAGGTTTTAAAACACAAATTATTAAAAATAAAATATTAAAATACACTAATTTTATCACTTATATAGACTTTACTAATTAATTTTTTTTATGGAAAGTAGAGATAATATTACAGATATTAAGTTAATTAAATTTTCTCTACTCTCATTAAATATAATTAATTAAGAAGGTATGTGTAAATAAATTTCAGGTCTATTCAAAGTCAAAGCTTCCCTGGGTTACAGGCTAATCACAGAGATTATTAGGTTGAATGGGTACATCTGCACCTAACTCACTCTAAATCAAGATTTAATATTTGATTTACAGATACTCTCTAATCTGGAACTTTTTCAGGTTAATACAATTCTATATATTATAGTTTAATTCTTATTTTTGATCAGAAGTATGAAAATTAAAGCTTTAGCTCATACTATTCAACTATGTCCCCAGAGGTTGTTGTCCAGGTCTGTATTAGTAGTAACTTTGTCTACATTAGGTTTAATGATAAATATAACACCTAGATGGTTTAACCTTTCATTAGATTCTATATTTACTACAGCAGTCTATGCTCAAGAATTACTCACAGATCAAGCCATTACTCCTGAAGAAATAAATAAATATGCTTTTTCAGTATTAAAAATTGAGAATCTAAGAATAGAAGTATATAGAGAAATTAAAAATGAATTTCAAAAACGAAGTCCCGGAGGGTCTGTTCCACCAATAATTTGTAATGAGAAAAGTAGTGTTAATGCTTTACCAAAAAATATTCAGGTAATTGCTATGAGTTACTGCAAGCAAGCTAAAAAAATTATTGAAGGAAATGATTTGACGGTTTCTCGGTTTAATGAAATTACACAGATCCAAAGAAAAGATAAAACTTGGCGAGAAAAAATTCAAGCTGAATTAATTCGTATTCAACAACAAACTGGTAATTAAGAAAGCAGCTTTGATAATTTTGACTATGATTTTTCTGGAAATAGCGACCACCCAATTCCTAATTAAAAAGCATTTTTAACTTGACAAATTTAGATTTCATACCTATACCTCACCAAAACCAAGAAAGTGTAAGTTTTCCTAGAACTCAAAAGTAATTTCCCATGAGAGTCATTTCATCTATCACTCTTGAGTGCTTTAGTCTAACGGCGTGAAATCTAAAACTTCCTTTTTTTTTATTTTGGTCTATTTCTGTTTCTGTTTTGTTCTGATAAAGTTGGCGTTATCCAGTCCACAGGCTATTACGATCCAACTGACAGCCGTTGCTTGAATATAACTAGCATTCTAGTCTCGATCGCAACTACAACTACAAGGTTTTGTTGTTGCACAAGAAAGAGAAATTAGGATAATAAGTAGGTAAGGGTGAAAAAAAAACTTAGCTATATTAAGATTTGTGTGTTGACTCTAAGCTACTCCATACAGTTTATTTGAGTAAATTTACATTTTGTTACATAGCGACAAATTTTAACACCGACCTACTTATAATAACAGCAAATGGTACAATAAACTAGAATCTAAGTCCAAAATTTAAGATTCGTTAAGTCGAAATTCAAGTCTAAGTCAAATCCTCTTAACAAAACTACAATTAGAAAAAGTTTTAAAATTAGGGAACTATCTGTAAATAATGATGAGCTCAGAAACACATAACTTATACTCGTACTTGTGCTTGTCCGAAGGAACTCGTAAAAACCATATCAGTATCTACCCTTCTAGCTGTAGTTAGTTATTAAGTGAAAGTCAATTAATAAAGTTCTGTTTTTGTTACTAGTATAGCAAGCAATCTAATCATAATTTTGAAGATAAATGAGGTATTATAGAATTCTACAGTAGATAAAAATAGCATATTATATTTTTATTTTGATCGAAGACTTGGTAGTCCTCTGTTATAGTGATAAGTCAATATAATTGATTATTGATTGACATTAATCTTGAAAATATTACGTTTATCTGGACTTAAAATTTGAAAATTTCATTGTGGGCGATCGCTACATTTAATCAGCTATCAAGTTATGAGGAGTTTTTTATCAAAATCATCCCTATAATTACTGTAAATATGGCTAAAAAATCCATAATGTTTAATTTCCACAAACCGTTGCTGTAAATATCTGAAATAAAAACATTTTAATCAATCATTCAGTTACGACTAGGGTGGAGTTTTCAAGAACATATATTAATAAAAATTACTTTAACAGAGGTTATTTTTAAACTGCTTTTGATGTTTTTTTCAGCGACATTGATATATGACAGACAAGAGGGAAAAGGCAAATAAAAAAAGCTAGATTTCAAGTTTTTTAATTAGTATAGTGGGCAATTTTTTAGTAGTACATATTATGTTAAACTAAGCAATATTTGCCCACCCTAACTATTGTCTAAGGATGATCAGCTTTTTTCCAATTTTTTTTGTTGATGTAAATATTCAAAAACAGTCTTATCCCCAATATCTGGAGGTATTGGTTGAAATGCCTTTCGGATAGCAAAAATCATAAATAGGAAAGCCCAAGTTCCTAATAAAAACTCTTTCATTTCAATTGATAAAAAACCAACCAAATGAGATAAGAGTAAAAAAGGTACTAAAGGTGTGAGTAATTTAGTTTCTAAACGGTTAAAGCAAAAAGCTTCTTTGAAATAAATACCAGTCAAAGCAGCAAATGTAAAACCTACACCGAAAATAGAGACAGGATTGTTGTAAACTGTTAATGCAAGTGGGTCACTACTTTTAATTGCTAAGATTACTGTAGTAATAGTCCCTATGATCCAAAATAGTTGGAGTAGTCGATGTAAGCTGGCCATATAAATATGAATAGTGGTTAAACTTACAGCACTAGCTAGATAAAAACAGCCAATGATGGGCGTAAGTGCTTTAATGATGATGGGGTTTTCACCAAGCCATAATACTAGGACACTGCCTAATGCAAAACTAAGAGCAGCTATCATTAAGCCACTACGATAAATAATTACACTAAGGCGATCGCTTTTAGTTATAGTAAAATCTCCGAACTGTCCTTGATAAATTATTGGTTCTGGGGACTGTGTTATTTGTGTCATAGTTTACTCGTCAGATAGATTAATGGAATTTTTTATTCTATATATATACTCTTTAAATGATAAACCTGAATAAGGTAAGAATTATATGCCAAAATCTAATCAAAGACCAAATAAAAATAAGTCTAAACCTGATAATATACACCTGAAACCAATTGAAATTGATGAGACTATTGTATCAGGAAAAACATCTAAACTGAATGGTAGAGAAAATTTAGGTAGAACTGCGCCTATTGAAGATTTTTTACAGCATATTGATGCTTTTGAAGAGATAGTAAAAGATAATGATGAAGAAGAAAAAAATCGGAGGGAAGTTTTTGAACAAAAATTAGAAGAAGTTTTCGGCACTACAAATTTAGAAGTTAATCGAAGTAATTTAAAAAAGTATTTAAAATATCTGAAGAAAAATCTAAAAATTCCTTGTTTAGTTAAAGGTATGGAAGAGTTTGAATGGGAAGAATATTATACGATGGGTCCAGGAAGTACAAAAGAATATAAAAAGCTCAAAAAGACACAACCATCTTACACAGATAAGTTTAATCTTTTAAATTTAGACCAGAAATTAGACGTCGAAGATGGAATTTTAGGTGTGTTAGAACGTACTACAGATAATTTAAAGTTTACATTGCCATTGGTTGATTTAGAAGCGGTTGCAGAAAACTCTGTTAATGCTCAATTATTAGAAGATTATGCGATGTGGTTTTTTCGTTATTGATAAGTGGTGAAATAATTATAGTAGTCCACACATTGGTTGTGGCAAAATTCCATACTTAAAAACTTTGGAAAAGTTGAATATTCAAATATCGGTAACAAAAACTTTAAATAACTTAACTATTTTTAAATAACTACAAAGATGAGCAAATTGTCTGATGAAGTTTTGGGCTAGTTACCAAATATCTTTAACAGGGTTTTTCCCGAGGCATCGGAACAAATTTTGTACAATTTATCCAGGATTATGCTTCGGATTTTGAGTATTAATTATCATTAAATGTTAATTAGAATTATATCAAATTATGATCAGTTGCTCTATGCCCAAATATTGCTGATATTTTTCCGGGATTTTGCTGCTGTAAATACTTAAATATTTTTTATGGTATTTGCAGTATTTCGACATCTTTTCAAGATGAATAAATTCTGGGTTTTGATAGTCTAAGGTACCAGAATAAGTCGACTTTTCTTTTTTATTAGTAAAGTAAAATTTCTCTTTTTTTATCTGTTGTTTCTCAACCATAACTTAAAATATATCCTCATAGCAGATGATATTGTTAATCATAAATATTGCTTGCTTTATGAGTTATATGTGTAGTTGCTATTTAGCCAATTTATCCTCTATAACTTTTGTTTTATTTCACTAATTAATCATTTTTAGTAGGATTATTGGTACTGTACTATTGCAAGATTATATGTAATTTATTCCTAATTTTAAGGTTTTAATAAAATAGCGATCGCTCCAAATAATAATTACAGAATTTAACTCAGATTATATGATAAAGTTTTTGCTGCCTAGTTCAGAATAATATTTAATAACTTGGCAGCTACAATTCTGATATTGATAAATTCCCCCCCTTCTTAGACTATTTTTTATAATGTTATTAGAGTCATATTTTAGACAATTTATTTTCATGATTGGGCGGGGGTATACGTCAATTAAAATTTTCTACTTCATTAGAAATCATCCCGCAGTGATGAAACACCAAAAAAAGATATTATTTTTACTATTATATCTGTTATGATTTACTTGGGATTGCTACATATATTAGAGCTTACAGTAGGTTGCAGATTAATGTGATACAAATGAGAAGGTAAATATTGTTTTACTTGTTCCCTATTCACCACTATTTTGTCAATTTTCATGCTGATGGGTTAAAACTAAGTTGAGAAGAAAAGAGCGTAAAGTATACAAGGGAAAAAATTTAATTTAATAAGTGACCCATTTTTCAAGATGTCTACTGGTTCCTATTCAAGATAAAATTTTCTTATGGAAGGTAAATTTTTTGTCTAGTTTTGAGTTAAGATATTTACATAAATAATATTTGATAATTATAAAGTGAATAATGGAAGCTTTTAATCCAATTTCTCCCCAATGGACTAACTCAGCAATTCATGGGTTTGGTTTCTGTTGTCCTAAATGTGGGGCAAGCACAATGGAGGCACAAGCTGTATGGATAAATCGGCGATCGCCTGTATATACAGAAAATAGTCGTCGCAAATGGCAAGAATTTTATTATTGTCATTGTAATACTAGTTGGTGGGCTTGGAGTAGCGATCGCCCACCTTCTAAGTACGCTCGTAGTAACAAAGATGATGATATGAATTATTTTGATTAAAGTAATAATTTAAAACTGTTTCGGTCTAGTTTATTGGATAGATCTCTTAGGTTGTAGTCTCCCCTCTTGAGTAATTCAATAAATTCTTTTATCATCTTCGTTTCTGACTTTTGTTATACTTCTTTCTAATATTTTTTCAGTTCAGATAAAAATTCTTTTTAAAAGAATATTATGCTTTATTCCTGATTAATATTGGATTTCAAGTAATTAAACTACTTAGGCATATAAAAGTATATGTCAAATTTTAAGACAGATTACTAAAAATTAGGTAATATAAGAGATAGGCAACTAGATCTGTTTTCCTTTGGCATTTTCCCAAGCCTAGGTCTTACAATCTAACAACTCTGAAATTTTTAGCTAAGTTGAAAAATCACTTCCCAGAAGTTATCACTCTGAAAATTCACCAAAAAACTAGCTTGAATTACCAAAAAACTAGCTTGAAAGCCTCACCTTTCTACGGTAATTTTTTGGTTATTCTTATTATGTTATCATTTTGTGAGTTACAAATCCATTTTATTTTATGAAAGCGAGATTTAAGTGCCGTATATATCCAACATTGGGACAAAAATACCGAGAGCGCAAAAGGAGCAAATGGTTGTGTCCGTCTTGTTGGAAATAATAGTTTAGCAAAAAAAGTGAAAAGTATCAATCAAAACAGAAAAAACCTGTTAGCTCCCTTGCTATACAAACAGTTTATTACTCAAGCGAAAAAAAACTCAAGAAGTGAGAGAGGTTAGAGTGGTTATTAGAGGTTTCTGAGTGCTCTTTAGCTATAGCAGCAATTTTTAAACTATCTATTATCCAAGCTGATAAAAATTGATTTTGTACCGACGCCTTTATCTAACATCCCTAGGTAAGAGAAAGGGTAACCAACCCCTATCCTCTCGGTGAGAGAGGAGCAAGAGGGTTGGGTAATTTAAAACCAGAAAGTTACGGGCAAACTTAAAGGTTTACAAAGTAGAATGGGTTTGTTCATCCCTTGGCTTGGGGACGATAGCGAGGGCCATTTTAGATAAACGGGACTTACCCAAAGGCACTAAATGCTGATTATTATAGATGTCAAATTAGTTCTATCAAACTCAATAATAATTGATAAAAACTATGACAAAATTAGATACTGCTAATAGAGAAAAAGCCTTACTATTCAGGGAACTACAAACTCATTTATGCGATCGCTGGCAAAATATAGATTTACCTGACCAGGGTGACTCGGATATTTTGATTATCCCTTCTGTAAGCCTAGACCAACGAGAGTTGCTAAAAATACAGGGTGCTCACAATTACGAAGAACGACATCTATTTTCTTTAATACGTCTGCGTAACCCCCGCACCCGATTAATTTATGTTACTTCTGAACCTCTACATCCCAGCATTATTGACTACTATTTGCAACTATTACCAGGAATTCCTTTTTCTCACGCTCGCGATCGCTTGCTCCTATTTGCTACTTATGATGCTTCTAGCAGGCCTCTAACTGAAAAAATTTTAGAACGCCCCCGTCTCATTGAGCGTATTCATCTGGCGTTGCGTCAGGAAAAATCTTACATGGTTTGTTATAATTGTACTCCACTTGAACGAGAATTGTCTGTGCACTTAGGTATTCCTCTATTAGGGACAGACCCAGATTTGAGTTATTGGGGTACTAAAAGTGGTAGTAGACAAATCTTTACTGAATGTAATATTCCTCATCCTGATGGTAGTGAGTTAGTTTGGAATGTTGATGATTTGGCATTAGTAACATCCCAGTTGTGGGAACGGCAACCTCACCTCCAACGGATAGTTATTAAGTTGAATGAGGGTTTTTCAGGAGAAGGTAATGCCCTGTTAGATTTACAACCACTACAAAAAGTCGGGAAGAGTGATAGGGTGAAAGCTATACTTAATAGTTTTAGGACACTGCGGTTTCAGTCTGTTGATGAAACTTGGGAAAATTTTAGTAAGCGCATTTTTGAACTAGGGGCAATAGCAGAAGCTTTTATAGAGGGAGATGTGAAGCGATCGCCCAGTGTGCAAGCTCGAATTACACCTAAAGGTGAAGTTGAAATTATCTCTACCCATGACCAAATTTTGGGGGGACCTGATGGGCAAATTTTTATCGGTTGTCGTTTTCCTGCTGATGAAGCTTACCGATTAAATTTACAAAATTTAGGTATAAAAATCGGAAAAGTTTTGGCGAGAAAAGGTGCTTTGGATAAGTTTGGAGTAGATTTTATCGCTGTAAATAAAGGTACAAATAAATCGCCAAAATGGGATTTATTTGCGATTGAAATTAACTTACGTCGGGGTGGTACAACTCATCCATTTATGACATTAAAGTTATTAACAAATGGAAGTTATGATTATGAAACTGGTTTATTTTATAGTCAGCACGGGCCTGCAAAATTTTACAAAGCTACGGACAATTTACAAAAAATTTGTTATCGGGGTTTATTGCCTAATGATTTAATGGATATTGTGGCTTTTAATAGATTACATTTTGATAGTAGTACTGAAACAGGAACGTTATTTCATATGATGGGTTGTTTATCACAATTTGGCAAATTAGGCTTAACAAGTATTGGTAATTCTCCTAAACAAGCAGAGGAAGTTTATCAGAAAGTTGTTGATACTTTAGATAATGAAACTGTAGGAAATAATAAGAGTTGGGGATTACCCACAACTAATACTATTTCTTGGAATAGTTCAATTTAATTTATTATTACTAAGCTTGAGTTTTTTCTTTCGAGATGCTGAACTAACAGGAAACATGGATGTTAATAGGCATTTCATGGAAGTCAAAAGTTAACCACCTCCTTGGGGATAAATAAATAAGATTTATTCTGAACAAAACTTTGACTCCCTAAGTAGTCTCAGGAAATTATTTGACATCTAAACTAAAGTTTAAAACTATTCGTAAAGTTCTTTTTTTTTGCCCTTGGTATAATAGGTGGTAAATCCTAGGTTAATGTAGAGTTTATAGATGAAAAAAAGTTGGTCTGAAACTGCGTCACTTACCACCTAATACCTGGTCCTGTTTGTCTGAAATTTTAATATTGTTTTTGGGTATAATATATTGTCTGCCCCAAGGCTTCAAAAAAGAAATAATAAATATAAAAACTAGGCTCAAAATTTGAATTGCTCCGCCAATAATTATAGCTTTAGTATCAAACATAAATAGAGGATTACTTAATGCTTTTAACCTTTCATGATCAGCAATATCAGTCATAGCATTAGTCCAAGGACTTAACCAAAATGTTCCAAAGGTTATTAATATACTAGTAATAATCCACTTAGTAATTACCCAATAAAATTTAAAAAAACCCCAAACTGTTAACCAGCAAAGTAAGGCTCCAGTCATTAAAGTAGTATTAGCTGCTGGAACAACTACCCAGTCATCTAATAATTTTACAACAGAGTTAATTCCGTAAAGTTGATCACCGTTAGTAGTATTAAAATTACTAACCACAATAATTAATATCGAAAGGGCAGTACCAAACCAAATTGCTCCAGAAATAACATGAGCAGATATGAGCCAATTTTTTTGGTTTACCGTTAGTCTAATTTCTGACTTCTGCTTCTTTTTTTCCTTGGCTATGACTGACTGATTAGTCATAATTGATCTCCTGATTATATTTATTAATTTATGATAGCTATTCCTCCTATTTTAACCCAAAAACTACGATTTTTTTCTTCAGAACATTTATAATCAGTAGTTACAAATATACCATCATATATAGTAGGAGTCAAGGGTAGTAAACCATGAAAATAGTGTATAATTTAGGTAGGTACCTAAGTTATAATCATAACTAATGGAAAACAATATAGAAATTCATAAGCTTCTATATAATAGATTTATTGGGAATTAAGAAAAAAAACACCTAAAACCTTTATCAGTTCAGGTTTAAGGGTTATTTCATTACTTACAATCCTAAAAACCTTACAGAGTAAGCTTTTGAGCATTTAAAATTTTCCTACACCCTATTATATCAATTATCACAAATTTTGCTGTACTTAAATTTAATATATCTAAGTACTATTTATTAGGGTAATTTCATTGTTGACCAACCTATATTGTTTCTCTGGTTATTTTGACTAGCCGTTAAGGGCAGTATTACTTTTGATAATATTTTCTGAACTGAACCTGTCAAGAACGAGGATCGTTTAATCTCATGTATCTTTAGAATATCTACTGTGAAAAAAAATTAGGAAATTAAAAATTGAGAGGAATTGATGTGAGAAAAGCATTCTTATTGTAGCTAATTAATAGGACTTGAAACACCGAACCAGTATTACTGGCATTTATGCTGATGACTTTGTTATCCTATTCTGTGGAAGTATATTGAAACCATCGGACTTGATAGAGGTAGACCTCATAATACCTAAGTTTGAAGGTGGTGACAACACATATAAAAACAAACACGACACTAAAACAGTCTTAGATAGCAAAACATATCAAAAACCAAAATTACAGGATCTACCTGAGAGATGTATATGGGTAAATGATATGTTAATACTAGAATAAGAAGGATGTACCTATGACAAATGATCTCTAAGAGAGAAGCCGTGTGAGGTAAAAATCTCACGCACAGTTTTGCGCGCGAGTCGGGTAAGGTGACTTACCTGGCGGATGTTTGACAAATTGTATGGTAGTCAGATACAAGGAAGAAAGAATGCAAAATGTTGAGAAAAAAATTTTAAAAAGGTACTTTTGTTTAACCGGATTTTGTACTATACTAAGTTAATAAGATAATACA
Organism: Trichodesmium erythraeum GBRTRLIN201; assembly: GCA_018457135.1. Taxonomy (GTDB): domain Bacteria; phylum Cyanobacteriota; class Cyanobacteriia; order Cyanobacteriales; family Microcoleaceae; genus Trichodesmium; species Trichodesmium erythraeum. The sequence goes on along the minus strand of JAGGDU010000109.1, from coordinate 16,742 downwards.
ACAAGATATTATACCAATTTACTATAAGTGAACTTTTGCCTTTTCATATTTAACTGTAAATTATGCCAATAAAAACCAACCCAATAGCTAGCCTAATTCTCAGCTTATTTTCCCTGGCTCCAGCTATTACACCAACTTTAGCCGCGCTACCCTCTACCCCAGATCAAGAAGAAACCTGCGAAATTTTAGTTATCGGTGGTGGGTTAGCAGGAGCTGCAACCGCCTATGAAGCATTATTAGCAGGGCGCACCGTTTGTATGACTGAAATCACTGACTGGGTAGGCGGTCAAATTTCCTCTCAAGGCACCTCTGCTCTTGACGAACGCGGAACTCAACGCAGTCTTCTATTTTATCCCCGTGGTTATCTAGAGTTACGCGAACGCATTAAAGAAAAATATGGTAGATTAAACCCTGGCAACTGTTGGGTAAGTGTTTCCTGTTTTATGCCTTACGATGGTCACGCTATCCTATTCCAGATGTTAGAAAATGCTGCCAAAAAAGGTGGCGGTACATTAAAATGGTTTCCCAATACTGTTATCAAACAATTAGACATTTCTCAGAACCAAATTAATAAGGCGATCGCTATCCAACATCAACCAGCAGATGATACCCCACCCATAAACATTGAACCTCTATCTCAAATTATCGAAGATGCCTACCTTTACGAAAATTCAGCAAGATTTGATAAAACTATAATTCAGTTTGTACCTCAACCATCTTCAGAAAAAACAGGTGGTGCAGACTGGTACGTTGTTGAAGCAACTGAAACCGGAGAAGTTATTGCTCTGGCAGATGTTCCCTACCGTCTGGGTATCGATCCCCAAACCTACGTTAACCCCTCATCTCCTATTGATACCACAGACCCCTACTGCACTCAAGGTTTCACTTACACTTTTGCGATGGAGGCGACTAAAACACCTCAAGCCCATGTCAAACCGCCATTTTATTCTCAGTATTCCCCCTACTATAGTTATGAATTATCTAGATTAGCTAATTTCAACCTAGTTTTCAGCTATAGACAAATTTGGTCGACGAAACCAGACGCACCTCAACCAGGTAACTACAGAAAACGAACTATTTATCCCGGTGATATTTCCATGCAAAATTGGACTTGGGGTAATGACTACCGCCCTGGAAACAAGGATGATAATTTAATTTACAGTCGAGGGCAACTACAAGCTACAGGTCAACTACAACCGGGAGGCTGGATGGGCGGCTTGCGTACTGAAGCCCTCCGTCGAGGTGAGGAAAATGCTCTTGGTTATTTTTATTGGTTAGTTGAAGGTACTACTGACTCCCAGTTAGGAGAAGGAGTGAAGCAAAAATATCCAAATTATCGTTTATTGAGTGGGTTTGATACACCGATGGGAACAGCCCATGGGTTATCAAAATATCCTTATATTCGAGAAGGACGACGCATTATTGGTCGTGTTGGAAAAACTCATCCAAGAGGTTTTACAGTGGTGGAGGTTGATATTGCTAAAAAGAATTTTCGGGATGATTTTTATCAAAAAAATTTAAGGTCAGATGAGTTTAATTATCTTTGGGGAATAGTTGGTGGTTTTGTACCTAAAAATTCAAAAATTAATTCAGTAGAAAAAATCCCTCAACGAGCAAGGGCAACTGTTTTTCCTGATAGTGTAGGAATTGGTCATTATGCCATAGATTTTCATCCTTGCATGACAAAAAGCCCGCCAGAAGTACCAAATAATTCTGAACGAAAAGACATTAGGAAAGGTCAGGGTGCTACCTATCCTTTTCAAATACCTTTACGAGCAATGATCCCGCAAAGAATTAATAATTTATTAGTAGCTGGAAAGAGTATTGCAACAAGTTATATTGCTGCTGCTGCCTATCGAGTTCATTCTTTTGAATGGTCTGTTGGAGCTGCTGCTGGTACAACAATTGATTTTGCTTTAGAAAGAGGTATTTTTCCTTATGAATTAATTGATGATATGCCTTCTAAAGAATGGGAATTAGAAATATTACAAGGTGATTTAAATAAAAATGGGAATCACACAGCTTTTCCTGAAACTTCTATTTTTAATAATTCTTGGAATGAATGGAAATAGAATTAAAGATGAGTTATTTGTGTTGAGTATAACATCCAAGAAATATACTTTTATATCAAGTGTGAAAAAAGAATGCTTAAGTTGGCTGACAGTTCAATTATTAAGTAATTAACACTTCCACGATAACTTTATTTAATAATTAGTACTCTAAAAGCGTGTTAATTTTATAAATTTTGTGGGGACTCCTTTATGCAACATCCCTACTCTTCCACTATACTAGAGGGTTTAGGGACGGGTATATAACTCCAGAAAGTGTAACAAACACTTCTGGAGTTGGTATGAGGGAGTAGAGCAAGAAATAAGCTAAATATATTAATTCTATTGATTGTACAAAATTAATCACCAAATCTGATATAATAGTAAACTAATCTAATAAGATATTTGACTATTGTTTGCGTTTCACCAAATACAAACTAATAGCAGTAACTACTAGTAAACACAAGCTAGAAACAGCTTCAGAATTTGCTAAAGTAAAAATCTTACTTCCAAGCTTCCAAAACATTTTTTTCTCCTACAAAAATCAATTCAAATAGGGTTACTTTTATATCAGCAAAATACTCTTAATTGGTCAATGATTTTTCTGTGTTTTTTGCTGTATTTTTATTTAATATTTTTAAATATTAAATTAGTTTTGGTAAACTCAAAGGTTAAGTAAGTCGGTGTTGAAATTGGTTGCTATGTAACAAAATGTAAATTAACCTCAAACTAACTCTGTAGAGGAGCTTGAAGTCAGTATACAAATATTAATATAGCTAAGTTTTTTTCATGCCTACCTACTTATCTCAAACATTTTATTTAAAACTATTAGAAAGACAGGAATATACATCTTAAAGGTATAGTAATCCTAAATCATTTTATCCTAGGAGTAAAGTTATTGATAATTTTGCTGGAAAATATATAATTAATTTTGTTGAGGCAGTTATATTAGTTTGAATGCCCCTTTTTTTAAATTAAGTCAAATTGGGAAAAACATTTACTAGAAATATTGATAGCTATACTCAAGTTACTTGAAAAATCAATTTTATCCCATTCTTGTAGTTGACAACAAGCTGCACAAAATATCTACAAACCAAACTGTTATACCAATAAAAAAAAGAATGGTACGATATATACAAATAAATTTTCTATAAATACTTATAATTCATACAAAAAAACTTAATTAAATTAACTTAAGATTATTACTTATCTTTATTCTTTAGTAATTTTAATTACATAAGGATAGTATTTATTTCTTTGGTAAGAACCTATCCAAATGTCATAAGTACCTGAAAACCATTGACCTGTAATTCCTGGATTTTTTCCCTCGAAGTCATCATTACACCAACTACCTCCAGGACCTCTAATAACTAAAGTTGTATCTTCACTACTTTGAACCTCAAGTTTCAGAGATTTAAAAAAGCCATTTAAAACTAATCTATGATCTGGTTCTCTATCAATAAAACCTACACATGGTCCTGTTACAGTATTTTCTCTACCTGTTTTTTCTTTTGCAGATATAGGTCCTCCACTTAACCCTCTGATAATCATTCGGTTTAGAGTAGACTTTGGATACAAGTTAACATCTTCAAATATAGGTGTCAATTGTAAATTTTGGGATAAAACTGGGGTGATTTTCTGCATTCCTGCTGATGAAAACAATACTCCTAAAAATAATATCGTTTTTTTGTATTTATTTATATTCATTGTAGAGTGCTGTTTTCTCATAAAAAATGTTAAAAAAGTTATAGGGGAAAATATAAATCACATATTTTGCTGTTTCACTTGAATATTTTTAATTTTCCCTTTCTTTTTTTTAGTACATCAAGTTTTTATTTAAGATGGCTTACCAAAAATTTCTCTTTTTATATTTTCAATTTTATCCAATAATTCTTGTCGATTAGATCTCTTGAGTAAATAACGGTAAACAAACCAGACTAAATATATAACGCCAATTAATTCAAAAATAATTGATAGAATAGGAATTCCATCTAAAGCTTCTATAACAACAGCCATGAACGTAAAAGTTAATATTACTAAGGCTAACCAACCAAATAATTTAAGCTGACCTTGGTATTGTTGATATAATTGATTAATATAGTCAGGAAAGTTAAAAAAGATATTAATAAATTGCTCTTTAATCTTATTGGGTTGTTCAACCTCTACTGTTTGGTTGGTTACTGTATCTACAGGTTTTTGGTCATCTAAAATGGAAGTTTCAACCTGAGTAGCTACTTTTTGTTCTCTGGTTTCTGCATCAGTAGCAGTAGGAGTAGTTGCCACTGGAGTTGTAATTTGGCTCTGTGTTTC
>JAGGDU010000109.1:0-12284 GCA_018457135.1 Trichodesmium erythraeum GBRTRLIN201 | reverse complement strand
TTTGGCTCTGTGTTTCTTGAGTCCCTACTGAAGTATTCTCAGTTACATCAGTAGCAGTAGGAGTAGTTGCCACTGGAGTTGTAATTTGGCTCTGTGTTTCTTGAGTCCCTACTGAAGTATTCTCAGTTACATCAGTAGCGGTAGGAGTAGTTGCCACTGGAGTTGCAGTTTGTCCTTTTTTAGGTGGTTTTGTTGTCTGAGTTTGTTCTTTTGATAAAGCAGGAGATTTTGGAGTTGTTGTTTTTAGCAAAACATTACCTTCACCTTTACTCTTGTGAGGAGTAGTTTCTGCTTTCTTCGTGTCCTCAATCTTCGTGTCCTCAATTTCCTGACCTATAGATTTTTTGAAGCGTAATATATCAAAGCCCTTTTGATGCAGCAGTAACCAGGACTCAATTAAATCTGGCCCTTGCATTGCACCTGTCAAGGATGCTCTTAGCGATCGCATAACAACGCCTTTCTTCACATGAACCTTCTGAGTCACCTTTTTAATAGTTTGCTTTACATCAGCTACTAGTAGAGGTGCATCAGCATTTATTATTTCTAGAATAGAATTAATAGATTTAACAGAATCTTCATTCTGCATTTGCGTTTTGGCATCTTCATTCAGTTCTACAGTAGGAAAAAAGAATAACTCACTCATTTCCACTGCATCTGTGAGGCGAGTCAAACTTGGTCTTATTAATGTTACTAGTTGTTCTAACCAAGAGCGATCGCCCTCTGGATCCAATTCATATCCTGCTTTTTGCCAAATGGGAATTAATTTATCTGTCAGTTGTTTTACTGGTAGATTATGTAAATATTGACTACTTATCCAATCCAACTTATCCCAATCAAACTTAGCTCCTGCTTTATTCACCCTTTCAAAACTAAAGTTTTGTCCTGCCTGTGCTAAAGTAAATATTTCTTCCGTTGCATCTGGAGGCGTCCACCCCAGCAAACACATATAATTTGCCAGTGCTTCAGGAGTAAAACCCAATTCTTGAAAATCAGAAATTGAAGTTACTCCATCTCGTTTTGACAATTTTCGTCCTTCTTTATTGAGAATTAGAGGTGTATGGCCAAATTCCGGTATTTTCCCCCCTAAGGCTTCATAAAGTAATATTTGTTTAGCTGTATTAGCAATATGGTCTTCACCTCGAATCACATGGGTAATTTCCATATCCATATCATCTACTACCACCGCCATATTATAAAGGGGTTGTCCTACCTCATCTCCTCCTGCCGCACGAGAAATAACCATATCTCCACCTAGGTCGCTTCCCTTCCAGGTGACTTTCCCGCGGACCATATCATTCCAAGTAATTATTTGATCATCATCTATTCTAAAGCGAATTACTGCTTGCCTTCCTTCAGCTTCAAAAGCTTTTTTTTCCAGATCTGTGAGGTTTCGGTGGCGGTTATCGTAGCGAGGTGCTTCTTTTCTGGCTTTCTGAGCTTCCCGCATTTCCTCTAGTTCTGCTGCTGTACAATAGCAGCGATAAGCTAATCCTTTGTCTAATAAACTTTGAGTTGCCTTCTGGTATAGTTCATAACGTTGGCACTGATAGAATGGTCCTTCATCCCATTCTAATCCTAGCCAGCTCAGTCCCTCCAAAATATTGTCTGTATACTCTGGACGTGATCGCTCTTGATCTGTATCTTCTATTCTTAGGATAAATTTTCCCTTCTGATTTCGTGCAAATAACCAGTTAAATACAGCAGTTCTGGCTGTACCTATATGTAAGTTTCCTGTTGGACTTGGGGCCAGACGAACTCTAACACTCATATTAATTTATATTTTAGTTTTTTTGTTTTTAGGTTTTATTCTAACTTCTGGTTAAAGGTCGAGAATATTATTAATCCAAATTTAGTTCAGATCAGACCAAAACTATTATGGTATTGAAGTACTTAGACGAGTTTTTTCAGATTACAGAACTACAAAAAAATCCTAACTGAACCGTACTTAAATATATAATTTACCATAGTCAGTATAAATCTCTAATTTTGACTTAATTAATTCTAATACTAAATTAACTTGATATTTTCATCATAAAATTTAGGCTTTTATCAGTCAAAAAGCTCTATTAATTAGGTTTATGAAATTATTAATAGTATTCAGTTATTCATTGATTATACGGGACTGACGGGGCTCGAACCCGCAACTTCTGCCGTGACAGGGCAGTGCTCTAACCAATTGAACTACAGTCCCTTTCCGTATGCCATATATGATTATTACTCTTTCTACTTGATTTGTCAAGCATTTATCCAATTTTTTTTCAATATTCCTGTTTCCTTGAGCCACAACCTTTACCCGACAAAACTTTGAAAGTTTTTTTCTTGAGGTATTTTGAGATATCCTCCAATGTCTTTCTTAGATTTTTGACTTTTAACTTCCCTCCCCAGAAAGACTATGCTTTATCAACATTTTTCTTCACATAGACAAATTGACAAAATACATAATTTATGCATGACACTTTAAAATGTTTTGGTCACAACTAGATACTAATAACTAATAACTGATAACCAAAATGGTTTTTGACTTGAACAGCTAGAGTTTAGTGCTGAAAATGAGAAATTGAGTCAATTGTAAGGGGTTAAAATTATTATCGCTGACTAGGATGAGCGATCGCCGACCATCTGCCAATCTTGGGCCAAAGGTCATTCCTTCAATATTGTCTGAGATTAATTCTAGATTACTCAAATCTAATAATAATTCTTTTTGTGCTGGAGAAATAGGAGTTAAATGAGTATTTAAGCTATTAATTTTTTGAATATTATCTGCATTTGACAGATCAACTTGAAATAGTTTAATCACATTTCCAGTATCTAGAGAAAAAGATCTTTCTAGACTTAAAAGATGAGTATCATCTAACGCCATTAATTCTACTAAGCCATTAATCTTTAAAACACCTGAATTATTAGATTTAGAAGTAATAGGTTCTGTGATATATAAAAACTCTTTTTCTGGCTTACCTTTAATTAAATCATACTGTAAAATTCTACAAGGACTACCAGTGGAAACATTTGCTTTTACACCATCTTGAATTAAAGCATTTTCTGTAGCAGTGAAGAGGTATTTTTTGTTAGGAGTAATAGTTAAATTTTCTAAGGCTAGATTATTTCTGATTCCACTTTTAGCTTGTATCAGAAACTTTTTGGGAATTGGTAAATTTTGTAGTTGTTTACCTGCTAAAGAAAATTCTCTAATAAATGGTTGTATTTGACGTTTTCTATCTCCTTCAGAAGATATAAATAAACTCTCTCCAGTCAAAGCAATTCCTTCTGTATCAATACTTAAAGAGGGAAATGGTTGGCTATTTTCATTTAATAAAGTTGTAACATCTATAAAAGTTACAGTTTCCTCCGAAATTTTATTTATATCTAGGTCAATTTTAAGAGTATAAAATCGCGCTGCTGCTTTCCTACTACGGTCATCAGAAATAGCATAATAAATTTGTTTATCTTGATTGTAGGTTATGCCAGAAAGTCCACCTACTTCTGTATTTTTAAATTTTAAACCTGTGGGAAAATTCACCTCTCCTAAAAAAGTTATTTTAGGAATATTTGCTTGAGTCATTGATTTAATCAATATGGCTGTAATTAGAAGAATAACCAAACAAGTAACTAAGGTAGAAATTAAATATTTATATCTTTGATTTTTAGGATTTTTCATAATTTCATATAAATAGCATAAAAGTTTGATATAAACTCTATAGTTTATCTCAAAATTGCTATACATAATAGGAACATAAATTTTGAAAAAAAATGGGATAAATCATAAATATAGCTGTCTTAAATTTCTTCAATTAATTATAAATGTAAGAGTTTTACCATTTAGGCCTTGTCAATCATTTGCTAGAGCTAATACTGTATATTTACTTATCCTTTACTTCCTATTTCCTAGTTCCTGTTCTAAAAATTTTGACAACCATTCTTTAACATAATAAGTAGCATAACAATCATCTTCATTGTAAATAATAATTGCGTCTAATAAAGAGCGATCGCCTGTTGCTAACCATTGATCATACCAGCAAACAGATTGAGCGCCATTAGCTTCAGGATTTCGCCATTCAAAACCTAACCAACGGGCAATATTTTTCAAGGCATAGCTTTCTATAGGTAGTGTAATAGTTTGAGTAATAATTTTATGAATATCCACAAATCTTTTCAACAATGGTTTCCACTTATATGTTGGAGTATTATAGAGTTTAGCTAATTTTTTGACAGTTTGAATTTCATATTCACAGAAGTGATAAATTGGAGCGATAGGATACTTCCAAACTAAGTCTAAAAATTGATGCCAAATCAATTCTTCATCTAAAGGATTTTCTGCTAAATGAACATAAAATTTTTCTGTATTGTAACGTTTATTAACTACTAAAACACCATGTAAATAATCCAAATTAATTTCTGGTTGAGCCTCAATATCAAAGTACAATTCAACAGGAGCATTTACTAACTTAGTTAATTTATAATCAGTAATTGATAAAGCTGGAATCTCTAGTTGTTTTGTGAATTTTTCATTTCTTAAAATAACTTTATTTTCTCGTACTGATTGAGCTTGTTGCACAACTTCTATTGCGACTCCATCAGCAAATTCTGGGTAACTTTCTAAATCATTAGGATTCGTTTGACTTAAAGATTCTAAAGTTGTTAAATTCAATCTCTTCAAAACAGCATATCTATTAGAGGTAACTCCTGGTAAAAGAGATAAATGTTTTTCAGTTTTAGCAACAGCATGACAGGTATTATACCAAGCACAAAGACTACATTTTTGACGAGAGATAAAAACTTCTGGTTCTAGAGAATTTTGCAACATAAAAATTAACTCAGAAATAGCTTGCTGCATTGCCTGAATTCTCTGTTGTAAATTAACTTTGTATAATCCTTTATTTCGGAGAATTAAATAAGCAAATTCTGGCCAAGTTTTTTGAATGCTAGCTAATATTTGAGCATGGAAAGTAGTAACTATTTGATATTCTAATTTCGGACGTTTACTTAATTTAATATCCGTGGGAATATAAATCCAATTCCCGAAGCTAGAAGAACCAGGATATTTAATTAATAAATCTGGATAGCTAACAAAATTAGTCGATAGAAAATTATCTGTCTGAACTTGATTTTCTAGGGATGATTCTATGGCAGATTTCTGAATCATTAATACTCCCTGATAAATCACATCAACACCTGATGCCATTAATAGTTTTGTAGCTTTTGCCCCAGCAATAAAATTTCCCTGAGGATAATCCGGTTTTTGATAATTATAATTACCGACTATACTAGACCTAAATGCAGAACTATCTTTAATTAATTTCAGTCGAAAATCACTAGGAGATTCTTGTTGTCTAAAATCTCCATAAACATCTAAAAATACTTTTCTAGAACAGCGTTGATAAGAAAGTAGCTGAGAGTCAGTGATAAACATGAATTATTTAGTTCATAAGTCAGGGGCTTAACGGCAGTTAAAAATCTACAGTAAAACAAATAAATATTTATTCTATTTACTTCAACCCACTAGTAGAATAAAAATAAAATTACACCAAAAAGAGAAAAAATAATAAGTATTTATAATTACAAAACTGTCAAATATAAAAAAATTACAAAATTTATCTCTAACTTACTGCTTTACAGTGTTTTATATTTTCAGACTCAGGGTAGTCGTAGAATTATTTATAGTTAATCAAATTCTAGCAAAAAAAATACCTAAAATATCAATTTAGCTAAAAAATTGGGTTTAAAGCTTCTTCTATAATTAAGGGACTAGTTGTTTTTTTGAATATATAAGAAATGCGGTAGGCAAAATCAGTCAATACTTGTGGATGAGTAACTACGGATGGCCTCAAAAAGTTATATATCTCTTATAGTAGACTAGGAATTTCTCCCAAGTATTTCTGAAGAAAGACTAATAGAGAGTGAAGCAGATGTACTAAAAGATTGATTGTAGCAGTTTTTATTATTTAAAAATAAAGATATTTTAGTTTCAATACAGAAGACAAAAGTTGTGGATATTATGAAAATTTTAGTAGAAAAAAAATTCACTTCTGGTATTGAAAAAAAACTAAACTTTTTGGGGAAGTGTTAAAGCAGAAAAACTATTAATAAAATTAAAAAATGAGTTAGTTAATACTAAATATAATAATTAGAAAATAAGTTAGGTAGGTTTAATAATCTTTAAAATATTAATAGAGATTTAAAAGAGTTATAACTAGTTGATAAGTTGATTATAAGTTTTGTTATGTTTTTGATTATAAGGTTTATTTTTATCTATCTAATTATTTAAATTAATTAACATTTATGATATAATTAAAGACCGTATAATTTTGCTATTTATCTTCAAAAAAATTATGGATCAGAAGATTTCTCAATTGTCAAGTTATCGACAAAACTTTCCGGCTTTAGCTAATAAAAATTATTTTAATTATGGTGGTCAAGGACCTATGCCTAAAATATCTTTAGAGGCAATTTATGATTCTTATCAAAAAGTACAAAATTTCGGACCTTTTTCTGGAAAAATTGGTAAGTGGGTGGTTAATGAAGCAGCTTTAATGCGAAGAGCGATCGCTACTGAGTTAGGAGTTTCTCCAGATACTATTGCTTTGACACCAAATGTTACTGTAGGTTGTAATATTTCACTTTGGGGTTTAAATTGGCAGGAGGGAGATCATATCTTACTTTCTGACTGTGAACATCCGGGAATTATTGCTACAATTAAGGAGATTCAAAGACGTTTTAATATAGAGGTTTCTACTTGTCCAATAATGGAAACCTTGAATAAAGGAAACCCTGTAACAGTAATTAAAGAAAATTTACGTCAGAATACAAAGTTATTGGTAATCAGTCATATTTTGTGGAATACAGGTCAGGTTTTACCATTAACTGAAATTGTTAAATTGTGCCATTCTTTATTTAAATCTCCAATTAAAGTTTTAGCTGATGCTGCTCAATCTGTAGGAGTTTTACCTTTACAATTAGCAGAAACAGAGGTAGATTTTTATGCTTTTACTGGTCATAAATGGTGGTGCGGACCAGAAGGTTTAGGGGGACTTTATGTAAGTCCTAAAGTTAGGGAAAGTTTAATTCCTACTTTTATTGGTTTGGGGAGTATTTTGAGAGATAAAGTTGATCAAATAATTGGCTGGAAACCTGATGGTAGACGTTATGAAGTTTCTACTTCTGCTTATCCTTTATATTCTGGTTTAAGGCAAGCAATAAGTCTACATAATCAATGGGGAAATGCAATAGAAAGGTATGATAGAATTCAAAGGTTAAGTAAATATTTATGGGATAATTTAATCAAAATTCCTGAAGTTAAATGTTTATCCACATCACCGCCAGAAGCTGGATTAGTTTCTTTTCAAGTAACTAATGGTAAATCACATCAAGAGTTAGTGAATTTTTTAGAAAACCAGGATATTATGGTGCGAACTATTATTAACCCAGATTGTGTGAGAGCTTCTATTCATTATTTTAGTTTAGAGGCAGAAATTGATAAATTAGTTGCAGAAATTAAAGCTTTTATTTGAATAAGTTAGTAGGGGAGTAAGGGTAGGGGGGTTGTATAAAACTTCCCTACGACATAAGAATAATTAATATTCACTTAGCTAAACAAAGAAGAAGTTTATTCTATAATAATTGGTATGACTTAATTTTGTAGATGAGATTAAATATTCAGCTCTACAAGTAAAATTTTTCCCTTGGTTGAGTTCGCTGAAAAACAAGATAAATCTCAAAGGTTAACAGTAGCTAAATTAACAAGAAGATTGCTATATTTGGAAACTGTTTATCTTGTGGGGAGTGGAGTTTTAATTTAGTTTATTAAAGAAAAATTGGGTTAACAGCGAGAGTTTTTTCGGATAGGTATGACCCAGATTTTAAGATTCATTTTTTCCGCAATATTTGGGGGGGGGGGGAAGGATTTTTATATATGGTTGATGAAGTGAGATAATTTGGTCATGGTAAATCTGACTTCAGTTCTGGAAAAATTTGTTGGCTAGTACAGTAAAGTTATCTCTAAACAGATGGCAAAAAAATTATCAAATCAAAACACATATCATCAGGACTTATCCACCGAAAAAAGCTAAACTTATCGATTTTATTATGGGTTTACTGAAAAAATGATTTAAATATATTCTTATTTCAATAAGTAGTAAAAGTTTAAAATTGACTTTTTGAATACTTGGAAAGTTGAGGAGAAAATTAGTTAGATTTTAAGAGTCTGGAATATTTGGAAGGTTGTTTAAATTTTCCCTAGCCTAATCAATAATACTATCCTCAAGATTAAAAAATAGATTGAGGGTACAGTTTCTGAAATGTAATAGAATAATTTTGCTGCGGATTTGGTATAAAATATGATAATGTATAAAAAAAAGAATATTATCTAAAACTTAGGCATGCATATCAGATGATACAGCATATGTAGTTTCACCTCCGGCGGTTTGCCTTTATATAGATATGGCAGTTCTGCCTAATATCTATTATGAATAGCTTCAAACTAACAATGTAAAATAATTTTTTTGAAATTACTGTAACGTTAAAGTTTTGAAACTATAAAATCCGAGTTCCGAGTTTTGACTTTTGATTTTGACTTCCGTGAAAAGGTATGAGTTACTGCTATAATCCTACTTGCAAAAAACCTGAAAATCCTGATCAAAATAAATTCTGCCAAAGTTGTGGTTCAAAACTAATTTTGAGAGAACATTATCGCCTCCTCAAACCAATCGGAATGGGCACATTTAGTAGAACATTTTTAGCAGTTGATGAAGATATTCCCTCAAAATCAGTATCTGTAATTAAACAATTTCTACCAATAGCTACTCCCGGTAAAAATGCAGAACAAAATATTAATGAAATAGAAAAAGCATCAATATCATTTCATAGAGAAGCTTTACAATTAGATAAACTCGGAAAACACCCTCAAATTCCTAGTTTATTAGCCTACTTTTTTGTCTCGTCTTATAAATACTTAGTCCAAGAATATATACAAGGAAAAAACTTAGCTCAAGAGTTAAAAGAACAGGGCACATTTGATGAACAAAAAATTAGAAAGTTTCTCAAAGAAATACTGCCAGTCTTACAATTTATACATAAAAATCAAGTCATTCATCGCGATATTAAACCAGAAAATATTATTCGTCGTGGCGCTGATAAAACAGGATATGGCTGGGGGGATAATTTATGTTTAGTTGGTTTTGGTTCTGCTAAAGCTATTTCCATTCACCCCACAGTCAAAACTGATACTATTATTGGCTCCCCAGAATATACAGCTCCAGAACAATTAATGGGTAAACCAGTATTTGCTAGTGATATCTACAGTCTGGGTATTGTTTGTATTCAGTTAATGACTCAATTAAACCCTTTTGACTTGCGTTACGGTGAGGAGTTTTTATGGCAACAACATTTACCTAGACCGGTGAGTAAGTCTTTGAGTAATATCATTAATAAAATGTTGCAAGTTTCCTTGTCGGAACGTTATCACTCTATAGAAGAGGTTCTGAAAGATTTAATGCAAACACTGGTAAGTTCTTGGGCAGGTTTGGAAAGGTTCGAAAGTTATGGTCATAAAGTCAGAACTTTAGCTTTTGGTATTGATGGTCAAACTGTGGTGAGTGGGGGTGAAGATAATAATATTAAGGTATGGACTTTGGGAACTGGGAACGAGCCTCAGACTTTAGGAGGTTGGATGTTTAGTCATTCCGGATGGGTGCAGGCGATCGTTTTTAGTCCGGATGGTCAGACTTTGATAAGTGGCAGTAATGATGGTACCCTAAAAATTTGGAATTTGGGTACTGGAAAGTTGGTGCGTACTTTGAAAGGTTGGTTTGGTCAAGAGTGGGGTGCTGTGCATGCGATCGCTATTAGCCAAGATGGTCAGATATTGGCAAGCGGTCATAATGACAAGACGGTAAAGGTTTGGTATCTCGCCAGTGGGAAAATGCGAGGGTTTTTGCAAGGTCATACTGCATGGGTTGAGTCTCTTGCTATTAGTCTTGATGGTAAGGTCTTGGCAAGTGGCAGTGGAGATAAGATGATTAAATTATGGGATGTTCAGACAGGAAAGTTGTTGTTCAATTTGACTGGTCATAGTGATGTAGTTCGGAGTGTGGCGATCGCTCCCGATGGTCAGATATTAGCTAGTGGCAGTAGTGACCATACTGTGAGGTTGTGGCAGTTAGGCACGGGAAATTTGTTGGGAGTATTACAGCATCCTGATGCTGTGAATAGTGTGGCTATCAGTTCTGATGGTTTGATTTTGGCAAGTGGCTGTCGGGATGGGAATTTATATTTATGGAATCCTTATACAATGGAGAAAGTAGGACTATTGAGTAAAGATACGACAGTCAATACGGTGACTTTTAGTATGGATGGTCATCTGTTGGCAGCGAGTTGTGGGGATGGAAGTTTGAGTGTTTGGCACAAGGTGAGTTAGGTTTTGGTAGGAAATTATATCTTTTAGAGGTTGCAAGTTCAGTAAAGGTGTGTTATAATCTATAATTATCGGGACGTATAGCTCAGTTGGTTAGAGCACCACGTTGACATCGTGGGGGTCACAGATTCGAGTTCTGTTACGTCCATATTTTTTATTTATATCTATATTTAGCTATCCCTGATCAGACCAAAAAGTCTGAAAGATATATGGTTGTTGGGTTAGTCTAACTAGTCTTGCTAATTTCATTAACCGAACTTACCATTACTGAACTGAAACGGCTTTTTACCCTTGAGCTAATTTTTTTGGTATTAAACAAATAAAAAAAGCCCTCCATCTGGAGAGCTTTTTTTTAACTATTTAAGTCTAGTTAGAGATTAACCTTTGATAGAAGGTGCTTCTACTGCTGCTAGATCTAGAGGGAAGTTGTGAGCGTTACGCTCGTGCATTACTTCCATTCCTAAGTTAGCGCGGTTAATGATATCTGCCCAAGTATTGATTACGCGACCGCTGGAGTCAATGATGGACTGGTTGAAGTTGAAACCGTTTAAGTTGAAGGCCATTGTGCTCACACCTAATGCTGTGAACCATATTCCTACTACTGGCCATGCTCCTAAGAAAAAGTGCAAGGAACGGCTGTTGTTGAATGAAGCATATTGGAAGATTAAACGACCGAAGTAGCCATGAGCTGCTACGATGTTATAAGTTTCTTCCTCTTGACCGAACTTGTAACCATAGTTCTGAGACTCAGTTTCAGTTGTCTCACGTACTAAGGAAGATGTTACCAAGCTTCCGTGCATTGCACTGAATAAAGAACCACCGAATACACCAGCTACTCCTAGCATGTGGAATGGGTGCATTAAGATGTTGTGCTCTGCTTGGAATACGATCATGAAGTTGAAAGTACCAGAAATTCCTAAAGGCATTCCATCAGAGAAGCTTCCTTGACCGATAGGATAGATTAAGAATACTGCTGTTGCTGCTGCTACTGGTGCAGAGTAAGCTACACAGATCCAAGGACGCATACCTAAGCGGTAAGATAATTCCCACTCACGACCCATGTAAGTAAAGATTCCGATGAGGAAGTGGAAAATTACTAGCTGGTATGGGCCACCGTTGTATAGCCACTCATCTAAGCTAGCTGCTTCCCAGATGGGATAGAAGTGTAGACCGATAGCGTTTGAGGAAGGTACTACTGCTCCGGAAATTATGTTGTTTCCGAACATTAGAGAGCCAGCGACGGGCTCACGGATACCATCAATATCTACTGGAGGTGCTGCTACAAATGCGATGATGTAACAGATGGTTGCAGTTAAGAGAGTAGGGATCATTAATACACCGAACCAACCTACATATATGCGGTTGTCTGTGCTTGTTACCCAACTACAAAACTTTTCCCATACGTTAGCGCTTTCACGCTGTTGTAATGTTGTAGTCATAATTAATTTATGATTGCTGTGCTTTGTATATGAAGTTTTCAAGATGCACCGGTCTTTTGGATTTGTTTTCCTTGACCGTTATAGATACTTTAACTACTTTATTTTGGTTTGTAAAGGGGTTTGAAGATAGTCTTCCTGACTTGAATTATAATTATTACTTATGAATTAATCTCCCTAGGCTCAAATATACAAATACCTTGAATTAACCTTTCACTTCAGTCAGTTATATCTATTCAGTTTTTTGGCTACAGGAAATATTAAATCAGCTTTTATACCAAATATTGAAACACATACCCCTACTTCCATCACTTTTCCCATATTTGTTCTTAAAGTATGTTTAATTTACCAAGGGCTTTCTTTTTTTTACCCTTGAGCTAATTTTTTGGGTATTAAACAAATAAAAAAAGCCCTCCATCTGGAGAGCTTTTTTTTAACTATTT
>JAGGDU010000108.1 GCA_018457135.1 Trichodesmium erythraeum GBRTRLIN201 | reverse complement strand
AAATAGAGTTGAATTACGGCAAATAACAAACGATATTGGAAAACTAATAAACGGCCGTACGTCGCCTCCACACGCCGTTAGCTACCATAAGGGAAAAGACCAAATAAATGAGAATTGTTCTCCTATTAATTAGTTTACTAGGTGTTTCTCAGATTTTACTGAGCCAGGTTACAGGAAAAATTATAAATAAAAAAGGAGAATCACTTGAAGAGGTGCTCGTAATAAACCTGAATTACAAAGATACAAGTATCACAAATGAGGCCGGAGAGTATTCCTTATTACAAACAAAGGAATCTGATGTTATTAGATATGAGAAGAATGGTTACTTAGTTCAAGAAATAAGTGTGTCTAATCGGAGGCAAATAGATATCAGTTTATCAAAGAAGGAACCAGTAGTAGATGAAGACCCAATAATCTGGCCGAGATATACTCAAGTAGGGATTGATTATGATTTCATTAATTCTCAAATGGGTTTCAAGTTATTGAATGTAACTCCAAATCTAAACAGATTTAAACCATATGTAATAACAGAAATAGAATGGAGAAGACCACATAATGGGATAAGATATTCACAATTCAGATTGAAGAAATATAATCTACTTCGGATTCATAGATACTCTGAATTGTTTTTCGAAATCGGTTATCAACAAATAGGAAATTATCAAGAAGTATTATCAGAAAGTCAACAGATAATTGAAAGATTTTATTTGCAAGGAGAAATACGGAGGATAAGGACCAGTATGCTATTAGGAGTTTCAAATCAGGAAATAAGCAATCCCTTGGGCAGAAAAAGAAGTCAGGGAATAATTATTGGGTATAAGGTATTTCTTCCTAGGAAAACAGTTTTTGACTCCAAATTGGAATGGATAGGAAGAGGAATTCAATACAATGTGGTTCTGAGAAAAACTTTGGAGAGGTTAAAGTCAATAGTAGAAATTCGGTTTGAACGAATTAGAAACTATCAACGAATTGGCGTTGGTGTAAATTATATCATTGGATATTAAGGTATGGCAGCTAACAAAGCGTATGCGATCATGCTGCCCGTATTACAAATAAGATTTTGATTGTGAATAGAGTTGATTTACGTCGAATAGATTCCGATATTGGAAAACAGGAAAAGGGCAGCACGTCGCATACCCGGCCCGTTGGCTGTAAGTAAAAGTGTATTTGATGTACATTCCGTGAGAAAAAATAAAATTGATAGAGTACATGGAAAGTAAGTTTACAATAAGAGATATTTTGGTTTATTTTTTAACAGGGTTAGCATTTATAGTTTTTTTGCTTCCATTAATCCAAGATGATTTTACTTCCTTGATTTCAGAATCATCAGAATCACCAGAATCAGAAAAATCAAATAATAGATATCTAACGGTAATTAACCTATTAATTATTCCAGTCATCTATATATTAGGGCATATTGTAGATAGTATAGATATAATAAGAACTAATTGGTTAGCGAAATTATTTGAGCCAACAAAGAAGAATAACATACTCAATAAAGTCAAAACCTTTTTATATTTTTTGATTGTAGGAGATAGAATTAAAGGGGTTTTATATTTCAAAGGATTAAACTCTAATGAGAGTTTTACGGAGCAATTCAATTCTTATTGGAAAAAAGTGAATTTTATTCAAACACAGGATAAATACAGATATAGTGAATATCTAGAGGTAATGAAAGATTTATTTAATTCATTGCAAAGTGCCCTGTTAATAAGTATTATATATGGAATGTTTATCTCTAAATGGCCTATTGTCTTTGTGTACGTAATATTGATGATACTTTTTTGGCAAAAATCTAACCACTATGCAAGAAGCTTAACTAATAGTGTAAGTAATACTTATAAAGTTCTTAAGGAAAATGAATAAAATTAAGTAATATACCTACAGCCAACACAGTGGAGGGCGTCCATGCCGCCGTTATCGAAAATGAGAAATTGATTGAGAATTGGGTTGAATTTAGACAAATAAGAACCGATCTTGGAAGATATAAAAGGGCGGCACGGCGCCTCCACCGACCGTTGGCTGCCATGAGGAATAACAAGAAACTATAAATAATGGAATACGACGCGGATATTTTCGATGCAGTTGAATTTGGAGATTTAGAATCGATAAAAATATTTTGGTCAAAGGAAACAAATATTGATTGGCAAGATAATAATGGAATAAATTTGATAATGTTAGCGTCAAGGTATAATCATAAAGAAATCGTAAAACACTTATTGACACTCAAACCAAACCTGTATTTAAGAAATCATGAAAATGAAACTGTTTTCGAAATTGCTAACAAACTAGAGGATAGAGATATATTCAAGACCCTTCTGCAATATTGTTGGAAGGAAAATGAGAAAATATTCATCTTTGAATACCATGCAATACCAAGATTTGAATCTGAGTTCTTAGGAGCATATGTGAATTGTTGGGTAATGAATGATGAGTTAAACAGTGCAAAATCGATAAGTAAAGAATTAATTGATCAGGAAAATTGGGAGATCGATTCCTTGGAAGATATTTCTGAGATAGCAAAAGATGAAATCAAAGAAGGAGATGAAAGATATAAATACTATGAACAAGTAATAATTGACAAGGAAGTATTGGTATTTTATACTTACGATAACTTAGAAGAATAGTATAAATCATCTCTAATCGAACACAGGTTACCAAAAGAAAAGGACGTCAGCCAACAAAGCGTATGCGATCATGCTGCCCGTATGGTAGAAAGATTATGATCGTGAATTGAGTTGATTTACGGCGAATGGATACCG
>JAGGDU010000107.1 GCA_018457135.1 Trichodesmium erythraeum GBRTRLIN201 | reverse complement strand
CTTGTGCCACACGCTTATTGTTACCATATTTTCTATCTTTATACAACAAAGCCTAAGGGAAGTGATAATTTTTGGAGATGTCTAATAATAAGAACCACTGCATAGCTAGGGCGTGTCATCAATTACAGAGATTGACATGCAGGGGTATTATATGCTGTAGATCGATGGCGATCGCTATGCTAATAAAATTACTGAGGCTACCAAATAAATCCCTCCCAGGAAGTTAACCGAACGTTTATCGTATCTAGTAGCGATCGCTCGATACTGTTTGAGTTTGGCAAAGAAATTTTCGCTCAGATGACGTGCTTTGTACAAGCCTCTGATCATAATTACGCTGTTCTTTTCGGTTTTTTTTCGGAGGAATCACTACTTCTATGCCTCTGTGGGTTAAGGGCCCAATTACCCGCTCTTGAGCATCATAAGCTTTATCCCCTAATAGCGCTTCTGCTTCCACCATCGGTAATAAAACATCTGCCCCCTCCAAGTCAGAGGCTTGAGCTGGAGTTAAAAAAAACTAGTGGGATTACCCAGAGCATCTACTACCCCCTGTATCTTGGTACTCAATCCTCCCTTGCTACGACCAATATCTAATGAATCAGATAAACTAGAGGAAAACAATCTGGCATCTAACTCCCTGGGATGGAAATAACATAGAGGGTTCCATACTAGCTTTTCTAGAGGTATTCCTAAGATTTACTACACCTCAATTAACAAAGGTTAGAGCAGTTTATGCTTTCCATATTCTTAAGGGAACAATATGTCAAACAATGATTTCAGCAGTTACGAATGATCCCAATCTCGCTTAATGCCCTTACGTTTATTGAGAAACCTATCAATTGCCATTGCTGCAATACAGCCATCCGAAGCTGCAACCACTGCCTGCTGAAAAGGTGTATTCCGAATATCCCCAATGGCCCAAACTCCTTCTACATTGGTTGCCATCATCTCATCTACTTTAACCCCACCATTATCGATCAAAATAATATCAGGACTAATGTAGTCTGTGATCGGTCTCGATCCACTTTGGTATACAAACACCCCATCTACCTGTAGGGAAGCAACTTCCGGTTCTCCTCTAGTTTTCATCAAAATATTTGTTACCCCCGACTCATTACCTTGGATCGAAGTCAGGCGGGTAAAATTCCAATGCTTCACATTTGGTTGACTCAGCAATACCTGAACATGGGCATCTTCATGCTGTGGTTCTTTATTTGTCAGCCAATGAACAGTAGACACAAATTTCGTTAGGAACTGAGCCTCTTCAACTGCTTCTTGATTAACTCCATAAACGGCGACCTCTTTTTGGCGAAAAAATGCTCCGTCACAAGTGGCACAGTAGCTTACCCCCCGACCTAGAAATTCTGATTCGCCTCGAAGAGAAGATTTGCGACCCATTGCCCCTGTAGCTAAGACCAGAGATCGCCCCAAAAACGTTCCTTCTGGAGTATAAACTTTTTTTAATGACCCTTCTACATCAATACCAAATACTTGTGCTCGCTGATATTTAGTTCCGAAAGAGATAGCTTGCTCTCGCATCTCATCTAGCAACGCATTCCCGCTAATATTACCTGCTACTCCCGGATAGTTAGCAATTTTATGGGTAATCGCCAATGCCCCCACTGCTGGGTTTTTGTCCAGAATTACTGTTTTTAAATCTGCACGAGATGTATATAGTGCACAGCTACAGCCGGCTGGGCCACCTCCAATAATAACTACATCAAATTCATAAGTTTCCAAAATTTATAGTCCTCAAAAATAATACTTTATAAGATTAAAATACATCTATTATGATATGCTCAGCACATGAGAGGAAGTATTGTAGTGATAGTATACTATCAACAATCACTTCTGCAAATCCATAAGTCTAAAGTGCTACAGGCAAATACATTGAATTGAGATAGAAATATTAGTTGAGTAGGTATCTAAACTATTAATTCTATCCCAGTTGCGGTATGATTTTTTATGTTTTGTTAATTTATAACTATTAGTTAACAAAAAAGTTATGAAAAATCAATGTTAGGTTAGGTAAAACTATAGTGAAACTAAACAAATATTTGTGGGTTTTGTTTAGTCGACCTTGGAAAAGCTGTGGGAAAGGGGTATTTCTTAAATTTAATCTTTGCATACCTAAAAATTGTAAATCTATCAAACTTCAGAAAAGTTAGGAGAGAAAAATTAGCTATCATTGTAAAAGAACTAAAGACTATTTGCCTCTAAAAAAACGAAATGATCAGTATTTGCAGCTTCAAAATTTTTTTTTACTTTCCTCTAGATTTTAAGAATTTATAATATATCACAAAATGGAAATAAAATGCTAAAAAATAGTGAAATTTCCTTGATTAATTGAGATTTTTTTGGATTTTTTTATCATCAAATTCTGACAAAATTAAAAATATTCAAACAAAAAGACTAAAACATATAAGTAAAAGTTAAAAGCTAAAGGAATTTTGAGACTTAGAAGTTTTTGTAGGGATCCCCTTGTGGGGAATGAAATATATTAGTCAAGAGCGATCGCTTGTCTCTGGGCTGCACTGAATTGTGAGACTCAATAAAGGCAAGTCAAATACCTGACAAACCCTTGACGTCAATATTACTGACCGTCATTTCTGCTTGCCACATGTTGTACTGGATTTGCAGGTTTTGCTAACTTTCGTCAGATATACCAGCTTGATAAACTCGTCACCTCGTAAGCTAATTGATCGTTCTAGAGTCAAACAGGCGCAATTATTCCACCCCAAGATGGAAATAAACTATATGCAGATTTGTTTGCTAGGTTGTCTTGCAGTAGCTGGATTAAAATTAAACTGGGTATCTACAAATTCCACACAATTATAAGTATTAATCCACAGATGAGCACCACATTTTGCTGGTTCGTAAGGTCGATAGACGATTAGACAAGGACCTGGAATATATAAATCATAACCATAGTCGTTGCGTTTACCATCCTTAACAGAAACAACTGGTTCTAGTTTTTCTGGAGGCTTACGCTTATTACTTTTAATCTTGCTTTGATTAACATGAATCATTTTAGGTTCAGTGGGTTCTTGCTTGTGCCAAATACCTTTCGGACCGCGCCGAGCCGGAATTATTACAGGCATTCCACTCGAATTAGCTGGTATTTCCCATATTCTACCTTTTTTATCAGCACCTTTGACTCTTCCTTGAGCTAATAAAACTAATAAACGTTGACGAGAGATACCTAATAAAAAAGATGCTTCTCTAGTACCCATGATTTTTTTTTCAACTATTGGACAATAGTTATTTTATAATAAAAAGGTAACTTTGAGAGAGTTACGTAACGGGACTTTAGTTAAAAATATGTTTTATGTTTAAAATAGCATTAAAACCTTACACAGCAATTATTTAACCTTAAATCAACCTGTTTCTTGATATATTTGGGTCTAAGCTATTTTTAGCCTCAACAACGTATAACATTATCTATGTTTGGTTTGAAGCCATTTTCACTTCTCTACTATCAAAGTACTGCTAAAAATAATAGTAAATGAAATTGTTGATTTTGTGGTAGTGGCGTACAAGTAGTAATACTGAGAATATTAACTCAACTAGATACCTTAGAGTATTAAGGGTAAAACCTAAGCATTTGGGGTAAAGCGATCGCTTATCTGCTATAATTTTCTTTAATCTTATTTACCACAAAACTATCATTCTGTCAAACTGCTGAACTGAAAGACACTGGCATGAGCGATCGCTATTCTATCTGCTGCATAGAATGGTGAGATTGGATGAAGGTAAATCAAATGGCGGACAATCTCTCTGAGAAATTTTTAGCTACTTGGTTGTAGCCATGCTTGGACAATTGCTTTCCCAACTTTGAGATACTTGTTTTCCAGAAAAAATTCGTCAATTGCAGTTCCACCTCCCGCCCTTAAAGCAGCAATGGTTCGTTGCTTGGTGACTTGGATAAACTGTAACATCAACATAAGCTACTTGTTCAAGCTCAGTTGCAGAAGGGTTAGTTTTCTCAAGCTGCCTTAGAAGTTTTTGGATCTCCTCAGCAGCCTCTGCAAGAATTTGGCGATCAGAGGTATTAATATTGATAATACCTTCATTTTTTCCAGTTGCTCCAATAACTTGACTGTTAAAGTTCATTTCAACTTCAACATTTTTGGATTCTGTCATGGTACTTACCTCTAAATTAATTGGGCGATTTGCATACTGACGATGAGTAGTAAGTTCTCTACTAGGAAGTAAACCAACAATAGTAAGAATTATATTAATAATCTCTTCCCTAGAGCCTACTACAGCATCTAAATCTAACTTTGCTATTGAGTTTGATAGAATTCTCAACTCTTGATCATTTAATCCGCATAGTATTTCTTCAAAATTTTCTGGATAATTTGAATCAGAAAATATTGGAGGAACAGAATTTGGTCGTGAGCTATTCTGAGGGCTTTCCTTGATTTTCAAGATCTCACTTACAAGCCGTGCTTTAGGGGTCACTGTGTAAGACTTCTGTTGGACATTTTGTAACAATTTGACCCCATTTTCAGAATTGGGTATGGTTTTTGCTAATTTTTGTTCTAATTCTCTAGCTCTTGTGTTTGATGTATTTAGATGATTTTCTCGTAATTTTAATTCAAAAATTTGTGGCAGCGGTTGGTCAATATTCACTTGTTGAATTCTGGGATTTTTCTTGTATGGATAAAAAAACTTGTTAGTAGTCTCTCTATACTCATTCAATAGCTTTAGAAAGTTTTCAATATCTTTTGGTTCAACTAAACGCAAAGATTTTTCCAGACTAGAGCTAGAGTTAGCCAAATTGATTAGTTCATTTTCAATTTCATTGCGTAGATTATACATATTGTCAAGGCAGGTTGAGTATGTGTCTATTTCTTCAGTAGATACATCCAATGGTTGTTTTCTTAGCTTGATTAGTTCAGCTAATGCCTCATCTCTATATTGCAATACTATTCTTTCAGTTTCTGATACTAATTTTTCTTTTTTCTTTTTTTGCTCAACCGTCATATTTTCTCTGATCATTTGGCTAATAGGATGCTCATATCCAATTGAGGCCATAACTGTATCAAAACTAATACTATCTCGGCTCTTAAAGGGAAAAAGAATAGAGATTTTTAGATTAGTTCCATCTATCCATTTAGGAACTTGAGTATGTAACTGTGTAAAAAATTCAGTTAATTGCAAAGAGTATTCAGAGAAATCTATATCAGATTCATCACATAATAGTTTAGCTTTCTCTAAAAATATTTCTTGCCTATCTGAAAATGGTAGTTCAAAAATAGATGCAATAAAATTATTATAATTATTATATTTATATTTGAGAATTTCATGAGACTGAGTATGCAATTCAGATTGTTTTTTATGGGCTTTCTTAAACTTATTAAATGATGGAATACATTTCTTGGTATTTCCCCACCACTGAAATAATTGATTTTCTAATGAGATGAATTTTGAGTTGCTTTTTTGCTTTATACGTTTTGCTGCTTTTTCTAAGATTTTTGATGCTTTTGAAGTAAGAAGTTGGCTTGCTGCAAGAAGACATTCATCATAAATATTGGTGGAGATGGAAATTGTCTTGAGTTTGTTAATAGCAACCTTAAGGTTTTCTTGTTCAAGTTGATGCTTTTCTCGTTTTTTGGATATACTTTCCAAGCGAACGCGACAATCAGACACAATCCTGTTGCATCTCCAAGAAGAAGTACTAAGATTATCAATCAAAGATTTATAGTCTGTTGTCTGCTGTCCTAATTTGCGAAGCTTTTCAATAATTTGGGCGACCAATATCAGTTCATCCCATAATCTCTCGCTTTTATTAATCCAATCCTTAATGTCTGTGAGTGATCGATCAATGGAACTTATAAAGGAAATAATATCTTGCTCAACTTGATTCCATTTGTTCAGTGATACCTGGTTTTCTTGATAGAAGTCGTCAATCCAATATCTCATTTGATAGAAAGCCTCATCGGCTGATAAATTTCCCACAGGAAAAACATCAATCGTTAATTCACCTATATCAGTGAAAAAAACAAAACATGGTACATGACGACCAATTCCTAAGCGTGCAGCAAAACGCATGGATTCACCAATTCCAGGCATTGCAGTATTATTTTTTACATTAAAAGATAACTCACGAGTTCTTTCAGGCGCGTCTATGGGAAACATTAAATCGGGGGTTAGATCGCGCCAACGGTCATCATACATTCGTCGAAAGCGATTCCGCCTTGTCCTCCACTCACGACTTCTCATCTCCTCAATAAGTTGGTATATGCCTGCTTCGAGCTGTGTATCAGGATTATCTTTATGTTGGCAAACTAAACGATAAAGGGCGTCTGCGATCTGTAGGGCCAAACCTCTGAGAAATTCTTGACAAAAAGAAATCTACTTCGTTGTAGTTTCGCCAGTGTAGTGCTTCCCAAAAATCATTCAGTATTTCTCCTATACTATATCTGTCTGATCTAGAGAATCTCTCAATTACTTGGTTAAGAAGGCCATTGTTACGTAGTCTTTTAGCCGAAAAGGAATTAGAGTTCATCCTAGACGCAATATCCTCGAAATATGCTTCAGGAAGCTCTGAGAAGAAAATTATGCGTATGCGATCAGCAGTGCGGTGACAGAGATCTATAAAGTAATGGCTAATCAAGTCCTGGCATACAGGTGAGTCATCATTCACAAAAATAATACTTAAACAAAATCCATCAGTAAGCGATCGGCTATAATTGTCTAACCGAAATAGGTAACGATATATATCTTCTGCTGAAGGTGCTCTATATCCCATCGAAGTAATCCTTACTCAAATTATATTTAGAGGGCAACTCGATTAATTACTTGATTGTGAATAGAAGAGGACTGAAAGTACTATCCAACCCTAGCTATTCTCAACAAGGTTTAAATTTTTCGAGAGGCCCTAGAGTATGGGTCCAAGTACTACAGATGACCTGGAAAACAAATTAATTGTGTCAGTCCATTATAAGAGCTATCGGACTCTAGCTTTGAGCCACATTAACGTTTAATCAATTCTTTCTAATCCAACTCAAACTCCTCCTTCCAAGACTCATCCTTTTCCCAAGGAATTTGATCCGTTTTAGCCATCAAAAAATTCTCCACCACCAAATAATCCATCTCAGTCCGCATAAAACACCGATAAGCATCCTCCGGAGTACAAACAATTGGTTCACCCCGCACATTAAAAGAAGTATTCACAATTACCCCACATCCCGTGAGCTTTTCAAAATGACTAATCAAATCATGATAACGAGGATTAGTTTCCTGATGAATAGTTTGAATTCTCGCCGAATAATCAACATGAGTAATAGCCGGAATTTCCGAGCGTGGCACATTCAACTTCTCAATACCAAACAACTGCCTTTGGTCCTCAGTCATAGGAATTAACAAACCCTCCTGCACCGGAGCTACCAACAACATATAAGGACTAGAATGTTCAATATCAAAATAATCCGAAACTCGTTCCGCCAAAACCGAAGGAGCAAAAGGTCGAAAAGACTCCCGATACTTAATCTTCAAATTCATCACCGACTGCATCTTAGTATTTCGAGGGTCTCCAATAATAGACCGCCCACCCAAAGCGCGAGGTCCGAACTCCATCCGACCTTGAAACCATCCCACCACATTGCCATTATCCAAAATTTTTGCCAACCGAGGCATTAACTCTGTATCTGGCAAATATTCATATTTTGCCTGAATAGCATCAAGATATTCCCGAATCTCCTCATCTTCAAACTTAGGTCCGAGATAAGCACCCTGCATCATGTCATTAGGAGCACTACAAACAAGACGTTTTGCCACAGAAACAGCAGAATTTCTAGACTCCACAGAAGCAGAAACATTGTATTCCTTAGAAATATTCCTAGGAACCTTCCTACTATCAAGCTTTTCTATTACCCGCGGTTGGTCATGGTATTCGTACCAAACAGCCAAAGCAGCACCTAAGGCACCACCAGCATCTCCCGCTGCAGGTTGAATCCAAATATCCTTAAAAATACCTTCCCGTAGAACTTTACCATTCGCTACACAATTAAGAGCAACTCCCCCTGCCAAACAAAGATAGTCAGTATCAAGTTCTTTTTGCACCGTTCGACTCAGACGTAATACCACCTCCTCAGTTACTCTCTGAATAGAAGCAGCAATATCCATTTCTCGTTGACTAATTTTAGTTTCAGCTTTTCGAGGAGACCCGCCAAACAATTTATCAAACTTCTCATTAGTCATAGTCAACCCGGTTGTGTAATTGAAATATTCCATATTCAACCGGAAAGTACCATCAGCTTTTAAATCTATAAGGTTATTTAAAATTAAGTCTACATAATTAGGTTCTCCATAAGGAGCTAAACCCATAAGTTTGTATTCCCCAGAATTGACTTTGAAGCCTGTGTAATAAGTAAAAGCTGAGTAGAGTAAACCTAAAGAGTGAGGAAAATCAATTTCCCACTGGGGAGTAAGTTTATTTCCTTCTCCCAACCAAACTGAAGTAGTCGCCCACTCACCCACTCCATCCAGACACATTACCGCAGCACGGTCAAAGGGACTGGGGAAAAAAGCTGAAGCTGCATGAGCTTGATGATGTTCGGTAAACATCAGTTTGGGGATATGGGATGCTTTACACTGACCCAATGTAGCTAATTCTTTTTTTAAAAGGGTTTTTAAATATAATTTTTCTTTTAACCAGATCGGCATTGCCATGAGAAAAGACCGAAAGCCTTTAGGAGCATAGCTGAGGTAAGTTTCCAGAAGTCGCTCGAATTTAACTAAAGGTTTGTCGTAAAAAACTATTTGGTCTAAGTCCAGTAATTCTATGTTGGCTTCTTTCAGACAATAGGAAATAGCATTTTGGGGAAATCTGGGATCATGTTTTTTACGAGAAAATCTTTCTTCTTGGGCGGCGGCGATAATTTTTCCGTCACATACGAGAGCTGCTGCACTATCGTGGTAATAAGCTGAAATTCCTAGGATGTTCATAGTCTATAAGTTTTCTCCTCTCATGGCTTTAATCTAGTTTTGGCCAATATTTAGTTAAATATCCTCAGATTATAGTTCATCACAGCATAGTCATCTAGACTACGGTGAAAAATTTTGACGAGTAATAGTTAACCAAAAACCTTAATAAACATTTTTAAGGTTACTTATATATATTTATAGACCTTTAAAAGGGTTTTCTCTAAAATTCGTCTAATCTTTTGACAAAATTTGAAATTTAATTTATAATATAGTAATTTAGTTTTTAAAAAAATTAAATTCTCAAAAGCTTACTCTTAATAGTTTTGAGGATTTTAATTCTAAAAAGTACTATAAACCTCGACGAATAATTATTTTAGCTTTTTTTTGCTTAATTCCCAACAAGTCTAAATATATAGATATAGTGACCTATTTTAACAAAAGCTAGTAAAGGCAGGAACTTTGCCTACATAAGTAAGCTAGGTATTTATGGCTAAAATTTAATCTTTTAAAGGTATTTATTAATCCGTTATTATGCACCATTTTAGTTGACTTAGTCTAGTAGTGGACTGTTTCAGCTAAAATAGTGCAATATAACCCAGCAGGAGGATAATAATGGGAAAAGTTGGTGAGATAAAATCTATCTGACGGTAAAACAGAAAGATAATTAGCGAAAAAATCACTTCTTTAATTAAATAACTAGACAAAGCTAGACCTAATGAGAGTATTTTTGGTAGCACTTTAATATTTACTTTCTGTTAAACATTTGTTACTGACCTGTAAGCGGTTTTCACTTTTCTAACATACAAAACTTCTGTCCTCTGCATGAGTGCATAAGTGCCTTGAAGCCAAAACCTCTGTATTGTTGAAAAATGAAAACTGCTATAATATTAACAGTTAGTATTAAATAACCACAAAATTAACCAACTTTCTCGGAACTACAATCACTTTCTTAATTTCCTTACCAGCCAAATGACGCTGTGCTATGTCTGACTCCCGTGCCAACTTTTCCAAAGTTTCCTTATCTGCTTGCGCTGGCACCTGAATAGTTCCCCTAGTCTTACCCTTAATCTGAATTACTAAAGTAATTTCATCTACCACCAAAGCTTCCGGGTCAAATTTTGGCCAAGCATGAGTATGTACTGAACCAAAATTACCAGCAATTTGCCATAATTCCTCAGTTATATGTGGTGCAAACGGTGCCAACAACAATAGCAAAGTTTCCAAAGCTTCAGCATAAATAGGAGAATCTTTGCAACTAGCGTCACCGAGAGCATTACTCAATTTCATCATCTCAGAAACAGCAGTATTAAATTGATAATCTCCATCTAAATCTTCCGTTACTTCCTTGATAGCATTATGCACCGCACGTCGCACATCTTTCTCTGCTTTAGTTAACTCCCCACCAAACCTACTTTTGATCCAAGTCAAAACTTTCTGCAAATCATCCTTAGTCTCTTGTTGAGTTTCAGAATAATTGAACTTAGCTTCTATTGCTACCAACACATCCTCAACAGGATAAACTTTCACCACATTTCTAAGTTTAAACGCAGAAATATTTTTAGTGATTTCAGTGATCAAATACCGAGACCAACCCAAATCTTTCAAGTCGGCTTGAGTAATACCATGGTGTTTTGCCTTCAACTCACTAAAACTATGATTTGCCAAAAATTCCATCACCATTGACCACACTCTGTTCAGGAAACGAAACTGCCCTTGTACATCAGCATCATCCCACTCTAAATCTTTTTCCGGTGGTGCTTTAAACAAAATAAACATCCGCGCCGTATCCGCACCATATGTTGCCATCACATCCATTGGATCCACACCATTATATTTAGATTTAGACATCTTCTCAAAGAAGACTTCCAATTTATCCCCAGTTTTTGGGTCTTTTGGTTCTTGCGGGTTAACATCGGCAAATGGAATATATTTACCAGTCACCGGGTTTTTGTAAGTAACACCTTGCACCATTCCTTGAGTCAACAAATTTTGGAAAGGTTCGTCAAAATCACACAAACCCCGATCGCGCAAAACCTTAGTAAAAAATCGCGAATACAACAAATGTAAAATCGCGTGTTCAATACCTCCCACATATTGATCTACAGGCAACCAGTCATTAACAATTTTCGAGTCAAACACCTGTTCTTCATTTGTCGCATCTGGATAACGCAAGTAATACCAGGACGAATCAATAAAAGTATCCATAGTATCAGTTTCTCGTTTTGCTGGAGTACCACAACTAGGGCAAGAAACATTTACCCAATCTTCCAATTTTGCCAAGGGTGACGGACCACGACCAGAAAATTCAACACTTTCGGGCAACTTTACAGGCAAATCTTCATCTGGCACAGGTACAGCACCACATTTTGGACAGTGAATAATAGGTATTGGTGCGCCCCAGTAACGTTGTCTAGAAATCAACCAATCTCGCAAACGATATTGTACGCGACCTTTGCCATAACCTTCATCTTCAGCAAGTTCAATAATTGCTTTTTTAGCAACAGTAGATTTTTCTCCATTAAACGGACCGGAATTAACCATAACCCCAACATCAGTATAAGCTTCTGTTAGTTTATGATCATCATTGGAGTCATCAGGCACAATTACAGTTTTAATGGGTAAATTATATTGTTTGGCAAACTGGAAGTCGCGGACATCATGAGCAGGTACTCCCATAACAGCCCCTGTACCATATTCATAGAGTACATAGTCAGCGATCCAGATGGGAACTTCCTGATTATTGAATGGGTTGATAGCTTTACCTCCAGTAGGAACACCACGCTTGGGTTTATCTTCGGCGGTACGTTCTAATTCACTTTCAGCAGCTACTTCTTTAATGAAAGTTTCCACAGTAATTTGTTGTTCTGGGGTTGTGACTTTTGCTGTCAAAGGGTGTTCGGGAGCTAAAACAACATAACTAACCCCATAGACAGTATCGGGTCTAGTCGTGAAGACTCCGATTTTTTGATCCATCCCCACTATGGGAAATTCCAGATAAGCTCCAACAGATTTTCCGATCCAGTTTGCCTGCATGAGTTTAACTCGTTCCGGCCAACCAGGCAATTTATCCAAATCATTGAGGAGTTGTTCAGCATAATCAGTAATTTTGAAGAACCATTGACGTAACATTTTACGTTCGACTTTGGCTCCAGAACGCCAGGAACGGCCTTCTCCATCTACTTGTTCATTGGCCAGTACAGTTTGGTCGATAGGGTCCCAGTTAACTGCAGATTCTTTTTGATAGGCCAGACCAGCTTGGAAAAATTGCAGGAATATCCATTGAGTCCAACGGTAGTATTCGGGGGTGCAAGTAGCGACTTCTTTATCCCAGTCGATGGAAAAACCCAAACGTCTTAGTTGTTCTTTCATTTGGGCAATATTTTCCAGAGTCCATTTGGCGGGTGGGATACCCCGGTCAATAGCTGCGTTTTCTGCGGGGAGTCCAAAAGCGTCCCAACCCATGGGGTGCAGGACACGATAACCTTGCATCCGTTTGAGTCGGGCAATGACGTCGGTAATAGTATAGTTACGAACATGACCCATGTGTAAGTTCCCGGATGGGTAGGGGAACATGGATAGAGCATAGAATTTAGGCTGGTTATTGTTTATAGGAGTTTGATCTTGGTTTTGTTCAGCCCAGTTTTTTTGCCACTTTTGTTCAATGGATACAGGGTTATATTTGGAGTCCACTGTTTTTTTCTCCGTAATTATCTTCAGTAGTGTTGTTTTATTAATTATTTTGACATATTCTTCGACTATGAGGATTTATGATTATACTGCAATACAAATGTAATATATAACTTGGAAAAATCTTATTAATTCTGTTAGTTTTGATCAAAATTGTTGGGGGCTTCAGCAGTTGGGAAAAATTGTAGTGAGTTTCTGATATATTTTGCCTCTAGAATTTATGATATAGTTGCTCTAAAAATTATCTGATAACTTGTTGAAAAATAAAAAAATTATTTTTAGGTGACATAGCTGAACTGTAATTTTATCAATGTATATATAAGACTATTCCTGGTTTATAGTTATGGGTGTCAACTTTAATTTTAGATATTTACAACAAGTGCATTTGGGGTTATAAAAAAGTTGATAAAAAGTCGAATATCAAGAATTTTTAGTACGGTTAAAATTAAAATAGTTAATAGTATGGAGATGGGAGTAATTTCAGTTATCAGTTGTTATTAGCTCTGACTAAATTCTCTGGTTTAAAATACTCAATTTAATATTTTTTTATCCCTTTAAAAGGGTAGGCTTTATATCTCATTTTTTGGTAAAATAATCCTCGAATTGTAGCAAAAATTTATTCAAATACTATGATTTCAAGTTCACGAGATCTATTTTTTGTCAGCAGGAGGACTGAAACGAATTTCTATACGCCTTCTCTGAGGATCTGGATAGCGCTGTACTCCCGCATATTCTCCTGAAGGTAGATAAAGTTGTGCTGCTGAATAAGCTCGGAATTTTAATTCTAGTTGCTTTAAACGAGGGTTTTTTTCAAGTTCTTTTACTACTGCTAAAGCTCGCATTAAACCTAAATCTGCATTAGAACTTGGGGTGAGATTACTAATATTTATATTGTTATTAACACGAGCAACTTCTTCTAAAAGATTATCTAAATTACTTACTTGAAAACGATTATTTTTTTGGCCATCAGTATGACCAATTACTTGTACGATATAACCTTCTTTCCCTTGAGCATAATTTTCGATTTGCTTCACTAAATTGTTCTCAATAAAATTAACTAACCCATCAGACAATTCGGCACTACCTGATGGAAATTTACGATTAGATACTTCTGTAATTTCAATTGGTGGTTGGGATGTTAAGCTAGAAATTTCTTCATTTTTTCTCTTGATAGTCTTTTCTTGTTGCTTTATCTTTTCAGATTTTTCCTGTATTTCTTTGTCTTTTTCTTTGACTTTATCCTGCAATTTTTTATTCTCTATTTTTACTAATTTAAGTTCAGTATTGACTCTGGAAATATCTGAATTTACAACTCCTGATTTAAGTAATGCTAGGAACAAAAATAAGCTCAAAATCATAAAAGCGCTCGACATCACATCTGTAAAAGATTGCCAGACATTGAGAGCTTGATTTAACCTTGAATATCGTAAACGGCGACTCATAATTTTTACTTCTTTATTGATCTGAAAAAATCAAAAAGTTTTGGTAATTAAATAGTGGTTTAAAACCTATGGGTATTTACCAAAATTATAACCATATTATAGTTTCATAGAGTGAGCAAATCTTTACCCACTCTAAACTTAGTATTAGATTGACTCTGATATTTAATAGTATTAAGTAATGAGGACTTATTAACTTCCAGAATTCTTCCATAGGAGCATTTCAGTGGGATACTAAAGCGCCAATATTTGTGGTTCATATTTTATCCCAATTTCTAAATAGACTTTCTCCTGGAATTTGCTTCTAATTGAGAGTCTTTAAATTCAGTAGTATTACTTGAAGATTGGAATTGCAATTGTAAGTTTGATTCTAACTTTTCAAACTTGTTTTTTATCTGACTCAGATAATCTACAGATTCTTCAATTTTTCCTCTAAGTGTCCTAATTTCTTGACTATTGTTACCTACCTGTTCAACTAAAGTATTAGTCAAGCGATCGCCTAAATTATCTAAACTTGTAATAGATACCTGAAATTTTTCCAATACCTTCTGAATTTCCTGGTTATTAATATCTACTTTTTGGGCTACGTTATCAATTAGCTTGTTACCAAAATTTTGAATTTCTGTATTGACTTCTTGGGAATTTGCTTTCAATGTTTTTACAATATTAGCTAGCTCTGATTGTATATTTACCAGACTTTCTTCTCTAACCTTAATCTCATTCTGTAGGCTTTGAATTATTTGGGAAGCCGACTTAAAATTATTTGCTCCTTCGTTAAGTTTAGGAATAATATTTTGAAGAGATTTTTGATTGATTTTATGTAATTCAAATACCTCACGATAGTTTTGATTAAAGTTGATAATTTCTGCTGTTAAACTTCCTAGAGTCTGACTGTTTTTATTCGATGATTCTTTAATATCGTTTACTGTTTCTTGTAAAGCAGAAGTTGAGCTAGAAAAATTTTGTTGCATGGTAGCTAAATTTTGAGTAGCTTCTGATAATTTTTTAGGAAATTGACTTTGTTGAAATGTTTTAGATGCCTCCTTAAATTCTTTTACTGTAGGTTTCATCTCATCAGCAATAATATTTTGAAAGTTATTAACAACTGATTCAAATCTACCTGCTGCATTAGATATTGTCCCAGAAGATTCAGTAAATCTTGTATAAACTTGTTTAGCGATATCAGCCGCTTCTTTGTTACCTTCGGAAATTTCTCTTGCTATTTTTCCCAAGGATGATTCCACTGCATTTGTTACATTTTGATGAAATCTATTTAAGAAGTAATTTTGCTGTTCTACCATGCGGTTAACAGCCTTATCAAGTCTAGTATTACCTTCTATTTTTGGTTGTAAAATATTATCGAGGTAATCTTCTAAATAGCTGATTAAATCTTCTCTTGCCAAATTAGTATTCCATTTAAGGTTAATTACTGTTAATAAGGAACTACAAGCTACAGCAATTAAGCTAGTAATAAAAGCAATTCCCATACCTTGGATAGGGTCTTGTAATTGCTCGACTAAGTTATTTATATCAGTTGCTTTAACTTGATTAATTGTTTGAATTAAGCTTGATAAGTTAATGACTATTCCAAGAAAAGTGCCTAATATTCCAAAGGATATTAATAGGTTAGGTAATGCTTGAGAAAAGTAATCCCATTGATGGCATCGTAATGGAAATCCTAAAAAATCAAATTTTTCTTGGCTATAAATTCCATCTACTAATGCTGCTGTATTAACTTCTTCTAAATTTTTACTTGCTATGGAAAATCTTGCCTCTAAATATTCAATTATTTTAGGTTTTCGTCCTGGACTTATCTCGCGAATTAGTCTTCTAACTTTATCATTTAAATATATTAAATAATTGTAGAGTCGGATACGCACTATGGCAGTAAATATAGTGGGAAAGATTACCAATACTATACTCAAGATAAGCAATGGAAATGGAATTAGCTGGAATAATTCAACCATAATTAAAACTCCTTTAGATTAAATCCATAAATCTTTTTTTTATTTGCCACTAAAAATTATAATTTTGTGGTAAATCACATCAAATATAGCATTTCTTAGTTTAGTGAAGTACAGTTATATTTTATCTTTTTTCTTAGTATTTGCCTGTTGATTGTTTTCTGTTGACTAAAATCAATAATTTTTACCTCACAAGTATAATAATTTTTAGATGTCCCAGAATAGAAACAAATAAACTTTGTTTTCCTATGTTTTTTGAGTAGATTCTGCAATAACTTTTCGACTCTTTTTTTTTGTAATTATTTAAAATAATTCAACCATAATTAAAGCTCCTTTATCTTACTTAAATACCTAATATATTTTTCTTAGCTGCCTGAAATTCTGCATCTGTCAAAAATCCCTGTTCTTTCATCCTTACTAAATCCTTCAATTGTTTCATCCGGTCATCTCCTGAATTATGTTGCTTATCGCGATAATTTGGAGAATTATCTAAATCAATATCAACGTCAATAATTTCATCCTTTATTACCTCCTTATTTTCCTCTGTTACAGTAGATTTTGACTGAAGTAATTGTATATTTTTTACTTTTTTTTGTATACGACGGCGAAAGCGATTAATAATTCCTTCCTTTCCAGAATTTTCAGTTGTTGGTGGTGTTCCAACTACCGTATCTTTATAAGGATAATTAAGATCATCTTCCGGTAAATTATCAATTTGTTTAACAAACTTTTGCAACTTCGGTAAATAATAGTTTTCCCAGAGCAGAGGTTCTTTATCTATTTTTTCTACTTCTTTATCCAGAATATTTTTCAAAGCCTCTGTCATATCCTGCCGATTAGCTAATTCCTCTAAAGCTTGATTCCAAACTGAACTAAGCTCCGCAGTGTAATAACTATCTCGCATATCATTGTAATACATAAATTCTAATAACTCATCCCCATTTTTTTGAATTAATTCTAAAGCCAAACAAGGATAAAAAATATCTTCTAACTCTTCTATTTTTGCTGCATCTGGAGGAATAATATCAGCAAAGAAAATCCGATTGTTATTATGGAGAAAAGAAGTAGAATAATTCATTTCTCGAATGTAAGAATTTCTCATTTGCTCAAGATTAGTAATTAGTCTCAAAGGAAAAGCTGCATATTCTTTAACGATTAAAATTTGGTCTTCCGCTTGAGTTGGTTTAAGAGTATTATTGTCAACTCCTAAATCTCCCACCAAAATATCTTTAAATTGTTTAACTCCTTCATCATCAGTATCTTTAAATCCTATTAATTGACTGTGTTTAGAATCCCTATCTCTGAAGTAAATAGCATTAAAATCTAAAGGTAAAAGTGGTTCAGCCTCCTGCATAATTTGTCCCAAACGAGTGCTCCTTTCAACCCTAGAATAGTTCTGTAGAAAACGCTTAATTACAGAATTAACAATATTAGTACTCCGAACTCCAAATAACCTATCTACTGTGAGATTAACTTCTTCTTTTACTTGCTCTTCTTCCCTGACTTTTTCTCTGATAAAAATTGCAATTGATTGCCCGTCTTCAGACGATTTAGTAATTTCCGAACTTAGTTGTACCAATTGTGACTTTAGCTCTTCGAGAGGGAGTAAAATTTGAGAACAGTTATTGATATCTTCCTCCGCAAAAATAGCTTCTCCACTCATTTCATCAAAGTCTAGTTGTTTTAAATTTGCTTGTTCTTTTTCATAGTCATTTTTAAGGTTATTAAGTAAGTTTGTAAATTCTCTTAGTTGGGCAGCAATATTTTCAACATGATTTTGTAAATTTCTTACTATTTCAAGAGTTTCTTGGAAAACTATTAAGTCAAAATTATGTCTAATTAAATCGCAAATTTGTCTGACTATTCTTTTAGCTTCAGCTTGAAATTCTCTATTCTTACCTCCCAATAAAGGCAGTTCAAATTTATTCTCAATATCTGCAATTATCTGTTCGCCATCTTGCCATTTTCTGTCTACATCCTCTAATATCTTACTACCATTAAAATCTACAATTTTTTCTTCAATATCCCTTTGATAATTATTCAGTTCATTTTTCATTGCTTCTAGCCATTCCCGACTACTTCTAATAGAAAAATTATCATTACTCGGACTTAGCAAATCCACAATAAAACTATTAATATTTTGTTGAAATTCCACTGTAATTTTCGGACAAATTTGTTGCAACCTTGTCAACCAAACCCCTCTACTACTATCAGTTGTTCCGGGAATAACCTTTCTAAATTGCTCTCGAAAATCTCTCGGTAATCGTTGCTGTAATGCTATCCGGTCATCCTTATTTTGAGACTCAGAAATTGCCCTATCTAATTTATTTCTCCAAGCATTAATTGTACTTTGAAAATTCTTATTAGACTCTTCCACAGATTCGGCTAATCTTCTACTTAATCCATCTCGTTTTTGCAAGTCATCATGCCAGCGATATTGAAGTAAAAATCTTTCCAGTAATAAAACCGAATCTGGGCTTTGACCTTCACCATTTAACCAGAAATTAACTAAATTTAAACTAATACGATTTAAAGCTATTTGAACAATTTTATCCCGTGGAAAATAAATAGCCGCCATACCAAAAGTTAAGTAGCGTTGAATATTAGGACGAGGGTGATTATCATATTGGATTAAATCTTGTAAAAAATTATCTCTCATACCTTTAACTATAGGCGCTAATTCTCCAGAAAAATCCAAAGCAATTTTATGAGCAATAACATTACATAATTTACGTTGCTCAAGAATTTTATATCCTCCTGTTGTCTCATTAGAAACCAAATAAGCATAATCATAAGGAGGTCGTTCTGATTGAACAATTACTAAGTCTTGTATATCGTAACAAGCTTCAAATTTTGTACCAGGAGTAGTGTAATGATTTAGTTCTTTTAAGGCTGCATAAGTATTAGCTTTCATATTAGTATTATTTCCATATAACTCAGGACTAATTACTAAATAACCAACAATTTTAGT
Source organism: Trichodesmium erythraeum GBRTRLIN201 (assembly GCA_018457135.1). Taxonomy (GTDB): domain Bacteria; phylum Cyanobacteriota; class Cyanobacteriia; order Cyanobacteriales; family Microcoleaceae; genus Trichodesmium; species Trichodesmium erythraeum. The sequence goes on along the minus strand of JAGGDU010000107.1, from coordinate 12,205 downwards.
GTTTTGCTGACCATAAGAATGTCTCAAACTATAAGCAACATCTAAAAACATTCCACTGCCAGTACCTCCACAAAGAGAACCCACAATAAAAATATTTACTCCCCCATCTACCCTTAACCCCATTTTTAGTAAAATACCCTCATTTCCTCTAGTTTTTTTTTCCGCTATTTCAATTGCTTTTTGAATCTTACGATAGTTATGAAAAAAAGCTAATCTTCCTACTGGTCTAATTCCTTTTGCACCCTCTTCTATTGCCTTAATATTCCGATTAAGTTGAGGAGGAAACCATTGACGAATATGGTCGTAAGGTCCTGTTCTTTCAGAAGTGGAATGTTTTTCTAATTCTTGAGTAAAATTATCCACATCTCTGCTACTCATTGTGGCACTAACTTTCTCAGCTTCCTTAAAACTAAGGTCAACTCCATGATATGTACTGCCAGTTCTTAAACCAGATATTTGACTAGCTGACTTGTCAGTATCAATATGAACAAAACTCACAATTGGCAGTTTTTCTAAATCCCCATAACTATCTACAATTAATCTACGAATTCGCATCAAAATATCTCTACCAGTACCTCCTATTCCGATACAAATAGTACGATTAATTCCTCTAGACTGGCGTTCTTGACTAGTTGATTGAATCATGGTTTTTACCTCCTTTAATATTGACCACTAAATGCTTACTAGCAATTTGAATAAAACCACATAGTTCTACATTTTCATTTCTACCACATTCTATTACAATATTTACAGCACTTGAAGCACAATAACGACGACTTTAATTAGTCAACCCATACAATTATGGGATAGAAAATGTAGATTTTGCTCGATAAACTTCTAAAGTTCAATGATGGGTTTTTACCCATACTTTTAATTCTTTAAAACCTCTCAATTGCTTTTTATTCCTTTAAAAACAATAAAGCTAATAGCTAATAGCTGAACCCTGAATACTTACCTTTACTATTTTTTAATTTTGATAATTATCTCATAATCGCGATTTCTTCCATCAGGACAATTAAGCCTAACTTGAGAACTAGATATTAAAGTACGACTCAAAACTTTTTTCCCATTAAGATAAATTTCTGCATTCCCAGTTGGTTCTAGAGAAAGTCGATTTCCTTTCCTGATTAAAAAACCTCGAATTTCTGGTCCGGGGGTATCTATTGAATCAACACAAAATTCATCATATTCACCAATAGCAATTTTTTTATTATTCGGCAAACGACAAATTTGGTATTCCTCGATTTTACTGCTACTAAAATCAACAATTAACTCCCATTTTTTTTGCAGACTTATCCATTTTTTTACTCCCACTATAAACCCTATAAAAACCAACAAAAAAATTAACCCAGGTAGCCATAATAACTTCCCTAAATAAGAATTAACCAAACAAGTTTCCCTGCCTCCCGGTGCTGGGGTACAAAATTCTTGAACAGTAGGAGCAATATCCACAACCGCTAGTTGATATTCTTCACCATTTTCTGTTCTAATTAACAGCTTTCTCTCGTCTAAAGGTAAAGCATTTATCCAAGATATTCGCCGTTGACTTTCCTCAGAATTTTCTACTCTAAAAGGGCTATCTTTAGGAGTTTCTATCCACACATTTGAATCAATTCCTGCTGCAGTTAAAAGTGGTGCATCAGTAATCCAAATTACCGACTGAGGTTTAATCGATTGATTTTTTTCTAAGCGACATTGATTAATCTGAGCTAGGTTTTGATAAAGAAATAATTCTGCTCCTTGAATATCCGTATTTTGTAGAGTTAAATTTGGCTTAAATGGCACTAACTCCAAAATTTTACTGATGTCTTGTTTGCCATTAAATTTAACTGCCCCTTCAACTGTCAAGGGATTAATTCTTGGTGCGAGAGGATTAATATTTGTGGCAAAAGGTACAACATAGACTTTATCTCCAGGCCGCAAACTATCTTTAACGATCTGACGCAAACGGATACGACCTTCATCATTTAAGCCTACACTTTCTGTTAAGTCAATTGCTAATACTACATCTCGTCCACCATAAATATTGGCAACTAATTCTAGCCCTGTTTTTTGCCAATATTGGATATTTTGTCCTGTACTAACTATGGAACAATTCACTACAAATAAAAAATTAGAAAATGAGTTAATGGTGATTAATAATTGAATTAATTAAACTATAACCCATCATAGGTCAAAAAAATATAGTCACATAAGACATATTCTCCTGCATTGCAGGTGTTAACCTGACTAGGTGAACTACAACTAATAACTAATAACTAATAATTGATAATTGATAATTGATAATGAATAATTACCTCTAATTAAAACCGTATTGATCCTCACAGAAAGTAACATCAAGTGTTCAATAAATGTTATTTTCGATACTCCAATGAGTTTGAATAGCATGGCGAAGGAATTGGATATTACCAGGTAGAGAGGTCATTTTAGTTATTAGTTATCAATGCTTATCCCTGAAATTGGAGACTTGAAATACCGAATATTTTTTTGAATTGACCACTTTATTTACCTATAGTAGTAGTTAAACATAACGGTTTTATAAATCGTAATTTCGTTTCTTGATAACTAACTTTTGTGAGTCAAACGAAAAATAAATCTATAGGTTCTATTTTTGTAGCATTTAGGTACATATCAATTTTGAATAAAGCCAAAAAATTATCACTTTTAAGGAAAACTTAACCGGAAACAAGGAATAGAAAAAAAGTATTTTTGCCAATAAAATATGAAATGCATTCTAACATCTAAATTATCCAGTATCTAAAACGGCAAATAATTTTGCTTATGCTTTACATAAAATCAGCATAAAATTTGTATGAGCAAACTATAAAAAATTATGAAAAATTTGGGAATATGAAATCTATAATTAAAAATAGCTTTATTCGATTAACTTTAGTCAACATTTTATCTAATTTAATGGTACCTTTAGCAAGTCTAATAGACTTAGCTTTTTTAGGTTATTTAGATGAAATTCGTCATTTAGCAGGAGTTTCCATTGCCACAGTTTTATTTAACTATATTTACTGGACTTTTGGATTTTTACGCATGAGTACAACTGGTACAACTGCTCAAGCTAATGGCAGTAGAAATTACCACGAAGTAAAACAAATTTGTCTACGTAATTGCTTAATTGCTTTAACCATTGCCACAATAATTATAATTTTCCAATATCCTTTACGAGAAATTGGCTTTAATTTACTTAGTGCAACTCCAGAAGTAAAAGCTAGTGGTATTAACTACTATAAAAGTTTAATTTGGGGTGCCCCTGCTACCTTATTAAACTTCGTATTAATAGGTTGGTTTTTAGGACTCGAACAAGGAGGAAAAGTTTTACTATTATCAATAGTTAATAAAGGAACAAATATTATCCTAGACTATATTTTTATTGTTCGTTGGGGATGGGAAAGTAGCGGAGCTGGTAGTGCTACAGCAATAAGTCAATATATAACTTTAGTTATCGGTATGATTTGTGTTTTTAAATTCATATATTTAGCAGAAATTCCTCAGTTAATCAAAAATATTTGGCAACCTCAAGTAATTAAAAAAACTTTTATTCTCAATCGAGATATTCTGATTCGTACTTTTGCTATAATTTCTACTTTTGCTGTATTTACTAATTTAAGCTCATACATAAATACTCTAGTTTTAGTAACTAATACTCTGTTATTACAGGTAGTTACATTAGCCGCTTATTTTATTGACGGTCTAGCTTTTGCCACAGAAAGCTTAGCAGGAAAAAGTTATGGTAAAAGAAATCAAAAAGAATTAAAAGCATTGGTAAAATTATCAGGGATAATTGGTATAAGTATCGGATTAATTTTTGCCTTTATTTTCTGTTTATTCCCGACTACTTTATTTAGTTTGTTGACTAATCATACTCAGGTTATTAACAATATTAGTAGTTATGTTTTATGGTTAATACCTATCTTGGGTTTTGGAGGCATAGCTTATATTTTAGATGGTTATTTTCTAGGTTTAACTCAAGGAAATTTGTTGCGCAATTCTACTTTAGTTGCTAGTTTAATAGGATTTTTACCCTTTGCTATAGTCGGTTTATTGTTAAAAAATAATCATATATTATGGTTATCTTTGGCAATGTTTATGGCAACTAGAGCTATTACTCTAGGTAAGGCTATTCCTAATATAATTGTTGAAAAATTTTCGGCTTCAATAGAACTCATCAAAGACAAGAATAATAAAAAACATATTACTCCTAAATAACTCTTTTTATTCCATAATTTACCACTAAATTAGGTTGGAATTCTACCCTTTAAAGGTGATAACAAAAAGCGTAAGTAGGTGGGTTTAATTATTCCTACAATAATAATAAAAATTCAAAAAGGTGAAAAGCTCTTGAAAAGTTACTTATAAGTCTCTTTTCATATTTTTCATTTTAATCTTTATTTGTGCCTACTTACTTAGTCTTGCTCCCATAATAGTTTTTGAGTAAAATGGAGATGTGGAGTCATGAGATGATGGGATGATAGAATGATAGGGGGTATTTTTCCTGTTCTGGGAACCTGATGCCTGATCTTGAATTTTTTCCTCAGACGACCATCAAAAAATTGCCACGCCCCCATCTCTTTCACATCAATATGCATCACCACTAAACAAAGAAAATTCAGTATTTCAAGCCCTCCCTATTGCGCGAGGCACTGTTAACTGATAACTCATAACTAAAACTATATTAGGTGAACATTATGACAGTAATAATTAACTTCTGGAAAGGTACACTTGGATATACTGCATATAATGCTATATATGGGTTAGATGTAGGTCACGCTTCTATGCAGGTTATTAATAACAAAAACCCCAAAGATGAAATTTATATAAGCCATAACCCTAAAATTAAAAACTCTATAGCTTTTTTGCCCAACTCTCGCAAATATCTTTCTTTAGAATCTATTGTAGCAGATAGTTTTATTCCTAGAGAAAAACATATTTCTTTTGAAAAAGATTGTGATAACCGGGATAGTAAACCTAACAATAAAATTGTTATTTATGGTTTAAATGAATCTCCGATAATAAAGTTTTCTCAAAAGTATTTAAATAATGATTTATCAAAAGAAAAAACTAAATATCATTTTATCAAAAATAATTGTTGTACAGTTATAGTTTATTTGATTTCCAAGGGACTAGACCGTAATCAAAAAAACTCTAAGTTGTGTTCACCTTCGAGTTATCAAACCGATTCATTTTTTGGATATGACTCTAATATTGAGAAATTAGTTATAAGTTTTAATAAAAAATTTTGGTCTCCCCGTTCCCTGAAATCTTTTGTTAAAAAAGTCAAAAATAAAACTGATAAAAAATCCTCTTTACTATCCTTTTCTGTGCCTAAAAGAAAACTCTTATTACCACAATCACTTGAGAATTTATTTGATAGGTAATCCATAGAAAAATGCAATGAAAAGTCATAATAAATATAGTTATAAATGCATTGCATTTTTAAACTTATTCTCTAACTATTCTGTATTTTACCTTCTACTTTCAGTAAAGAGATTTTGATAATTTTTTAAAAGTTTCTCAGTAATTTTTTTAGTATGAAATTTATTGGAATAGACCTAGGTTGGCAGTCTGGAAAAAGCGGTCTTTGCTGTCTACAATACTCAGATAATAAATTAAAAATATTAGACATAGACTGCATACTAGAAATTGAAGATATTCTCAATTGGATTGATAATTTAACTCCCCTTTCAACTCCAGCTCTAATTGCCGTAGATGCTCCCACAATAATTCCTAATAAAACAGGAACTAGACTACCAGATAAACTTACTCATAAATATTTTGGTCGTTATCATGCAGGATGTTATCCGGCAAATCTTAACCGTCCTTTTGCTCAGAGAACAGTCAAATTTGGCATTAGTTTAGAAGCTAAAGAATTTATCCATGCACCAACCATTAAGCCTCAAAAAATAGGACGTTTTCAAATTGAAGTTTTCCCCCATCCAGCTATAGTTAATCTGTTTCAATTAGAAAAAATTTTGAAATATAAAAAAGGTAGGTTAGCCGACCGTAAATTAGAACTTTTGAAACTGCAAAAATACATTATAAATATTCTACCAACTCTAGAGCCCGCTCTAGTAATTTCCCACAACTTCCTAAATACCGAAACAATTAATAGTATCACCACTCTCAAAACTACAGAAGATAAATTAGACAGTTTAATTTGTGCTTATATTGGAGCATATTGGTGGTATTGGGGTGAAACAAAAAACTTGGTATTGGGAAATCACACAACTGGATATATAGTAGTTCCTAAAAGATTAGATTAAACCCTGCTAAAGTTATGAAAGAAAATGTAGACGAACTGAAATTAGAAATAGATACTTTACATAGAGAAATAGATAGTTTACAAAGCCAAATAGAGACACTTAGTCAAAAACGTTCCTCTTTCCAAATAAATATTAGCTTTCCTAAAGATAATACTCCTGAAGTACTAGCAGAATTTCGTCAAAAAAATATCGAAGAAGCTGCAAAGTGGCAAGGAGAAATTCAAAAAATTAATCAAGCTCTTAAAGTATTAAAGCCACAACTTAATCAGAAAAAAATTACCCTACAAGAAAAAAAATATCGACTACAATACCTCGAATTACAACAGCAAGTTTACGAAGGAGCAAAAAATCTACAAGAACAAGTGCAAAAAGTCAACGAAAAAGCTAATCAACTTGAAGTCGAAATACAAAATCTTAAACAAATTTGTCAACAATTAAATCCACTTTATCATCAATGGGTGAAAAACCCAGCCAATATAATGGATTTTAATGCCACAACCATCCCTTATGTTTATATTCAAGATAATAGCTTTGAATTAGGCAATAAAAATATTAAGTAAACTGCCATTACAATTTAAAATCTACTTATTTGCACTTATATGACATCCCTATAAATTTACAACAATATTGTAGTCATATCCTAGGTTGGGTTAAGCGATAGCGCAACCCAACAAATATAACCACTTAAACAAAATTGCTTACTTAGTCTAATTTTATGTCAGATATACAATATAAAAAAATGAGCTCCACAAAATGTGTGATTAATTTTTATCTACCTTCTTAACAAAATCAACAAAAAAAACACTGAAACACTACCCTATTTTTGTTAAAGCTCTTTTAGTTCACAACACCTAACTGAACTTTAAACCAATATACAAATACTAAACTTTTTTATTAATTTGATGATGTATTAAAATCAGCAGATAAAAGTCAGCGTAGAAATTTTAATTCATCTTTTAAAATCCCAATAAATCAGCGATCGCATATAATAAATTTTCACACTAATTCATTAATTTTACTATCTTAGATAACCCTAAAAACAAGCATCTAAAAAATCTCATTACTCCCTTTCCTCTTGATTCGTTTGCCTCATAATTTTTCCTGCTTATGTCAGGATTATTAATTACTTAAAATCTTCTTTTTTTATCTTATAAAATCTGTCAATAATCTCATGATAAAACTGTAAAAAAAATCAGTCCCAAAAATAAAAAAACTCATCTCATACGAACAATTTACCCAATACTTTGAATTATTATCTAGGCAAAAACGTTGAAATTTTATTAACAATATCCAAAATATATTTATCAGTTTACATTCTTAAATAGCAACAGTAATTAAACTCAATTCTTAAAGAAAAAAACGACCTGTAGAGCAAAAACTTAGTAACTTCCAAAAGAAAATAACCAATCAAAATTTTGGCAACTCATTGGAGCTTACCCATAATTTACAGCAAGCACAGTCGTTTCTCTAATCTTCTATTCCCACAGAGCCCCACTCCCTACCCCCTTAAATAGCAATAATAATTAAACTTTTTTCTTAAAGACAAAAAAACCTACCTACCCAACTCCACCTAACAGGAAGAGTTAGGCCTTAGCCCCCTGCTCAAAGTGCTAACTAGAAAAGCTTTTGAGACACAGTAGCCATATTATTATTTCTTACTCCCTTAATAACTTTAAGTAAACTTTCGTTACGATCTCAACCTAAATATTTCCACAAGCGTCATGTCCCTGTAAACTTACAATTCAGGACAATTAAATTGACCTAACCAGTTAAAATCAAAGATTTTAGAAGCAAAAGGTAAAGCAAATATGGCCCAATTAAGCCAAGTACCCTATTTATTACGAGCAACTCGGGGTGAATTATTAGATCGTCCACCTGTATGGATGATGAGACAGGCAGGTCGCTACATGAAAGCTTATCGAGACTTACGAGAGAAATATCCCTCATTTCGCGAGCGTTCTGAAAACACAGATATTGCTGTGGAAATATCCCTGCAACCTTTCCACGCTTTTAAGCCAGATGGAGTAATTTTATTCTCAGACATCCTGACTCCACTCCCAGCAATAGGCATTGATTTTGATATCATCGAAAGCAAAGGACCAATTATTGACCCCCCTATTCGCACTGAAGCTCAAATTGACAAGCTTCATCCCATCGAACCAGAAGAGTCTCTACCTTTTATTAGGGAAATTTTACAAACTCTCAGAAGAGAAGTTAAGAACGAGGCAGCAGTTTTAGGTTTTATTGGGGCTCCTTGGACTTTAGCTGCTTACGCCATAGAAGGTAAGAGTTGTAAAGATTATACCAATATCAAAAAAATGGCTTTTTGTCAACCAGAAATGTTACATAAATTTCTAGGAAAGCTGGCAGAAGCGATCGCCGTTTATGCTCGTTATCAGATAAACAGTGGAGCACAAGTCATCCAAATGTTTGATTCTTGGGCAGGTCAACTTAGTCCTCAAGACTATGAAACTTTCGCTTTGCCCTATCAAAAATTAGTGGTGCAGGAAGTTAAAAAGACCCATCCTAATACACCTTTTATTCTATATATAAATGGTAGTGCCGGATTATTAGAGAGAATGCCCCAGACTGGTGTTGATATAGTGAGTGTGGACTGGAGTGTAGACATAGCCGAAGCTAGACAACGCCTTGGTAATAATATTTGTGTACAAGGAAATATAGACCCCGGTGTACTGTTTGGTTCTCAAGAATTTATCAAATCTCGCATACTAGAAACTATTCGCAAAGCTGGCAACCGAGGTCATATATTAAATTTAGGACATGGTGTTTTGAAAGAAACTCCTGAAGAGAATGTAGAGTTCTTCTTTAAAACAGCAAAAGAAATAAGTAGTTTACTAGCATTAACCGCTTAAGTTTAGTTAGGGTAAATTTGAGATTTCCATGATTTTTTCAGGGGTTAGTTATAACCTAGCCCTAAATTTATTAGTAAGCATTCAACCGAATGCTTACCATAACAGAGAATTAGATTTTAGTAAGAACTAACAACTAATAACTGATAACTGATTAACTGATTTGTATGAGCCATAAACGGATTTTTATCACGGGCGCTAGTGGATGTATTGGTCACTATATTGTTGAATCTTTAATTCAAAATACCCACCACGAACTTTACTTATTAGTTAGGAACCCAGATAAATTAAAAGTTGATTATAAAGCTCGTCCAGGTGTTAATCTTTTAAAAGCAAATCTGAGAGAAATTGAGCAATTTTCATCTTTACTTCCAGAAATTAATGTAGCAATTTTAGCTGCCACTGCTTGGGGAAATTTGCAGGAAGTATTTGATATTAATGTGATTAAAACTCTGAAGTTAATCACATTACTCAATCCTGAAGTATGTGAAAATATAATCTATTTTTCAACTGCCAGTATTCTTGACCAAAATAATAGATTGCTCACAAAAGCTGGAGAGATAGGTACTGACTATATTCGTTCTAAGTATGACTGTATGTATCAGTTATCCCAACTGGATAATTTACCTCCTCTAACCTGTCTTTTTCCTACATTGGTTTTAGGAGGAGATCAGGAAAAACCTTATTCTCATCTCTCTGCTGGTTTACCAGAAATAATTAAACATATTGGTTTAATTCGATGGTTAAAAGTTGATGGTAGTTTCCATTTTATTCACGCTGCTGATATTGCTCAAGTAGTTAGTTATTTAGTCGAACATCCACCACATTCAAAAGAATTACAAAAGTTAATTTTAGGTAATCCAAAAGTTACAGTAAATCAGGTTGTTGAAGAAATTTGTGCATATCTGAAGAAACGAATATTTTTTCGTTTTAATTTAGCTCCTTGGTTGATCGAGGTAATAATTTCGGTATTTAAAATTCAAGTAGCAGCTTGGGATAGGTTCTGTTTAGAATATCGCCATTTTACATATCAAAATCCTATTAACCCTGCTAGTTTTAAACTGCCGAGTTATTGTCCTGCTATCCCTGATATTTTGAGAACTAGAAATTTGAAATTCTCACCCTTAAATCAAAAATTATAATGGGAGTAATGGGTGGAATTTATGATAGTTGAAGTCAGCTCTCTCCTTACTCTGCTTATGACTAGAGATTTACAGTGCAAGAATAACAACAGCAGTAATAGCGGGCAAAAACAGTGATGTCAAAATAGTTTTAATTGTTTTTATCGTTTAAAAATATTTGATAGTTTTCCTGAACTTTTTGAGTGTGAGGATGTTCTTCGCCTAATGATTGTTTAAATATTTCAATTGCTTGTAGCAACAACGGTTCTGCCGCTTCGTATTTTCCTTGCTCACGATATAATTCTGCCAGGTTGTTGAGACTAGCGGCAATATTTGGATGATTTTCAGGGAGGGCAATTTTGTAGATTTCAATAGCTTGTAGCAACAACGGTTCTGCTGCTTCATATTTTCCTTGTGAATAATATAAATTTGTCAGGTTGCTCAGACTAACAGCAATATTTGGATGATTTTCAGGGAGGGCAATTTTGTAGATTTCAATAGCTTGTAGCAACAACGGTTCTGCTGCTTCATATTTTCCTTGTGAATAATATAAATTTGTCAGGTTGCTCAGACTAACAGCAATATTTGGATGATTTTCAGGGAGGGCAATTTTGTAGATTTCAATAGCTTGTAGCAACAACGGTTCTGCTGCTTCATATTTTCCTTGTGAATAATAGAGCTGTTGGGAAATAACTTAGGTTAGCGAAAAATGAAAACTCAAACTAATTAATTTTGGTTAATGATTTTATTATTTATGCTACCATCAGGTACAAGTTCCATAGTCCAGTTGCTGTCAACATTAATTTGTCATCAAAATCATGCTTATGATTACGGTAAATCTGATTGACAGCCCCATAGCGCTTGACACCCGCGAAGGCATTTTCACATATCACCCGCTTATTGACTCAATGTCCTATTTTCGATCTTTTGCTGTTGAGTTAATTCTCCTCCCTTTGGTTTTTTATGGGGTATGCGGATATTTTCATACTGGTGTTGAATACCTTGAAAGCCAGTATCTACTTCAATTGGTATTTCCACAGGTATATTTCCTATCAACTTTTCTTCGTCTAGGAATTTCTTGTCATGTAACTTTCCAACTCTATCTTGGCTTAATACCAGCACTTGTTTGTTTTGGTTTACTGCTGCTAGATGTTTACGGGTATGACACTTTTTTTTTCCTGAATAATTCAGTTTTTGTGTTTCTGAGTCAGTAGGCCGTTTTACTGGCCGTTCTGTGCCATCCATTACCACTCGTTCTACTCCAGGGAAACGCTCTATAAATGCTTGGACACTATTGATTTGGCGTTCTGGTAGTGCCTTTTTTTCTCCCAAGGCTGCTTCTAATATAGGCTGTAAACGATGAGCCCAGTGATGTGCCTGGCTACGGTCTATATCGAACAAGATACCAGCTAAATCAAAGGTAGGGTAGCATTTAAAATAGAACAGAATATAAAAAATTTATTTGTGCTCAAAAGTCCGTAAACGAGCCTTACGGCCTCATCCAACAGAACGTTGACGAGGTTTATCCCTCAATGTTTGCTCATATACCTGAGTAAAGGTTAAGAGTAAGGATTGAAATGCTTTACTATTTAATCCTGTTAATGCTCTGAGCAACCTATCCTGTTTTAAGGCCCGTTTAATATTTAGCATTCTTCGTCAATTTCTTCTTAACTTAACTTATTTTAACTTATTTCCCAACAACTCTAATATAAATTTGTCAGGTTGTTGAGACTAACAGCAATATTTGGATGATTTTCAAGAAGGGCAATTTTGTAGATTTCAATAGCTTGTAGCAACAACGGTTCTGCTGCTTCATATTTTCCTTGTGAATAATATAAATTTGTCAGGTTGCTCAGACTAACAGCAATATTTGGATGATTTTCAGGGAGGGCAATTTTGTAGATTTCAATAGCTTGTAGCAACAACGGTTCTGCTGCTTCAT
>JAGGDU010000106.1 GCA_018457135.1 Trichodesmium erythraeum GBRTRLIN201 | reverse complement strand
GTTTTGGTCTAGGATGAGGTTGTTAGCTTCTATGTTTATTTGACCTGCGTTTCCGGTTCCTTCTGTGTTGGCTAAGATTTTGCTGTTGTTGGTGAGTTCTATGTTTTGCTTGGTTTCTAAGTTGATTTGGCCGGCTTTGCCTTGGGAGTTGGTAGTACTGATGATATCCGTCTTGTCAAGTGTAATGTTGCCAATGCTGTAGATGTTGACGTCTCCTGCGGCTTGGTTACTTTTGGTGTCGCTTTCTATGGTGACGTTGTTGAGGCTGAGGTCGCCGGAACTATTGATAGAGACTTCGCCTGATCGAGTATCTCCTATTTCACCAACTAGTCTTGTTCCACAGGAGGAACATATTTGTACGCTTACTTGTACACTTGTAGTAATGGATGAGTCATTGATTTGAAGTGGTTCTTGTGTCTTACTTTCTATGGTTACTTTTCCTGATTCTGAGCGGGAAGATAGTGTAAATATTTCTGTCTTGCTGAGATTGTTAGTGGTAATGTTAACGTCTCCACCTTTTCCTTCCCCAAACTTATTTTTCCTGAATGAAAATGTATGTATTGTTAGTTTTTCTTCATTATCCGAGGTTGGTTTTATTTTATTGGCATTCAGTTTTATGTCTCCTCCATTTCTTGAGTTGCCTTTTTCTGAGTACGAATAGGAATCAAGGCCTTGTGTAGTGATATAGTCACCAGCATCCAAATTAATTGCTCCTCCATTTCCTGAGACTGAGCTGGAAGAGGATCTCGAATCAAGGTCTTGTGTAGTGATATAGTCACCAGCATCCAAATTAATTGCTCCTCCATTTCCTGAGTTGCCTGAGGGAGAAAAAGAATAGGACTTGAGATCTTGTGTAGTGATATAGTCACCAGCGTCCAAATCAATTTTTCCTCCATTTTCTGAGTTACCTTTTTCTGAAGAGGAAAAGGAATTGAGGGATTGTGTAGTGATATTGCCACCAGCATCCAAACTAATTGCTCCTCCATTTCCTGAGTTCCCTTTTTCTGAAGACAAATAGGAATAAGAATTGAGGGATTGTGTAGTGATATTGCCACCAGCATCCAAACTAATTGCTCCTCCATTTCCTGAGTTGTCTAAGCTGGAATAGGAATAGGAATAGAGTTCTTGTGTAGTGATATTGCCACCAGCATCCAAATCAATTGCTCCTCCATTTCCTGAGAATGATCTGGCAGTGGACCTGGAATGGAGGGATTGTATAGTAATATTGCCACCAGCATCCAAATTAATTGCTCCTCCATTTCCTGAACCTGAAGGGGAATAAGACCTCGAACTAAGGGATTGTGTAGTGATATTGCCATCAGCATCCAAATTAATGGCTCCTCCGTCTCCTGATTTGCCTAAGCTGGAATAGGAATAGGAATAGAGGGATTGTATAGTGATATTGCTACCAGCATCTAAATCAATTACTCCTCCATTTTCTGAGTTGCCTGAGCTGGACCAGGAATAGGAATAAAGGTCTTGTGTAGTGATATTCCCACCAGCTACCAAATCAATTGCTCCTCCATTCCTTTGCACAGAACTAGAATTAATCAGACCAGTAATAATATTGTTATTAGCATTCAGGTCAATTCTTCCCCCATTAGCAGCTTCGCTCAAACTACGAATATTTCCTACACTAATATCACCATGAGTTGCTTTTAGGTTTATCGCTCCACCATTTCCACTTCCTCTTCCTCCACCACTCTGAACAAGAGGGTTACGCAGCAACAGTTGTGTACCTATAGCAGTTCCCCAGGGAGCCTGCTCACCAGCTCTGTATAAAGTGCCATCGTATCCCTCAGAGGTATCAGTTACCTTCAAATTCCACCTTCCATTCGGAGTTTCTCCATTAAAATCTGTTAAACTTCCTTGGGGATGATACGTACCATCAAACGGAACACTGCCCATACTAATAATTGTAGAAGCATCATCATCCAATACAGTATCCTGAAAGTTATCTCCCCTATTACCAACCTCTGCAAACAATTGTACTTTCGTTTTTTGGGGTGATTCCAGACTAACGTCTAACTGCTTATTGTAAGTATGTTTTGCAGAAAAGCGAACATCTATATTTTTTATAGTTCCCAAGTCACCATCTACAGTAAAAGTAAATGTTGCAGTGCCTTCTGTACCTACCGGAGGTATCGCCCCCCCCTTATCCACATCGATCGCCTTCAATAGCTCCCCACCAGAATAAACAGGCAACCAAGAAGTATCAACATTCCCCAAAACCACACCAGCACCAGCAATAGTCAAACCTCGCCCATTAGTCTTAATAGTATCCGCCCCATTATCAAAAACATCAGGGTTACTCCCAACATCCGGCTTATTATCCAACATCTTCACAAGACCAAACCCATCCCCATCTTTATCCGCACGAAATTCTATCTCCCCACTCCCAGGCATAAACTCCAACACATCATCCTCTATATCCTCAACAACAATATCATTTGTGGCCGACAACTTAACATCCGCATCCCCAGAAGTCTCATCAAATTCATCATTTATCCTAATATTAGTCCCAGACAAAGAAACAGCTTCCCCACCACCTTTAATACCACTACCCGTAGCCACAATATCTCCCGCCGCTTCAATATTTATCCCACCACCTCCATCAACAACCTCCGTATTTTCTGTAGATGTCGCCTCAGAATTATTCTCTACAACCTCATTGCTAGAAATAGTTTCATTTAAAGTCACATTTCCCGCGCTCTTAATATCAACATCTCCTCCAAAAGTAGCAATACCATCCACATCCTCACTTACACCACCAATATTCACATTTTTCAACGACTCAAAAAACACCCCACCACTACCAG
>JAGGDU010000105.1 GCA_018457135.1 Trichodesmium erythraeum GBRTRLIN201 | reverse complement strand
CTTGTGCCACACGCTTATTGTTACCATATTTTCTATCTTTATACAACAAAGCCCCGAGGAATTGCAAGTTACCACAGGAATTGAACACTTTTGTCCAGAAGTAGATAATTTAAAATATTTTCGCAGCAAGAACGCCGCTTTTGCCCAATATTTTGCAGATATGGAAGGTTTCGATCTAGTCCGAACGACTTGTATTTATATGAGAAGAGAGACTTCAGATATTTCAGTTTGGTACAACAACGAACTCATTCATCAATGTTCTGTTTTATTCGCTGGTCGTCATTTGTTATCAGATTTCTTAGAATTAAATCCCAATTTTTTTTCCCAACTATTCGAGCAGAATTTGAGAGACTGGAATCAATTAACAGAAGACAAATTCAGGGCAACGCTGGATGTATTTTTACGTCGAAAAAGCCAAAATTGGCTGAAAAATAAAAGAGACTTTGCCGAGGATGATCCTAAGTTCCAAGGCTTTATCCGCCTGATGGCAATTGGCATAGGGGGATTATACTACTATGTGGGAACAACATTGGGAGTGCTAGAACAGAAAGGAAAATACCAGAGTCGCGAAATTACTCCTGTTTATATTGGCGGAAATGGTTCTCAAGTGTTAAATTGGTTGGTTGAAGGGGGTAGGCTTCTTGCTGATTCAGAAATTAGCGATCTCCTGAGTCAGATGTTGAATAAAGGGTCTGGATTTAACGATCGCATATTGGAAAAAACGCGATTAAGTCAGAGACCAGAAGACGAGGTAGCTTGCGGTTTAGTATTGGATCGTGCTAAACTAACAGGATGGAATAAAAAGACTAAAGAACCGTTGATAGAATGGATAGAAACCTTGAAGTTTGAGGGGAATATTCGGAAATTAAAAATTCCTGATTTAGTACCGTTAAGAACATTTCTAGATTATTTTCATGTATCTTTAAAGGAGTTAGAGATAGAGGAAATTCTCCCGCTACAGAATTACGAACTGGGAGACGAACCAGGGGCAGAACCAGAATCTACTTATAACCAGACTCTCTGGCGAAATACCCAGATGGAGTTGACAAACATTTCATTGAAGATGAAGAGAGAAACTAATGACATTCTCCTAGAACCGCCCTTTATTATGGGACTGAAAGCTCTGTTAAAAGTTTTAGCTAAGGAGTGGGCAGATAAATAATCGTTTTTGGTTAGGAGTCTGGAGAAATTCCGCGTATGGTCTAATTTTCCCATTTGACTAACTACGTTAAATTATATCATTTTTTCAGCTTTTGCATTGAATTCAACAACCGTAAACCTATAGCTCAGGGGTGGGGAGTTGAATGCTCCCACTATCTAATAATTAATTTAATTTTGACAGTCCTAAATTAGTTAGGCTTTTCTCCAACACGAGTCCAACTAGAATGGGCAAACTGATGCACCTTAATGTTAACAAAGCCTGCTTCTTGCAGTAACTTATCTGGGTCAAGTTTTAGCCATTGCTCTTTATAGGGTTCAAAAAAGCCTCTGTATGAGTGTAATTCCCCAGTCAGCGCATCTGTTACAACTAACCGACCACCTGGAGAAATAATTCGCCAGCATTCTGCTAAGATGACTTGCTTAACTTCGTCAGGGCATTCATGGAGAAGATAAGTAATATTGACGGCATCAACTGAATTATCTGGCAGTTCTGTTTTTTCCACTAAGCCGTGTTTCCAATGTAGATTGGGAATATCCTGGTGGTACAGGCGACCAACTATAATCATAAATGGAGAAGCATCCCATGCGGTAACTGTAGCAGAAGGGATATAACGAGCAATAGCTGCTGCATCATCTCCAATACCTGCTCCCAAGTCTAAAATATAGCGAGCATCTTGGGGAAATAATTGGGCAATTTCGTCTCTGACTCCCAGTGATTTCCGTGGGTGGGCATTTTCTAATATGGCTTCCATTGCTATTCTATTGCCAACTGCGGCAGTTTCTGACAAGTATCCGCCCAGAACACTATGAAAAGGCTGAAGATAGTATTGAGGGTATTGAATTGTTTCAAA
This sequence comes from Trichodesmium erythraeum GBRTRLIN201, assembly GCA_018457135.1. Taxonomy (GTDB): domain Bacteria; phylum Cyanobacteriota; class Cyanobacteriia; order Cyanobacteriales; family Microcoleaceae; genus Trichodesmium; species Trichodesmium erythraeum. The sequence continues at coordinate 30,005 of JAGGDU010000105.1, read as the reverse complement.
AGTAGATAATTCTGATTCCCAATCAATTTCGGCCAAATTTGGTGCTTCCTGAAACGGTATCCTTGTCATCACTCGCATCATGGCATCCTTAGGTGCACGAGAGTATAATTCATTTTGAATCTGTTTTCTCTGTCTATCTAAGTCTAGAGTTTTCCAACGAGGGTCAGGTTGTGATGCCAAATTGCTGAGAATTTGATCGACACTAGTTGCTGCAATTTCCATAGTTTTGTTCCTTTGAAAATTTCCTTTGAAAAGTTTTTGAGCTGAACCTTTATTATTGTAAATGAGACTTACGCAAACACACTAATTATAATGCAAATAAATGTAAATATCTGAAATTACAACCAAAAATACATCAGATATAGAGGTACTGCGTAAGTCCTGGCAAATACTTGTAGTGAAGCTTTCCTAAAGTATTCTGCCAATTTCAATTATTAGTCATCAGTTTTCGAGTTCATATGTTAACTGCTTTAACGTTTGACCAGTTTTTTACTCATCTTCCGCAACCGAATTGACTCTGGTGTGATCTCAACCAACTCATCCGGCCCAATATATTCCAACGCCCGCTCCAAGCTCATTTCCACAGGAGCTTGTAACTGCACTAACTCATCCCCAGTTGCAGAACGATGATTAGTCAACTGCTTAGTTTTACAAACATTCAAATCCAAATCTTGAGGGCGGTTATGCTCTCCCACAATCATACCTTTATAAACCTTTGTACCAGGGGTAATGAAAAATACTCCACGGTCTTCAGCATTTTTCAAGGCATAAAAAGTCGCCACACCTTCCTCAAATACAATAATTACTCCATTGCGTCGAGCTTCAATGTCACCAATTAAAGGACGATAATCTAAAAAACTGTGATTCATAATGCCTTCCCCACGGGTAAGACGCATAAACTCACCCCGGAAACCAATCAAACCACGAGCAGGAACAGAAAAATCTAACTGAGTTCGACCATTTGTACTCACCTGCATATTCTGCATTTCCCCTTTGCGCTGACCTATTCTTTCGATGCAACCACCGACAGCATCTTCGGGAACATCCATCACTAATAGTTCAAATGGTTCGCATGGCTGACCATTTATTTCCCGGTAAATAACTTGAGGTTGAGAAACTTGAAACTCATAACCTTCTCGGCGCATAGTTTCAATCAAAATACCCAAGTGCAATTCCCCACGACCTGAAACAGAGAACTTCTCTGGAGAGTCAGTTTCTTCTACTCGTAATGCCACATTAGTTTCTAACTCTCGCATCAGGCGATCGCGTACTTGCCGAGAAGTTACAAATTTTCCTTCCTTACCAGCAAATGGAGAATCATTTACAGAGAAAGTCATTTGTAAAGTCGGTTCATCTACTTTGATCAGAGGTAGAGCTTGAGGTTCGTTAGGACAAGTAATAGTTTCACCAATATTAGCATCACTAAAACCAGCAACTGCCACAATACTACCAGCAGCAGCTTCTTGTACGTCAATGCGTGCCAAACCTTGGAATCCCATTAATTTTGAGATTTTTGACTTAACAATTGTACCATCTTCTTTGACAATAGCAGCTAGTTGCCCAGATTTAATCACACCATTGTGGATACGACCTACCACTATTCTGCCCAAATATTCTGAATAGTCCAGAGTAGTCACCTGTAACTGGAGAGATTTTTCAGGGTCTCCCACTGGAGGGGGCACATGGTCTAAAATAGCATCGAATAAACACTGCATATCCTGTGATTCCGTTTCCAGGTCTTTTTTCGCGTAACCTCCCAAACCAGAGGCAAATAGATAAGGAAAGTCACATTGGTCATCATCTGCACCTAGTTCAATAAATAGGTCAAGAACTTTGTCAACAGCCCTGTGGGGATTAACTCGGGGACGGTCGATTTTATTAACAATAACAATGGGCCGTAAACCTTTTTCTAGAGCTTTTTTGAGCACGAAGCGAGTTTGTGGCATTGGGCCTTCATTGGCATCCACAATTAGTAAACAACCATCCACCATACCCAGAACTCGTTCTACTTCTCCTCCAAAGTCAGCGTGACCAGGAGTATCGACGATATTTATGAGAGTATCTTTGTATGTAACTGCGGTATTTTTAGAAAGAATTGTAATCCCACGTTCCCTTTCTAGGTCGTTGGAGTCCATGACACAATCAGGAACTTCTTCTCCTTCCCGGAAGATGCCAGATTGTTTGAGGAGCGAGTCTACTAGGGTAGTTTTGCCGTGGTCAACGTGGGCGATGATGGCTACGTTGCGAATAGGAAGAGACATAAGAAGTTTTTATTACGGATATTGGTTTTAGATTTCTTTAATTATTGTAGTTGATCTAAAGCACTATGGTGCTATCCGTAAGTCATAAGTTCTTAGTCAGAAGTCAGAAGTAATTCCTCAGAGAATTTAAGCATCTATAAATGTCCGCACCCTATTCCCGTAGTGCTATAATTTAAAAATTACTAAAATTCAAAATTAACATATTAAAAATTAGGAGCCAATTTTCTATTCTCTGACTTTGCCAATACCAGTTTAATAGGGAGTCATAGAGGTCAGAACTACCCTCGTATTCTGAGGTATTGTGAGTACAATAACATTTACTGAAAAAAATTCAGGCTGTTTGACCTTTTCTTGGACAAAACTCCACGCTCTACAGACTTTACCCACCCCTGGGGGTGATTTAGGGCAGGTTACCCAACCTCTGTGGATCTGTTTTTTTGTCTCTTAAGTCCCTGAAAAAGATTAATTAATATTTTTTAAAAATTAAGATATGCATTCCCAAAAACAACTGAAAAGCTCTCCATTTATAGGGGAAGTTTTAAACCCAATTTTTAGGTGAAAAATGGTAAATGTGATTCAGAATTAATTATAAAAGTAATCACTTACACAAATTATTACCATCCTTCTTACATATAGTTTTAATTAGTAACTTTAACTAAATTGCCAACACAAATAAAATTTATCTTTAGGTTCGGTGATTAGTTTAGTGTTGTATAATTCTTAATAGTAAATATTTTTTTCTCTTTTCCTATCCTACTCCCAATTCCCAATTTTTGATTTTTAATCTATGTCTTTACCATCTTCATTAGAACGTATTGTTAAAAAATTTAAACGGGCATCTTCCAATAAGTTACGTTATGAACAACTACTTTGGTATGCCAAAAAATTACCTGATTTTCCTGAGGATAAAAAGACACCAGAAAATAAAGTTTATGGTTGTCAATCTCAAGTATATATTACTGCTAACTTAACTGATGGAAAAGTTTATTATCAGGGGGATTCTGATGCTCAGTTAGTTAAGGGATTAGTCGCTTTATTAATTGAAGGTTTGAATCAATTAACACCTCAAGAAATCACTCAAATAACTCCAGATTTTATTGAAGAAACAGGTTTAAAAGTAAGCTTGACTCCTTCTCGTGCTAATGGTTTTTACAATATTTTTCAACTGATGAAAAGTAAAGCTAATTTCTATTCAAATTTAAGAGAGTAATAAGTGAGCAGGAACTTTGTAGCTTAAGGTAACTAATTATTAGTAATTTGGGAAACAGGGAGTTTAAAAGAACAAAAACAACTGTACTGAGGTACCTCAAGAAATCCTATATAATATGTTCACTAAAGCCAAAGCTGAAAAGTCTTGACCCTTGTTTATACTTATAGTGATTGAGACAAACTTAGGATGTTAGGCCATTTTTTTATGGCCATAAGTTAAGTATGTTGAGGTGATTAAGGATCAAAGAATTTAAAGATGAAAACTGTAGCCTTTTTTTTGTAGAGAAAGTCCTAGCTTTTGAAAGATAAGTGAAAAGCCGAAAAAGCTATCATTTCACCTCAAACCAGGGAAAAATATCAAGGGACAATTCCAACTCCCACCTCCAATTGCCTCTATATTATAGATACCTCCTATTCCTCCATACTACTCCCTACTGCCAGCAAATAATAATAGAGTCTTTTTTTTAAAAAACTAGACAATTAAATTTTAACGAGCTTAGAATAAAGTAGTTTGATTTAATTATCCAATCAGTTTTTAAAAAATACTATACTATATATTGTATTGTAAATGATTGGTGGAGGAAACATTAAAAGTATGGACATGGAAGCCCTGAGAGAACGTACGGGGCTTACCCGTGCTGAGGTAGCATATCGCCTGGGTATCAGCGAAACCAGTGTTCGTAACTGGGAGACGGGGCGTACAGAACCAACTATGACCCCCCAAAAATTTCTAGAAATTCTGGATATTTTAAAATGCAGTCCAGAAGAATTAGCTTTGGCCAGCGATAAATCTATTAGTCAACGTCACAAGCGTAAACCAGGTAGACCTAGAAAATTTATAGACAATAATGATGAACTAGATGAGGCCAAAACCACAGAATCGGCAACTGGCCATTAATGAAGTACTCAATAATCAGTAGGATATTTTTTTTAGGGTTGACAAGAAGATTTTAACCTTTCCTAAACCATCTAGCGGTTGGAGTTACCGGAGATGTTAACCCCAAGCTACTAAAAGCTGTTAAGGTAGTTCCTAGGCATAAATTTAGCTACTTGTGGAGAATTCCTGTAGAGAAATACTAAAAGTTGATAGCTAATTAATTAAAAATTGGCTGAGTAATATTTACTCTAGAAATAGGTTTTGAGCGCCGTAACAGGGAATGTAACAAAAGTGATGCCGGGGGTTTTTCAGACTGTTGGTCAAGCAAAAAAACTTACAAACTATTAAGGAGTTTTAGGTGAAAATTTTGAATAAGCTGGGTTTATTAAAAAAAACACCAGATGAGGCAAAATTACCAGTAGATGATATTCCTGAAGCTGTAAGAGATGAAGAAGAAAGTGCCAAACACCAATCTTTTAAGCCTCAGAAAATCTGGCAAATTTGGCAATTATTAGCAATGGGGGCGATCGCTCTCATAATTAGTATTAGTTGGCATTTCCAATTTAACAAAACTCTCAACACATCTCCTGTCGTCCAAATGAAACAAAAAATCAGCACAAAAGCAGTTGAAACATCTCCAACTCAATTAGAAACACCTTCACCTTCGCCATCTTTCAATTCTTCCATTAAGCAGAGAGAAAATATCCTCGGACACTTGCCCTACAAAGAAGCATCTTGGCAAGAATTAACACCAGTTTTTGGCAATCAAAATATTAGACTGCGTTCAATTGCAGCAGAAAAATTTGATCTTATGGCAGATGTAGCTTGGTCTGCAAATATCGAGTTGGTTCCTCTCTCAGGGTTTAGAACTGTGGGAGATCAACAATATTTATTCTTTGAGGTGAAAGCAGAGCGGGGACAGGAAACATCTAAAAGAGCAGAAGTTAGTGCCCCTCCAGGTTACAGCGAACATCATACAGGTTACGCTATTGATATTGGTGATGCTAGAATGCCAGAGACTCATCTCGAAGTTAGTTTTGAAAACACAAAAGCTTTCCAGTGGCTGCAAGAAAATGCTGAGAATTATGGTTTTGAGTTATCATTTCCCAAAGATAATCCTCAAGGTATTAGTTATGAACCTTGGCATTGGAGGTTTGTAGGAGATAGTCATAGTTTAAAGACTTTTGAGGAGGCGAGGTCACTCAAGGAGTGAGTAGCAAATAGAAAATTAAGATTATAGCTTTCAGCATTTAGTATTTAGCTAGCCTCTTGCAGAAAAACTGGGTATATCAGCTCAACTCAAAAATATTGCTTGTTAAGGACTTTAATAAAATTAAATTGAATTATGAGACAAACTTCACTTAATATTATTGCTATTGGTATCTTTGTTATGACCATGTCTAGCTTACTTGGACCGATATTTAATATATCTCCATTTTATATCGCGATCGCTACTTTTTCTGTGCTAGTATTAGCAACTATAGATACCTTGGGATGGCAAGGTCAAGGAAGTATGATTCTTGTAGATTTAGTAGCAGGAACATCCTCCGAAAAACGCGATCGAATTATTTGTCATGAAGCTGGACATTTTTTAGTAGCTTATTTATTAGAAATTCCTATAAGTGGATATGCTCTGAATGCCTGGGAAGCATTTCGGCAAGGTCAGTCATCTCAGGGAGGAGTTAGATTTGATGACCAAAAATTAGCTGCTCAGTTATACAGTGGTGTAATTTCTTCTCAACTTGTAGACCGATATTGTACAGTCTGGATGGCTGGTATTGCTGCAGAAAACTTAGTTTATGGTAATGCTGAGGGTGGAGCAGAAGATAGAACTAAGATTACAGCAATTTTGAGACAATTAAAACGTCCTGGAGAGTCTAAACTTAAACAAAGTTGGGCATCTTTGCAAGCTCGTAATTTGTTAGAAAATCATCAGTCTGCCTATAAAGCTTTAGTGAAGGCCATGACAGAAAGATCGTCCGTTTCTGATTGTTATCAAACCATTAAGGAGCATCTTTCTGTAGATCAGGATTAATTTACTATTTCCCAGCTCAAGGACTAGCAATTCATTTTTGTACTTAACTCTTTTTGAACTCTTTCCCATTCATTTTTGCTTTGTAAGAAAATTTTCGTAGCTTTTTCTAAATCAAAATCTTCTCTAGACTCAATCACAGCAAGAGCCATCTTCTCTAACTCTTCACATAGTTTAGAAAAATTAATTGCCCCCAATAAAGCACTGCTAGTCTTGAATTTCTGAGAAGCTGTCTTTAATGCATTAAAATTACCCTTGTTGATATAATTCCTAATCATATTTATATTTTTATTCCCATCAGTAAGATAATCTTGTATCAAAATAATTGGGGTATCTGGTTCATCATAATAAAGATTGCAAAATTTTTCTATAATTTTAGGATCGACAGCCAGTTGTTGATCGTTTAATAAATCTAAACCTGGCATTGTAATTTCTTTAGTTTCTGGTACATCTTCTATATTGCTTGGTATAACAATAGGCAACGTACTTTTGAGTGATATTATTTCATCTGACTGAGAAGTTGACTCTACCTGAAAGTTAGTAAAACTCGGCTTCTGAATAACTGGTTGCCTAGAAGAGTTAGTTTTAACTAATGTTGACCTGATAACAGAAGAATGACTCCTAACTGCATTTTCTAAATCCGTTTTGGAGCCTAATTTTTGGTTTCGTATTCTCTTGAATTTATTTAAAACTTCTACTAATTTTTCCTGATCAACTGGTTTAGTCATATAATCATCCATACCAGCATTTAGATACTTCTCGCGATCGCCCGACCTTGCATTAGCTGTCATAGCAATTATCCAAGGGCGTTTTTCTTCAGAGTATCTTTGACATATTTGATTAGTTATTCCTATCCCATCTCCATTATTCATCTGCACATCCATTAATACCACATCATAGGATATCCGCTTCAAAGCATCCAAAAATTCTACTTTGTTAGCAGCTACATCTGCAAGGTAACCAATTTTTTCTAGTAAGTGTATTACAACTTTTTGATTCACTACATTATTCTCTGCTAACAATATACGAATATTAGTATAATCCCTATTTTTTTCACTTAAATCTTGAAAATCTTCCATATCTAAACTAGGAACTTTGTCGTTTACCTCTTCTTCCTTTCTAGTTCCAAATACTTCCAATAAAACATTATAAAACTGAGACTGTTTGATAGGTATATTCAAAAATCCAGCTAGACTAACTTTTGCTTCCTGAAGTTCTCGGGAAATATCTACTGTATCAATATAATTCAACATTAGTAATGGTAAAAATGACTTATCATTCTTATTTTGTTTTGAGTTTTGTTCAGCTTCCAACTTGCGAATCTTTCTAGCTAATGTCAACCCATCCATATCTGAAATATCCATAGCAATAATTCCAAGATCAAAAACTTTTCCCTGTTCCAAGTCGCTTAAAGCTTTGGTAGCAGAATCAGCAACTATAGGTATCATTTCCCATTGCTTAACTTGCTGTTTAATTTCCTCTTGATTAATAATATTACTTTCTACAACCAATATTTTCTTACCTCTTAGTAAACCATCAACTATTTCCGGAGAATACATTGCAATTGCCTTAGCTTGAATAGTAAAATAAAAGATTGAACCTCTGCCACTTAGTTCTGGTTTAACAAAGTAATGCGGTGGATTTCCGGCAATATTTACTTTAGATTCAGGAGAACTAGAATTATAAACATTTATTGGATTTTTTGGGAAATTAATGTCCCTACTATCCTCAATTTTTAAGAGAGATATTTGTTTTTTTTCCTCTGACAAATTCTTAATTTCTAATGGCTGAGAAACTACCCACATTTGACCACCCATCATTTGACTCAATCTTTGACTAATAACTAATCCTAAACCTAAACCATCATATTCTCTATTCGTGGCAGGAGACACTTGAGAAAAATCTTTAAATAAGTGATCTATTTGGTCTAGAGGAATACCAGCACCTGTATCCTTAACAGCAAATTGTATTTCATAGTTATCTGTGATTTTGCCAGCCCCTTTAAAATCAGATATTTCCTCATAACTTATTGCTTCTAATTGACTATATTCCTGACTTTTTTCCGATTTTTTTATAGCACTAATATAAACAACTATTTCTCCTGTTTTTGTGAAATTAATACTATTTTTTAGTAAATTAAACAATATATTAACCAGTTTTTTATCATCTGTTAAAATTATTCTAGGCACATTTTTATCAATTAAATAAGCAAGTTCTAATTTTTTATTTTTTGCTATTATATCTAATGATTTTAGCAGATCTTCAACACAGCCTCTAATATCCAAAGGACTTAGTTCTAATTCTACTTCCCCAGATTTAATTTTAGTAAAGTCAAGAATATTATTAATCATATTTATTACTACATCTCCCCTGGCGAGAATAGTCTTCACAAAATCTCTTTGTTTAGGATTTAATTTCATACTTAATAACAAACTTGTCATCATCATTACATCATTCATATTGGTCTGAGATTTGTGACTCATCATTGCTAATAATTCCCCTTGAGCACGGTTCCTTACTTCTGCTACTTCTCGTGCTTTTTCTAAGGCTTGATTTTCAGCCTCTAATTCTTCTTTATGGGTAACTTCTGACTCTAATATTTGTGCTTTAGCTAATGTTAATCCTACCTGAAATGCCACCTCTTCTAATAAACTTATTTCATCCTGTTTCCACTGACGTATATAATCACATTGATGTAAATGAATAATACCATTTGGTTTTCCTTGATAGGAGGTACGAATTGCCAATATTGATCTAACTTTTAGTTTCTGGTACATCGGTACATCTGAATTTAACAGAGGATCTGAAAATACATCTGGAGAGGCGATCGCTCTGTCTTCTCCTAATAATTTTTCTGTATAATAATTAGAAGTAATAATCAGATCTAAACCCAATATTGATTCATGGTTTGTTTCCAAATACTCAGCCATACAAGGTAGATGTAAATCAGGTTCAGTAACATAACTATGAATTAAACAACGGCTCACTTTAAATGCTCGTCCAATTTGAGTAACAGTAGTCTGAAAAATTTCTTTAGTATCTAACTTCGAGCAAATTTCTTGGGTAATTTGTTTAAGTAATAAAAAGTGCTGATATTTATTTTCTAAAGCTTTTCTCTCATCTTCTCGCAACAACTCACCACCAATATAATTTGCCATTAGTTTTAAAACTTCTATATCTATAGAACTCCACTTATTCTTAGTAAGACGACTGGAAAAACTAAGAGTACCATAAACTATTCCTGATGCCAAAATTTTAGTGCCAATATAAGACTCGACATGACGCACTGTGTGAGCAGGATGATGTCGCCATTGTGAGTTTTTCGCTGATTCAATAACGAAGGGTTCATCGTATTGTAATGCTTCCTGGTCAAATGTTTGTTCCAGGGTAAAAATGTCTCCTTCAGCTATTCCAAATAGAAAATTTTCTGGTAGATGAGCTGCAATAACTTTATAAAGTTCTCCTAAAACTTGCCCTAATAAACCTATATCCATCCCAAAACGATGGCATCCCATTTCCAGTAATGCCACTATTTTGCTTTCAAAGGAAATATCTGCATTTGTAGTCACTTCATACAATTCTTTGATTGCTTTTTGACTAGCTTGTAATTGTTGTTGGGTGGCAATATCCTCAGAAATATTACTTAGAGTACTTACTATACCAGTAACCTTGTTTTCCCTATCAAATACCAATGTACTCTTCATTTTTACTGGACAATAGCCTCCCGTTTTGGTTAACAACTGTAATTGATAGGAATCTGCAACTAATTTATTATGAATAATAGCTAACTCTGTATTTTCTGGATGATTTTTTGTAAGAAAATTTAACTTATTTATATCTTCTGGATGAATATAGTCTAAAAAATTTTTTCCCAAGCTATTTTTAGGTTTAAAACCAGTGATTTTTTCCCATGCTTGATTTAAAAAAATTAAGTTGCCGTGAATATCAGTTTCCCAAACTATTTCCGACAAATTATTAATTATTTGGATATGCTTTTCTACTAGAAAACTTTGTTTTATTTCTGCCTCTTTTTCCTTAGTAATATCAACAAAAATTCCTACCATTCTCACTGGTTTTCCTGATTTCCATAAAGTTTGTCCACTATCAAAAATCCAGATGAAATTATTGTCTTTACCTTGAATCCGATATTTGATTTTATAAATAGTATTTTTTTTAGTTAAGTGTTCTTGAATAGCAGTATTAACTTTATCCCTATCCTCTGGGTGAATTCGACTTAACCATTCATCAAAACTAATTTTATGGGAAATTTCATGTTCTGTATAACCTAACATTTTTTCCCCCAAAGTCGAGTAGAAAATTTCGCCAGTTTCGATGTTCCAATCCCAGATTCCATCTTGATCTAATTTTAGAGTTATGCCTGTAGTTTCTGGCGCTGCTAGTTGGCTTTTTTCTAAATTGTTCTGTTCAATGGTGTATTGCTTAAGTTTTTTATTAGCTTGATGTAATTTTAAATATGTTTTTTCTACATAACTATAAAAGCGAATTAATGATTGATATAATGACTTATTTAGAAGTATTTGCCGAATAACTTTTGTAGGACTAATAAAATAATCAATTTTACCTATATAATTTTGCACAATTAGGGGCAATAAGCAATATTTTTTGTTGATCAAATCTACAGCTAATTCTAGGGTAACATCAGAACCTATTACTATTGGTGATTTATTACAAACTATCCCCGCTTTAACTTTATTAAAATCTATTTTTAATGCCTGTAGTTGTACTATATCTCTACTACTAATTGTACCTATAATTTTGATTGATTTTTGAGAATTTGAACTTTCTTGATTGAGATAAATATCAGTCTCATTTTGATATTTTTTTTCTGTGGCTTCAATAATCAAAACATAACTCACATTATGGGTAGACATCAGTTGGGTAATTTGTTTGATTGACAAAGAAAACGAACCTTGAATAACTTGAGATTCATGGGTTTTTTCTAGGTGATTAATTGGGATAAAGTTGCCTGGTAACTCTAAAGATGAGTCGAAGGTTATTTCTTGAGGTAATAGTTGATTATTTGGATTTTTTAGTAAATTATTCTCAGATTTTAAACCTTTATTTACAGTATTATTTTGATTAGCAGATAACTTTTGTTGACTCTTAATTTTCTTTCTTGAGAGGATTGATTTTTCACCCTTTTTTTTGATATTGTTCAGATTTAAAAGAAAACTGTGACCAGTAATTAGACCTATAAGTCTCTCTAAGTTATCAACAATTGGTAGATGGTTGATTTTATGTTTTTCAAATAGTGCGAACAGAGCAAAGATATCTGGAATTTCTGATAGTTGTGCTGTTACTATAGATCTAATCATAATTTGAGCAATTGGAAACCCACTTAGAGGAGCTCCAATAGAGGCTAATTGCACTAAGTCTCCCTCAGTAAATATACCAATAACTGGCCCTAAATATTGTAGCTTTGCATCTGGAGAATTGGAATGATGATTTCCCTTTGGGGATCCAGGACTGCGATCGCCTGGAGTCACTATTTTTATAGAAGTAGAAAAAGATGGTTTTTCTGTAATTAGTACACAACTTGAACCTGTACTACTCATGGAAATAATTATATCTTCTACAGCAGTTTCTGCCGTAGCAGTAAGGGGATGGTAATTAATAACCTGACTGATAGAGGGAATAAGCATTTTGCAGTTACTCTGGTTATTTTGCTAAAAATTGTTAATGTGGGTTTATGTCCCGAAATAATGCTATTTTTGAGGTTTTCTTTACTGGGATTCTATAATTCTTAGGTCATACCCATACCTACTTTGGCGGTTTCCTAATTAATGTTAATTCCTACCTTTTGCGACTAATTATTTTAATTAAGAACGTAATTGTTAATTAACAACTTATCTAAAATTAATAATAAGATTTTTTAGACTATTTTATGTCGTCTGTACTCAATGATTTAATTTTCTATTAGACTCTCAGACTCGTCACTATCTCAGTTATCGTTTAAACTTCTGGGCACGGAACTTCTTTTTTATATCGCGTAGAGAAACAGTACCTTAGATTGAAGCTAGAGGCTTAAGACCTAATTTTTTGGTCAAAGTCAGTATTGAAAATATCCTGAAACTTTATATATTAGTCTTAGCATTATTAATAAATGTTAATATTCACTCACCTATTACATATTATTTGCCATAAATATAGTTAATATATTTTTTATAGCATATTAAAGTTTAGTATAGCAATCCTAAATATAAGTTTAAAATCTAAGTTTAAAATCACTGAACTTATTAAAAAATAGTTCCAACTCCAATTCCTTCACCTAAAGTGTTTCCTACTTCCTGCATTAAAGCAGCCTAAACCTTTCACTTTTTAGATATCATTGCTATAAGTTTCTCAAAACTTAAATAAGAAGCAAACAGACAAGTATCAAGTAAATAATGAGTAAAAAACTGTTGGAGTAAATATACCGTGACTTTTGAAGAGCTGATTCAGAAGGGAGGCCCCGCTATGTGGCCTTTGTTAGTTTTATCAATCTTGTCCCTTAGTACCATAATTGATCGCATCTGGTTCTGGACAAGTCTATTAATTAAGGAAAAACAAACGGTTAATAGGGTATTAGAGTCGGCACGCCGTGACTGGAGCATAGCAACAGAAATGGCAAGACGTAACCAGAAACAACCTATAGGTCGTTTTTTATACGCACCTTTACGACTACAACATCCAGAACCGGAAGTATTTAAGTTGGCACTGGAGGCTGCTGCTGATGATGAGTTGGCCTCAATGCGAAAGGGAGATAAGTTACTTGAAGGAGTAATTGCTTTGGCTCCTATGTTAGGCTTACTGGGTACTGTTTTAGGTCTTATTGGTTCCCTAGGATCAATTCGTCTAGGTGATCTGGGTACTTCTTCCACTGCTGGGGTAACAGTAGGTATTGGTGAAGCTTTAATTAGTACAGCTACTGGTTTGGTAGTAGCTATTTTTAGTCTGGTATTTTATCGATTATTTCAAAGTTTATTGTTTAATCAAATGAAGGTTTTTCGGAAGGCTGGCAATGAGTTGGAGTTGCTCTACCGACAATATTGGCAACAGGTATTTTTAAGTAGTTCATCAGAAAATCAAAATCCTGGTTTTTCTACTTCATTTATTCAGAATACTCAGAATAATATAAATACTTTAGAACCAGATCAAAAACCCACAGATTTTTTATCTGAAAATGATCCTGAACAATCTCAAGATAATTCTCATGATCAATGATTCAAAAGTTAGCAAATACTAAAAAAAAACTTATTGATTCATTAAAGCAAAATCATCTTTAATTTTCTTTTATCAATTATTATATCAAGTCTCATTTATTAGCAATAATAAACATACTTTTGTCACATCAATTGCTCCTAATTCCTAATTCCTTTTTTACTACAGTCGGTATTTAAACAGATTTACACTTTCAAGGTTTGGGAAAAAAATGCTTAATTTAGTATTTCAATGAGAATGCTGAGTAGCAGAAGTACTGATAACTAATAACTGATAACTGATAACTGAAATGACTGCTATGGATGACTATAATTTCTCCTAGATATCTAAACCTAAAAATTATGAAGCTTAATCAAGAGTCTATTAGTGAAGAAATTAGGATTGAGTTAATACCTCTAATTGATGTAATTTTTTGTATTCTGACTTTCTTTCTTTTAGCTGCTTTGCAGTTAACCCGTCAACAAGCAATTAATGTTAATTTGCCAAAAGCTACCACAGGTAAACCTCAATCACAAGATATGTTACTTGTGAGTTTGGATGAAGTAGGAAAAACTTTTATTGATAAACAACCTGTCAGTACTATAGAATTAGAAAAGTTTGTACGTAGATATAATAAGCTTTCTCCTAGGGGGGTTGTTGTATTATATGCTCCTAAGGAGGCCAAATATAATGATGTTGTGCAAGTTTTAGATTTGTTGCGAGAGGTGGGAGGCGATCGCGTGGCTCTAGCAACTTTGCCCGGTTCTCCTCAAACTGGTGCTGGTAATACTTCTGAGAATCCTGTGACTCCTTTTCAAGAAGATAACAAAAATAATCCAACAGGGACAACTGATGCTGATAATACTTCAGATAACTTGGTGACTCCTTCATTTCCAGGAAGAACTGTTGATCCTAATAAATATAAATTACCAAAAGCTCCTGAATAATCTGAATCATCTACACAATAGGTTTATTTTATTTGTCAATTGTTAGCTTCTATTTGTCAATTGTCTGTTTTGAGCTGTTAATAATTTTCACCTTCGGTTGGTTCTGCTCCTTTATTAGTAGATCAGAAGCAGTAATGCTTAGTGCGGCGATAAGGCCCACTAGTAGTGGAGCAGGATGCTCCCACTACCATGGCTCATAATAAATATAATAATAATGGAGGACTATTCAAATTTACCATCACCGACTTTTGAAGGAAACAGGTAATAGAATTCCCTACTCACTATTATCTATTCTCTACTCCCTATATGATTTGAACCGACTTCGAGTAATTTTTCCAATCTTGCTGTTGACCAGTATTCTGTAGGGTAAGCGATCGCAAAAATAGAAGAAAGTCGAATTAACCAAGTCACCTGCTTAAAAGAATCATCTTCTTCGTCGTATTCATCTGGTGGCACTAGTACCATAATTTCTACAAAATCTTTTGTTAAAGTAACAGGAAAACCATAATAGGTTTCCTCGGCTTCGATGCGAACTTTATTACCATTTTCTAATGCTTCTTGCAACCTTTGGTAGAGAAGATTAGACTTTTGACATTTGTCTTTTTTGGCCACAATTATTCTCCCTAAGTCTTAATCTGGCAATTTAGTACTTTTCAAAGCACCCATGTAAAACTGCGGAATTAACTCAGTAGCAGTCGCACTACTTTGCTACTCACCAAAGTTAATTGTCAAATGCTACGCATTTAGGCCGCGGACATTGGTAAATTATGAAACTCATTCATAGATTACTTTTGCCTTTTTCCTACTCCCTCAAAAGGTTAAGGGGGCTGGAACTTTAATTGGCGCCTAGTTTTTTATCTATTCTTAAGTTTTCACTTTGTTGGTAATTTGTTTGACTATCTTATCACTTAACTAAATTATGTTATTACAAAATGTGTAAATGCCAACATCTCTAAAAATTAAACTTAATTTTTTTTTAGGTAAGTGTTAAGAATGTTTTAGCAAATGTCCCATTTTTAGATGAGTTTTAAATTTGTTTACCATAAAAATTGATAATTGCTGGTTTATTTATCATAAAATTCGAGAATTATTCTAGTCATTGTTGCATAATTTTTGATAATTTCCATGGTTTGGGTCTGGGTATCTAATTTTTCTTGATTCACAGGAGCAAAATTGGTTAATAAGGTAGTTATTATTGCTATTGCTATTTTTAATAATCTATGCCATCTAATTTTTGGTTTTCTTTCCCAGGGTATTTGATTATATTGAAAATAAATATCATCATTGGGGGACTTCAATAATAAAATGGGTTTATTACCGTGATTTTTGTTTTTCAAATGATGATTTTTTTTCGGATCACCTAATTTTGGCTTAAGTCTTAAAACATAATAGTTATTATTACTGTTGTATTGAATCAACAAGCAGTAATATTTTTTACATAGGTTTTGTTTTTTCATATTTTTTTTTCTAGAAATCTGTAATTTCAAGATATGAAATATTTTTTGATTCCGTAAGCCCCAAAAATTTCCCTCTGAAGAATCTGGTTAAGGGGAATTGGGGGAATATTATTTACCCTAGGCAAGTCAAAAGTTGAAATTTACAAGTCAAGAGTCAAGATTCAAAAGTAAGAAAAAAGTGAGTTGGTATTAAAAGGTATATTTTTCGCTATACTAAGTAGGATCAAATATAAGTTTGGCTGATGAATAATGGGCTACAATGGGATGATTTTCTGATAATAATTGCTAATGAATATCGTTTGACTAAAGTAGAAAAAGAGTTCTTTTTTAAAAGATTTGCCAAGGAAAATTTGGAGAAGAAAGATGGAGAGATGTCTCGTCTTGTAATGGGGAATGATAGTCAGGAGCAAACTTATAGAAAACGAAAGAGTAATGTATATAAGAAATTTAAAGACATCATAAATCATGATGGAAAAGACAAGTTTCCAATCTTATTAAAAAAGTTAGAAAAAGAATATCAAAGTCGGTATTTTTCACAAGAAATTACTAAGTCTCCACTAGAACCTAAAAATAAAGTTTCTAATCCTTTTATTCCATTAAGTGGAGTTATAGATAATTCCTGGTTATTTTTTAATAGAGAGGAAGAAATTAATAGCATTTTTGAGGTACTTAATAGTGGTAGTAGTGTTGCTATTATTGGGGAGGGTGGAGTGGGAAAGTCTTCTCTTTTGAAGGCGATCGCTCAAAAAGCTGATAAATATCTTGAAAAACCTCGGAAGTCAATATATATAGATTTGCAAAATATTCAAAGTGATGATGATTTTTATACTGCTCTTTGTGAGAAGGTTGGTATTGAAATTTCTCGGGGATATCTGTTACAAAGAAATCTGAAGTTACACCGAATTTTGCTTTTGCTTGATGTGGTAGAAAATATTAGTTATGACTGGTTTACTAATAAATTGCGTAGTCAGTTACGAGGGTTAGCAAGTAATTTTGAGCCTCCTTTACGTTTAGTTATTGCTGCTTCTAAATCATTGGATACTTTGTTTCCAGATAGCGGGGATAAAACTTCTCCATTTGAAAATATTTGTATTGAAGAACATTTGAAACCTTGGAATGAAAAAACTATTCGTAATTTTATTAATGCTCGCCTTCAGGCTGATTTTTTGGAGCCAGAATATCAAGGAATTAAGTTTGGTGAGGATGAGATTTTACAAATTATTGAAAGTAGCAAAGGTTATCCCCGTAAAGTGATACATCAATGTCATGAATTATTTAAGTCGAAGAGTTACAATTCTGGTTTGCTGAACAAGTCTTTTCAGGAGGGGGGAACTGAGTCTTAACCTCTATTCCTGGAGAACCCACCCCTAACCCAGATCGTGGAGGGGGGTAAGTAAAAGCCTCTAAAACGTCTCTACAGAGGAACAGAGGATGTGTAAACCCCTAAATCGGACCCTGGAGGACCTGCCCCAAATTCCGACTAGGAGGGGAAAGGTCGGTAGTCAGATACATTTGTCCTTTGATTTTTCTGCCATGGGAGTCCCTAAAATACCAACTTTTTGACTTTGAAGGACTGAAAACTAGGGACTAAAAAAAAGGCTAAGACTTTTATTTGTCAATGCTTTTAGATTTAATCAGCTAGCCCTAAGAACCTGAGTCCTTATTTAATTTCTAATTTCTAAATTCTTAATTATGTCCCAGCATTCTATTCTTCAGGAAAATAAGTCTTATACTTTCGGTTCTTATGTCGAGTTGCCTGATGAAACGGAAGATATTTTGGCTGAGTTTAACTACAATTTTAAAAGAGCAAAATTTTCTTTGCCTACATCACATCGGCAGTTGAAGGGTTTACCGGAATTAGGCGGGCGAATAGAGGAAAGTTTGCCTTTGGTAAGTTTGAGTAGCGAGGCGGCACGGCCAGAAGTTTTAATTGCTCCGGTACTTTTGCAAGTGGCTCGCTATTGTCAATGTTGCCTCAGAATTGAATATCCTTTGAATATAAATGAACGATTAAAAAGTAATCTTGATTATTTACTACAAGCTAATTCTCAACTGTTAGTAATTGAGGCTAAAAATGATGATATGACCGGAGGTTTTAGACAGTTAGCTGTTGAGTTAATTGCATTATCAGAATGGGAACGGGAACGGGATTTAATTTTTGGTTGTGTAACTATGGGAGAACTTTGGATATTTGGGTTTTTGGATAAAAAACAATGTTTAATTCAGCAAAATATTGATTCTTTGAGAGTTCCTGGAGATTTGGAGGTTTTAGTTGATGTGCTTGTGGGGATTTTAGAAGGTTGAAGGTATGGGTAAATTCTCTGTTTTTCTGTGCTTTAATGTTTAATCAGCAAGCCCTAATTAAACACTTATTAGTAAGAATATTTTTCTATGTTTTATAATGTTTTGGTGATATACTAAGATAAAAAAATTTATATTTTGAGGAAGGTAATTTATCTGCTGGTTGCTTTCCTGACAACACTAAATATAGGTGATAGTGTGACTCTGCAGCAACTAATTAATTGATGAAAAAAGATAATGACTCGGTTCCCCGTCTGGATCTAGCGCCACAGTTAAAGCGCCCCCTTTCTATTTGGAATCTTTTGGATTATTTGCGGTTGTTGTATTGGGTGTTTTTCTTTCCCCAGGCGTTGCCGTGGTATGTGGAAAAGCATGGGGGGGGAGAAGGTTTGGCTGAACAAAAAACTTGGGAAAGCCAGTTAGAATTTCTGCGGCAGCATCCTAACCAGTTGAGGTTATTGTTTCAGGGATTAATTTTGATTGTTTGTGTTCCTTTTTTGTTTTGTATGTTGCTGCAGCAAATAGGTTTTACTATTAATTGGTCCGACGTGGCGTTAGGCGTGGCGTTAGGCGTGGCGGTTGGCGTGGCGTTCGGCGTGGCGTTCGGCGTGTCGGAAGGCGTGGCGTTCGTCGTGGCGTTAGGCGTGGCGTTAGGCGTGGCGTTCGGCGTGGCGGTTGGCGTGGCGTTCGGCGTGGCGTTAGGCGTGGCGGGAGGCGTGGCGTTCGGCGTGGCGGTTGGCGTGGCGGTTGGCGTGGCGTTAGGCGTGGCGTACGGCGTGGCGGGAGGCGTGGCGTTAGGCGTGGCGTACGGCGTGGCGGTTGGCGTGGCGGTTGGCGTGGCGGGAGGCGTGGCGTTCGGCGTGGCGTTAGGCGTGGCGTTAGGCGTGGCGGTTGGCGTGGCGTTCGGCGTGGCGGTTGGCGTGGCGGTTGGCGTGGCGGTTGGCGTGGCGTTAGGCGTGGCGGTTGGCGTGGCGTTCGGCGTGGCAATGTGGCGTCCGGAAAACTGGTTAATTGGTGTGCCACTCAACTCGATCTCAATTCAAAATCGTAGTTTCCTCCTACCTAGAGTTACTCCTATTCCTTTACCCTTGCTAGAAACTCGCTTAAAACTTTGGTTGAAAAAAGATTGGCAACTAGGTCTAGAAAACATTGATCAGCTTTTAAAATATAGTTTACAGTTTATTCCAGTGGTTAATGCTATTAATGAGGTGTTAGCAGAAATTCCCTCAGAACAGATAATTTATCGAATTTCTCAGCTAGCAGAACATCCCTATGATTGGAAACTTGTAAAATTTGCCTCTGCATCTTTAGTGGAAGAGTTAAAATTAGAGTTTATTAAAGGATTAAATTGGTTTTTTTCTTTTATAAGTATAAGCACCTCGTCAGCACCAACTCGCTTAGATACTCCACCCCACGCAACAGCCGCAGGTTTCTGGCATCTCTACGAAAAAGAACCAAAAAAAGCAACAGCAGCGTTTGAGCAAGTACGGGATATCCTTTACGGCGAGGAAATGTTTCTACTAGCTCAAACCCTAACTCAATTTCAAACAGCAACATCTCCTGATACCATTGCCGAAATAAAAATTCCCAACTTTCCACCAGAACCTCATCTACGCCCCATCACCTGGAAAGCTATCAAAGACTTACATCGTGTTGTTGAAGATACCCGACTTATTTTAACAGCAACCTCAAAGTCAGCTCGTTCCTTTGCCCTTGCCAGAGCTATCGGTCAATTAGCAGAAACCCTAAATAATGCAAACACACTTCCCCAAGCCGAAAAAGATTTAATTGTCGATATCGCTCAAAATTGGAAAGAAGCTTTAGAAAAAATTGCTAAAGATGTCGGAGATATATCTATTACTAAACCCGTAAAAAATCCCTACGTCATTGGGGACCCAGTAGAGGGAGACCTGTTTGTAGGTCGGGAAGATATTATGAGAGAACTTGAGCAACTGTGGGTTATGAGTTCTCAAGCACAGTCAGTTATGCTCTACGGTCATCGTCGCATGGGAAAAACATCAATTCTACGGAATATTGCCAAATCTTCCGGTGCAGATGCACAAGTTATTTATGTCGACCTCCAAAGTTTAGAAGCCATTTCCCTGGGAATGGGTGAAGTATTTTTAGCCATTAGTGATAGAATTTCAGATAATATAAGCCTTCCTTCACCAGACACAGAGGAACTACTAAGACTTCCCCAACGAACCTTTGAACTCTACTTAAAACAGGCAATTAAAAAATTAGACAACAAAAGCTTAATTATTGCCCTGGATGAATTTGAAAGTATTGAAAACCTAATCAACGCAGAACAACTTCCACCTAACTTCATGGCAGTATTACGGAGCTTCGTGCAGATGAGTCCGAAAATAGCCTTTGCCTTCGCCGGACTGCACACTCTCGAAGAAATGACACAAGATTACTTTCAGCCATTTTTTGCGGGCTTCATACCCATCCCGGTCAGTTTTTTGAACAAAGCCACAACCAGTCAACTCCTTGCCAACCCAGACCCAGACTTCCTCCTCGAATACGAACCAGAAGCAATGGATCGTATTTACGACCTAACATTCGGGCAAGCCTACCTGGTGCAACTCCTAGGATTTTTACTTGTCAGACGCTACAACAAGCAAGTATTCGAGGAAGGAAAACCCAAAAAAGGTATTTTTACCGTTGCCGACGTGAATACCATTATTGAAGAAAATGAACTATTTGAAACAGGGCGCTATTATTTCACAGGAGTTTGGGGGCAAGCCGGGGAAAATGCACCAGGACAACAAAATATTCTCAGAGCTTTAGCCAACCATTCAGGAAACTGTAGCCGCGCCATGGTTCAGGAAGTTACAGGTTTAGAGCAAAAAATTATTAATGATGCTCTTGATACCCTTTTTCGCCACGATGTCATAGTCGAAACGGAGGAAAACCTAAAATTTGCCGTAGAATTATTTCACCGTTGGGTAGTGAAATATCAACTTGAAAAATAAGATCAGATCCAGAACAGCAAATTCAAAAAAAGTCTTTATTTGTAGTTGAGTTTTAGCCCTGTTCTCATATCCTGTTGAACACTGACACTTGAGAGAATTTGGTCAGGAGAAAGGATACAGTAAGCAGGAAGAAAGAAAAAGCATCTGGTCGGGGTTCGGGGTGGGTACATTTCCTGTTTTTCTGTAGGGAAGTTTTGGTAATTTCTTAGTAAGCATTCAGCTATCAGCATTCAGCACTCAGGAAAATTCCCCTCCAAGAATAATTCCAACTCTGACAGAAAAAAAATGCTGAGTTCAAGTTAGTAATTTATGAGAATGGTGATTAAATAGTTTCCTGAAATTACTGAAGGGGTCAAAGTTTTAGATATCAAAAAATCTTACTTTTAACCTTGAAAATTATGACTTTTAAGCTCGGTGAAACAGTATAAGTTTTGTCAAAAAAATTGAGTCATGAAAATATATCCACTGAGTTCAGGAGCTTACCCGAGAACCAAAATATTTCTCATTCAAAAGTTTTAACAGCTCAAATCTTTATACTTAGTTATATTTTCAGCCCTACTATAAAAAAATCGTTATAATTAAATGAAATAGTTATAATTAAATGAAATATCTATACCTATCTTATGACTTTTAGCCGACTACAAACAAAAACTTTTTTTTTAGTAATTATCCCGAGAAAATATTATTTAATATGTAGCCAAAAATTGTAAAAACTCAAAAACTAGAAATAAATTATCAAACTCTTGCCCATTGCCCATTGCCCTAAAGCATAATCCTAAAAAGTGGTAAAATTTTGGAGAGAAATCAAAGAAAATTACCATGTTTTTCAAAGTGCTTTTATAGGCTCCTAGGTAGTAAATCTTGAGTTCCTAGTCCTACCTAATCATTTATAAGTAGAAAAAAATCAATGTCTCGACCAACTTTATATATTGCCATTACTAATCATGGTTTTGGTCATGCGGTCCGTGTATCATCAGTAGCGAATTTGGTACAACAAATGTGTCCAGACGTTTTATTAATTATGGTGACAACTGCTCCCTATTGGTTACTAGAATCTTATATTTATGGTGATTTTATTTATCGTCCCCGTAGTTTTGACGTAGGAGTAATTCAATCAGATAGTATAACTATGGATAAACAAACTACCCTAGAAAAATTGCAAGAAATTAAAAAGAAAGAATATTCAATTATTGCTGGAGAAGTAAATTTTATCAAGCAAAATAAAGTAAATTTATTATTAGCAGATATCCCGCCCATAGCAGCTAAAATTGCTAAAAGTGTAGATATTCCATGTTGGATGTTGAGTAATTTTGGTTGGGATTTTATTTATCGTCCTTGGGGCGGTGAGTTCATAGAAATTGCTAATTGGATCAGTGAATGTTTTGCTCAGTGTAACCGTTTATTTCGACTCCCATTGCACGAATCTATGAGTGCTTTTCCTAATATTTTTGATGTCGGTTTAACTGGGGGAATTCCACGTTATCAACCCGAAGAAATTAGAGCAAAATTTAATATTCATGCAGAGAAAGAAAAAACTATTTTACTGACCTTTGGAGGTTTAGGTTTAGATAAGATTCCTTATGAAAATATTGGTGCTTTTCCCGACTGGCAATTTCTTACATTTGATAATGATACCCCTGAAATTCTTAACCTTATAAATGTGAGAAAAGAATCTCAAAAAAAAGAGATAAACTTGCCAAATATTCGACCTGTAGACTTGATGCCAATTTGTGGTAGAATAGTTTCTAAACCAGGATATAGTACTTTTGCTGAAGCCTTGCGTTTAGAAATACCTATTGTGTCATTAATGAGAGAAGGTTTTGCCGAGTCAAAATTGTTATTAGAAGGAATTCAAGATTATAGTTATCATCAAATTTTGCCTCCAACAGAATTTTTTCATGATGATTGGGAATTTCTCAAACAACCCCTACAAGCACCCCGTAAATCTGATAAATTAGATAAAAATGGTAGCGAAGCGATCGCTAAATTTATTGTAGATTATATACAATAATTAAGTTTAACCATCTAATTATATTAGGCCTCTAATATTAAACCTCAAAATTCCTGTTATATCTTCTTAATTTGAGAATAGGGGTTTAGGTACAAAGTCGATAGGGAGTAGGTTTCTTAGGAATAAGTAACTTAACCCTTAATAGCTAGAATAACAAAAAACATTATTCTTACTTAATTATAAATTAATGACTTAAATTTTGAGGAATTGATATTACTTGAAAATCTATTGGAGGAAAACAATTATGATACCTGAAATTAACCTGAATAACTTAATTCAAATTGATCTAAACAGTATCATTTTAACTGTAGCTGAAGTCGGAGCCATCATATTAATCTTTTTGGTAATTAGATTTTTTTTCGGCAAAGCATATAAACAATTAATCAAAGTATCATCTATCAAAACAAATAAAAAAAACGTTGAAATTATATACAAAAATATTCTAACTTTTTTAACTATAAGTTGCTTAATCTCATGCTTATTAGTAGTCGGAGTTAATGGATGGCTGCTTTTTTATCAAAGAGAAAATTTAATCGAATACCAAACTTCTTTAATTAAAAATATTTCTTGGAATTATCTTATAGCCATAGGAATTAGAATCCTAAAAGTCTTAGGCATACTAATTATAACTAAATGGAGTATTCCATACATAAACAAATTTATAACCGGGTTAAAAGAGCGGATAAAAAAAATTGAATCTATCAACGCAAGTGACACCAGTATCGAAAAATTATTTGATTTTTTAAAGAGCAACTTTAATAATCTTATCTGGGTGTTATATTTGATAATATCAGCTCAAATAATGCTCTTACCAAAAGTAGTTATTAACTATTTGTATATAGGTTTAAAGATTTACATAATTATTATTATAGGATTAATATTTACTAAATCCAATGCTACAATTATTTATACTTTTGATGCTTTTAGCAAGAAATATTCCGAGAAAAAAAATATTTTTGGTTTCTACGAACGCCTAAAAAAATTAATACCTCTTGCCAAACGATGTTTTGAATATATAATCTATACTGCTACAGCTACTTTAGTATTTAAACAAGTTGATTTTATTGCTTATTTAGCTCCTTATGGCACCAAATTTATAGGAGTTATTGGGGTTATATTTATGAGTCGTGTTTTTCAAGAAATTGGTCAACTTTTACTAGCACAAATACTCCTCAGTCAAACTGATGCAGATGACTCATCTCAACAGAGAAGAAAAACATTTTTTCCTTTATTTAAAAGTTGTATTAAATACCTGATTTACTTTTGTACAGGCATAGTAATTCTTTATACTATTGGCATTGACCCGACTCCTATTTTAGCAGGTGTAGGAATCATAGGTTTTGCAGTTGGAATAGGAGCTCAAAGTCTCGTCGAAGATATAGTTGCAGGTTTCTTTATTTTGTTTGAAAATTATTACTTAGTAGGAGATTTTGTAGAGATAAATGGTATATATGGTGTTGTAACGGGCATAGAATTAAGAACAACTCGTATTAATTATGAAGACAAAAATCATATTATCCATAACCGTGATGTTAAAGATATAGTTAATTATCCCAGTTTTGGTAATGCAGTAGTCATGCTCAAAATTCCTTATCAAGTCAAGATAAGTCAAGTGCATAAAATTATAGAAAAAGTAGGAAATAAAATCCTAGAAGATTATTCAACAGATATAATTGAACCAACAATAATAGAAGGAATAGAAGAGTTTTCTGAACATCAAATATTAGCTGAAATAGTGACAAAAGTTAAGCCAGGAAAACATTTAATGATTCAAAAAATTGTAGGTTTGATGATTAAAGAAGCTTTTGAGGAAGAAAATATTGATCTTAGAGTGGTTAACCATATCAAACTGAATAATAGTAAACCTATTCCCATATTTTTAAAAGGTATAGAATAAAACTATATTTTCTTACTAGAATGTATAAACAGTTAATTAAAGTTACATTAATTTAAACAAGGCAACAATATGTAAAAGTTATCTGCAAAAATTTTTAGGTATTATGTAAGTATTCAGCTATTAACTGAGTCCCTAGTAAAAAAACCTGATTCTTAAGTATATTTTTATTTAAAAAATATCCTTTAAGGTCAAAGGATGCGGCTTTTGTTGTAACATTTAAATTTAGCTAAATTAATAAGGCTTTGAGCAAGCTTCAAAAGCAATAGCTGATAGCTGATGGTTGAACCTTTAGAATACTACTAACCAAAAATAATATGACTCACTATCAACAATTACTGCAAGTTAATACTTCTGGTAAATCTTTATCTAAAATTACTTCTAAAGTAAAGGAAGCTGTACTTAAGTCAGGGGTAAAAACTGGTTTATGCAATCTATTTTTACGCCATACTTCCGCCAGTTTAATAATTCAAGAAAATGCAGACCCAGATGTATTACTTGACTTAGAAAAATTTATTTCTAAATTAGTGCCAGAAGGCAATTATTATATTCATAGTGCAGAAGGACCTGATGATATGCCGGCTCATATTCGTAGTGTTTTAACTCATACTTCTGAACAAATTCCTATTAATAATGGCAAATTAGTATTAGGTACTTGGCAAGGAATTTATGTTTGGGAACATCGCCAACGTGGTCATCAGCGAGATTTAGTAATTCATATTAGTGGGGAGTGATTTTTGATTAATTAACCGATTTTATTCAATATATAGGATTTTTTCTCAAGTAATACTAACCAGGGAAGGCGATAACAATAACCAGATAAATAATACTATTTCTCAAAAATTTTATTCCTAGGTCGGAAATTGAAAATAAGTTTGGTTTCTTTGGTATTACACAAAAAAAAAGGTAAAAAATCAGTTAAAAATATTAGAAGCCAGAGGTTTTTCCCTCTAAATAAAGCGTCTATTTTTAGATTTTATTATATTAATATTCTTTGTAATAAAAGCTAGAGAAACTGTTTTTAATATTATCAAAAAAACACTTTCTCTAAACCTTAATAATATCAGGAGAGCAACTTATTAATCTCTATTCTATTGTGGATAAAAATTAGGGAACAAGTCGGGGAAAACCTATCTAATTTTCTGATTCCTATATATAGTTTTTTTCAAATTAAATCAACACCATAAATGGAAAATATACATTCCCAAGAAACTCCATATAAACCACGGTTTATTAACAAGATTCTTTTCCCCAGGGAAAGAGGTTAAATTTTTACTACTTCTCAATTTTAGTAGCACTTCTTAAATAGCTTTTCAATATAACTAAACTAGATGAAATTGACTATAATAAACCATGTTTCAATACAATTTTTTTTCTCAACCAGAACAAAAAATACTTGATATTTTCTATGGCTTGATCATAAAAAAAAGTACAATATTATTTCGCACTGCAATAGCGATCGCTCTCTTAGGCATTGTAAGTTGTAGGACCGAAATTAAACTTGAGTCATCTACTGCTACTCAGACTCAAAACAAGTCTAGGATAAACTCATCGGTCTCTGATGCTGAAAACATGACCTCTATTTCAGACTACCAAAAAATAACTTTAGTAAAAAACCTAGAACATCCCTGGAGTATTGCCTGGTTACCAGATGGAAAAATACTAATTACTGAAAGACCAGGGCGGTTGCGAATTTTTCGTGATGGAATTTTAGAGCCAACTCCTATTTCAGGTGTTCCCCAAGTCTTTGCTTTTGGTCAAGGTGGTTTACTCGATGTCTCTGCTCACCCGCGTTTTGCCGAAAACCGCTTTATTTATTTAACCTATTCCCACGGCGATCGCTCAAACAACCGCACTCGCATCGCCCGCGCTCGACTAGAGAATAATACCTTGGGGGATCTAAAAGTCATCTTTGAGGTTTCCCAGACGAAACCAGGGGCACAACATTTTGGTTCACGCATTATTTGGTTGCCTGATGGAACTCTAGTAGCAAGTATTGGTGATGGCGGCAACCCACCTATTGAGTTCAATGGTGAATTTATTCGGCAACAGGCTCAAAACCGCAATAGTCATTTTGGCAAAGTGATCAGGTTGAATGACGATGGATCTATACCTTCAAATAACCCTTTTGCTACCTCTACAGATGCTAAACCTGCTCTCTGGAGTTATGGGCATCGGAATATTCAGGGTATCACCTTAGACCCCACAAAAAATAGAGTCTGGGCTACTGAACATGGTTCCAGGGGTGGTGATGAACTGAATTTAATTGAGAGGGGAGAAAACTATGGTTGGCCTGTAGTTACTCACAGTCGTGAATATTCTGGAGGGCTCATCTCTCCAGAAACATCTCGCCCTGGTCTGGTAGACCCGAAAGTGATCTGGACTCCTTCTATAGCTCCCTCTGGTTTGGCTTTTTATAACGGCGATCGCTTTCCCCAGTGGCGAGGCAATTTGTTTGCAGGTGGGTTAGTCTCCCAAGATATTCGTCGCATTCAGCTTGACCCTGGGGGTAATGTTATCGCTCAAAATTCTATTCCCATAGGTCAGAGAGTGCGGGATGTCCGACAGGGACCTGATGGACTGTTGTATGTTCTCACCGATGACCGAAACGGGCAATTAATTCGACTAGAACCTATGGGGAAATAACATGGCGCTACACACTATTCAACAGGGAAGCTCCTGACTTTCCAGATGAGGGAATTCAATAATTTGAATGCAGAATACTTTTAATTATTTCGGGAACATTAGTGATCAAAAGTGTCTGGTTTGTAGTGGAGCTTTAGCCCTGGAAATATCTATCAAGGCAGGAAGTTACTCATAACTCCACCATATCTAGTAGGGGTGTTTTCCTCGGAAATGCTACGCAAATATATTGCCGAGTACTCGCGGATCTTCCCCCCTACAGATAGTCATATTTTGGTAAGTCTTGTTAGGACTTTTGCCTGACTACAAATTTTAATTATAAATATTAAGTCGGATCTGACGTTATCTGTACCTAATATACTTAATAATTTGCAGTGTTTAGAATATACCCTACTTGACCTAAAAGAGGATATTAAATTATGACTTTAAGCTGATGGCAATTTGCACTTCACTCCGTTTCAAGTCTTCCGGTGTCATTGGCGAGTTATACAACAAACGTCTCGGGGCGCTCACAACTTCATATTCTGGGTGCTGTGTCAACCAATGTTTTAACTTTTGCAAATTTTGTTCGTAGCTCTCCCAACTGTAAGCACCTTGCACCCCAATACTCACAACTGTCATTGGTGAAGTATCTCTCACCGCCACCTGAGAATCAATTTTTTGGGGGGTTAGCTCTGGGGTGGAATAAAGAAAGGATACTTCTGTTTTTTGATTTTCTTTAATATAACGAGCTTCTACAGGTGTTGTCATCGCAATTTGATTAGTGCTGATATGTTGATATAGCGGGTCAAAAGCGACTCTAGTTGCCATCCGGGAATCACCTGTATGGGTATAGGTAATGCCGCGGTATTGGGGATATTCTTTAACTTCGATGATGTTTACCTCGGTGGGTTGAGGAAAACCTTGGGGTAAGGACACAGACATAATTTTTTGTATGATTTATTTAAGGGGATATTTTGAGTTTTGGTCTCTAAATGGCCATGAATGCTCTTAAACATGTTTCCATGGCATTCCGAAAGCAAATACTCTGAGTCATTATATGATAATAAATATGTGGATAAAAGGGTAAGCCTAAGCAGAATAAAGGATAAAGGATAATGATAAGTTTACTGAAAATTTGGCAAGGATAATTGTGGTTTTCAATTGGCATATTTTGAGGTTTTTGATGAGCCAAAATAAATAATTTATTTAGCTATTAATTGCATACTTAGATTAATGTCTTAAGAAGATATTGAGAGTAGGAAAGTTGTATGCGGCGTTCCTACATTATTTCTAATGCTCAGGTTATCGGAAGAGGCTATTAATTTTTGCTGTCAGTTTTTTATCTAGCCAGAAAAAAAGATACGGCTGGTTTGGGTAAAATGATGTTTGGCTGTTATGGTATTATGTAGTGTGATTATCCAAAAAATTAGACCATGTAGACTATGTATAACCTAAAACCTGCTACCTAAAATCTAACATCTAAAACCTGCTACCTAAAACCTAATACCTAACAAAAGATATCAACCAACTAATAACTAAAAGTGGACAACAAACGCATAGAAGCATACACCAACCTCGTTAACCAACTGCTAACTTCCCCCAGCGGTGAGAAAGCAAAAATCCTCGAAACAAACCTAGACTTGGTAGATGAAGGGTTACTGGAAATAATGGAACTTTACGCACAACAACTGGCAGAAAACGATGACGAAAATGCTCAAAACGCTGCTAATTTTTTACGTCATCTCAGGAGTCAGCTTGTAGAGTTACTAGAAACTTCAGAATTTTCTCCCTCAACTCATTACTCATCGGCAGAATATTTGAATTTCTGGAGGGAGGTGTTGCTGGCAACTGCAGAAAGCAAAGGTGACCCGAAAGTTGTCTACCCACTCCTACAAGAAAACTTAGATAAACTTGATGATAACTTTGCTGATATATTGCGAAACTGGGCAACTGCTAAATTTTCTGAAGTGGAGGCGGGTGTAGCAAAAAGCATTGCTATAGATATTATTTATTTCAGTGTCTACATTAAGCAATTTCCTCTGGGCAGCAAAGCAAACAACATGGAAATTAGCATTGCAGGTTATGAAGTAGTGCTAAAAGTTTTTACATATAAGAGTCACCGGGAAATTTGGGCAATGACTCAAAATAATCTCGGCGCTGCCTACAGTGACAGAATAAGGGGAGACAAAGCCGAAAATATTGAAGCTGCCATT
>JAGGDU010000104.1 GCA_018457135.1 Trichodesmium erythraeum GBRTRLIN201 | reverse complement strand
TTGTGCTACCCACTGTTATTTTTACCATCTTTCCTTGCTTTGTGCAACAAAGCATCTTTTAGGGATTGTTTTTTTTCTTATAATTCTTTGAGTTGTGTTAGAAGGCGCTCATACAGATTCATTATTACCTCTAGTTTCTAAGACAAAGAATTATCTTCAATGACCCTTGGGTTGATTGTTTGCAGAACCTGAGTAACTAATTTTTGGCGCTTCTATGTGCTTGTCTCATATTTCATATTTGATCACCAACTGTATTCCAGTGTCATTATTCTTTATCCTTTATTCTTTTTTATGATTGACCCAATACATTCCATCACTCTTTTGGTGAGGGTAGTGTTAAATTATTACCTACCCCATCACAAAGTAGTGGACACGTATCCACTACTTTGTGATGTTTTTATTAAAGATATCAAAGGGTTTGTACTGATAGGTTGAGGTAGCCATCCCCCCTAGCCCTTAAAAAGGATAGAAACCGGGGAAAGCACGAGATGCCCTAACATACTGACATACTTTTTTCCATACACCCAGTTTCTTGACACGCAATTTATTATAATAGAGTTGCAGCTAAGTAGAAAGGAAAAACCGCTCTAAGCTAGATACAGCAATATTTTTAAGCTTTGCTTGATGCACAATAGCTACAATCTTTACTGAACTTGGTTTTTGGTGATTTTTTAAGTGACCGACAAATCTAATACTCCCTGCTTTATAAATTAGGTAATTACAGTTGGCTTTTCCTGGCCTGTAATATTCTTGATTTGAGCAATTTCATCTGCTAAACTGATCAGAGGAGATAATGCAATTTGAGTATCTTGGTCTTGCTTAGTAGTATCTGGTTCATAACTTTCAACATACAAACGTAGAGTTGCTCCCTGAGTTCCTGTACCTGAAAGTCGGAATACCATACGAGAACCATCACTGAAACCAATACGAATACCTTGTTTCTGACTCACGCTACCATCTATTGGATCCGTATAGCGAAAATCATCAGCATATTTGACTTCATATTGACCATACTGTTTTCCTGGTAAAGAAGGTAATAGAGAACGTAAATTTTCCATCAAAGTACTAGCTTTATCGCTTTCTATCCCTTCATAGTCATGGCGAGAATAATAGTTGCGACCGTAAGTTTTCCAGTGTTCTTTAACAATATCTTCTACTGACTCTTGCCTTGCTGCCAGAATATTCAACCAAAATAATACTGCCCAGAGTCCGTCTTTTTCCCGTACATGATTAGACCCTGTACCAAAGCTTTCCTCACCGCAAAGAGTAGCTTTATCCGCATCTAATAAGTTACCAAAAAATTTCCAACCAGTAGGAGTTTCATAACAGTCAAGACCCATTTTCTCTGCTACTCGGTCTGCTGCTGCCGAAGTTGGCATGGAACGAGCAATACCAGTTAAACCAGAACTATATCCAGGAACTAACTTAGCATTAGCAGCTAATATTGCTAAACTATCGCTAGGAGTGACAAAGAAATTTTTCCCTAATATCATGTTGCGATCGCCATCCCCATCAGAAGCAGCACCAAAGTCCGGAGCATTATCACCAAACATAATTTCTACCAAGTCATGAGCATATACTAAATTAGGGTCGGGATGTCCACCGCCAAAATCTTCCAGAGGCATACCATTTTTCACTGTACCCAGAGGAGCCCCTAAGCGTTGCTCAAAAATATTTTTAGCATAAGGTCCGGTAACAGCATGTAATGAGTCCATACACATCCGAAACTTACCAGAACTTAGCAGTTGTGATAATTTGCCAAAATCAAACAATGATTCCATCAAATCAGCGTAGTCTGCTACAGAGTCAATAACTTCTACAGTCATTTCCCCTAACTTCTCACTACCTAGTTGGTCTAAGTTAATACTCTTAGCTTCAAGAATTTTGTAGCTATCTATAACTTTACTACGTTCATAAATGGCACTTGTCACTTTTTCTGGAGCGGGGCCACCATTACTAATATTGTACTTAACACCAAAGTCCTCTTCTGGTCCACCAGGGTTGTGACTAGCAGACAAAATTATACCACCAAAGGCTTGATTTTTGCGGATGATGCAGGAAGCAGCAGGGGTGGAAAGAATACCACCTTGACCCACTAACATTCGACCAACTCCATTAGCGGCAGCCATTTTCAGAATTATTTGAATTGCCTGACGGTTGTAATAGCGACCATCACCACCAAGTACAAATGTTTGACCCGAAAAACCTTCTAGACTGTCAAAGATAGACTGAATAAAGTTTTCTAGGTAATGGGGTTCTTTAAAAATTGGTACTTTTTTGCGGAGTCCAGAAGTGCCTGGTTTTTGGTCCCTAAATGGTTTAGTTACAACTGTTTGTACATTCATGGGGTTTCTAGAAATTTAACAACTGTATTTATATATCAGTTATCAGTTATAAATTGTCAATTCATCTTAGATTTTAACTTTTGACTTTAAATTATTGACTATTGACTGATATTTTGAATTGTTTCTGTAAACAAAAACTTTATTGTTATGATAATGGTAATTTTTTTCTGATAGCTTTACCACCCTTCTAAAATTATGAATCAAGACAAACTATTATTCATCGACCCCAAGGTAGAAAATTACAATCACCTAATCTCAGAGGTTGACCCTCAGACAAAAATAATTGTCCTACAACCCCATTAAAATGGTATAAACCAAATATCTAAAAGCCTGGGTAAAGGGCATAATGTGGATACAGTCCATATTATTTCTCATGGTGCAAAAGGTGCTATGTACCTGGGAAACAGTATCCTGAATTTAGATAATAGAGTTGTTGGGAAATAACTTAGGAGAGAAAAAACTCAAACGAAAACTTGA
>JAGGDU010000103.1 GCA_018457135.1 Trichodesmium erythraeum GBRTRLIN201 | reverse complement strand
GATCTGTTATTCTTACTATTATATCTGTTGCGACCAATATGGGATTGCTATAGTACTTAAAGATATATGAGATTTCAAAGGACACAATTTTTTTCTAGTGCCAAGAAATTGGCCTTGAAAGTATCAAAGCAGGCTTGTCCCATAGCCAAATTCCTTATTGAGCAACAGTTGTAAGTTGAAAAATGCACTATCACTAAGCTAGATTTGGTATAACTTCTATTATATAAAGTCTGATTATCTAAAAATCAAAAATAGAAAATTTATAATAAAAATTAACTTGAGCAATTCAGGATTTTCTATAAAATAAATCCTATTACACAAAAAATCATTTAAGAATAAAGAATGGAAAAATTTATGAAGCGACTATTAATAGAGGTAAAACATGAAATGGCAATTAGTTATTCCTTTAATATTTTTATCTTTACTGAGTTTAGAGGGAAAAGCGAGCCCTCATGGAGTGAAAATTCAACATCAAATTACTAAAGCAATTAAGATTAATGCTATTTATGATTCTGGAAATCCTTTAAGTAATGCTTCAGTTACAGTTTATGCTCCTAATTTTCCTAATAAACCTTGGTTACAAGGTATGACTGATGAGGAGGGAAATTTTATTTTTGCTCCTGATCATTATCAACCTGGATATTGGGAAATCAAGGTGCGTCAAGCTGGTCATGGTAATTTAGTTAGTGTTCCTTTTCAAGTAGATAAACTGGAGAATTCTCCTAGGAAAAATATCAGTAAAAGTAGTTATTATTTAGCAAGTACAACTAGGGATTATAATCCCATACAAAGAGGACTAATGATAGGTTGTGTTATATGGGGATTTGTAGGAACTTCTTTATTTTTCTGGCGATTTCCAACTCAAGAGCAACCACAAGAAAATCGTTAGACTTTTGTTCCTGACTTTTCCAAATAGTCTATTACAGTTATAATTTTTTCTCAAGTATTTGACTTTCGCGTTTTTTAATTTTAAATTGTCACAATGCATATTTCAGAAGGTATTCTGCCAGCTCAACTTTGTATTAGTGGTTATGGATTTACTTCTCTAATTACCTGGTATTCTCTACGCAAAATTAATCGTCTAGCAAATCCTCAAGCTAGTATTCCCAAAGCTTCTTTATTAACAGCAGCATTTTTTGTAGCTTCTAGTATTCATATTCCTATGCCAATAGGTAGCGTTCATTTAGTGTTAAATGGATTATTAGGAACTTTGTTAGGTTATTATGCTTTTCCAGCCATATTAATTGGCTTATTTTTGCAAGTAATAGTGTTTGGGCATGGTGGTTTAACTACTTTAGGAATTAACGCTATAATTATGGGTATACCAGCAATTTTGGCTTATCAAATATTTCAATTACGTCACATTTTAGGGAATAAAATAAATGAAAATTTATCAATAAAAATTTTAGGGTTTATTGCTGGAGCAACTGCTATTGGAGTTTCTAGTTTAATATTTTTTAGTTTAATTATTACAAATATTCCGTCTGGATTTAATACTTCATTAGAGGAGAAAGCAATTTATGGATTAATGATTTCTCATATTCCTTTGATGGGAATAGAAGGAATTTTAACTGCTATGATAGTCAGTTTTATGCATCGAGTCATGCCAGAACTTTTACCTTCTTAAATAAGTGAAAAGCCAGAATTTAGGGAGTTTATTCCTTCCTTTTTTTTATCTTTTTCATTCTTAGTAAGGCTATATATAGTAATACAAAAAAAGTGTTAGGAAATTAAAAAATGAAATCCTTGACAACTAATAGTTATGACTTGAGCTAATAGCTAATACCTGTTTGTGGAGTATTTCGGAATAGAAATACTTAAAGCTAGATTAGGTAATGAGGACTGATACAGTAATGAAATTTGCCCTAGATGAATACGCTAATTTAAACTCCCCAATACATAGATGGGACGTAAGATATAAACTTATTGGTTTAATCTCATTAATGTTTGCATTCGCTACAGTTAATAGTTGGTATCTAATTCCATTAATGTTGTTCCTAAGCATTATTCTTTATGGAATCTCAAAACTACCTCTATCATTTTTAGCTAATCGGTTACGTTATCCAGGATTTTTTTTGTTAGGAGTAATCTTTTTATTACCTTTTCTATCTGGTCAAACTATTGTTTGGCAATTGGGATTTCTGACAATTCGCCAAGAAGGATGTCTGGCAGTTATATTAATTGTTAGTCGTTTTTTTGCTATTATGACCACTTGTTTAGTTTTATTCGGTACAAGTTCATTTTTAACAACTTTAAAAGGGATGAGCAACTTAGGAATTTCTCCCATTATTACGGATATGTTGATGTTATCTTATCGTTATCTTTTTGAACTATCCAATCAACTAAAAATGATGCTGAATGCCACTAAATTACGGGGTTTTAAAAAGAGCAAAATTAGTTGGAGAAATTTATCAGTTTATGCTGCTCTTACGAGTAGTATTATAGTAAGAAGCTATCAACAAGCAGAGCGAGTTTATAAAGCAATGTTATTACGTGGTTATGGCAATCTATCCAATAATAAAAGTCATCCCCAATACTCTACTTCCAAAAATGGTTTTCAATTTGGCTCTGATGTAATATATTTATTTATATCTCTGATAGTTGCTGTTAGTTTGATCGTTATAGAAATGTTTTTGGGCTAGACTTTGAAAATTATTCAATCCTGATTGAAAATCTACTTTACCTAAGTTACTCATAGTAAATGTGTTTAAGAACTTCAAAAAAAAGCTGTTTACATAAGGTGCTACATGGAAATACTGTACCTGATTAAAGTGAAAATAGTTATAATATTTACTCAACTTACTACTTAATATTGCTCAGTAGTTAATAAAATTCTTATTCCTATGTTAATAATTAGTTATTTATCAAATGCAAGAGGATAAATCACAAGCTGGAGTCTATGTTAAAAACCTATTATTTCAATATTCTCAAAATGATCCTATTTTACACAATCTTTCATTGACAATTAAACCAGGGGAAAGAGTTGCTTTATTAGGTTCTACGGGTACAGGTAAAAGCACTTTTATGGAAACTTTAGTAGGATTGAAAAAAGCTTTATCTGGTGAAATTTGGATTCAAGGAATTCTCCTAGAACAAAAAACTTTATCTCAAGTGCATAGTCAAATAGGTTTTTGTTTCCAAAATCCTGATGACCAATTATTTATGCCTACTATTTTAGAGGATATAACTTTTGGTCCGCTTAACTATGGTTTACCCCTAGAAACTGCTAAAGAAGTTGCTCAAAATTTGTTAGTAAAATTTGGTTTAGAAAAATATGCACATCGTTCTGTTTATGAACTTTCAGGAGGTCAAAAAAGATTGGCAGCTTTAGCAGCAGTTTTAGCATTAAAGCCAGAAATTTTAATATTAGATGAACCAACTAATGGCCTTGACCCTTTATGGCGTCGCAACTTAGCTGAAATTATTTTACAATTACCAATGCAAATTATTTTAATTGCTTCTCATGATTTAAACTGGGTTAGCAAGGTAACTGAACGTGCTTTAATTTTACAGTATGGTCAAATTCAAGTAGATACTTCTACGGAAAATATTCTCCGAGATACTTCAATTCTTGAATCCTATGATTTACCTTTTAATTATTAAAGTAAGAAGTAAGAAAAAAAGATTAATAATTTAATTTTATCTAGCTTGAGAATTAAATGAGTTATGGCACTACAAATTTAGGTTTTTGACATTGGTAAATCTTATTGGCATAGTATTTTGGTGCCGAAAATTTACGAGGGAAATTTTTTGAAATTTTAATTTCCCCTCTTAGAGGCTAGGGGAGATTAATTTTAGAGTAGCCCCCAGCACTATGATAATTAATGGTGAAATTTATGGGTTGTTTCGTAATAAAGAAGTATGGCTAAATCTTTAATAATTTCCTCGTTTTTAAAATAATTTCCGTACTTTTTATTTGCTGTTTCTATGCAAAGTTTCATAATTTCTGATGATTCGTCAATATAGTGAGCGATCGCTTTTTCTTTTTCTTGTTTTGTATGATTATGATGTCTCAAATCTGGGTGTGGTCCCACTACAGTTTCCGAAGTAACCTTAATATCTTTTCCGACTGGATGAACTATTTTTTTCACTCGTCTTTTTTGAACTTCTTCGGCAAAACCAGATGCAATTATACCTGCTGGTAAAGCAAAAATTCCAATACCTAAAAAAGCTACAGTAGCACTCAATAATTTACCTAAATGAGTTACAGGATAAACATCTCCATAACCCACAGTTGTTAAAGTTACTACTCCCCACCACATAGTCTCTAAAATACTAGAAAATTTATTGGGTTGTACTTCACTTTCTACTAAAAACATGAGACTTGAGACAAAAACTAAGACAAAAATTACTACCAGTAATGTAGCTATTAGTTCTTCTTTTTTGGCAGCTATAACCTTAAAAATAGTTCGTAATGATTCTGAATATCTACTAATTTTAAATAGACGAAATAAACGTAGTAGAAGAGTAAATTTTATAAACTCTAAACTTGGAAATAATACTTGTAAATAAAATGGTAAAATGGCTACAATATCTATTAGTGCCAAGGGTGTAATTACATATCTTAATCTGCCATAAATTGGATGATTGTATTTAGGATTAACTGTACATATCCATATTCTGATCAAATATTCTATAGTAAAAAATATAGTTACAAGTATTTCGATTAATTTTAACTGTTCAGGATAATGCTGTGAAAATTTGGGAGATGTATCTAAAATAAATGCAATCACACTAATGCTTGTTAAGATAGTAATTATCAAATCATCTAGTAAGCTTAAAAAGTTTTTGGGATTGGAATATTCAAAAATATAGTAAATGTTTTCTTGCCAAGATTGGCATTGAAGTTTTTTTCGTATATTTATCATTTTTTTTATATTGTATAAACTGATCATATTTACATTTATTTTTTGATAGTTTATTACTGGGGAGTAAAAAGTTATCCTAAAAAACTATTGGCGTTAAAGGCTGAAATTATTATAGGAATTGGCTGGCAGCATTTATAGTTTTTTTGAGAAAATTTCTAACCTTGAGATAGATGTAAGCCAAAGCTCGCAATAGTTATTCCCAGCACTTACCATTGTCTAGTTTATTAGTAATTCTTAAATTCCTCAAATATGGCAAACTATCCCTAGTAAATTTATCTGAGGATTTATAGTTTTTTTCACATTGATCAAACAAAGTTGGCTACTATTAAAAGGGATAGCTGTAACAAAATACAATTGCTTTTTTTGGTAACTTTACTTGACTAATCAACTAATACTAACTACTAGCACTAATAGCACTAAAAAGTAGATAGATTGTGTACAAGTCTATATTGTCATTATTCACGGTGATTTAATTGTATTTTAGCAATTAGTGAACTTATAGCAACCTATTTAGTTTTTTTATCTAGCCTATACCATAACTTGTTTCAATAAAAAAAATAAATATTTGAAATAATATTGTTATATTTAAGACTTGTTTGTTTAATAATTTAATGTTATAATTACATTTTTTAATAAATAAAAATTATCATAAAAAAAAGAAAGAAAATTTTTAGTCAATTCTCTTGTTTTCAGTAGAACTAAATTATTAATTATTAATTATTGAAGCGTCTAATTTTCTATATTTCATAAGGATGTATACTACCTCTAAAAAAAAGAATACACTATCGTGAAGTAGATCTCAAGCCGAGATATTTAAAAATAGCTATTGTCATTTATGTTAGAGAGCTATTTTTATTATTTTCCCTTTTTATCAATATTTACTCTAACTTCTGGAGAGGTGACAGATAAGAATAAAAAGCTTAACTAACAAAGCTTGCAGGTTTTCTAAATTTCTAATAATTAAGCCGTTTGTGAGGGAAAATAGCTATTAATTTATCAGCTTCTTCTGGAAAATTTCCAAAGAATTAAACTAAGTTTGACCTCTATTTCCTGTCTAAAAATGGCTATGTCGTTGATATTTTCTCCTTTTTTATGTAGGACAATTTACATAGTTTGCTACTCCTTTTTCACAAATTATTTTTCCTACAATTAAGGATTGAGAGTCAGCTAAAGTTATCAATAATATTCAATAATCGTTTTTCTTTGACTTAAGTTCCTTCGAGATTATAGCCCCAACTTTTAAAATATCAGAACATTTATTCAATGCCTATTCATTTTTTATTAAGCATTTATTGTCCTTTATAAATCCGAAAAATTCGTGAGAATAAACTACGCTTATTCTGCTTTTATACCGCGATATTTTCTTTTCTATTCACTCACAAAATTTACGAGCCCAAAACTTATGGATTTAGTTACTTTGACTCCTTGTAAATACATAGATATACTTGGTTTTCTTCCTAATTATTTCAGAGCTATCCACAGTTCTTTTTCTCTTTACTATTTACAGACTTTTTTTCAATCTCACATATAAATACGTCTTTTCTTGATCTTTTAATCACTTAGCTAGTTCCATTCTACAAAATTATCTCTCTCCTAACATTACTTTTTGAGAATTTGAGAATAAATTTAATACCATAGATAATACCTTTTCTGGCTCGGAAAAGTTACTGTTACCTTTTTTTCTAAATTAGTGATGTAAATTGGTATGCTGCGACGCCGATAGACTAGACTAAAAACTAACAAATTTACCACATCCTACCCCGTCCTATCTATCACTAAATACAAAATTTATCTTTCTTGAAAACTATGATTAACTCAATCTTTAATCTAATGTTAACACAAAGTTTCAAATTTAATATTCACATTCGATAAAAACCTTTGCAAACTCCGACAACAACTCTGAAATTTAATATATTTTGGTATTTGATTAGCTAAGGTTTCTAACCTTACCCACTTATGGTATTGAATTAGAAAAATTATTATTTTAACATGACAGAGATATTTTTGGTTAGTTAATTTCCTATGTGTTTACGGTACTATTAGGGTCATTTATTCATTCTTATTAAATCAGCCTTGTTAACAATATCTAAGCTCATCTTTTTTTACCATGTTTTGGTCAATCATTAAGAATGAAGGCTTTTTAACCCTTTTATCACCCTCCTAGCTCTAACCTTTGTCTTCCCTGGGAGCGACAAATTTTCTAAGCAATTTTCCTAGATTATGTAACAAAAATCATAATCTTTAATATTAACTATTTTGAGGATTTATTGCACATAAACTAAATATTGACATTTACTTAAAACTGATCTAATGTAAGACAAAATAATTCTTAACAAGTTGTCAATTTACAAGGTAAAAAAAAATCAAATGGCACGATTAAAAAGTTTTACCGTATTATCAGCGGATACATTTGCAGAAGGTCCCCCATCAGGAAAATTTATTGAAACAAATAATCGAGATGTACCATTTGATAGTCAACCAGTCCAAGGGTTTAGTGGTGTTGAGTTTGCTCCCGGTAGCGAAGATGGCAGTACTTATTGGTTTCTATCTGATAATGGTTTTGGCTCTCAAGGAAATAGTGCTGATTATTTGCTCAGACTATATAAAGTTAACCCGAACTTTGCTGGAGCAGAAAATGGCGATACTAAGGTTGAGGTTCAAGATTTTATTCAACTAGCAGATCCTAATAATCTTATACCCTTTGATATTTTCAATGAAGATACAAGCGATCGCTTCTTAACTGGAGCTGACTTTGATACAGAGTCTTTTGTTATAGATAATAATGGAGATATTTGGGTCGGAGACGAATTTGGACCTTATATTTTACACTTCGATAGCACGGGAACTTTGCTTGAGGCTCCCATTGCCACACCCAACATAGAAATTTCTTTTAACTCTCTGAGTGGGGAAGCGCCTTTAGTCATTGGACACCGGGGTGCAAGTGGTTCTCGTCCCGAACATACTCTAGAAGCTTATAGACTAGCGATCGAAAAAGGTGCAGATTTTATTGAACCAGACCTGGTAATTACTGCCGATGGTGTGCTTATTGCCCGACACGAGCCACTGTTAGACGATACTACAAATGTTGCTGAAGTATTCGCTTCAGAACGTCAAAGCACTAAGTTTCTTGATGGAGTAGAAACTACTGGCTATTTTGCTGAAGATTTCACCCTTGAAGAAATCAAACAATTACGCGCTGTTCAACCTCGAGATTTCCGTGATCAATCTTTTAACGGTCAATTTGAAATTCCCACCTTCCAAGAAGTTATCGAGTTGGTACAAAAAATGGAAGAATCTGGGTTTGAGGTCGGTATCTATCCGGAAACTAAACATCCTACGTTCTTTGACCAACAAGGTTTATCCTTAGAAGAACCTCTAATTCAAACCCTACAAAATACAAGTTTCACTGACCCAGATCGTATTTTCATCCAGTCGTTTGAGTTTGCTAACTTAATTGACTTACAAAAACAGTTGAATGCTCAAAGTCTCGGTGATATTCCTTTAGTTCAACTGTATGGAAATACTACTGAAGGAGCAGATCCAAACAGTACCTTTTCTTCCCCCTTCGACATTAGGTTTAATGTTGCTCAAGATAATGACTTAGCAGCTATCTATGGTCAAGAATTCCTAAATGCAGTAGAAGTTTCTCTCTCAGAAAATACAGTTTATGCAGACCTTGACAGTGAAGAATTTCTGAAAGTTATTAGTGGTATATATGCAGAAGGTGTTGGAACTTGGAAGAATAACATTCTGTTGCGTGAGTCCCTTGATACTCGAGTCGATGGTAACGGAGATGGTGTAGCTGAAATAAGTACCCAGTTAACAGGAGAAATTACTTCCTTTATCGAAGATGCTCACGATGCAGGTTTACAGGTTCATCCCTACACTTTACGGGATGAAGAGCGTTACCTTACCCTCAAGTCTGATCTAGAAGCTTTTGGCACAGGAACACCTCAAACTGCGGAGGAGGAATTTCAACAACTAATAGATATAGGTGTAGATGGTTTCTTTACTGACTTCCCTGGGACAGGTCGTAAAGTTCTAGAACAAAACGACTCTAATGATGAAGTTCGCTCTCCCCAAAACCCAGAAATTTCCTTTAACTCTCTGAGTGGGGAAGCGCCTTTAGTCATTGGACACCGGGGTGCAAGTGGTTCTCGTCCCGAACATACTCTAGAAGCTTATAGACTAGCGATCGAAAAAGGTGCAGATTTTATTGAACCAGACCTGGTAATTACTGCCGATGGTGTGCTTATTGCCCGACACGAGCCACTGTTAGACGATACTACAAATGTTGCTGAAGTATTCGCTTCAGAACGTCAAAGCACTAAGTTTCTTGATGGAGTAGAAACTACTGGCTATTTTGCTGAAGATTTCACCCTTGAAGAAATCAAACAATTACGCGCTGTTCAACCTCGAGATTTCCGTGATCAATCTTTTAACGGTCAATTTGAAATTCCCACCTTCCAAGAAGTTATCGAGTTGGTACAAAAAATGGAAGAATCTGGGTTTGAGGTCGGTATCTATCCGGAAACTAAACATCCTACGTTCTTTGACCAACAAGGTTTATCCTTAGAAGAACCTCTAATTCAAACCCTACAAAATACAAGTTTCACTGACCCAGATCGTATTTTCATCCAGTCGTTTGAGTTTGCTAACTTAATTGACTTACAAAAACAGTTGAATGCTCAAAGTCTCGGTGATATTCCTTTAGTTCAACTGTATGGAAATACTACTGAAGGAGCAGATCCAAACAGTACCTTTTCTTCCCCCTTCGACATTAGGTTTAATGTTGCTCAAGATAATGACTTAGCAGCTATCTATGGTCAAGAATTCCTAAATGCAGTAGAAGTTTCTCTCTCAGAAAATACAGTTTATGCAGACCTTGACAGTGAAGAATTTCTGAAAGTTATTAGTGGTATATATGCAGAAGGTGTTGGAACTTGGAAGAATAACATTCTGTTGCGTGAGTCCCTTGATACTCGAGTCGATGGTAACGGAGATGGTGTAGCTGAAATAAGTACCCAGTTAACAGGAGAAATTACTTCCTTTATCGAAGATGCTCACGATGCAGGTTTACAGGTTCATCCCTACACTTTACGGGATGAAGAGCGTTACCTTACCCTCAAGTCTGATCTAGAAGCTTTTGGCACAGGAACACCTCAAACTGCGGAGGAGGAATTTCAACAACTAATAGATATAGGTGTAGATGGTTTCTTTACTGACTTCCCTGGGACAGGTCGTAAAGTTCTAGAACAAAACGACCCTAATTTGGCTACTTCCAGCGGTTATAAAGGTATGGCATTCAGTCGCGATCGCCAAACTTTCTATCCTTTATTAGGGGGTACAGTTGAAGGCGATCCAGATAATGCTTTACGAATTTACGAGTTCGACTCTGTTTCTAGCTCTTTTGAGGAGGAGCTAGTTGGTTTCTATCCTACTGATGTT
The DNA here is from genome assembly GCA_018457135.1 of Trichodesmium erythraeum GBRTRLIN201. GTDB lineage: Bacteria > Cyanobacteriota > Cyanobacteriia > Cyanobacteriales > Microcoleaceae > Trichodesmium > Trichodesmium erythraeum. Next base: position 21,818 of record JAGGDU010000103.1, on the reverse strand, counting down.
ACTGGTCATACTATCGGTGACTTTACTCCTATTAATGAAAGTGAATTTTTAGTTATTGAACTGGATGATCGTCAAGGGAATGAAGCTGAGTTCAAAAAAATATTTAAAATTGACATTTATGAAGTTGATGATCAGGGTTTTGTTGAAAAAGAGGAAATTGTAGACTTATTAGATATTGAGGATCCTAATGACCTTAATGGTGATGGAGATACTAGCTTTAACTTCCCTTTTTCCAGCATTGAGAATATGTTAGTTATTGATGAAAACACTATTCTGGTTGCCAACGACAACAACTATCCTTTCTCCAAAAGCCGAGGAGATGATATTGATAATACCGAAATAATTCAGATAGAGCTAGAACAACCTCTCCTTGTTGATAAGGGTTTGCTAATTAAAGGTACTCCTAAAACAGAGCGTCTCATTGGTGGTGTTGGAGACGATACTATTATCGGTTTGAATGGCGCGGATACCTTAGCAGGTCGTATTGGTAATGATCAAATAATTGGTAGTCGTGGCAATGACTTATTGTTGGGTCAGGATGGTAATGATGAACTTCAAGGTCGTCAAGGCAACGATCACCTCTTGGGTGGTGATGGTGATGATCAGTTAAATGGTGGTCAAGGGCGTGATCGCATCAATGGCGGTCCTGGTGATGATACTTTGACTGGTGGTGCAAGTATTGACCGCTTTATCTTCAATAGTAATGAAGAATTTGAGTCTGATAATTTTGGTATTGATACTATCAATAATTTCCAACTAGACCTCAGGACAAATGAAGATGGAAACCAAGGCGACTTAATTCTTCTTGATAAGTCAAGCTTTACTGAGCTTAATAGTACTGCTGGAATTGGTTTTAGTGTTAATAATGATTTTGAAACCGTTAACACTGATAATAGTGTAGATGACTCTGATGCTTTCATTGTTTATAGTGAAAAGTCTGGAGGTCTATTCTACAATGTAGATGGTGAGTCTACTCAGTTTGCTATCCTTGATGGTGCTCCCAATATTACTGAGGATAATTTCCAAATTAGAAATTAGGGAGTATATTTAACAACGGTTTTGAACTCACTAGACTCAGGTAGGTACGTTTCATAAAACGTCCGGTTCTGTTTTTAATATGATGTCCGGATAATAAGTAATATTATGTCCGGAACATCAGTGATCAAAAAACTAAGGACCGTAACTGTCAATTCTATCCTTCTGCTGAGAGCCATAGAGCCTCCTAGGAAAACCCTCCAAAGTGTAAGCATTTAACTGGAGATAATATTATAGCCCACATTCTCTACTTCAATTTTTAGCATAAAAATTAGTATAAAATCAGTAATTTGCTTAAGTATTTATACTATAAAAATTATCTTCATTTACCTTGAGCAGGAGTCAAATTATTAGGGAGATATTAATAGTAATTAAGCAAATTAACCTTGAAAACGCTATATGTAGTTGCGAATGGCATTTACCTTGACTGGATGTAGTGCTCGTGCGTAGGTTATGATTAAATATAAATACTTACTCAGTAGTATTTATTACCAAGAACTAACAACAATAGTAAACCCTTCCCAATAATAAAGATGAGATAAATTTTGATTCTTAATATTTGCGAACGCCGAGGGTAATTTCACCACACCACGAGTGTTGCTTCCCCTCAACTCCCGATATGTAATAACCACCTTCCCTTGCAACATTGCTAACTGTCCCTGTATTAACGCCTCTGACTTAATCTTAACACTATTCAAATGAGTATAAAACTCTGTCATTAACCCCAATGTACCTTGATCACTCACGGACCAAACACTCGTTTCTGTTCGTAGCCAAGCACTATGATCTCCTACCAACAATGGCATTTGGTTGATATAAACTGCAATCAATTTATATTGTTATTGATGACAATTTTCGAGAGCCTTGATGGTAGCTGTGCCATTGTCTGGGATATGCTGGGGACAAAGATAATTATGCAGTTCCAGTTGGGACTAGGGCTTAACATTACTGCATCAGTCAGTTCAAAAACAGCATCCTTGGCATTTTCCAATAAATGATCAACTTGATTACGAAATGATTTTAACGTGAAATCAAGCATTTGAGCAAAATAATTTTAATTTAATGCCTGATTTTATCTTTAGAGTTGTTCCTAAATAGATGGTAAAAAGACATCAAACTCAGACATAGCAATTATTTATAGCATTTTGAATAAACAATACCTACCATCCTGAAGAGACAGAGGTTTTGAAGAATTTTTAAATTATAAAGCCACAGCTCTTTTGATTATTGTTGACAAAGAAGTTGAATAGTCTGAGTATCAGTATCACTGATGAGTATGATAGTGGGTTAAAAAATTATTATGCCCCTCAATGCATGTCAACTAATGTCAAATCTTGTTTCTCACATCTGTTGATGGTTTCAATTTTTTTTAATTCTTTTCTTAATAGCACCTTCAAGTATTTAGTCTAAATTCCAGTTCTTACAGCAGTGCGACAAGCAGACAATACCAACAAATCAACCGATGGCTTATTCCAAAACAACTCCCGCACTTAGTCTAACTTTATTTCTTCAGTATCCCATAGCTGAATATAAAAATTACTGGTTTTTCCTCTACGGTACAAAAATCAAGAAATTCTTTTAAATTTGTCATTTCAACACAAAAAAGCAGTAGGAATTTTACCTATAAGGACATAAGAGTTATCTGCAAATCGAAATTAACTTCACTATTTTAACTTCGGGCAACCCTTTATACACAATTTTCTAGTTTATTAGTGGGACTTACAGAATATAGATCGAAAATAAATATTAAACACTATATATAGTTTCCTGGCGTAAGTCCTACTATAATAACTATTCAACCGGACAGTAGTGATATTAAGTCTGGTAGCATTAGTATAATTAGGTTTTGTAGGGGCGTTTTCCTGTAGAATGCTACCTAAACATCTTGGGAAGAATTCAGAGTTATTCGCTCCTACTAAGCCGTCTAACTTGGTTCTGGAATTGTAATATCTATAGAAGTAATTTCAATCCCATCTCCCAAAGTACTCAGAGGCGGTTGAATTGCTTCTTTATTACCCACAACTAAAGTTACCATTTTCTCAGGTTGCAAATATTTTTGAGCAACTCTTTGCACATCTGCAACTGTAATTTTTTCCAATTCCTGGCGATAACGAAAAATAAAATCTTGAGGATAATCATAATATTCATATCGCATCAAACGGGATAAAGTTTGAGCTGGGTCTTGAAAGTTGAAAATAAATGAATTGAGTGCCGAATCTTTAGCCCGCTTAAGTTCCTCTTGTGTAATAGGTTGAGTGCGGATAAGTTCAATTTCTTCATTAATAGACTGGATAAATGCGACAGTTGCATCCGAACGAGTTTGACCACCAGCGACGAATACTCCTGGATAATCATAATTAGCACTCCAATAAGCAGAAACAGAATAAGCTAAACCTTGGCGGGATCTAATATTATTGAGCAAGCGCCCCCCTAAACCATTCAGGATGCTATTCATTACACTCAAAGCTGTATAATCAGGATTATCTAATTTTCCGCCTAAATGACCCATTTGTATATAACTTTGATTTAGCTGAGGTTGTTCTACAAAAAATATATTACCAACTTCAGCCTGAGTAACTTTTGGTAGAGGAAACTTCAATGCTTGACGACTTGGTTGCCAGTCCCCTAGTTTTTCTGTGACCAGCGATCGCATCTGTTTAGTATTAAAATCTCCCACTATTCCCAAAATCATATTCTCAGGATGAAAATATTTGGTATAGAAATCAATTAAATCTTCCTGGGAAATATTATTGAGAGTTTCATATTCAACAGTTCTAGCATAAGGACTTTCTCTTCCATAAATCAATTTTTGGAACTCGCGACTAGCAATAGATCCAGGATCATCATTGCGACGAGCAATGTTACCTTGCCATTGTTGTTTGGCAAGGTCTAGTTTTTCCTCAGTAAATACAGGTTCGCGAATTACCTCAGTAAATAATTCAAAAACTTTTGCCAAGTCTTCAGTAAGACAACTAAACCTAGCACTACCAGCAGTACCCCCGATACCTGTTTCTACCGCTGCCGCTTTTTGTTCAAGTAGTTGGTTTATGTATTCAGAAGAGTGTTGAGTTGTACCTCCTGTACGCATAACAGTTCCAGTTAAGTTTGCTAAACCTACTTGATTTTCTGGTTCAAATCTTGAACCTGTACGAAATAAAGCACGTCCACCAATTAGAGGAAGCTCATGGTCCTCCATTAAATATACAACTATGCCATTTTCAAGTTTAAAGCGAGTGTATTCAGGCAGCTCTAATTTTGGTAATGGTGGAAATTCTAGTTCAGTGTAATGTTTTGGTGGTGTTATAGCTATAGCTGGCATCCTTCCTAAAATATATAATAGGATTACTATTACTAAAAATGCTATTAAGAAAAGCTTTGATCTAGTAATTTTCTTTTGGTGAGAGAGCATAATTTGTTTTTGTTAGATTTAGACGTAAAAGTTCATTATTGTCAGCTGCGTATTTACAGCTAAAATTTAAACTGTAACAGGTATGAGTGGAAACCTTTGTCACGCCAAACTTTATATCCAGTGTAACAGGTATGAGTGGAAATCTTTGTCACGCCAAACTTTATATCCAGTATACTTATCGACGGAGCGTTAAGGCGCCACATAATTTTTAACTGTTAAACCGTAGTTTGTGGTAGGCAGCTAAAAACCCTTGCTAGACAGAAAAAGCTAAAATGGTGCTATCAGCCTATATTTGGTAGGATAGAACGTAGCAATTCCCCTCATAATAAGCAAACCATAATAAGGGGCGTCTTAGATTTTACTTAGTTCAAAAAATACCTTTTTAGGTGTGTCAGTCCACTACTAGAGTTCTACCATTAGATCAACTCTGCTTAGGAGTAGAATGTGATCAGAAAGCCAGTTTGTGGGATAACAAATATCAGTAAATACTTTCCCCCGAATCAAATCTACTTTATTTAACCGATACTACCAAACTTAATTTTGCTTAGAAAGTAGTCTAGCAATAGTTCGGTTTTCTGGTACAAAAGTTTTTTGAGCTATACGTTGAATATCTTCCCTAGTTACAGCATTAATAATATCCAACTCTTTAAATAAATTTTGCCACGAACCTGTTTTAACTTCGTAGTCCAACAGAGCAGAAGCCATACCCATGTTAGAATCTAGAGAACGTAACATACCTGCCCGCGCTTGAGTCTTTACCCGCTGTAACTCTTGTTCAGAAACTAGCTCTGTTTTCAACCTTTCAATTTCTGCTTGCAAAGCTGCTCCTACTTCATCTATATTACTATTAGGAGCAGTCATAGCATAGAATAGTATCAAATGTGGGTATTTACTTCCCGGATAACCACTAAACCCTCTAGCTACAAGTGCAACTTGTTGTTTCTCAACTAATGACTGATAGAGGCGAGAAGTACGACCATCACTCAAAATACTAGTAATCATATCATAAATTACACTATCAGGATGATTCATTGCTGGTCGATGATAACCCTCTATATACCAAGGTTGGGATGGCAACTCCATCGTTACTTCCCGCGTCTCAGCTTGAGTAGGCTCAACAACATTAAGTCTTGGGGGTTTTTGTTTGACTTTGTAGCGACCGAAGTATATTTTTGCTAACTTTTTAACTTCCTTAGGGTTAACATCTCCCACTATTGCTACATTTAAGTTACTAGGAACATAGTGAAGATCGAAAAAATTCCGAACATTCTCTCTGGTTAAATTTTGTATTTCTTTTGAATAACCAATGATCGGGCGACCATAAGGATGTACCAGAAAAGCTTTACGGAGGAACTCTTCTAATATTTGGGCAACGGGTGAATTTTCGGTGCGCGATCGCCTCTCTTCCAGAATTACTTGTTTTTCTTTATAAAATTCCCTAAATACTGGTTCTAGAAATCTTTCTGACTCTAAAGACATCCATAATTCTAGTTTATTAGCAGGTAAGCTATAAAAGTATTGAGTGTAGTCTGCGGAAGTGGCAGCATTTAGTCCTACTCCTCCTGCTTGTTGGACAATTTTCGAGAATTCATTTTGATTAACATATTCAGATGCCAAGTTTTGAGCTTTCTCAAAGTCTGCTTTTAGTTTAGCAACCTCTTCAGTTTTGCCATCTATTTTACTTTGCTGAATTTGTGCAAATATCCTATCTAAATTATCTAAAATAGGTTTTTCTGCTTCATAGTCTTTTGTGCCAATTTTTTTTGTACCTTTAAAAGCTAAATGTTCGAGGTAGTGAGCTACACCTGTTTTGCCGTCTGGCTCGTTGGCTCCACCCACATCCGCATAGATGACAAAGGAAATAACAGGAGCACTATGTCGTTCCAGAACGATGAATTTCATGCCATTATTGAGGCGAAATTCTGTGACTTTTTTAATTACTCGGTCTAAGTAGGGTTTGATTGAGATTTCTCCTGAAGATTGATATTCTCTAGCTATGGCCATCATTGGTACAAGGCCAAAACAGAAGAGACATAAAACAGTTACGCAAAGGCCAAATTTTAATGATTTGCGAATCGAGCTATTTGGGAATGGGGTATTAAAGTTAGCCTTGTCCAGTAAAGAACTGATTAATTTTTTAAACCAGCAAGGAAATAATATAACTTGAGATAATAAGTTTTTCAACATATCCAATTATTACTTAGGTTTTTTCTGTTGGTTTTGGGTATACTTTTCTAGTTTAAAGCTAAACATCAGTAATTAAATCAAATCAATTCAATTTATCTAAAGTTAATTATATTCTGGAGTATTAGGAAATTGATGTTGGTCTGAGTTCTATAAGTAAATGTTTCTAGCTGTAACCTTTTGAAAACTAAAGATTGTCGAAAAAATTTCGTTTGTACTTGATTGTATACTTAATGGTGATAGAATTACATTAATGTTTTTTTCAAGCATCAAAAATCTATTTAAATAAGTCAAATAAAATATTTATGAATATGAATTTTAAATCATCCAATCCAGCTTCTTCTTTAGCTTTACCCCCTGGGGATTTAGGATTACCTTTTATTGGACAAAACAAAAAAATCTTCAAAAACCCTCAAAATTTTATAGAAGAAGTTTATCAAAAATATGGTCCTGTTTATAAAACCAACTTTCTCGGTAAAAATTTTATTTACTTTCAAGGATATGAAGCTATTAAATTTATTTTAACTAATGAAAATAAATACTTCACATACTCTCAAATTTTGAGAAATTATCAAAGAATATTCGGTGAAAATGACATTACTGTTTTAGCAGGTAAAGAACATAGAGAGAGACAAAAAATATTAGCTAAAACCATCAAAAGTAAAAACTTAAATAATTATATTGATATTATTCATGATTTGAGTCAGAGCTATTTTTTAAAATGGATTAAATCTGATTATGTAGACTTATATTCTGAAATAAATAATTATACTTTAGATATGATTTTGAAATTATTGCTAGGTATAGATTATGCTTCAAAAAGTGAGATTAGTAATTATTTAAAAGATATGAGTTCAGGATTAAATACTATACCTGTAGTATTTCCTTGGACTAAATTCGGTAGTGCTTTAGAAAGCAAGAATAAGTTATTTAATCAATTTGAACAAATCATTGTCAGAAGAAAGAAAGAAAATAATTTTGGTTCAGATATATTAGGCATATTACTGACAGTTCAAGAACAAATGAATTATGAACTAACTCCAAGAGAAATAGTAGGGCAAATGGTTAATCTTTTATCATTAGGAAAAAAGGAATTAAGTTCAGCATTAAGTTCTTTTTTCATCTTAACATCTGAACATTTAGATGTTTTAAAATTACTTCAAATAGAACAAGAAAAAATGGATGTTTCAGAACCATTATCTTTAGATAAATACAAGAAAATGGTTTATCTAGAACAAGTAATTAAAGAAGTATTACGGCTAGTACCTCCTGTTAGTGGTGGACTTAGAAAAATTATTGAAGATTGTTCTTTTCAAGGATTCCGAATTCCTAAAGGGTGGCATGCATATTATTACATTAGTTCAGTTCTTAAAGATCCAGAAATATATAAGCAACCAGAAATATTTAATCCAGAAAGGTTTAACCCTACTAATGCTGAAGATAAAAAGAAACCTCTTTGTTATATCCCATTTGGAGGTGGCGCCAGGGAGTGTATAGGTAAAGAATTTGCTTATTTGGTCATCAAAATCTTTATATCTGCCCTACTAGATAATTGTAGTTGGAAATTTAAAGAGAATCAAGATTTGACAATTAATACATTTCCTGTTGCTCGTCCAGCTCATAAAATAGAAGTTTGCTTTACACCAAAATAATTAGGATTAGAAAAGTTTTGGAACAGGTTAAATTTAGCCATAAGAGTAAAGTTATTCAGCACTATGAGTGAATTATTTTGACTGCTATAAAGACAATTTATGGCATTACATAAATATAGGATGGCTTTAATAGATTTGTGGGATAGGTATCTTAACCGTCACTTATATTTTCAGCTAGTGTATGAATGCAAATCTTACTTGTATTCATACAAAATTCTGACATAATATCAGCAATCAAAACGGTTAATATTAAATAAGTTGTTAAATAAGTTTAGTTCAGTTTAATGCTAGTGTTTAGTTGCAAAACTTAGTAATATTATTTTTTTATTACCTTCTTTTAGTTCAAAGGTTTTTATCGGCTCAATAAGTATATTAATTTATGCAATTAGACACTAGATATGAGTTTAGATACACAAAATAACTACAACAATTATATTTGAAATTTTAAGATTAAGTACAGGTAATAAGGGCAGTCTGTCTAGAAATATTTCAGCTTCCAATAGTAATAGTTAAGAATTAATTAATAATTATAGATTTTTTTTGCAATCTACCCATACCTGTTTTATTCTCTAAGCTTAGTCAGGAAAAGATAAAGATTAGAGTATTTTTTGCTCATTTATAGGTGCTTTTTTGTTAAATGAAATAGCTCTGCAATTCACCAAAGATAGGCATAAATATAGTATCTTTTCCTTTTTTTTTAATATTGGTAATTCAACTTTTATAACAGGACTTACCATAACTACTATATATAGTAAGAGGTCTTACATAAGGTTAATAATTTCAGATGGGTGGGTAAGTCCTAGAGAATAAATGAGTTTAATCTTTATATATAAATTTTAGCTGTCGGTAAAGCTTAGTAACAAAAATTAAATATATTTGATCTTAGTTTATTAAACTTTATTTAATTTAAACTAAAATTTAAAATAATTGAAAATTTTTTTAATGGTAGCTAAAAGTAAGTTAACCTCTTAAAGTATAGCTTGTAGAGTATAAAAAAAATATATAAAATCTAACAAAAAAAGCTATTTTGTCAATTATCAATGCTGAATCATTAAGCATTCGCCAGGAGGATAATTATGTCAGAAAAAGTCGCTTCAAATGTCAGGAATATTGCCATAGTAGGCCCTTATTTAAGTGGAAAAACAACATTACTAGAAAGCCTATTATCAATTACAAAAGCAATATCCCGTAAAGGCAGTGTTAAAGATGGTAACACCATTGGAGATGGTAGTCCAGAAGCTCGCGATCGCTCCATGACAGTAGAAATAAATGCCGCTAGTACTAAGTACGACGGCATTAACTTTACCTTTCTAGACTGCCCTGGTTCCATAGAATTTGCTCAAGAAACCAATAACGCTCTTATTGGAGCAGGGGCAGCAATAGTCGTGTGTGAACCAGACCCAGCTCGTGTTCTAACCCTTGCTCCACTATTAAAATTTCTTGATGACTGGGAAATTCCTCATATAGTCTTCATCAACAAAATGGATCGGGTCTGTAGGGATGAAACTCATTGTAAATCTAACTTTGGTGAAGTATTAGAAGCACTCAAAACTGTATCCAACCGCCCCATTGTTCCCCATCAATACCCCATTGCTAAAAATAACCAACTTATTGGATTTATTGACCTAGTAACTGAACAAGCTTATCATTATCATCCAGGGGCGCCATCAGACCCTGTAACAATTCCTGAGTCTTTGAAAGTAGAAGAACAAGCTGCTAGAGAACAAATGCTGGAAGAGTTAGCTAATTTTGATGATAATTTATTGGAAGAGTTGGTCGAAAATATCGAACCACCTACTGAAGAAATAGTTGCTGACATCAAAATGGAGTTAAGTGCAGATTTAATTGTACCTGTATTTGTAGGGGTGGCAGAAAAAGATTCTGGTGTGCGTTCCCTCCTAGATGCTCTGGTGCGAGAAACTCCTGTACCAAAAGAAACGGCAAAACGTCGAGGTTTAAAATCAAATTCTGAAACACCTATTGCTCAAGTTTTGAAAACTTACTACACTCCTCAAGGTGGTAAACTCTCATTAGTTCGGGTATGGCAAGGGGAAATTATTGATGGCATGATTTTAAATGGAGTGCGCATCGGTGGAATATATCGGTTGATGGGTCAGCAAACAGAAAGTCTAGAGTTAGCTAAAACTGGAGAAATAGTTGCCCTCAGTCGGATGGAAGGTATACATACAGGTGATACTTTAACTATAGATGCAGATGGGAAAACTAAGTTGCCAAGAGTAATACTATTGCCTCCTGTTTTTGCTATGGCGATCGCTCCGGAAAACCGTAAAGATGAAGTAAAAATGAGCAGCGCTTTAACAAAGTTGCTAGAAGAAGACCCGGCATTAATATGGGAACAACATGGGGATACTCACGAAGTCATCTTTTGGGGTCAAGGAGAAATTCATCTACAGGTAAGTTTAGAGCGTTTGCACCGAAAGTATAATGTTTCGATGAAAACTTACTTACCCCGAGTTCCCTATAAAGAAACTATTCGGAAAAAGACTACTTCTCATGGTCGTTATAAACATCAAAGTGGGGGTCATGGGCAGTTTGGGGATGTGTATTTAGATATTCAACCGTTGCCACGGGGGTCAGGTTTTAATTTTAGTGAAACTGTTGTCGGTGGAGTGGTGCCGAAGCAATATATTTCTGGTGTGGAAACAGGGGTGCGGGAATATCTTCAACAGGGTCCTCTCGGTTTTCCCGTGGTTGATGTGGCGGTGACGTTGACTAATGGGTCGCATCATTCTGTTGATAGTTCGGAGCAAGCATTTAAGCAGGCAGCGCGAGTGGCAATGCAGCAGGGAATGAGTGACTGCCAACCAGTATTGTTGGAACCTATTGCTTTGGTGGATATTTTTGCACCTAATGAGTTTACTTCAAAAGTTTTGCAGTTAATTAGTATCCGTCGTGGTCAGATATTGGGTTATGAAAGTATGACTGACTGGGAAAGGTGGGATAAGACTTCTGCTTATTTGGCTTTGTCAGAAATGCAAGATTTAATTGTGGAGTTGCGATCGCAAACAATGGGAGTGGGTTCTTTTAATTGGCAATTTGATCATTTACAAGAAGTGCCAAATAAGTTAGCTGAAAAGGTCTTGATCAAGAATGGTAATGGTAATGGTCGTGGTCATGGCTAAACTACTTTAATATTTAAATGAAAAGTAGATATAGTTTAATTATTAACAGGACTTATTCACAAGTACCTAGGAACCTGGTTTTTTTATGGATGTCTATTGTTTGTTACAAACAATAGTTTATCCTAGAAACCAGGTTTTTTGGCGTAAGTTCAAATATATTAAAGTTATATCAATTCTCAAAAACTTGGCGCTAATTTAGTTTTTTTTATTTCTAAATACTATTTATTGACGCAATTTTATTGTTAACTAATGTCTATGATTTTTCCAGTTATTGTTACTACCATCCAAAGGTAGCATCAAGGTTAGAGAAATGGTATTGTTTGATTTTAATTACGGGATACCAGAGCTTATGAAAATATTTTATAACCTGTAAGATATATTTTTGAGAAATTATCATTGTCTCTTAGGTTTCAAGAATATTGTTTGGCAGATCATGATTTTTTATTCGTTCTTGACCAAGGGAAAGAAAAATGGTTTTTAGCAATATTAATAAGCTCAGTTTGGATTTAAGATTCTTTTGAAAAACAGTTTATAAATAATATAATAAATAATAATTCATAATTCATAATTTATAACTCATAATTCATAACTGAAATGGCTGATATTAAAATTTTACACTTAATTAATCGTCTTAGTTTAGGACCGACTCCTGGACAACTTGAAAAGATTAAAAATATTGGTGTAGAAAATTATATTCAATCTCAACTAGAACCTAATTCTATACCCTACCAAAAACTACTAATTCAAAAGCTAAAATATCTAGATACATTACCCCTAACTCCTAGTGAAATAATCAAAGAATTACAACAACTTCAACAACAGGGAAAAGAATTAAAATTAGATAGAATAGCATTAAATAGAATCAAACAACGTTTTGAGCAAAAGGTTTTTTTACAGGGGAGTAAAGGACGTTTTTTAAGGAATCTAGAAAGTCCGCGTCATTTAGAGGAGGTGATGGTAGATTTTTGGTATAATCACTTTAATGTTTTTGGTCGTCAAGGACTAAATCGTTTATATTTTAGCTGTTATGAACAGCAGGCAATTAGACCCTATGCTTTGGGAAAGTTTAGATTATTATTAGGCGCTACTGCTCATCATCCAGCTATGTTAATTTATTTAGATAATTGGCAAAGCCGTAGAGGTAGAATAAATGAAAATTATGCTAGAGAATTATTAGAATTACATACTTTAGGTGTGGATGGAGGCTATAGTCAAGATGATGTTATGGCTTTAGCAAAAATTTTGACTGGTTGGGGTCTACCTCCTAATAACAAAAGAGCAGAAGATAAAGATGGATTTTATTTTGATCAAAAACGTCACGAACCAGGAGATAAATTTTTTCTCGGACAAACAATTAAAGAGAATGGGATAGCTGAAGGTGAAACAGCTTTAGATATTTTGGCTAGTCATCCTTCAACGGCTAGATATATTAGTTATAAATTAGCTCAAACTTTTGTTTTAGACCAACCATCTGAGTCTTTAGTAAAAGTTTTATCTCAGAGTTTTTTGGAGAGTGATGGGGATATTTCTCGGGTACTTAATACTCTGTTCAATAGTTCAGAGTTTTGGCAACCAGAGGTATATAATTCTAAGTTTAAAAATCCTTATCGGTTTGTAGTTTCTGCGATGAGAGCTATTGGTAATGAGGTTGATAATTTTCGACCTATTAATGGGATTTTAGACCAGTTAGGAATGCCTATTTATGGTTGTATTACTCCTGATGGTTATAAAAATACAAAAGATGCTTGGTTAGATTCGGATACCATGATTCGACGGAGTAGTTTAGCTGTGCCTTTATCTGGTGGTTTATTGGGTCGGGGTAAACCTATTAGTGCAGAAAAGTTAATGGGGACTTTGGGTAATAATTTTTCTGCTCAGACTCGTGGGGTAATTGATCAAAGTCCTGGTGATTTAAGGGCGGCTTTAATTTTTGGTAGTCCTGAGTTTATGAGGTATTAAAAGAATCGGAATTTAATGTTTTCAAAACCATTTTATGAGAAAAGTTTGACATCTTTTCCCGGTGCCAAATCTAACAAATATTCAAACTCTTCCATCGAAATATCATCAGGTAATAAGGTTAGGACTAATTTATCAAGATGGTTTCTAACTGAACTTGCAAAAAAAAATGCTGTAATTGTAGCTCCTGATTATTATATGTTAATGGTGTATATGTTAATAGTGTAGTACAATAATTTTTGTCGATAAAAATATGGGCGGAATTTCTCCTGAACTCTATTCTAAACTGAGTGCATCTCTGTCAAGGTGTGAGCAATTTAACAGCAATGAAGAACTACAGAGTTTTTTCAACGGTCACCGTCAGCTCTCCCTTTGGGCTAATAGTTTACCACAAGGTATCAATACGGACCAACGAGTAACACACGTGATTGGCTTTTTAGTGGGTAAATATCATACCAATAAGAATGGACTCGTTATTTTGGTAAGGTTGCTTTGTGAGACGTTTGACCGAGAAGATAGTCGGCATAGCACTTTATCTAAATTAGAAAAAGAGCTTAATAAACAGCTGAATAGTGTTGATAACAAAACTAGCTTTAATTGGTTACACTTAACCGACTTTCATCAAGTCATAAAAGAACAGAATGGGGGATCATCTCGCGTAAAAAAAAGATTTTTTGAAGATTTAAACAGGCTCCACGAGAAAAGTGAGCCGTGGGACTTAGTGCTATTTACTGGTGATTTGACTCAGGAGGGTAGTGCTGAAGAATTTGAAAAGCTCGATCAGCTTTTGGAACAACTATGGGCAAAATTCCAAGAATGGGGTTCGTCTCCTAAGCTACTAGCAATACCTGGAAATCACGATTTAGTTAGACCTAATCAAAAAGAACCAGCGGTAAGACTTCTAAAACGGTGGTCTGAGGAACCAGAGGTACAACAAGAATTTTGGGAGGATGCAAAATCAGACTATCGTCTAGTCATGGCTGAAGCTTTTGCAAATTATATGGCTTGGTGGAAAAGACAACCCTGGAAGCCAGAACACCTAAAAGCTGGTATTCTACCAGGAGATTTTTCAGCCACTATCGAAAAGAATAGTGCAAAACTCGGAATTTTGGGTTTGAATACAAGCTTTCTTCAGCTTATTGGTGAAAATAATGAGGGCAAACTGGCTATTCATACCCACCAATTTCACCAAGCTTGTGACGACAATAACACCCAAAATTGGGCTAGAAAACATCGTGCCTGTTTGTTACTGACCGATCATCCTGTCGATGCTCAAATGCACTTGAATACAAAAATTACTGCCGGTTACCCCTTTGTCCTTTATCTACGTGACCATACTGATACTAAAGCTAAACAAATTTGGCATTACTATACAGTTAATAAAATTGAACTTGAACTCATTAAAGGCAAGGATCAGTTGAAATCTTGGTTTCTTGAAGCATCCCGAGAAGGGGGAAAAATCCAAGAATGGGAAATTCCTATTTTCAATGATCGTCTTAATTCAATACCATCCAGACCCCCTGTGGGAAAAGAAGAGCTGATTGGAGATGAACCTGGGCTAACCCAAAATCTTACCAGGGGGATAACTCTGTTTTTGTCCCAAAATCCTACCGGTTGGATAATTTCGTTTTTGTTGATTCTGATTGATATTTTTTCAATTTATCGCTGGTTAATTTATCTTCCTAGACATGAGCCTCTTGGTGATAACATTAGTATAGGTGAGGAAATTCTGGTAGAATCATCTAGACCTCTAGAAAAAGAAAATGGTGTAAAAGAAGTTCAATACTGCCAGAAATCCTGGAATCATTTTCAAGCTATTTGGAAAAATAATACTAAAATACAGAATTGTTTTGCTGGAGTGGCAAATACTCTTAAGGAAAGCTGGAAGAATGAAAGGCGGGACCCAGAAACTTTAATTTATATCAATAATGCTTTTTTAGAACATATAAAAGCTGATCCTTATACTATTGCAGTTGTAGTTCCAGTTATAGATCAAAATGAGCAGGTGAATGGAGAACTTGCTGAAGAAATTTTGCGGGGAGTAGCTCAAGCACAAACAGAAGTTAACTTAAGTTTATTCAAGAAAAAGCAATTCTCTTTTTTGCCTTTTCCAAATGTAGATCTAAAAGCCAAAAGGTTTAATGATAATGATAATGATAAAGGCTTAAAAGTTATTATTGCTAATGATGCTAACTCAGAGGATGGCGCAGAGAACGTTGCGAAGAAAATAGTCGGCCGCCCAGAAATTTTAGGTGTTGTTGGTCATTGGGCTAGTGAGATGACTATGGCGACTAAAGATATATATGATGATGCAAAACTAGTAATGGTTTCCCCAGGCACAACCACTTCTAAACTCACCGCCGAAGAAAGGGTAGACGTTTTTTTCCGGACTACCACAACGACTATTGAGCAAGCAGAGAACATGGTTAACTCTTTGCTGAATAAAAATCAAACAAGAGTTGTAATTTTTTATAATCCTAAGAGTTATTATTCCGCTGATTTAAAAAAACAATTTGAAGAAAAATTTGAAGGAAAAGGAGAAATAATTAATTTATCACTTAATATGGATTATTTTGCTGAGGATAATTTTAAGGTTAAAGATGCCATCAATGAGGCCCGCAGACAAGCAGGAGATCAGGAATTCGCAATTGTTTTAATATCAGATGGTCAAGTAAGTGATGCTTTCGATAATAGTCTCAAAATTATTGAAGAAAATGGTGGTCAAAATTGGATAGTAGCTAATTGGTCAGTTTATAGCCCGAGAACCTTGAAAATTGCTCAAGATCAATCCCAAGAAACACGATATCAACTCCTAGAAAAACTGATTTTGATTGTTCCTGGGCATCCTCTCAACAATTCTGATTTTTTTGATACCGCTGTCAAACTTTGGGAAGGTTATGTTAGCGCCCGTACAGCTTTTAGCTATGACGCAATGCAGGTAATTCTTAAAGGTATTCAGGAACAAGGTACTCGCCCTACTAGCAAAGGAATTCAGAAGACATTGGCAGATGAAAATTTCATCGTTCAGGGGGCTACAGGAGAAATTATATTTAAATCAGGGACTGGCGATCGTCAAAAAGTACCGTTGAACTCAATTCGGGTTTATCGTTGTCCGAGTCAGCCGTCCGGTTTCATGTTTATTCCTGACAAATTTTCAACACCTGAAGAAGCAAAGGTGAAATGCTCGAATTCTGAGTAGTTGATAACTTGAAGTAATTTCAAATATTTTGAATAAAAAAGTGATAGTATCACAGGTTTGGTTAAGCGGTAGTGCAACTCAAGAACATTTTCTAACAAGACTTAGGCTATGACAGTAAATGTAGTGTCATTATCAAAAAAAAATGACTAAAATATACAGGACCTACACAAACTCTTAGATAATGCGCTATCTGTAGGTGGCAAATACCATAGGGGGTAAATGCTAGATATGGCAGTTCTGGGTAAGTCATGAATATAATATCTTGTGACAAGAACTGTTGAATATTAAGAAAAGATTGCAGAAAATTATCATATAGCAGTTTTCCTGCATGGTAGACCTGCTGTAAGTTTTTGGTATGTGACTGGGCAAGAAATTCAAAGGTTGGGACAAAATTATCAAGATGGTTTTTAACTGGGTTTGCCAAAAAAATGCTATAGGTGTAGATTTCTATTATTATATATTAATAGTGTAATACAATCTTTATAAAAAATTGTATGAGTGGGCTACCAGGAGAACTTTATAAAGAATGCAGGGATGTTCTTTTAGAATGCGACATTTTTACCAATTTTCAATACTTGCGTAGTTTTTGCGGGGCAATTAAGGAATTAAATGTGGTATCAAATAAACTGAAAGAAGCTAATACACCAGGGTTATTAGTGATGTTAAATCTGGATATTTTAATAAAAACAAGACATCAAGAATATGGGTGTATATTTATAATTTTTTTGGAAAATTTGAGAGATGAATACTATGAAGAAGACGAGATGTGGCATAGAATTAATAATTTATGGAACAAGGTTAAAAAAGAATTAGAAAATCCATCTTTACCCTTAAATTCATCAACATCTTTAGGCAATAATAATAACAGCCAGTTGTTTCAATCAATAATTGATATTGATTTTTCAGAACAAGAAGATACTGTTAGAAAAGCTATAAAATGCCAAAAATCACACAAACGAACGGGAGCTTTTCTGATTGATGGGTATGATGAAAATTGTGGTCAGAAAGCTCTGCTTACTAGGCTATTACGTAAATTGCCAGAATTAAGTAATGGACGTAAAATCCAAAGGGATTTAACTCGGATGAGCGATATTAGGGAATTATGGGGAAAAATTTCTTCTGAATTTTTTGGTTCAAATACTACAGACGAACAGGTTATTAATGCAATTTTACAATGTTTAGAAACTCAAAATTTAATTTTTATTTTTTCAGGACTCCACCGTACTTTTACAGGTTTTTTACCAGATTTAATTAAAAAATTTTGGTGGCCAATAGTCGAAAAAGCTACTCACCAAAAAACTTATTTATTAATGTTTTTGGTTGATGATAAAGGAATAGTTTGTAAATCAGGAGTTTCCCTAACTTGGAAGTTTGAAAATTCAAAATATCCTAAGGACCCTTTATGCTTACCTGAAACTGGTAAATTTTCATACTATCATTTAGAAACATGGAAAAATAGTGTTGTACGAAAAAATATGGTACCTGAGAGTATATCTGTTGATGAATTACTCCAAAAATCTCAAGGAGGTGTTCCTGAGCTGGTTTATAGACAAATTTGTGATTACTGTGGCCGTAGTTGGGAAGGAGGGTTGGCCAAATGGTTGATTCAGTGATTCCTCGCCTCTATACGGGGGAAAGACAACCTTCGGAACAGGAGTGCGAACTGCATGGACTTGAACCTTATATACCTTCACCAGAGTTGGTTGAGGCAGTTAATCTGACTATTTTTTTACAAAAACGTCCTTTATTGTTGAAGGGGGAACCTGGTAGTGGTAAAACTCGCTTGGCGAGGGCTGTGGCTTATGAGCTAGGTTTACCCTACGAACCTTGGTATATTCAGTCTACAAGCAAGGCTAAAGATGGTTGTTACACTTACGATGCGATCGCTCGCCTCCACGATGCCCAACTAGCCCGTCTTGATGGACAGAAACTCTCTAGGGTTGATAATCTTTGGAATTATATTAAACTAGGGCCACTGGGTCGTGCTTTTGAAAATTCCCAGCGTACTGTAATTCTAATTGATGAAATTGATAAGGCTGATATTGACTTCCCTAATGATTTGCTTCAGGTGCTAGATGAAAAGCGCTTTACCATACCAGAGATAAAAAGTCAAGAAAAAGAAGTAGAGAAAGAATACGAAATTAAGGCTAAAGAACCACCAATTATATTTATTACCAGTAATGAAGAAAAAGATTTACCAGATGCTTTCTTACGTCGTTGTCTTTTTTATTATATCGAATTTCCTAATGAAGCTGAATTGGTTAACATTGTTAAGGCTCATTTTCCAGAGGCAGCACCGGAGGTTATGAGAAAAGCAGTATGGCGCTTTGGTGAACTGAGAAAACAGATGGAGAGAGATAGTGGCAAAACTGGTAAAAAGGTAAGTACCAGTGAGTTAATTGATTGGTTTACCATTCTACGACAATATCCTGAAGAGGAGGTATTAGGGAAGCTAAACGGTGAACTGCCTTTTGCTCAAGTTCTACTTAAGTATTGGCATGATTATAGAGAATATTTATACTCCTCCCAGGAGGAAAGAAAATGAATGTCGTTGAAGAAGTACCTTTGTTGAAGGTCTTACTGTCTCTTTTTTACAGTTTGCGCCAATATGGCTTGCCTTTGGGAGTTGAAGACTATATGTTAGTGCTGAGGGCATTGCAAGGTGGGTTTGGTATAGGCGATCGCGACTCTTTAGAACGACTATGTTGTACTTTGTGGACAAAATCTGAACAGGAGGCCCGCCTGTTACATCAACTTCTAGGTCGGGCAATAACCAATGCTCCTTCTTCTGCTGAATTACCACAACCTGTCGAAGATACACCGAATCCCTCCCCAACTAGCGCTTCAACTAGACCTGTATCAAAGGAGTCTGAGGAAGTTATGGACTCTTCGACTTTACCATCTACAGCGACGCCTGTTCGCAACATATCTGAGCAACTTGAGGAAAAAGCTCCATTAAAAGAGCCAGAAATACCTGTGTCAAAACCGAGTCCATTGACTGATATTCCCCTAGAAATAGATGAACCAGAACTGGTCATTCAAGCTATCCGACATTATAATAGGTCTAATGAAATGATTTCTGAATACCAAGATCTAGCTGCTCAATACCTGCCAGTGACCCCTCGGCAGATTAAGCAGAGTTGGCGTTTTTTAAGTCGTTCAGTCCCCCAAGGTATATCGGACAAGTTGAATGTACCAGCTACGGTAGCCAAGATTTGTCAGCAATGCATCTTAATTGAAGCGGTGCTGATGCCAAATTATGTAAATCGAGTTAAACTTGTGTTACTGGTTGATCAAGGTGGCTCAATGATTCCTTTTCATCATTTATCCCGTCAATTAATAGATAAAGCTCGACGGGGTGGAAATATTGAGCAGGCGAGTGTTTATTATTTTTATAATTATCCTGAAATATATTTTTATAGTGACCCAACTCGCCTCAAAGCTCAACTAATTACAGATATTTTAGGAGCTATCGATGAAAGAGCAGGAGTACTTATGGTCAGTGATGCTGGAGCTGCCAGGAGTAATTATAACCCAGAGCGAATTGAGTGCACCCAGAGGTTTATTGAACAACTTCGGCAGTCAGTCCGTTATTATGCTTGGCTAAATCCTATGCCTAATGATAGTTGGCAAGGCACGACTGCTGGGGAAATTGCTCGGTTTGTGCCAATGTTTGAGATGAGTCCTCAAGGATTTAATGCTGCTATCAATGCTTTGCGTGGTCGCTATGTGTATGGGAAAGATTTTTATGAGTTGAGCCGGCAAAAATCATTATGAATTCAACTAAAGCAATAGATTCGGAAATAGCTGTTGAGAGGGTGGTAGGATTTGCCCAACAATTCGACGGTACACATCTTGATTTAGCTTGTCATGCAGCGTTTCCACAGACACTTACTCCTGATTTGCTCTACCAAATTTGGCTTCGCTTTGTCCCCCAAGCTCCTTGGACGGCAGTTGCTCGCATACTTTTATCTCGCTTGTGCCGTGAGGTAGGCTATGAGCTTTATGAAATGGATGTAAATGTCCGAAATTTGTTGTTGCAAGAGTTGAAGGAAGATAAGCGTTTTGATAAGCCTCGGTTAAAAGAACTAGCAGATTTCTACAGTAACTATGTGAAACAGCAACTTGATGGTGATGATTTGAGGAGGAGAGACTTAGGAACGGCTGAGTATTGGATGTCCCTTGCTTGTAGTCAGCCTAATCAGCTTAATCATAAACTGGCACTGGCTATTGAAGAGAGATTGAAGCAGAAAAACTGGAAGGAGTTGTTTAGATTTGGGTTATTTATAGAAAGTTTTCCAACTGCTTTAGCGGAATTTGAACCACCACTGATTACCTACGCCCGTGGAATGGTGTCTTTTACGAGTGGAGATTTGGAGGGTGCAACAAAACAATTCTCTCAGCTTTCTAGGTGGGAACGTCAAGTTAAAATTGCTGGAGTTAGTTTGTCAATTCCTGATGAAATTCCTCTAATTTCTGTTGAGTTGTCTTTCCTCGAAGAGTTACTAAATATTGTTTCTGATAATGATGATAATCCTCAATGGAAAATTTATCCATTTTTGGAAGCAAATCTAGAGAGGTTAAATGAAGATTTAATTGGGTTATTACAAGAATGGTCAACTAATATACTGTTAAATACGGAACCAGTTGAATTACATAGAATTGGTTCATCTCTTACTAGATTTAGCAATTTATTAGGCAATTTTACATTGGGAAATATAGCGATAAACTTAGAAATTGCTATTACTGGATATCAGATTGCTTGTCAAATTTTTCGACGAGAAGAGTTTCCTAAAGAGTGGGGAATTATTCAAAATCATCTCGGCATTGCCTACAGTAACAGAATAAGAGGAGACAAAGCCCAGAATATTGAATCGGCTATTGCTGCATGCCAACAAGCTTTGATGGTGCTTACCCAAACTGACTTCCCCTTTGAATGGGCAGCAACTCAAAATAGCCTCGGCAATGGGTACAGTGAGAGAATAAGGGGAGACAAAGCCGAAAATATTGAAGTTGCCATTGCTGCATACGAACAAGCTTTGCTGGTGTACACCCAAACTGACTTCCCCATGGACTGGGCAATGACTCAAAATAATCTCGGCAATGCCCACAGAGACAGAATAAGGGGAGACAAAGCCCAAAATATTGAAGCTGCCATTGCTGCATACCAACAAGCTTTGCTGGTGTACACCCAAACTGACTTCCCCATGGACTGGGCAATGACTCAAAATAATCTCGGC
>JAGGDU010000102.1 GCA_018457135.1 Trichodesmium erythraeum GBRTRLIN201 | reverse complement strand
GATAGCACCACTAAAGATAGTTAGGATAAGCGTTTGAGTATTTTTGGAGATGTCTTTTGTATATGTTTCCGGCGACTCTCATATTTAATTGGTAAAGGAAAACAGGCAGCTAGTCTTTCTATTTCAACAGTTTTGTGAACAGTCAATAACCAAACTAAAATTTTTCAAGTTTGGAATTGACCTTCAGTCAAAGATTATTGAAAATCTGACTCAGATAATGAAAAAAAATCCATTGGGGTCGGTCTATTTATATAAATGGACTGACTTTTGTTACCATATAATGTGATTTGTCGCTACCACAAAGGTGGACACAAAAATGGTAATGTGAGTTAATCCCTAACCCAGATCTTAAAAAGAACAATTATCATTCTCAGAAAAAAAGTCAATTTTTGACAGAGTGAATATCCGGAAAACCACTATCTTTCAATAGTTTCGAGCTGCTTGTCACCCCGTGAGTATTTTATCCTATATAGTTTTCTGAAAATTGGATCAGCAGAATGGAGTAACGATCGCGATCGCGTCAGTGTCATATCGTTCTATGGGTAACTTACTCCCTCAAGCCCTAATAAACTTTTTGATAGTAAATCATATCATATCCGGTAATATCGTTTCTGTATAATAGAGAAAGAAAAAAAATAATTACCCGGAGCAATATTGCTACGCAACGCTACCGCGAACGCTGTGCCATTAAGTTGATACATCGATCATTTACTACATCTTCCATCTGAGATAAATTTTCAGTCGTTTTGATTACTTATAGGTTCATTAATTATCGGCCAGAGTCTTTCTTCTGATTGTAGTTTAGTTGTGCGGGCAAGTATTTACTCCAAGTGCAAACCCTCTGGGATTTTAAGTTTTTGGCTACTGTGCCAACCTGCTCTGTCTAACACTAATATCATGTGCTTATTTTCTCTGTTACCAAAATGTTAAGCTAAGTCGGCCAACACTTGCTTAAAAACAGTAATATTGACTTTGGGCAAGAGCCACCAATTAGTTTGCTCCTGCCATAGGGATATATAAACCCATAGAGCCAAAAACACTCTTATTCGCTAGTTAACCTCTGCAGTTGGTTGTACTCCAATAGGTGTCCATGCTTGTCGGAAAATTCACTTGAGACCCAAACGATGTTCATCCATTGCCCAGAGTTCTACAGTGGTCTCTCAATATTCAGCTTTTAATTTTTCAAATTGACAGCAGAGTTTTTTTCCACTCTTCTGGTTCGGCTGGGGTTGCTCATTTGTTATGCTCAGGCCGAGGGATTCATAATCTATATCTCATTGAGCGTAAATATTTCCATCCCCTGCGCCGATTAATTTGATAATCAATTAATTAATTCTGTTAACAAATCTCCTACCTTGCGACCATGACCTAATCCTCCATCGGGAGCTTTCTCCTGGAGAGCTATTTCCAGTTGAGCTTGTCGTTCATCACAGAGGAATCCTTTTGGACCTGGATGTTGATGGCGACGATCTACCAATCCTTCTTTACCCTGCTGGTTGTAGCGACGTGCAATTACGGATAGCCTCCAAACAATAGCCTGTGACTGAAGAAACTTATGAGTGTTGTTTTTCCTTTCGCGCTTAAGCCAAATAGACATCTCCATAATTGAATCAAATCCAAAAAGATGGTATAATAAATTTCACAATAAATTTTTAAAACAACAGATGGAGAGTTATACTTGGGGCTATATTCAGAAATATCCTAAACAGACAAAAAGATTATTAGGAATCGACTACAAGCAACTAGAACAATTAATAGACCAGAGAAAATTACTCAATCAGAAAAATTAAGAAGAAATTGAAAAAACAAAAATCAGAATTAATCAACCAGGAAGTGGGAATAATCCGATCATTATCATTTCTAGAACAAATTGTTCTCATGTTAGTTTATCTAAGACATAATATAAGTTTTCAACTTTTAGGACTTATCTTTCAAGTAAGTGAGTCGACGGCTCATAATATATTTACATATTGGCAAAAACTTTGTGAAGGAGAGTTACCACCAAGCTTGTTAGAACAAGTAAAAAAGTTTCAAGAAGAAGAGAGCATTCTTGAACTGTTAACCGATTATGAATTAATTGTATACATTGCTGAACAACCAATTGAAAGACCTTCTGACTATCAAGAACAAAAACAATATTATTCAGGAAAACATCCAAAGAAATACTCGAAAAAGTCAATTTATTATCTTACCAAAAGCTGAAGATGTTATTGATGTAGTAATTGGAAAACCTGGACCAATGAGTGATATTAAAATCTGTCGCCAAACTTTAAATAAATTCAAGACAAACCAAACTTTTAGTGGTGATAAAGCTTACATTGGAGAAACTCAAATTACAACTCCCCATAAAAAACCCAAGAAGGGAAAATTGACAGAAAATCAAATTGAAGAAAATAAAGCTTTATCATCTAATCGAATTTTTGTAGAGCATTTAATTCGAGTTGTAAAAGTATTTTTTGTGGTTAAAGAAAGATTTCGCTTGCATAAAAATTGATATAAATCGGTCTTATTAACTGTTTGTGGATTAGTTCGTTTGAGAATTGGTTCCCTAATTTTAGAAATAATAGAACCCTCCAAATCTGGAGAGGTAGTTAACGTTAGAATGAGCCATAGTTTTATGCCGAAATTAGATTTTATCCCTTCAAACCTCCATTAATTCCTTCTTAGGGCAATTTTTTGCTTCGAGTCTAATTCGCCTGTTTTTATTGCTATGACTGGGTTATAGATTCTTGGATATGTCTAATGATTTGGTATCTTGTTCCTTCTATTGGGTCATGGGTAATTCAGTAATTTTTTTCTAGTTCATCAACACTTAGCGGGACTTTAGTGAAAAAATAGTAAAAAAAAGGGTATAATGTATACCTG
>JAGGDU010000101.1 GCA_018457135.1 Trichodesmium erythraeum GBRTRLIN201 | reverse complement strand
AATGATTATTATTCACTAATAGAATTTTGTCCGATTCTTAGGGGGCTGAACCACGCTGCTCTAATATTCCAATCTGCAGTACATTTTTGACACTTTTCACATGAAGATTGATTAATTATCGAATTAATATCTTTCTCTAAATTTTCGCATTTTTCACAAGCAGAACCACAACTTGAAATAATATCCCCAAAAAACACATTTAAAGTACAAATTATGTTGTCACATGCGAACCTAGATATAAAAATAATTACAACACCTAAACTAACAACTAAATAAACTTTCCTACTCTTCGATTCATTTCTCGCGAAATAGAAGATTATCAATAATGCTACTACATAAAATACGATTAACCACATATACAGAATGTTACTAATTTATTATTGTTTATGGTTGCCCACAACGGCCCGGCTACGTGACGTGCCGGACTCTAAATTTACCATTTCCGTCTTATTTCACAAATGCTAGCGCAGGCAGCAAAAGGCGATCTTGGCGTAGCCTGGCTTTTGCTGCCTGCGCGGGTTTTTCAATCTCCATTTTTCTCTCGAAGATTTTTACCGGCATGGCA
Organism: Trichodesmium erythraeum GBRTRLIN201; assembly: GCA_018457135.1. Lineage (GTDB taxonomy): Bacteria > Cyanobacteriota > Cyanobacteriia > Cyanobacteriales > Microcoleaceae > Trichodesmium > Trichodesmium erythraeum. The sequence goes on along the minus strand of JAGGDU010000101.1, from coordinate 2,304 downwards.
TGTAGCCATTGTTGCAGGCAGGCGGTTTATAGTTCTTTTATTTGCTCTTTGGTCAATCCAGTATACTTTATGATTTTTTCTATTGGCTCTCCTTCTTTTTTCATTTCTCTGGCTACCACTTTTATGCCTTCTTCCCGTGATGTATCAACTACATTTTTTATATCTCTGTAATACTTCAAACTCTCCTCGTAGGCATCTCTTTCTTCAGGAGTAAACTTTGCTATTTCTGCTGCTTCGAATAATTTTTCAAATATTTTATCCTGTAATTTCTGAGGACGATCTTGTAATTGAGATAGATGTCTGAATACATAGAGCCACTTATCAAACTGGGTCTCTAGTTCTTCCTCTTTTTTCTTGAATTTAGGCAGCTCTACATAAATGAACTTGAGTTTATCATAGAAAACTTCACATTTTTGGTTCTTCAATTCTATTAAGTGAAGTATCTCTTCTTCTGATTTATGATCATCAAATATGAAGTCTAGTATCCCAACTGTATATACAGGTTCTAATTTATAATCCCAATCTCCTTTTTGAGCTTGTTCCTGAATAGGGAATGATGAGTAGTAAATACTCCTATCCTTAAAATAATTTTGTTTTGCCTTCTGGATTTCTACGATGAAACGTTCTCCAGATTCACCGATACAGTATAAGTCAAAAATTGCTTTTCTGTCCAGTTCATTCAGTCCCATTTGCTCATTCCGGGAATAATTCAGGTCTTTAATCTTATGCTTATCTGGAAGTATTTGGTTCAAAAAATCTATCAGCAGAACTTTATTCGGCTCACTTCCAAAGAGCTTTTTAAATCCAAAGTCTGTTAATGGATTTATATATTTATCTTGTAGTTTGCTCATTTCCAAGCTTTTCTATTTTCTCTTCTAAACCTTTCAACACAAATATAACCCTTTTTGGTTCTTTGCTCAATACTTGGTTGTTTCCATAGCTTATAGCTTGCCTGCAACGGCCCGGCTACCTGCCGTGCCGGACTCTAAAATTACCATTTTCGTCTCAATTCACAAATGCTAGCGCAGGCAGCAAAAGGCCAAATTGACGCAGTATGGCTTTTGCTGCCTGCGCGGGTTTTTCAATCTCCATTTTCCTCTCGGAGATTTTTACCGGCATGGCATGTAGCCATTGTTAGCGGAAGTTTCAAATTCAAACAATCATTTCTAAAAATTGCCTTTCTGATAGTAATTCGATACTACTTCCTTCTCCTAACAGTTGTTCTGCTTTTTTAATTTTGGAACTTTTAAACCCATCACCAAATTTCTTAAAGTCTTGATCACCAATCACTAAATAATCAGTCTCATTAGTAACCCCTCTTCCTGGTATACCACCGTTCTCTAGTACTCTTATTTGAGCATTTTTTCTCGCCATTGACTTTAATGTACCTGTAAAAACAACTGTCTTGTTATAAAACGGATTATTCTCATCTACCTTTGATTGGTCGACTTCAATAGTCCTAATATCTATACCATCTCCATATACCCTTTTACCAGATCCTCGATATCCTCCCTTAAACAACTTACCAAGCTTCAAATTGAAAACAGACTCAATCTCATCGAACTTGCTCACTCCTTTTTCCTTGAAAAACTGTATTGCTAATTGGGCACATCCAAATGCATCTGATAAAGCCCTATGATGATCCAACTCTATTTCATAATAATCACACAAATAATCTAGCCTGAAAGAAAGTAGTTCTTTTGATATCTGTTTTGACATCTGATATGTACAAGCATATTGAGTTTCAGGATAGTCAATCTTGTATAAATCTAGAGTATGTCTCAATACACTAATATCAAATGCAGCATTATGAGCAATAATAGGATATTGTTCAAAGTACTTTTCTAATTTATCATAAATTATGTCAAATTCTGGTTCATTTTCAACCATCGATTCATCAATACCATGTATTTCAGTATTGTAAAAATCAAAATAATTATCTCTTGGGCGTATTAAAAAAGCTTGCTGATCAACTATCTCAAAATCTTCAACAACAACAAGACCAATTTCACATGGGCTATTTCTTTGTGAATTAGCTGTTTCAAAATCAATTGCTAAAAATCTCATTTTTTCTTCTTTAGGCTTTCAATTTTCTTTTTCACCCCAATATTTGGGTTAAAATCTATTGCTTTTTGGTAAGAACTTAGGGCTTTTTGAATTAATTCATTCTTTTCATATAGCTCTCCTAATTCTTTAAAAACTTCTGCTGCTTTTGGAGGTGAACAACCATCTCCATACATTTCAAGATATTTCGTAACTATTCAGCACGCCTGTGTGCTGAGAATTTAAAATAAAGTTATTATT
>JAGGDU010000100.1 GCA_018457135.1 Trichodesmium erythraeum GBRTRLIN201 | reverse complement strand
CAACTAGGCTAAGATCAAGTCAAGGAAAGGCTTTGTTAATTTTTGGAGATGTCTAATAAGTACCCTGAAATTATTATGAGGTAAGCACTATGAATTTAGCCTTTTTTACTTTTGGTATAAGACAAAATTGAGCGCAATTCAAATAACAATCATCAAAGCAATAAGCTTGGTTTCTTGCTTGGGTGCACAAGTTTTATACAATTAATCCCCGCATTTGGCACGACTATTCTTTACATTAGAAGGTTTATTTGATTGGTTAAAAATAAAGCTATTAGAACTAACTTATCCGCTTGCAAAGCATTTTGGCACCTAGAACTTAGTCAAAAATCAAAAATTAATTTTAACTTTTAACTTTTAACCTTTATTATGGTGATGGGTAAGCAGAGGAATAAATAAATTTGGGCGTCGTTATTTTTGAGATTTCTTGATAGCCCATTTCCCATCACCAATAGTTAAGTGTAGTTAATCCTTAATACTATCTATACTTAGAGGTACCATATTACCATTAGTCGTAAGTCCTAATAGCATTGCTTCACTGGGTCGTATTACTTTGCCAGTGATTACACATCGTTCTTCTTGTTGAGCTGTTGCAGGTACACTTGCTCGAATATCTGCATTAGAAAATTGTGGCTGATAATCGCCAGACTTTTGCTGAACATAAGTCCAGAGGATATCTCGAATTAGAGCTTGATAACCTTTATTACTGGCTAGTTTTTTGAGTCTACTCTTTAACTCTTTTTCTAGACGAATACTGGTCACTTCCATCTCAGTAGTTGAGGTTTTGGGAATTGTATACATGATTTTTCTTCCTTGATTTTTAGCTAAACATATCTGTAATATTAGTGTAGTATAAAAAAACTAAGATTTAAAACCAAATTTTGAGAGCCTTCTTGTGAAATATTAATTTATCTAAGCCATATATCAGTCAAACAACAACTTCTTCAAAGGTTGTAAGACTATTTTATGATTGAGTTTAAGAAAAATTATATTTGGCAGAAAAAATTTTGCCATTGATTATATGAGCTTAGAGCTAATCGAAAAAATTATCATATTTTTCAGACCTTATTGGCCAAATATCAGGTCAAATCAATTAGGAAGGGGAAAGTTTATAGTTTGGAATCCAAAATTACTAATCATGCTATAATCTATTAATTAAACTAGTTATAAAAATGCTTGTGCCTAAGCCCCATATTGGTGGCCTTTTATCCTGATAAGTCACTCCTAACCTTGGTCTTACCAATTAATTTCTGTGAGCGCGGAGCCACCAAGGCTACAGATTTATTTTTCGTGCTTATAAGATTTTCTTGTAAATATTGGGAGATTCATCGAATTAGCGAAAACTTTCTACTGTGCATTATTAAACATTTGGAGCGCACTCATAATATTTGGTACAGAATGAAAATATCTCTACATAAGTCAAAATAAAAGGTATAGATGTTTTTTCTAGCCCCCGCTTCCGAAAAAATAGGAGCAGGGGCTGTTAGTTTTAGATAAGATTGAGAAACAAAAAAAAATAAAGTGAACTTTTAAATTTAGATAATCAACTTAGAAACCAGTTGCTATAAAAAATCTAAGATTTTAAATTAGGAGGTAAAGCAGTGACGATGATAACTCAAGTATTAAACCAATCTGTGGTAATATTTTCTCAGAATTACTTACCAATCACCCGCATAAATATCAAGCGGGCGATCGCTATGTGGGTGTCTAGTATAGCTGAATCTCTAGATTTTAATAATGGAAGTTGCTGGCCTTTACGTTCTACTAGTTTGGTCTTATATATGTCTCAACAAATTACCCTGAGGATGATTTCCCAAAAAAGGTTATGGAAAGTTCCTCCAATGAAGCAAAAAGAAGTGTTAAAGCGAGATCATCATTGTTGTCAATATTGTGGTAGTACTAAACGTTTAATTTTGGATAATCTAATTCGTAGCTCAAAAGACCGTAAACATATTTGGGAGTATGTAGTTACAGCTTGCGAGAAATGCAATGTTTTTAAAGGTAGTCATACTCTAATTGAAGCAGAGATGAAGTTATTACATCAACCGAAAATACCAATACATCTGATTATTGCATTTGCTAAACAGTTCTGGCGCGAACGGTAACACAAGCTTTAGAAAGTTCTATTTTTTTGCTGGATTTGACCTGAAAAGTTGCTCATAAGTTTCGTTAATTCTAGTGAAGTAACTAGAACTACATTTTGATGTTGTTATTTGAGAAGATAATTGCAAGGAAATTATCTTAAATGCCAAATGTTGTTAACAAAACTAATTTCAATGACTGCGAAGAGTTTTGAGTTTTGAGTTATAGATTAATAACTCAATAACATCGGAAGCTCTTCACATTAACAAAGGAGAGACCACCGGGAATGCTAAAATTAACTTATACTGAATCTGACTTTTATATCAAGCGTTTGGCTCAATCTCCCAAACAGTTAGTAGCACTACGGGTAATGTTAGCTATGGGAGTTGGTAAAAAAATTGTAGTTGAACCAAGTTCTGTTGCTTTTTTACTGCCTATAAGTTTACCTGAGTTGTCGATGTTGGAGCTAGCTATAGAAAAGGAGGAGGGGGAATATATTGATCTTTGTGTTGCTGATGATGAATTTGTGGAAGTTACTTTAGTAGGAACTTGGGTTACTACTCTAGATCCAAAACAAGAAAATGGAATTTTTATAACTGCTTTGAGCGATCAGATTGAGTTGTTACTTTTGAACTTGTGGCAAGCAACTAAGGCGGATGCGTCAGTAAGTCAGAAAGGAAATGATTGGTAAAATTGTAGGTAGTCCTATATATGTAGTGATATGTTCATATAAGCAGTCAGTAATGGATATTAATATCAGAAATATTGCGCTTTTGCCTACTAAAAATTAAAAGTTT
>JAGGDU010000099.1 GCA_018457135.1 Trichodesmium erythraeum GBRTRLIN201 | reverse complement strand
TTGTCTGTGAACGGCCCGGCTACGCGCAGGCTGGGATTCTAAAATTACTCTTTTCATCCGATTTCACCAATACTAGCGCAGGCAGCAAAAGACCAATTTGGCGCAGCCTGGCTTTTGCTGGCTGCAGCGGGCTTTTCATTCTGATTTTTCAATCGTAGATTATTACCCAGCTTGTGTGTAGCCATTGTTGTCGGCATCCTTAATTATTTTTTCTAGCTCCTCTTTATAAGATTGGAACTCTTGATCTTTTGGGTTAATAAATAAAATATAATTAATTAAACCTAAAAGATGTTTGTCATAGTTCCTCTTATAGATTTTAGTCTTTTGTTTATGGCTTTCAAATCCAAACTTTCGAATATAATAAACACTTTGCCGAATACTCCTTCTGATTTTCCGAGGAACTTGAATTTTTTCATTAACCACAATTCCTGAGATGACCTGCCTACTTGGCTTTACCATTAATAATGTTTTGTCAGGATTTAAAACTAAGCCTAAACCAGAAAGCATCCTGCTAACATGCTCAATTATAGCTTCTTTATCGATTGTATCGCCGCTAAATGCCATATCATCGGCATATCGCGTGTAATTAATTCCCATTGGTCTAACAATTTTTGCTAGTTCCTGGTCAAATCCTTTTAAGTATAAATTAGATAAGTACGGACTAGTTGGTGCTCCTTGAGGAAGAGAATTTTCCAAAGTACAAAGCCTTGCTAAAAGATTTGAAACTATATCTGTATATCCTATTTCAAGAAATATTTTCTCAATACTTTCTGTGCTAATAGATGAAAAAAAGTTCTCTATGTCAAGTGTTAAAACACATTTTTGACCCTTATGAAATTTCAAATGATCGATCAATGTTCTTCCTGAGACATATGCTTTTGCATAACGACTCACTTTAATAGAGCTTAATATATTAGTTAATATAAAAATTTGAATTTCTTTTAAGCTAGGTAGAGGCTCGGATAAAAATCGTTTTGAACCATTCTTTTTAAGAATTGAATACTTTCTATAAAAATATGGAGTATGGTGCGTTGCTCTTTTTATATAACTTTTTGTATAACCAATTAGATTTGATAAATGTGTAGTATTATAAATAACTGGAACTCCGTTATCTAATAATACCTTTGCATACTTTAAGCAGTTTTCAATTACAGAACTTGGATAGTTCCTCTTCTCTGCTATTCTTCTAAACTCTTTTTCATAAGAACTAAACCTCATTTCTACGGGTATTACATACTAAACTTTAGTAGTTAGGGGAGAGTATTAATCAATACAATCTAATAGGAAAGCACTCATCATTATCTTTGCGAAAGGATAATTCTTAAAACTTATATTTCTTTTAGGAATCATCCTTTCGCGATAAATGGAGTGTAAATAAAGGGAAATATCTTTGATTTTCCCTTTATTTACACGATACAGCTTGAAAGCAAGTTCTCAAACAGATGGCGACCTCGCCACCTTCGACAAATTTACCTAAACTTCCATAAATCTTCAAGCTCCGGGACAAAAACTTCATCTTTTTTTAACTTCTTAATTCTACTTTGATACTCTGGTTCGATCCATTTTTCCTGATTTGACTTTTTAATGCCTTTTTCTAAATGATCCATCTTTTCTTTCCCTTGTGCAGTTAATGATAGTACCCCATCTAATACAACTACATCACCATCATCAATTAACCCTCTAAGTTTTTTTGAAATGTCAATATAATCATATCCCAGTTCAAGTAGTGGATCAACGTTGGCGTTAAACTTGATCAACTTGTAGAAATATAACTTCAGCTCTTCTTCTATCATATGACATTTTTTGAAATCCTTGGAAATATAGGATTTTTGAATTTATGAGTCCGGCCCCAGAACACTGGAAAGGTATTGTTTGGAGGACGAAGAAATGAAAACATCGCCTCTGAAGATTTATATCCAAGACTATACTTTTCCAGAAAATCATCTCGAAAACCAATCTTTTTTTCAATCTTTTTCATTAGATTAATCATTAGCTTTGGGTCATCATACTTATCCGAGATACCTTTATCGCCAGTAATTGAGGAATATAGATCAATATTCATTTGAGCTTTAATATTTTCAATAGCTCCTCTAAGTGCTGCAATAGTTATTATTACTAAATTTGATGGCTCTAATAATTTCTTTTCAGGTTTCTTGGGATCATAAATTGAAAGTAGCTTCTCGCAAGTACTAATTGCCGTTTCGCCAGTACCAGAAAAGTCATCAATTAAAACAATCAAATCCTTCTCAAAATCCATTTTCTTAAAAATATTGTTGAGGCTATGTGAAAAATACATATTCTCCTGACAAAAAACATTTGAAATATTTTCATTTATAAGCATGTAGAATAGAAATTCTGCACTTTTAGTTTTACCTGCTGTAGTCTTAATTTTTCCATTTTTTTGTTGTCTAAAGTAACTCGTTAAGGGAAAAATAAAAACACTATTTACACCTGCTAACCGGCTATTTGGAATCTGTTTATAAGCTTCTTCAATATACTTTATAAAATATTTAACTCCTATTGACTGAAAATCAGTACTTATCTCAATCAAAAACTTCTGTTCTTCGTCATTGAGCAATGACAGGCAGGAACAAAAGGCCTCAAACCTATAGTTTGTAGACTGCTCTTCGAAGTCCCATCCTTTACTTCGAAATAAGTCTTGTATTTCCAAAATACGATAAAGTGACAACTGATTCTTTCTCATAAATTAAAAAATAGAAATATTTATCCTCTATTTATAATTTTGCCGACAACGGCCCGGGCTACCCGCAGGCCCGGATTCTTGAAATTAATCTTTTCATTCGATTTCACCAAAATAGCGCAGGCAGCAAAAGGCGAAATTGGCGCCGCCTGGCTTTTGCTGACTGCGCGGACTCTTATTCTC
>JAGGDU010000098.1 GCA_018457135.1 Trichodesmium erythraeum GBRTRLIN201 | reverse complement strand
AAAAATGACTATCTGGTGGAGCTGGCGATCGCTCCCCAAAAGATAGTTACAGTAAATGCTTGATAATTTTTGGAGATGTAAGAGTGAGAATTACAGTACTTTTGAGGATACTGAGGTACAATAATAGTAATGAGTGAATCAATAAAATAATTTATTATAGACGATCACTAAAGTTCATAGCATCACTTCACATTGATTATTAAACATCTAATTTATCCACTACTATGAAGACTTATTATCATGACCTGAGAAAAAATTATTGAAACTTTTTTTGTTCAAATAAGTTCAATTTTTCAACTAGCTATTGGTCTTTAAGTGGCGAAGAGTTTTGTACAAAAACTCATCAATCAAGAGATATATTGATAATGGTCATATACAAGCAAAATCTTATCCTCCTAGTTAGGCTCATAAATTAACTTAAAAGGTTTTGAATAAAAAATTTAGAAAAGTTAGTTCAGGAAAAACCAGATGCTACTTTCAAAGACTTATATTTTTAAATAGAAAGCGAAACAGGAATAACTGTAAGTCATTCTATTCTGTGTGTTGATATTCAAAAATTTAACTTGACAGAAAAAAACTTTTTGTACATATCAAGCTATAACTAAAAAAAAATCTAGAAAAAAAGACTTGATTATGGGGAAAACATTAAATATTGATAGCCGGACAACCTAGTCTTTGAGAGATGAAACTATCATAAATTTAGCCATGAAAAAATCTATGTTTTTCTCTCAAAGGAGATAGGTTTTATGATACTCGTCTCTAAAAGGGGAACAAACTTAACATTAATTAGTACAATTTTTTTGTCTGGTTTTGCTGGAATTATGACCATTAATGGTGGTAGGAGTAAAAATGTTTTCCAAGTTTTTATTGAACAAGTTTTATTACCTAGCTTATGGCTTGGTGCGTATTCAGTAATGGAAAACTTACCAGATTATCAAGTTCCCGTCTAGAAGAACTATGCTCGAAGAAGCACTAAATAAAGATGGTTAATATATCTGACCTATTCTCCTGAATTTAACCAACCGCGAAAATTTTTGGTCAAAATTAAAGAATACTTGTGTTCGAGGCTTCGGCTAGCAAAGCACGACTATTTAGAAATAGCATTAAGGTCGGGAATTGATCAACTAACTCTAACTGAATATTATAAATTAGTTCTCTTATTATTATTACTTTATCCCATTAAAATTAACAGTAATATCAAACTCTATGTTACTTATCAGGTAAATATTTTCTGTAATATTTACTACATTATCGTCAAATAGTAAATTATTAGCATTTGTGTATAGTTCATAAATATATTCATACTTACGGCAGCACTAGAATGGCATATTTAATTCTTAGTTTTAGTTTGAATTTGAATTTGATAATCATCTCTAATTTTCTTAATGGGACAACGAACAAACTTTGGATAGAAAGAGTGATTTTCCACTTAAATATTCTTAGCAGATGAGATGCAAAAACTTTACTAATCACCATTGCCATTTGCGCTCCCAAACAAGGGTGTACTCCACCCCCAAAAGTGATAAATTTGTATATCTAACCTTAATTATAGTCGTTTTAATTAAGATTGAAACAAAAATTGAATATAATAAAATCAAGTCAACTAGAAACTATTTTGAACTATGCCTTACAGTTTAGACTTCAGGCAAAAAGTCATAAATTTTGTAGAAAATGGCGGTACGATTACCAAAGCAGCTCATACATTTGGGATAGAAAGAGCTTCGATATATAGATAGTTATCTCGCCCAAAAGTTTCAGCAACTAAGGTAAAAAGTAGTCAAATAAAATTAGATTGGAAAGAATTAGAAAAAGATGTAAAACCAAATCCAGAGTCGCTCATTGTCAGACAGAGCTAAAAAATTTGAGTTAATCAACCAGCTATATTTTATGCCTTAAAAATAATGAATTTTCTTTGTCAGACAGAGCTAAAAAATTTGGAGTTAATCAACCAGCTATATTTTATGCCTTAAAAATAATGAATTTTCCTTGAAAAAAAACTTCGTTATAGAGAAAGAAATAGAGAATAAAGGATAAAATATTATCAGCTTTCCCTCGAAATTTTATCAAAAGATTGGGAAGTAAAAGCCTTGTATTTATTTATGAATCAGGATTTGAAGATAATCAAGACTGTATTTATGCCTAGTCAAAAAAAGGGAAAAAAGTTTATGGTTAGCAAGAGGGAAAACGAGGTAAAAGAGAAAATTTAGTAGCCGGGAGAAGAAAAAAGGAAAAAGATTTAATAGCACCAATTATATTCAAAGGAAGTCTAAATGCTGTGGGATTTGAACAATGGTTAGATAAACATTTATTACCATCATTAAAAATTCCCAGTGTACTGCTGCACGGATAATTCACCATTAATTACGAAAAAACGTTATTAGAGAATTAGTAGAAGCAGGGGGTCACCAATTACTATTTTTGCCAAAATACTCTCCTGATTTAAATGACTAAGAACATGATTTTAGTGCATTAAAAAGAGCTAGAATGTATTTACCTATCAATACATCTCTTGATAAAATTATTCGTAATTATTGTGCCAGATAGTGTCTCATTCTTATTTAAAATAACTATATGTTCTGGGAAAAAACGCTCTAGCTCAAATGTCTCTGGTCGCTCAAAGTGTTCCGGCATAGTGTAAGTTATTTTAGGTTCTGTAATTAAAGTCCAGGCTTTTTTATAGAGGATATTATCAACTACAATAGATTTAGTTAACCGACGACTAGTACTAGGACTTATTGGTATAACAGTCGAAACAAAGGTGTTTGACATTGCTAAATGCTGAAATTAAGTCAGAGAATACTTATAACTTCTTAATTATCCGTAGTGGTATACTTAGACTACTATAGCAATCCTAAATAGGTCGCAACAGATATAATAGTAAGAATAACATCTCC
>JAGGDU010000097.1 GCA_018457135.1 Trichodesmium erythraeum GBRTRLIN201 | reverse complement strand
TAAATAAATGGTTTTGATAATTTTACCTTATTTTTTATTTTGGAGATGTCTATTGCCTTTGATAAAAATTGGATATATCACTTGAATTGAATGCTAAATAGCTTAGGGAGTAATTAGGAACTTTCTATGTAATGTCCCGACCTCAAAATGAGAATTATAGAGGAGCTAGTCGGATAAATTTCTTCTTTAACGCCCTCTGTCATAATCAGCCCAAAACATATATCTTTATGTGAGCTTGAAGAAGTGAAAAGCTGGTGAAGGCGTTAAACCCTGCCCACAAAGGCTAAGGCCTTTAGATTTAAATTCTTTAAGAGTTAATCAGCTAGCCCTAATTACTTATACTTCACAAATTGAAAATTTTGTGATTATAATAAATATATCTTATCAGGTAGAGGTATAACAGCGCAGAATGAAACAATTGGGAACTCATCTAGTAGTTGATGCCTGGCATTCTCCCACAGAACTGCTCAACGACACTGAATTTATACGTCAGTCTTTAATGAAAGCAATTTCAGCAGGAGGAGCAACTCTTATAGATTTATGTGTTCATCAGTTTAGTCCTCATGGAGTAACAGCAACAGCAACACTAGCAGAATCTCATATTGCCATCCACACATGGCCTGAGTTAGGTTACTTTGCTGCAGACTTATTCTTTTGTGGTCATGGGAGTCCGCATAAAGCTATAGAGATTCTACAAACGGCTCTTCAAGCTAAACAAATGAAATTGACAGAGATTAAGCGCGGTTTTGAGCAAGAGATGGCAGTTCAAGATACTGTTACAACACATCATAATGCCAAAACTCTGGCAAAAATCAACTTTAGTTAGTGTAAAAACAACCAACTTAAAGTTAATTTGTCAATAATCCTCTTGGATGAGTTTGAATAAGTTTTGCCGAACAGATTAGATTAGATTCTCAGGAGTATAGTCATATTGAACAGGAGTATAAGTTGTGAATCTAACCTTTAGTTTTTAGGTATAAGAAGGTTTATAAGCTCTTGAGTATTTAAATCATAAATTCAATTTCTGTCAAAAGCAACAGACGACAGGCAACAGGCAAGAGGGAATTAAAAATTGAGATATATGACAGATTAGTAGAAAATGGTTGGTTTTAGTTAATAGTCTCGCGGCTTCGGTCGTGGGATTGTGAGTATATTTTAACTTAGTTGATTTGCTTTACACTTTATATTTTTGATATCCTTCTCGACTGTTAGGCGTAAGGTAAATTCTACCTAGCCGAAGCTCAAGGGCTGGTTGAGGTTTTTCACTTAGCACGCCCTCTGTAATACACCGGCTGTTGTAATTTATCGTCGCAAGGCCGAACTTCACCCTAGTCAAACCCTTTTCTGAAACACCCGTTTTTTGTCTGGTGACTGCTTATCCGCCACTAATTAATTAATAAGTGAAATAACATATTTATTAAAAAAAAACTAAAAAGTTACTTAATAAGCGGGGCAGGCTTTAAACCAATTTTTTTTACAAAACAAAGTTGAACAGACTTCTATCGCTGATTTAATTTTGGTCGCACTACCCAATAACCAGCACCAAATGCAGCAATTACAATTAAACAAACAGCAATTACTAAGGATATTCCATTCAAATTAGATACTTGTGTACTATTGGTAAATCTACTGTAGTAACTTTTGTCTGGTTCTTCTGTAAATAAATGTTCTGGAAAGTTTGGCTTTTTTGCTCTAGGTTCGGTAAATGGTAGAGAGGGAGAAGAATGGGATAATATTTCAGGAGAGTTCAGCTCAAAATCAGAACTTAAGTAATTAGAGCCCGTAGTATTAATCCTCGGAGAGTTCGGTATAGAAGGTATTTGCGGTTGGGTTACCTGGATGACTGATTGGGCAGTATTTAATGTTTCTTGTAAATGTATTGCAGAATTAATAACTTTTTCAATTTCTTTTCTAAGTTTTTGATTTTGTTGAATTAACTGTTCATTATGAACTTTAAGGGACTCTAGCTTGATTTGAGTTGCTTGTAATTCAGCAGTAGTTTCTCTATATAAAGAAATAGGTACAGATGGAGAGTAGTTATTTTCTGATACGGGTTTAGTTTGACTAGATGTGCTAAGATTTGCCATTGTTTTACTAAGTAATACTAACAAGTCAAAAGTTCAAAGTAATCCCTGACTAATTTATTAGTGCAGAAATATTTGACCAACAGCATTTACTAAATTTACTAATGTTTATGTCCTAAATATATAGTATTATATACATATAATTATACCATAACACATAAATTTGTCAAGTCATAATCAAAAGAATTTACTCAGATAAATTGCATTTCCAAAGAATTGAATCTTGTTTAATTAATATCTATGAATTACGATGAAACTAACAATGAACTATTTCAAGAGTCAAATATGCAAGAACTTAAATATGGAGAGCGGAATATATTGGAGGGAGAGTTAATTACTTTTCCAAATCCCCGTATAGGACGACGTTATGAAATAAATATTAGTTTACCAGAATTTACTTGTAAGTGTCCTTTTTCTGGTTATCCAGATTTTGCTACAATTCATATTAAATATATTCCCAATGAACGAGTAGTTGAGTTAAAAGCTATAAAGTTATATATCAACAGTTATCGAGAACGCTATATTTCCCATGAAGAATCAGTTAATCAAATCTTAGATGACTTTGTCGCAGCTTGCGATCCTTTAGAAGTCAAAATTAAAGGTGATTTTTTGCCTCGGGGAAATGTTCATACAACTATTGAAGTTGAACATTATAAAGCAAGCTAGAGAAGTAATATTACCAGGATTTTCCCAGGATAACTAAGAAACAAAGTTTATATTATTAACAACAATTTATCCGATAAACTGGACACGGGCTACCTTATAATGCAAATACCGGGACTTTAGTGAAAAAATAGTAAAAAAAAGGGTATAATGTATACCTGATA
>JAGGDU010000096.1:29890-34786 GCA_018457135.1 Trichodesmium erythraeum GBRTRLIN201 | reverse complement strand
TTATCTAGGCGATCGCTACATAATAATCAGTTATCAAACTATCAGGAATTAAGCTCAACTATCATGAAAAAAGTATGCTATTATCTATAACAGTAATAAGAAAAAATCTATATAATTCAGATGTCCATTCATAAATTAATCTGTCCTAGTTGTGGCAGTAATCATATTGTCAAAAATGGGACTATTCACAACAAAAAACAAAAATATCAATGTCAAAATTGTCTCTGACAATTTGTCGAAAATAGTCAAAGAGATTATATTAGTAATGAAACCCAAGAACTGATTGATAAATTAAAATAGAGAAAAAATTAGTTTGGCTGGTATAATCTGTGTAATAGGTGTGTCAGAAAAATGGAACCAGAATTACGTCAATAATAAGTATGCTGAGGTTTTACGCTCTATTAAATGTACTAAAAAAAACCGGTAAACTCACCATTCAATGTGATGAAATGTGGTCATTTGTAGGCAATAAAAATAATAAACAATGGCTGTGGTTAGCGATTGATATAGAAACTAAAGAAATTGTGGGTTTCTACTTAGGGGAAAGAGGAGAAAAAGGGGCAGCATAGATTATAGAATTCTAACCCACGGTGTCTTAAGGCCGTGTGCAGTTTATTATACAAATTTTGGGTCAGCTTACGAGCTTGTTTTTCCTGATTCAAGACATAAATCAGTGGGGAATATTCAGGTTGAACAGCTTATATAGAAAGATTAAATAATACTTTGCGTCAAAGAATTTCTCGGTTGGTCAGAAAGACTTTATCCTTTTCTAAAAAGCTTCGGTCCCATCTAGGAGATATTTGGTATTTCATTAATCATTATAATGAAGCGATCGCTTCACTGTAATTTTATCACTACATATACAGGACCACCAGATTTTTTTATCATCTCCTTCTGCTATTGTCTGAAATTTTATTCGTCTTGATATTGGTTGAAAATAATGTTCTGAATTAGGATGAAAAACAACATTATTTTGCCTAAACTAATATTCAAAGGTCAGTTCTTGAGGTATTCCTTATAGGCAATTTATTTATAAATTTTCTACAAAAGTATTTGTCTGAGGCCAAGGATAATAAAATACTTAATTTTGAGGATACAATACATGCTTGTTCCAGGGAAAAATATGTTCAGGGATGAATTTACTATAGTTAATCTCAAAAGCTTTATCCTTGAGTAAATTAAATCAAAAATTGATTAAAATAATTCTATGTCTATCTTGAGGAACTTCATATTCAATCGCATTAATTAAACGTTCGGTAATTATATATCCGTATCTGTAAAGCTGACGTTTCATTTCATCATAAAATGCCCGATGTTTCCTAGTTGACCATAATCAATCATTGAACATTTTCAAAGACAAAAAAATCTGGTTGTTGCTGACAGATTAATTTAATATAAGCATCTGATAATTTACCATTTTCTCCATTTTTACCCCTGTTTTTTCCTCCCACTGAAAAGTCAGGAGAAGGGGAAGCACCAATAAATCCAATAAAATCAGAATTTATTGCAGTATCTTTGATGAGTTCTTGTAAATTTATTTTTCCATTTTCTCCAATTAAACTAACTAAATAATCTTCTAAATATCCATACTCTAGTTCTGGTACTTCTAATAATTATCGAGTATAACGATAACCTATAATAAAAGGAGAAAATTTTTAATTGACAAAAACAACTTCAAAGCCAGTGTTTTTCAAACCCTAAGTCGAGAAAGCCACAGCTATAAAAAAAAGGAAAATATTGTGATTTTTGGCATCATTTATTATAAACACTTGAAGGATATTAATGTTTTGTTGATTACTTAATCTTGCCTGATAGAGGTAATATTAAGACTATTAAATTTGACTAATAAACTTTTGCCTATATTTCTAGTTAACTAGTCAAATCTATAGCGAATTTAAGGTTTATTAAGTATATTTGAAGTCTGCAATAAAGTTTTCATTCTTATTAATCAAATCTACTAGAACCAAGGTACTAGACTTTACTAGGAATAGGCTGTATGCATGAAATAAAAATTACTCTCTATTTTTCACTTAAACCAAAATTATTGAAGATGAAAAAATATCTCCTCAGATCCAAC
Organism: Trichodesmium erythraeum GBRTRLIN201; assembly: GCA_018457135.1. Taxonomy (GTDB): domain Bacteria; phylum Cyanobacteriota; class Cyanobacteriia; order Cyanobacteriales; family Microcoleaceae; genus Trichodesmium; species Trichodesmium erythraeum. The sequence continues at coordinate 32,709 of JAGGDU010000096.1, read as the reverse complement.
AAATCTGATAAAATAAGTAAATTCACAAAACTATCACCAACTAAACTATTTTTATTAGAAGTAAATTTTGCCAAAATTATCATAATTTTGGCTCTGACAAAATCTGTGAATAAAATTATAATTTTCTCCAACTAACCCTCATTCTAAAAATTAGTAGAGCCAGTAAAACTTACCCTACTATTTTAGTAACTACAATCTATAACTTAGTCATTTTTCTACTCAATAACCTCTCAATTAAACCTTAGCTTCTTCCTTAACTAACTTATCCCAACCTAAATCTTTCAAAGCATTATTTCGACGCAAAGGACGAGTTACTAATTCCAAGATATCACGAGCATTTGTAAACCCATGAATTTGAGCAAAAGTAAACTCAACTGACCACTTAGTATTAATCCCCCGTGCCTCCAAAGGATTAGCGTGAGCCATACCAGTAATTACCAAATCTGGCTGTAATTCATAAATTCTTTGAATCTGATTATAATTATCAGGTTTCTCAATAATCTTCGGCAAACGTACACCCATTTCCTGACAAGTTTTTTCCAACATTTCCAACTCAGCCTTTTGATATCTTTTATCCATATAAGGAATACCTATTTCTGGGCAAGTCATACCACAACGAATCAAAAAACGAGCCAAGGAAATCTCCAACAAATTATCTCCCATAAAAAAGACAGACTTACCACGAATTAATTGAATATAGTCCTCTAAATTATTCCAAATTTGCTCTTCTCTTTCTACCAAACCTTGAGGTTCAATACCAAAAACAGAGCAAATCTTTTCAATCCAAGCCTTACTTCCATCAGGACCTATGGGGAATGGTGCACCAATTAATTTACACTTCCGACGACGCATTAAAGTAGTAGCAGTACGACTTAAGAAAGGATTAACACCTGCCACATAATATCCCTCTTCAATAACTGGTAATTCTGTGTAATGTTTAGCAGGCAACCAACCAGAAACCTTAATTCCTTGCTTCTTCAATTCTAAAGTTAATTGAGTGACAACTGGGTCTGGCAAAGAACCAAATAAAATCAAAGGTGGATGGTTAACATACTCAGATTTTTCTGCAGCAACTTCCTCCTTTTTTCTGCCAAAACTTAATAGTTTTTGTATGCCATTCTTTGCTTCTTTTTCTACTTCTAAGACTTGTTTCGGACAACGAGCTGCCATTGCTGCTAAAACTGTATCTTCCCCTTGAGTAAAGGCATAATCCAAACCATTAGCACGAGCAACCACAATTGGAATGCCAATTTCTGACTCTAATTTAGGAGCCAAACCTTCCAAATCCATTTTAATAATTTCAGTAGTACAAGTGCCAATCCAGACTATGACACTGGGGTTTCTGTCACGCTTAATTTGTAAACATAAACGTTTCAGTTCATTATAATCATTTAACTTAGCTGAAATATCACCTTCTTCTAACTCAGCCATAGCATAACGAGGTTCAGCAAAAATCATTACTCCCATGGCATTTTGTAGGAAATAACCACAGGTTTTAGTACCTATTACTAAGAAGAAACTATCTTCTATTTTTTGATAAAGCCAAGACACACAACTAATCGGACAAAAAGTATGATAATTACCTGTTTCACACTCAAAAGTTAAAGCTTCAGGTTGAATCGTATTACTCATAAAAAACACTCCTATTTATGAACATTTTTTGGGGTGAATTGATGCTTGCGAATGGTAAAATTTAGCTTTTATGGCACTCTCTAAAAGTTTGAGGCCAGGGATCAAATCCTAGAACCTTAGAGACATAGAACTACAAAAAACTATTAGGACATTGATAAAATTGAAATCCTTTATAATCCAATATGGTTTACTTAAGGATTTTTTTTGAAGTTCTGTAATCTGAAAAACTCATTTCATAGCTCCATGCCATAATAGTTCTGGTATCAGCTAAATCCTATTGCTTTATAGCTAATAGTTTTGACTTGAGCTAATTTATAAGCTGTTTGTGGAGCATTCAGTGACAGAAATACTTAAAGCCATAATAGTTCTGACTCAAGTTAATAACTATGCTATTGGTATAGCATTGACAAATAAGATTTTTGATAATTTTTTGTTTTTTTTAGTAAAATAATCCGTTCGACTAAACTTACCCAAACTTACATGGCTTGTAAATTGTATAAGCTTTGGAGCTACCTTCGGTGTTTCACTCTGATACCACTAGACCTCAGTTTGTCACTTATCTTCGCTTTTCAGGCAACAGAATCCCAAGGAAGCTCAAGCTGCTTATTCAAATAGTTTTTGCTTATTACTCACACTGCTACAATATTGCTATGTATGTGTAATTTTAAATAAGTAAAGTAAGTTTTTATGTAACTGTTAAGTCCCCCCTTTAAATCCACAATGAGAATAAGCTTTGCTTATTCCTTCCTGCCTAATTCCTAAGACTTAACCCAATAACCCTTCAAGATCATCATCATTAGAAGACTTTTTATCTCCTACTAAAGAATCTAGAGCCACCTCATCTAAACTTGATTCTTCTCCATCCAGCTCAAAATCTAAGTCTAAGTCTGTTAGGTCATTAGAAGAAAAATCATCAAATTCATTATCATTTCCTAATTCACTAAGGTCTATATCAGCAATTTCATCTGAAGAATTTTTACCAAATAGATCCAGATCATCACTATCAAGCTCATCTAATCCTGACTCATCAAGTGATTCAGGAATATCTTCTACCATAAAATTCGAGCTATCTTTGCCCTGAGTGAGATCATTAGAACTATTCTCATCGAAATCTTCAAGGTCAATGCCAGTTAAATCATCATCTGTTTCTGAGTCAGAGTCTAGTTCCAGAGCAAAATCATCATCTG
>JAGGDU010000096.1:1785-29636 GCA_018457135.1 Trichodesmium erythraeum GBRTRLIN201 | reverse complement strand
GGTTCTGAGTCAGAGTCTAGTTCCAGAGCAAAATCATCATCTGGTTCTGAGTCAGAGTCTAGTTCCAGAGCAAAATCATCATCTGGTTCTGAGTCAGGATCTAGTCCCGTATCCAACTTATCTGTTGGTAACTCCATTTCTATGTCTAAACTATTATCTGCTTCTGAGTCAGAATCTAATTCTATAAATGAACTATTATCATTTTCGAGTTCAAAGTCTGAGTCACCTTGGTCGTTATCAGCTAAGTCATCGAAATCTTGATTCAATCCTGCAGCCAATGCTACTCCTCCAGCTACAGCAGCTGCACCAGTAATTGCAGCAGCAGCAGCAGTACCTAAATCATTAGAATCCTCAATTGTATCTGGCATAAGTGGTGAATTTCCCCCTGGTGGCTCCTGATCGTCTTCACCTATTTGATTGATGTTCATAGGTGTTGATTTATCTAGGGAAGAACCTGGTTTTTCGCCTATAGCAATATCAGGGTCAAAATTTAAGCCTAAAACCTCTACTAGACTATCTGCATCGGCCTTAAGTTTAGAGAAAGGGAACATTAATGCTTCTAATTCTGGTTCCAGGGCATTGAGAATTCCCAGGATAAGGTATGACACGGGTCTCCTCCCTCCATCAGGAGTCTGAACTGTATTTTGTTCTGTCATGTGGAGTATTAACCAAGGGCGATTTTTTTTGTAATACTCTAACCATTTTTGCTTTAGGGACGTTGATAATTCTTTAAAGAAAACCATGATTTTTATATTCCTTATCCTGAGAAGAGCTAAATCTATTAAACCATCATCAGGTCAAGCTCTTCATCCTCTGACATAACATGAGATTTACTGGGATTTAAGTAGAAATCAGATAGCAGGGCGAACAAATCACGATCAGGAGATTCGCTAGGTACTACTCCTTCTGGCAGAGCCAAAATTTGGTCCGCGATATTCAGGTAATAATTACAAACGTATTGTAGAGAAGGATCGGTTTCGGCCATCTCAAACAATGTTTTGCCTTTGACACGAGAAACTCGAATATCTTCAATGAGTGGTAGAACTTCTAGCACTGGCATTGGTACAGCTTCTACATATTTATTAATTAAATCCCGTTTAGATGTACGATTACCTATTAGGCCAGCTAAACGTAGGGTATGGGTACGAGCTTTTTCTCGCACAGAGGCAGCGATGCGGTTAGCTGCAAATAGGGCATCAAAGCCATTGTCTGTGACAATCATGCAGTAATCTGAATAGTTGAGTGGAGCAGCAAAACCACCACAAACTACGTCACCCAATACGTCAAATAGGATTACATCGTATTCATCAAAGGCGTTTAATTCTTTTAGTAGCTTTACTGTTTCGCCAACAACATAACCACCACAACCTGCTCCAGCAGGAGGTCCACCTGCTTCTACACAATCTACACCACCATAGCCTTTATAGATGACATCTTCTGGCCAAATATCTTCATAATGGTAGTCCTTTTCTTGTAATGTGTCAATAATTGTGGGAATAAGAAATCCTGTGAGGGTAAATGTACTGTCGTGTTTTGGGTCACAACCGATTTGTAGAACTTTTTTACCACGCTTTGCTAAGGCAACTGAGATATTGCAGCTTGTTGTAGATTTACCGATTCCACCTTTTCCGTATACTGAAAGTTTCACTTTTTTTCTCCTAGTAATTCTCTAATAGGGCTACAAGAATTTTTAATACTAAGCTCAAATTTAGTCCATACTCAGAACTGAGAAGCAATCTCTAACGAAGTTTTAGCATTTGTAAATGTCCATGCCCTATTTGTCTAGTACTATAAGTATATTTTTTGGGCTTGTGTATCAAATTATTGTCTAACTTCAGTGGAAAAGAAAGGGGAGAAATTTTGATAAACTGTTGTAAAAGTAATTATTGAGTTTTAATTCTCTTAAAAATTGATTTTTTTACATTATTAGTAGTAATTAGTCTAAATTTTAGATTGATTAACATTTTTGTTAAATTATTTTATGATAAATAGTTACAAAGTTAAATAAATGTTTATAACAACATATATCTAGAAAAAAATTTAGCCTTAAATCTAAGTTATCAGAGCTTTTGAGACTATAATTGATATCAAGTTTAATTTGATTATTGAATTATTAAGCTTCTAGTAAATTCGATTCTTAAGGATAATAATTGATTGAGGTTAATTTTTATAACAAAAAATTTGATCGGATAAATTAGGGCTATTGCTGATGGGCTTGATATTCTCCCCCGCTATGAGACAGAGTTAAACAACAGAACCTTAGCTCTGATAAAGTTTCAAGTATGGGAATGCCTGAGGGCGACCTACCAAAAATTCTTATGGGTTTTTATTTGTGCTTTGGTTGAAATAAGCTCCTCCAAAACCTGAAGGCTTCACAAGTTCTGCTTGAGGGCGCGCGGAGAGTTTCGAGGCACTTCTTCTTTCCCACAGTATTTATAAGACAAGGCGGGTAAAGAACCAATCTTATTTAAACATGGATTGTTGCCCGATGGATGGAGGAGGCTTTAAGTCCAGTTTTACCTCAGAGTCCTATTGTGCAAGACTACTTTTTAACTTCTGAATTCTGAGTTCTGAGTTTCTTCAGAACGGCCGAACAATTACACTGAAATAAAATCCGGAATCCTGAGCATTATTGCTACGATCATCTAAGTGCACCAAAGGTAAACCATAGTCTAAGCGTAGATCGACTTGTGGCACAAGTTGCCAAATCAAACCTATTCCAGCTCCAGCCAAAAATCTTTGGTTGGGTTTTGAGTCACTATTAGGATTACTACTATCATCCCAAACAGCTCCAATATCTAGAAAAGGAGTAAACTGTATCAATGGCAAACCAGACTCATCTCGATAAACTGTAATTCTGTCCTCAATAGAAAATCTAAAACCATTATCTCCAGACCTGACATTCTGCTGATAGCCTCGTAAGGACAAAGCACCACCAATAATAAATTGTTGATATGGCAATAAACTAGTTGAGGACAATTGCAAATCTCCCTGGACAATCAATAAATGATTACTACTTAATCTTTGTACTCTTTGTACTTGGCCTAGCCAATTCAAGAAATGTCCATCAGGTTGTGAATCCTTCCTGACAGTAGCATCAAATAAACCAGTACCAATATTGAATTGCGATCGCAAAGCCCAAGCACCTTGAGGATCTCGGAGAATATAATCCTGTCCCAATCTAATCACAGTAGTACTATTAATACCATCATTATCAGTGTTATCTGTATCTGCTGTAAAATTAAAAGGTTCATCGTTGAGGAAAGTTTTTGTGCGCTGATAACTCAAACCGAGAGACAAGGCAAATTCTTGTTTCGGTTTTCTCAATATAGGTTGACGGTAACTCAATTCATATACATCTGTTGTGCTACTAATTTCAATATCTTCAAAATCTTGGCCAACTCTATTACTGTTAGGGGCAACTCTTGCCTGCAAAGTACCATTCATGGAGTTAATAGGCAAATTATAAATAAAGTCAAAAACATCTGATTCATCGTCAAATAGCCTAGTAGTGTTATAAGATGCCACAAAAAAATCGCCTCTCCCAGTTAGGTTACGATGTAGTGCAGTCCAACCAGTTCGTTCAGAACCTACGCTGGGATTAGAATAGTTATCAGTATTCATACTCAACTCTAAGGGATTTTTTTCTTTGATACGAACAATAAGAATACTTTCCCCTAGGGTTTCACTAGTTTGCAAACTAGCTTCAATATTTTCAAATAAAGGATTCGCCCGAAGTAACCGTAATTGATTTTCTAGTCTACCGGTGTCCAATGGTTTTCCCGCCCCAAGTTGTATCCGACTTGCTATATAGGAATTGTGTAATCTTTTTGTACCTTCAATTTTGATTTCTCCTAAAATGCCCTCTATAATTTCAATCCTAACTACTCCCTCCCTAATGTTTTGGGGAGGTAGAATTGCTCTTGAGGTAATATAGCCAAGTTCTAGATAGATTTCGGTAATTTTATCTGCTAGTTGCTGAAGTTCTAATAGAGTAGCCTTACGCCCTTCATATGGTTCAACAAGAGTCTTAATTTCTTGTGGGGTAAAAATTGTACTTCCATTTACTAAAACTCTCTGCACGGGAATTTTCTGATTTAGTTGCTTTTGGTCTTGTCGTAGAGGTTGAGGTGGTGGTGTTTTTTTTAGTTCCTTATCTTTGGGAATTTCTGGTATGGTTGGTTGGGGAAGGGGTTGGAGGAAGCGATCGCGATTTGGATCTGGTCGGGGATTTTCTAGTGATTCTGGTGGTCTTGGTGGATTTTGAGTCTTTTGAGTATATTTTGGTTGGCTGGTATTTAAAGTATTAATAATTTCAAAGGAAGTAAGTATTTGCTGACTATTGGGTAAAGTTTGTGTGATGTTTTTTTCTATAGGATAAACTTTTAAATCTGGGATTAATTTTATTTTTTCTATTTTTTTTAATTGAGATATTAAACTTTTGTAATTAACTTTTTTCTGTCCAGATTTGTCAATCAATTGAGAACTTAATGCTGATGTTAATTTATATTTTTTGAATGATGAAATATTTTTTTTGTTAGTGGTTAGTGAAGTTTGATTCAATAATTTATCAACATCAGTAGTTTTGGAGATAGCTTGATTATCCAATAAGGAAATAATTATAAATGTACTAGAAATTAATGTGATAATCTTTAACATGATAATAGTTACTATCTTGGTTTTTTTGATTTGACTTACAAAAAAATAAAATACTTGATCCCTCTTAAGTTTATGGGATAATATTAAGTATACTAAAGAGTACAGTTTTATTTATGAAAAATCAGGTTTGATGAGATAGAAATGTCAGGGACAGTAGAGCATTTAATACTATCCCCATAATCATATATTTTATTTATACCGATACTACCGAATTTAATATGTAGCAGTTCTCATTCTGGCCTTAGTATGACAGACAACATAACCGTGCTATGCTAATTTTAGTATTAACCAATTGTACTCCCGTTGGGGAAATTATTACTGACAGCTAAGAAAGAATTATTTTTCCCTTGCAAATCACTTAAGACCCAAAAAGTTTTTCTAAAAATATTGCTTCTGAATTTAATATGAACTTTGAATCATCTGAGAGTTCCCAAAAACAAAATTATTGGCCACGGACAATTAGACCAGTTGGAGTCACCTCACTACATAGTATTGCCTTTTCTAGAGAGACTCTCTATGCTATTGACAAAAACCGTGGTTTTCTGTTAGAAATTAATCCAAAAACAGATAACACAATTATTATTAATCCTTATCAAACTAATGAGTTTATTGATGTTACTGGTATTTCTATCTGGAAAGATACTCTCTGGTTGACATGGGAAAATAAAATCTATTTCTGTCTCAATGCTGTTGGTAATTCATCAGAAAAACGTTTAAAATGGCAACATTTTTTCACTTTACCTTATACTGCTAATGGAATTGCTGTCCGGGAATCAACTGTTTATGTGACTTGTCAAAAATTAGGTAAGATTCTAGTTTTTGACAAAAATACTAAACAAGAAATTACGAGATTTTATTCTCCAGGAATAGGGTTTGAAAATATTACAGTACAAGATGAGGAATTATGGGTTTGCGATCGCGAAGAGCAAACTGTTTATTGTCTAGATAGAGGAACAGGTAAAGTTAAATTTAGCGTGCTGACTCCTTTTGAATTTCCAACTGGATTGGCATTTTATAATAATTTAAATACGGGAGAGCGACAACTTTATATAGCTTATTCTGGAGATGAACTTTACGTTAGAGATAACCCGAATTCGGAAAAACAGTATGAATTAAGTCGACGGGAACGTACTTTTATACACCCCCTTTATTTTTATTACAATGAGCCGGAAAAATATGCTGTTTCTAATGGTTTTTTAATTGAGATATCTTATGTAGAGGAACTAGAACCATTAGATGAAGTATTTTTAGAAGATTTAGAATGGCGTATTGCTTTACCTGCAGAAACTAATCGTCAAAAAGTTAGGGAAATTTCTCCTATAGGAATGCCTTTTACTGAAGAAGTCAAAGATGGTCAAAAAATTGCTGTTTTTAGATTTAAACCACTGCGTCAAACTGAAAGGCGAATATTTGGCTGGAAGGCTTTATTAGAAGTTAGGGCAATTAAGTACCAAATTCAACCTTTTAATGTAGAAAATATTCCGGAGCTTCCATCAGGTTTTAAAGAAAAATATTTGGTGGATAATGATAATTTGTCAATGGATAAAGAGATAATTATTAAAGCCGCGAAAGATGCTGTTTCTACAGAAACTAATATATTACGTCAACTTCTAAGTATTAGAAATTATGTTTATGATCATCTTTCTTATGGATTAACAGTTAAGATTGATACTCCTGATATTGTGCTGAAAAGAGGTATTGGTTCCTGTGGAGAATATGTGGGATTACTGTTAGCTTTAGCACGATTAAATGGTATTGCTTGTCGTACAGTAGGTCACTATAAATGCCCGGCTTTTGCTGATAGAAAAGGTGTGCCTTTAGAACCTGATTTTAATCATGTATGGTTAGAGTTTTATATACCTGGTTTTGGTTGGATTCCTATGGAGTCAAATCCAGATGATTTATACGAAGGTGGTCCTTATCCCTTGAGGTTTTTTATGGGTTTGGCTTGGTATCATGTGGAAATTGGTAAGGGAATTAGATTTGAAGAGATCAAAAATAAAGGGGTTTCTATTAATAAGGAAAATAATAAGGAAAAAATTTCAATTGGTAATTTGGCAATCAATCATATCAGGTTTACAATTTTAGAAGAATTGTTAGAATTGTAAGTATAAAAGTTAGAAGTAATAGAGAATAATGAACAATGAAAATAATAATTATTGATCTAAATATTTTTGAGATTTAATGAGATAATTTTTTTTCTATTCTCTATTACTTACTTCCTATTTGGTAAAATTTAGGAAGACAAAATCTAGGGTATAAGGAGGAGTTGTGGAATTAACACTAATAAATATTATGGCCATTGCTGCATCGGGATTAATGTTAATTGTGACGGGAGGAATTATATACTTAACGGCGTCTGAGTGGCGCGATCGCAGACGTCAAAAGAGAGATAAAAGCGGCCCTTAAAGTGGTGTTTGAAGAGAAATTTTCCTCTATTATTATTTAAATCTTTCCTTTTTTACTTGATGAGGCGGTGCAGTTGGTGGGTATTCATCTGGGTAGGTTGAGGAGGGTTGATGGATATGGGAAGGAGGTTTTGATTTTGACTTTTTTGAGAGTTGTATCACCGGAGGTTGGGGAAATATTGGTAAGGCCAACTGCTGTTGTGACTAAAGAAAACCTGAGGATGACAAATTCTGATAATGTTGTTTTATCTGAAAGCCAAGATCTTGAAACAATACCTGGGCAATACCTCTATCTATGGTCTATAGCATTTCTCTAGATATTGTTACTATTGGCTAGTGTTGATTACATATTGCGCATTGTTTAGCATTAGCGAGCTGTTTACCTTGAGAAGATAAATTTGAGAATGTCTCAAAAGGTGGTTGCTGTCTGGCTTCCTTAGCCTACAGAAAATAAGACTGTTACAAATGTTGTTGATGCTACTCTATCTCAAACTCAGGGTGCTGAAAGTGACTTGAGTTTTGATGTTAGGCACTATGACTAGGGAAGATATGATAAGGCGATCGCTGAGTTTTACCAAGCTATTGTACTTCATCCCAAATTAAAAAATTACAATGTGTTACTGTGAGCAGGAAAAATCAGAAAAAGAAGAACTATTTACTTTTGAAGTTTTAACTTTCAAGAACTCAGGCATTATTACTAACCTTACTTAGGGAAGTGCTCAACAAAAAATAGAAGACTTGGGTGGTAGCGAAAATTGGAAAATGATTTATACTTCTAGGGGGGTTTTTCATGGTCGCCGGAAGGTTTCGTCTACGTCTGTGATACTAACATGGCTTTTGACTATGGCGACTGCTATTCCTTCTGTGAAGGTTATTGTGTAGTCGCTGCCTGTGGCTCCACTCTTGTTATCCCCATCTAAGTCTAATGTGGGAGCGTTATTGACTGAAGTAATATTTATTGTTTTTGTCGCTGTGTTGCTATCAGTATCATTATTGTCGAAATTATGAGTACAAGAATATTAATTTACAACCAAAATGAAAGTAAATTAACCTTAGATGACGAAACTAAAAAAGTTGAAACAGTAATTACTAAAGCCAAAATTGCGATAAAAAAAGAAATATAAATCGCTGTATAGCAATTTAAAATGCCCATTAAATAATTTAAAGTATTCTCGTAAATTAAGAAACTACCGATAAAATTTAAAGCAAAAAATAAGAATATATCAAAATAATCAATTCAATAAATAAGTCAAAAAAACCCTGTTATGAATTATTGGGGATAAAAGATATAACTTACAAAAAACTCAGTTATGAATTATTGGGGATAAAAGATAATCGCCAAAAATACCGATTTAGAGCTTGGTGAAAAAGTATATATAGGTTCAGATCGAACTCATAACTGAGGAATAGGTATAGACATTCCATGGAAATTTCTTAAAGAGAAAATATACATAATATTATAAATTATCCCTGGATTTTTTTTCTAGTCATCAACAACTAGATGATTAATTATCCATCCACATTTATCAGTTAAATTATCACCGTCAATACTGATATTTTCTAGAAGTAGATAAACAGGATTTTTACCTGCTAGAGAAAAAATAAAATCAGAATCAACTCCAGGAAAATAATTATTGACATTTGTATCAAGCAAAATTCCTTGGTCATCTAATATAGAAAACTTAAGAGATAAACCATTACATTCTTGATGAAGAAAATCTAGCTTACCAGTGATTTTTATAGAAGAAGATAATTGCCCTAAATAGAGAAAATATTTAGATGTTTGCTTAGTAATATCTGAAGGATCTGTCATTAAATTATAAGCACTATCTGAAACTTGAGTAACTGCTGAATAGTTATAAGTAATATAAGGAGATTGATTTAAACTTATCCAGTCTAACTGTCTACCCGGACGCTGGGGAACTTGTTTTTGCATTGCTGATAAAGTTTGTAGGGCAGTGCTTATAGAAGTAGGACGAATTCTTTGATAAAAACTAACAGTTACTCCTCCATCTAAAACAAATTCTTCTGGCAATTTTTGGAAATCTTGACTAATAGATAAATTTTGAGTAAAGGCATCATAGACAAATCTGACTAAATCTTGTTGCCCTGGTTTTAAGACTTGTTCATCAGTTAATAATACTCTCTGAAATGGATGAGCGATGACTATATATTGTGCTGCTAATAATTCTGGCAATGGGTAAGTATCACGGGTGTCAATATGTGGTTTACTTATTGCTTTTAAGTTCGACCAATTTTTCGGATTAATTATCCGGTTAGCGTTTCTAATAATATTAGCATTAAACTGATTTGAAGAAGCAGCTACATACACTAATTCTTGATTCGGTGCTAATTTATTTAGATAATCAGTCAACTGTAAAACTTGATTGTAGTCGGAACGAATTAATGGGGAAAAGTTACTAGCAAATAATGGGCGTAGAGGGTTATTAAATTTACCGATAGGAGTTAAACCAAAGATGAGATTAATAATTAAATATATTCCCGCAATACTAAAAATAATTAATCTAGTTTTGCGTCGAAAAGTATGAATAGTTATCCAAATAAATGAGGATAGTCCTAAAACTACTATCGGTGTCAAATGTAGAGAGTAATGAATATTGCCATAGCGGAGTAAAATCAACCATTCAGCTACAGAAAATATTCCGAATAATAAGAGAAAAATAGTAGTAGATGGAATTAAAAATTTTCTCATAACTCCTACAAAAAATCCTATGGCAACTAATAGTAAAGTTATTAAGCCATAGAAACAGCTGTAACGCCAGAATATGTCAGGTATTGATAAGCTCCAGGCAGCATAAAGAGTTCGATAATTTTCTGTTAAAGAGTTTTGGATAAAGCCCCAGGCAAAAATTGATATAGTTAGGAAACAAGTTAGGGAAATAAGACTAATTTTTATAGCACCTTCTAAAAGTCTTTTCACAGAAGTTTTACTAAATTTGAAATTAGTTAAAGAGTCGAGGATAATTTGACAACTAATAGCTCCTATAAAGGCGATCACACTATAAGCAAAATGTCGTCTTAAAACTATAGATATTCCTAGACAAAATCCAATAATAGGAAGTTGCCACCAAGTAGTTAATCTAATATTTTTTAAGTAAAATAAAGCCCCCAATAAAATAAATAAAGTTGCCCCAATATCGGGATATCCTCTTAAACTCGGGCTCCAGCTCATAGGTATTAGTAAAGCGATCGCTACAGTTGACCAAAATACCCATCGAGAATGAACGGGAATTAATTTTATAGCTATTGCTCCTAGTAATAAACTAAAGGGTAATAAATAGATAAGATTAATACTCAAGATATAGATAATTCTTTGGTTGCCAAAAATATAGAGAAATGGGATTAATGGCAATGTAATTAGATAATTTTTCTGTTGAGATAAAGAACCATTAATATCATCAATAGCTCTTTGAAAGGATACTCTAAATAAATTTGTTAAATTATTCGCAGCATTCTGATATCCTACAAAGTCCCACCAATAAATTGTATCTTCATTGGATACATATATTGATGTTATAGCAATAATTATTAAAACTACTGTCAAGAAAATAATTATATTAGTCAAAAAGCTAGGCTGTGAATTTAATTTAGTATTTAACGGTTTGAAAAAAGAGTGAGTTTTCATGTTTTATAGCTGACTACTTAGGGAAAGTTATCTTTTATTATCTGTGATTAAGTTATATAGTAATCATAAATAATTTGTGAAAAAACTGTCGGGGTTTATTTCCAAACCTAAGGACAAGTGAGATTTAGATACAAAACTACCTTAGAAAAAAATTAGGAATTACCTATAAACACCATATATAGTAATAGTTAAGAGGGGTTAATCGCTAAAAAATACTGCATGATTTTATGTTGTTGTATAAGTCCTAAAAATATTTTTTAATATAGAACTGCTATAAGGCTTTTCATTCTTCTTAATTATTAAAATGAGTAAAAAATCAGGTCTCAAGGGTCTTCTTTTCAGGGGATGAAAAAAATCAGATTTAGTATTTTCAGTCTCTGGTTTAAAATAACTTATTTTGTAGCTGATTATTTTTCGGGTTTGAAATATATTTGTTTTGATATTTGTGGGAATAGTTTCTTATTCTTTTTTAGAATCAGCTATTTTAAAAATAATAGTTATATTTTTTATAAACAATAAAACTTTGGCAGCTAAATCTATAATTGATAGATGAAAAATTGCTGGTAAATAAATTAGTTGCATTCACTATTATACTGTAAATATATAGACAAATAATACAGAAATTAATAAGAGTATTTAAGAAAAAAAAGAGACAATTATTAGTTCCATAACCTATGCATCTACTAATTTTAATTATTTTTGGAACTCTAGAATTCTATTAAATCTTAACTATTTGAAATACCATTAAAGTATATTTGTAATTTATTCAGAGAAAAAAAATAGATAATTTTTCTATAATAATAAAAGAATATTTTGATATTAAAATCAAATTTTATAAACCTTTTAAGTAATTATAAAAAAAATATATTTTTATAACTAAATTTTGATCAAAATCTTATTTTCATAACATTGATAATAATTTTAAAGGTAAAGATTAGAGTGGTACAAAAGAAACAATAAAGTTTTTCCTAGGATAAGTGGATTCAAAAATTCATTTATATTGTACATCTTTAAACTTGAAATCTTTCTAGCACTATCTATTGATAGTAAATAAAAATTTAGTTGCTAAGTATTATATTGATAATATAATATAGCTATTATTTGAGAATAAAAAAAATAAAATTATATCATAGTATTTATTATTAGTAAAAAATAGAAAAACAGCTCTTTCTATATTTTTTTAATTGCCCCTTAGTTTATTAAAGTTACAATTGATTGTTAGTAAACCTTATGTTAAGCTGAAAAAAAAATAGCCCTAAAAAACATAAAATACTGCAAAAATCTCTAATCGAAAATATTAATATGAAAGCATTAATTCTCTCTGGTGGAAAAGGAACAAGATTACGTCCTCTTACTTATACAGGAACAAAACAATTAGTACCAGTTGCTAATAAGCCTATTTTGTGGTACGGAATTGAGGGTATTATTGCAGCAGGTGTTACTGACATAGGAATTATTATTAGTCCAGAAACGGGAGAAGAAGTACAAGAATTAACAGGAAACGGGGAAAAATTTGGAGGAAATATTACTTATATTCTCCAAGATAAACCTGCTGGTTTAGCTCATGCTGTTAAAACTGCTCAACCATTTTTGGGAGATTCTCCTTTTATTATGTATCTCGGAGATAATATTATTGAAAGTCAGTTAGGGAATTTTTTAGATACTTTTAAAAAGAAGCAACTAGATGCTTTGATTTTGCTACGTAAAGTTCCTAATCCTACTGCTTTTGGTGTGGCAAAAATAGATGATAATGGACGAGTATTAAGATTAGTTGAAAAGCCCAAAGTTCCACCATCAGATTTAGCACTTGTAGGTGTATATTTATTTTCTAAAAAAATACATAATGCTATTGCTAATATTAAACCTTCAGAGAGAGGAGAATTAGAAATTACAGATGCTATTCAATATTTAATTGACCAACAAATTTCAGGTGAAGAACCTGAAATTTCTGTAGAAGCAAGCATCTTAGAAGGTTGGTGGTTAGATACCGGTAAAAAAGATGATTTACTTAGTGCTAATCAAATTATTTTAGATACTCGTATAATTAAGTCAATAAATGGAGAAATAGATTCTAAAAGTAAAATTATAGGAAGGGTAAAAATGGGTAAAAATACAAAACTAATCAATAGTAGTGTTCGTGGTCCTGTAATTATAGGTGATAACTGTTACCTAGAAAATTGTTTTATCGGTCCTTATAGTAGTATTGCTGATAATGTGACTTTAATTGATGTTGATATAGAACATAGTGTTATATTACAAGGAGCAAAAATTATTGAAATTAATCAACGTATTGTTGATAGTTTACTCGGTCGTCGTGCTCAATTAATTAATGCTCCACAACATCCTAAAGCATTACGGTTTATGATTGGAGATGATAGTCAAATAGAATTAACATAGATTATACTTTATAGCGCTTTTTATTTTGTTAAAAACTTTGTTTATGGGGAAGAGCTGTCTGCGGTAAAGGTTTGTAGAACATGACTTATCAAAACAAACTCTGTATCCCCAAAGCTTTTTGCTCTGTGGAAACCATGGCAGTTACTTCTCTTAGGAATAACCTAAGACCGCACTTTCGAGCAACAAAACCTACAAATTAATATTTTTAATGTGTTTAGCAAAGCAATATGTTGATAATTATTATATTTATAACTATTAGAATTTGACAAAAAATTGAAATTGTAGATTAGGAGAAACTCATATAAATACTAAGTCTATATACTTCTTAACAGTTAATTACTATTCAACTCAATTAATTAAAAAATTAATTAATTCTATTAAATTAATTACCGATCTATTTAGTCATATTGTTATTATTAATAATTCTACTGATGATAAGTCTATTTATCAACTCCAAAATAACAAGACAATTATTATTAATTCAGAAACTAATTTAGGATATGGCAAAGGGTGCAATTTAGGATTAAGTTGGATTTATAATCAAAATCCTCAAGCAATAGTTTGGTTAATTAATCCTGATGCTTATTTATTACCTGATTCTCTGGAAAAAGCATATCATTTTTTAGGAAAAAATCCTGAAATTTCTATATTAGGAACAACTGTCTATGAACCCACAGGTAAAGTTTGGTTTGGTGGCGGGAATTTTATTCCTGAAACTGGAAAAATAATTGCTAATAATTTTTTTTACAAGACAGAAACATCAATCACAGATTGGGTGACAGGATGCAGCATGTTAATCAACATGAATAACTTTGAAAAATGCCCTGAGTTTGATGAGGATTATTTTTTATACTACGAGGATTTTGACTTTTGTAGACGCTATAAAAAACAAGGTCATAAAATAGCTATTACTCAAACAATATCTGTAATTCATCAACCATCTTCTATTACTAGTAAACAACCAGGATTAAAACTTGAGTATAGCATATATAGCTACCTGTTGAGTTTAGCAAAACATACAAATAAATTAGTTTTAATATATAGATTACTTAGAATTACAATAGCTGCTTTAGTTAGCCTACTAATAGATTATAAAATAGCTCGTGTTAAAATCAAAGCGATATCGAAATTTATCAGATGTAATCGTAGGTTTTTGTAGAGCTAAGTTAAAGCCAAAAAACTATGATGTAATTGGATAAATTTTGGCCTGATCTGAACCTTGAAGTAAAAATGTTGGGTTGCCCTGGGATATATTGCTGGGTTCTCAGAACCAACTTACGGTATTTAAAATTATTGTCTCTAAGTGTCAATGTCTAATAAAGTTCTTATTAACTTATCAGTATTAATTCCCCAACCTACAGGAATATCTGTCTATGCTAATAATATTTTGCCACAGCTTCAGCCACTTAATCCTATTCTATTAGTTGCTAATAATATTCCCAAATTTAACTGCCATCTTATCCCTAATAATATGACTCCCGCTCAGGGAACTATAGGTCATTTTCGACGATTATTTTGGACTCAATTTCAATTATCAAATATATCTAAAAAATTACAAGCAAATCTAATTTTTTCTCCCCTTCCAGAAGCGCCATTATTTTCTGAATGTCCTTATATTGTCATGGCTCATGATTTAATTCCTTTGCGTTTTCCTAAACCTGGTTCTCGCTTAACTGCTTATTTCAAATATTACATTCCCCAAGTATTAAGTCAGGCAAAACATATTATTTGTAATTCCCAAGCTACGGCAAAAGATATTACTGATTTTTTCAAAATATCACCTCAAAAAATTACTCCTATTCCTCTAGGTTATGATTCTCAAAGATTCCAATTTTTAGATTTACCGACAAAAAATTATTTTCTTTATCTCGGTCGGCACGACCATTATAAAAATTTGCATCGGTTGATCGAAGCTTTTACTAATTTGCCAAATTTTTCTGAGTATGAATTATGGTTTGCCGGACCTACAGATAATATTTATACACCAACATTAAAAACTCAAATCAAAGAACTAGGTTTAACAAATTTAGTGAAATTTCTTGATTATGTTTCTACAGAAGAATTACCCAAAATAATTAGTCAGGCGATCGCTATGGTTTTTCCTAGTTTGTGGGAAGGGTTTGGTTTTCCAGTATTGGAGGCGATGGCTTGTGGTACTCCTGTTATTACTTCTAATATTTCATCTCTGCCAGAAGTTGCTGGAGATGCTGCTATTTTGGTTAACCCGAAAAATGTGGGAGAAATAACTGATGCGATGAATATTATTGCTCAAGATGGGGGGGAGCGATCGCGTCTGATGAGCTTAAGTTTGGCTAGAGCTAAAGAGTTTAGTTGGGAAAAAACTGGTTTAGCTACTAGGGAGATAATTCAGCAATTTTCTGTATCAGGTTGAAATAATGAGAGCGATCGCTCTTTTTGAATTCAGGGCTATCTTTTTAGGGAAAGCGATCGCTATTCACCCACAACTATTAGGGACATATAGGCCAGAAAATCAAATCGTGGCCAAAATATGATGGCAGGTAAATGCTCAAGATGTGGGGGAGCGATCGCTGCTGAGAACGTTAAGTTTAACTAGATCTAAAAAGTTTAGTTGGGAATAAACTGGTTTAGCTACTAGCCAGATAATTCAGGAATTTACTGATTAAGGTTTAAATAATTCGAGCGATCGCCCCTTTTTTTTAGGGAACCTAAATTAACTGTTAATTCATCTAACTTTGAGAACGTAGATCAAAAAGGTTAGCCAGGCTGGCAAAAGGTTGATTACCTTTGTTTTAGATTAATTAGATTTGCAGCCATAAGCATTGTATTTTTCGTCTTGGAAAATTTTACCCAAAAATGAGGGAACATTAGACTATTTAATATAGCAAGGTAAACCTAATTCAAAATTAGCAAGGTTGTAATCTCCTTTCAATTTTCCGTGCAGACAAACCTTGGTTAAAGGCTGACCACATCCTCCTACATTAGCAATTTGTCATTCACCGATGTAGTTACCAACCTTATCCTCAGCAATATTTGTTGCTAAACAAGATGAACCTTGGGTAACATTATCTACGGAAACTGCACTCACAGAAAATCTAATTTATATGACTACTATTCTCTACTTTCTTTTTGACTGTGTTATTTTTTTTTGAAATTCTGTATTATACAGAAGTTACGCACTCAGATGGACATACACTATTAAGGTTCATATCACTTTATGTCGTAACTAGATAAGTTCTATTATACTAATAAAATTATAATATTAAACCTTAACTATAAGAATTCAAATTAATATAGCATCTACTATAACAATAACAACATATTATGGAACACATAGAATTATTATATATTAGTTTTTCTGGATTATTTGCTGGTGTACTAGCCGGTTTTTTAGGCATTGGTGGAGGTGTGGTAATGATCCCAGTATTAGTAACATTAGGATACCAACCTGTACAAGCAGTTGGGACTACCACTTTATCCATTTTGATAACAGCTATTTCTGGTAGTATTCAAAATTTACAGATGGGAAATTTAACTATTAGTCGAGTAATAGCAATAGGTTTTCCTGCTTTGATTACTGCTCAGTTAGGGGTGTACTTAGAAAATCAATTTTCTTCTCGTTGGTTATTGTTTGCTTTTGGATTATTTCTAATTTTAAATATCTATTTAGTAGAGTTTCGCAAACAGGTGACAAAAAGAAAAAAAGAGCAGGAAGAATTAGAACAAAATCTGCGCGAGGATGTTTTAGTTAAACTAGAAAATAGGAATAATCAAGATTTTGCAGAAGAATTTGCATTACCTATTACTGATGAATCTTTGCTATTAATAGAGCCAATAATAAAAAAAATAAATTCTCAAATTCCAGAGAAATACATGAAACCTATCGCTAGAATTACTACTGGTAGTTTAGCTGGGTTATTAGCAGGTTTGTTTGGTTTAGGAGGTGGTGTAATTCTGGTACCTTTACAAATATTGTTATTAGGAGAAAAAATTAAAGTAGCTATTCCAACTAGCTTAGGAGTAATCGTAATTACAGCTTTTTCTGCTTGTATAGGTCATGCAGTTAGAGGAAATGTTTTATGGGAAACAGGATTATTATTAGGATTTAGTGGTTTATTGGGAGTACAATTTAGTACCAGATCTATGAAAAAATTACCAGACGAAGTTATCAGTTTTGCTTTTCGTGCATTGCTAGCAATTATATCAATTTACATTTTTTGGGAAGGTGTAAATATAGGTTAGATTTGAGGTAAATATTCAGTCTTTAAAACTCAGGAATTTAGAAATTAATAATAAATAATTACTGGTAAAGTTAAGGGTTCATAATTGGTGAATTAATTTTTATTCTATCTCAAATTTTCCATTACCTTTAAGTTTTTTTATGAGGAGACTAAATGTGTTTTTTATTGTTAGTACATAGGGAAATTTGAGTTATAAAATGATCTAATATTTCCCATAGTTCTATTAGTTATCTGTTTTGCTATATCAAGTCAAAAGTTTGCCAGTTAATGGGAGACTTCCACGCACCTAAAAAAACTAAATTGTCTTATTATTTATATTATATAGAACCCATTTGATATATTTTTTAAGCTAAATAGGCTTGCTGAATTAGCTAGTATATCAAAGAACTTCGAGGCTTTTTTATAGCCAAGTGGGAACTATATTATAACAATAATGATTCAACCAAAAAACTGTTAGGTTGATGGTTAGGTAAGGAGGTTTTAAATGGTTTCTATAAAAACAGAATTTTTGCTCCCCATTTCTGACGTCTGACTTTTGACTTGTAACTATACTTTAATAATTCATTGCATTAGCACGAGCTGCGGCAGCTTCGTCAGGGTGAATATTCAAGCGAGTTAAATTCACTCGGCCCTTAGAATCTATTTCTCGTACTTTAACAATGACCTCATCTCCAATTGCTAGCTCATCTTCTACCTTGCCTACGCGATAATCTGCAATTTGGGATATATGAACCATTCCTTCTTTTCCAGCAAATACTTCTACAAAAGCACCAATAGGAATAATTCGAGTCACTCGACCAACATAAACATCTCCAGGATTGAGTTTCTTGGTCATCCCTTGAATAATATTGCAAGCTTGTTTAGCTTTTTCACCATCTGCTGCTGCAATAGTTACGGTTCCATCATCATCAATATCAATTTTAACACCGGTTTCCTCAGTAATACCTTTAATAGTTTTACCACCAGGTCCGATGACTAAACCGATCATTTCTGGGTCTATCTTGAAGCTTAAGAGTCTCGGTGCATAGGGCGACATATCGGGACGAGGTAGATCGAGAACACTTAGCATCTTGTCTAAAATATGTATCCGTGCTGGTTTAGCTTGATGAATAGCATCAGCAATGACCTCTATAGGCAAACCTGTAATTTTCATATCCATCTGTAAAGCTGTAATTCCACTATCGGTACCAGCAACTTTGAAGTCCATATCACCCAAAAAATCTTCTATACCCTGAATATCTGTCAGAATTCGGACTTCCTCATCTTCTTTGATTAAACCCATAGCTGCTCCACTCACGGGTTTAACAATAGGAACTCCAGCATCCATTAAACCAAGAGTAGAAGCACAAACTGAACCCATAGAAGTTGAACCATTTGAAGAAAGGACTTCTGAAACGACTCGAATTACATAGGGAAAAATATCGCTTTTTGGTATGACAGGTATCAAAGCACGTTCTGCTAAAGCACCATGACCAATTTCTCTACGACCAGGCTGTCGCAATGGTTTGGTTTCTCCTACAGAAAAAGGAGGGAAGTTGTAATGGTGCAAATAACGTTTTTCGTCTTGGGGATGTAAATCATCCGCTAGTTCTTGAGCATCACCTGGTGTTCCCAAAGTAACAGCAGACATTACTTGAGTTAAACCTCGATTAAATAGAGAACTACCGTGGACTCGTGATGGCAGTACTCCTACCCGACAAGAAACAGGGCGTACTTCATCTAACTTCCGACCATCAACCCGGATACCTTCAGCAACAATTTGTTGACGCATTAACTTTTTGGTGACGCTCTTAAAGGCATTCCCAAGCAACATACTTTCAGATTCAACCATTGCTCTTACTGCTTCTTCTTCAGGAAGTTCAGTGATGCTTTCTGCCAGAGAATCTTTAATTTCATCGAGTTTTTCGTCCCGCTGATTTTTATCTAAATCATATTGAGACAAAATCTCTTTAATCTGTTCTGTAGCTTTTTCCTTGATATAGTTTTCTAAGGTAGGGTCTACTTCCGGAGGTTCTAATTCTACAAGTTCAATACCCATTTCAGCAATAATTTCTCGTTGAGCTTGAATCAGGTCACAAACTGCTTCATAGCCAAAATCAATTGCCTCAATAATATCTTGTTCTGGCAATTGATTTGCCCCTGCTTCTACCATGATCACCCCCTGGGGAGACCCAGCGACCACTAAGTCTAAATCACCATTTTTGACTTCACGGTAAGTAGGATTAATGATAAAGTCATCCCCTACTAGCCCTACCCGTACTGCAGCCATTGGGCCATAAAAAGGTAATTTGGCCAGTAATACTGCTACTGAACTACCTGTTACGGCTAACACATCTGGTGGTACTTCCTCATCCATGGACAATGTTGTGGCCACAATTTGAATATCATCCCGTAACCAACTAGGAAATAGGGGGCGTAGAGGTCTATCAATTAAACGACTTGTCAGTGTCACCTTTTCTGGAGGACGACCTTCCCGGCGCAAAAAACCACCGGGAATTTTTCCTCCAGCGTAGAGTCTTTCCTCATAGTCAACCAAAAGAGGTAGAAAATCTATTCCTTCTCTACCTTTAGCTGTAGTAGCTGTGACTAATACTGCTGTGTCTCCTGACTCTATCATCACAGCACCACCAGCTTGAGGTGCAAATAAACCAACTTTGAGTCGAATATCCCGTCCGTCAAAGGATATGGATTTATCTATCTCTTCCATCCAGTTTTTTTCCTTCTATATTCTTTTGTTTCTGTGGCAATCCTAGCATTGTTGATGGGGCAAGTGTTATATTGCTTAAGTTGGAACTCTGAGGTCAGAAGCTAGAAGTCAGAGGTTAAAAGTTTTTTGAAGTCTAGTCTTTGACTGAAACTCGTTAAGTTTTGTATGGGAAAAAAATTTGTCAAATTTTGTTATGACAAAAGTTATAACGAAAGTTATATAAAAAAAGCTAATGATGGATAGTAAAAATTTTTTTCCCTAGTAAGTTAATACATTTTCTGAAGCACCCATCCGAAGGAGATGATTAGTGAAATTTTTCGGCGTTGGTAAATAGAAAGATGAATTAAATAGGACAAGAGCTACGGACTAGTTAAAGTCTCTGAATACTATAGACTCAGATTCTATGTTTCATTGCAATATCTGTGAGTATCTTAGGAAACATATTGGTAAAAATGGCCATGGATCAGGTTGATTTTTGTGATTCACCTGGATATGGTCAGGATATTAAGGTTCTTTGTCTCAAAATATAGGTTAATGGTATGGGTTTCTAGGGGATTGGTTGAGTTCTTGGTGTGGCCCATGCTATTGTTATTGATTGGCTGAAACAGGTGGGAGAGCTTTTGCCTGATGCTTAGGATCCAGAGGATATTAGTCAAGTTGGAGAGCTTGATGAATTTTAGAGTTTTATCGCTAAAAAAAATAAAGTCTAAGTCTCAATAGTTGTAGATTATTTTCTCTTAGGAATTCTTGATAGGGTGGTAGGAGACTCCAGTGGGAAAATTTTGATTCTTTTTTGAGGAGCGATCGCCTATTGGCAGTTACTTGTGGGTAAGCGACGGTAGATATACTTATTCCTGCTTAATTTATTTTCTAAATTACCAACGCCAAATTTTCTTACTAGAAGGACACGTCTTAAATGTTGCATTATAAAAGGCTCTAAAAGCTTGTTATAATAAGAACTATAGAAAAAAAAGGCTCTGCAAAGTTTTAGCTGTGTCAGTCTAATACTGGACTCTCCTAATATCTCTGGAATTTTACTGAATATAAAATGCTATAATAATCATACTTACTGTTCATTGTAAATGATGAAGTTTGCATCCAGTTATTTTAACTCGGATGTAGTTTTTATTGTGAAATTTTGTTTTTCAAAGGTTTACAGTAGAAAAAATTAGTAGTCAAAATATAACCTTTTTGATAGATATTTTAAGATGGCAATTTTACATAGTTTTTGGGTGACAGAACATGAACAACCTAGTTTTTTATTTATTTGGGGAGAAGCTTGGCACAGAGTTACAGAAGAGGATGCTGGTGAAGTAGAAAAAATTACTAATAATCCTTATTCAATAACTTTAGATGAACTATTAAAGTTATCTGAGGCAAATATATATTTATCTTTAGAAAAGCACAAAAAATCCACAAATCAAACTTTAGGTATCCCCACAAAGTTATCAGAATCTAACCAAAAATTATACCCAATTCACTCTGCTATAAGTTTATCAGAAATTCCAGAAAATTTATATATTTATCCCTGGAAAATAGAAGGAATTTGTCTAGAACCTGATGAAGCAATTAAATTTTTACAATCTATTCCTCTAGGACAAACTACTGAATCTTTCATCGGGTCAGATTTAAAGTTTTGGTCTCATCTTGCTCGATGGAGTCTTGACTTATTAGCAAGATGTAAGTTTTTACCTTCTATTGAACAAAGATCTATTACACAAGAATTTATTACAACTTGGCAACCTTTAATTGATAGTTCTATAGACCAAACAAGATTGAAAAATTTTGCCCAACAAATGCCTCTTGTTTGTCGTACATATAATCTTGATTGGCAATTACATCCTTCTTTAGAAAGTTTACAAATAATTACTAAAAATAATAGTTACTCAAATTTACCTCGACTTCAATCAAGTCAAGAAATTATACAGGATTTCTTGAAAAATACAATAGATAAACAGATTAGACAACTATCAGCTGAAATATCTCTAACAGAAACTACCTCATTAAATTCTTCAATTAGACAATGGTTGAAGTCTTTATCAGGAAAATTAAGTTTAAAATTACCTGCTCCTCAAGAAACAAAAAAAATTCAAAAAATACTTGATAATTGGAAGTCACCTCTACAAGAATATCAAGCTATAGAAAATAAGTTTGTTGCCTGTTTTTGTCTCCACTCACCATCAAATAATTCCCAACAATGGAAGCTAGAATATTGTCTCCAAGGACTTGATAACCCAGATTTTTTGGTTGATGCTAAAACTATTTGGGAAAATCCTGTGGCAAGTTTAAATTATCAAGGTAAAACAATTAAACTGCCTCAAGAAACTTTGCTTAAAGGTTTGGGTTTAGCATCAAGAATTTATCCAATTATTGAGCCTAGTTTACAAGAAGCAACTCCCCAATATTGCTTACTAACTTCACAACAAGCTTATGATTTTATTAAAAGTGGAAGTGGGCGGTTTATTGATAGTGGACTGGGGGTAATTTTGCCTCCTAGTTTAGCTAACCGAGAAGGGTGGGCTTCTCGTTTGGGCTTAAGTATTCAGGCTACAGCTCCAAAAATGAAAAAAACTGAAAAACTTGGGTTGAAAAGTCTTCTCAATTTTAAGTGGCAGTTGTCTATTGGAGGTCATAAATTAACTAAAGCTGAATTTGAAAAATTAGTTTCTCAAGATAGTCCTTTAGTAGAAGTTAATGGTGAGTGGGTGGAGTTACAAGGTCAAGATGTCCGAGCTGCTAAAAATTTCTTTGCCTCTCGTAAAGACCAAATGAGTTTATCTTTGGAAGATGCTTTGCGCCTGGCGACTGGGGATACTCAGACTGTGGAAAAGTTGCCTGTTGTTAATTTTGAAGCTGGGGGTCAATTTCAGGAACTTTTAGATACTTTAACTAATAATCGTTCTTTAGAGGAAGTTTCTACTCCTGAGAATTTTCGGGGAGAACTGCGCAATTATCAAGCACGAGGGGTAAGTTGGTTGAGTTTTCTGGAACGTTGGGGTTTGGGTGCTTGTTTGGCGGACGATATGGGTTTGGGTAAGTGTGTGTTGCACGATACAGAAATTTATGTTAATGGTATGGTAATGGAAGCAGAACAAATTTGGCAAGCTTATGCAGGTGAGGCTGAATTTGATGGGGAAGGGTTTTGGACAGAGCCTAATAAGGAGTTATTGGTAAATTCTTTAGATGAGACAACTGGTAAAATTGTCTTTGCTCGGATCCGACGGTTATATCGCCAGTGGGTACGGGAAAAGTTACGGAAGGTTAGGTTGAAGGATGGTAGTAGTATTACTATTACTTGTAGGCATAAATTATTTATTCGCGATAGTTGGAAAAATGATTTTCAGGTGGGAGATGATGTTTGTGTACCTGCAAAGCTGATGTGGGATGGGAAACCAGAAGATCCAGATGTGGTTAAGTTTGTTGCTTGGCAAGTAGCTGAAGGATGGGAAAGGGTTAATTCTGGAATGTTTGGTGTTTCTCAGAAGGGAAAGGATGTTTTGGAAGGTTTACTTGAAGTTTTTAGCAGACTTGGAAAACGATATGATATTAAAATTAATTGCCCTAAAGTTGTTGCTCATGGTAGCAAGAAAAATTGTTATGAATTTAGTGCGCATAGTTTAGAGTATCGGAAATTTTTGGAAGAAAAAAGATATGGCTGGGGGAAGCGATCGCATGAAAAAACTATCCCACTATTTATAATGCAGGCTGACTTAGACAGCGTTAGAGTTTTTCTGAGCAACTACTTTGATGCAGAGGGTTGGGTAAACAAAACTGTAAGATGTGTCGAAATTTCTACAGCATCATCCCAACTTATTCAAGAATTATCTATCCTTCTCAGACGCTTTGGGGTTTGGATGAAAATTTCACCTCAACAGAAATGCGCTACTAATGGTACTGGAGTTTTTTGTACCTATTATATTGGTACATTTGGTGGTAATTCGGCACGCTGTTTTTTACAAGAAATAGGATTTAATGATTCAGGAAAACAAGAAAATCTTAAGTCAATTTGTGAAAAAATTGCTGACTCTAATGTTGAAGGAATTCCTGCTTCTGATATAGTTGCTGAGTTAGTAGAAAAAACTCAACTACCAGTGGGAAGTTTAGGAATTCAGGATCCAATTTATATGGATGGTTGCCAAGATTTTTCTCCTACTAGTTTAGAAAAAGTTATTAACAGTATTGAGGATATTATTAGTGGAGCTGGGGAAGAGGAGTATGGTCAACTGAAATCTTCAAAATTGAGGAATAAAACTTTAGAGGCTTATTCTTTACTGAATATTTTAGAGCTAGAAATTTATAAAACTAGGCTGCAAAAATTACTCAACCAAGAGGTCTATTATTGTCAGATAGAATCTATCGAAGAGATGGAATATGAGGGATGGGTTTATGATTTTGAAGTGAGCAAATATCATAATTTTGTTGCTAATAATATTATTTGTCATAATACTATTCAAACTATAGCTTTTCTACTGAAACAACAAGAGCAAAAAGCACTTAAAGGACCTACGTTATTAGTTTGTCCTACTTCTGTATTAGGAAATTGGGAAAGAGAGGTCAAAAAGTTCGGACCGACTTTAAAAGCAATAGTACATCATGGGGATAAACGTGCTAAAGGTAAAGGGTTTGCTACAGCAGTAAAAGATACAAATTTAGTCATAACAAGTTATGCTTTATTGCATCGAGATGAGAAAATATTGGAGACAATAAAATGGCAGTCAGTGATAGTTGATGAAGCCCAAAATATTAAAAATCCAGAGGCAAAACAATCTCAAGCAGCTAGAAAGTTAGATGCATCATTTAGAATTGCTTTAACAGGAACTCCTGTAGAAAATCGCCTTTCAGAATTATGGTCAATTTTGGATTTTTTGAATCCTGGATATTTAGGTCAAAAGCAATTTTTCCAGCGTCGGTTTGCTATTCCTATTGAGAAATATGGCGATACAAGTTCGTTGCAAATTTTGCGTTCTCTTGTTCAACCATTTATTCTCCGTCGCCTTAAAACTGATAAAGATATTATTCAAGATTTACCAGAAAAACAGGAAAATACTATTTTTTGCCCACTGGCAAATGAACAAGCATTGCTTTATCAAAATATAGTTGAAAATTCTTTGGCAGAAATTGATACTGTTGGTGGTATTCAGCGAAAAGGAAAAATTTTAGCTTTGTTAATAAAACTGAAACAGTTGTGTAATCATCCTGTACTTTTACAAATCAAAAAAGGTAGTAGGAAAAAGGTAGAAATTACTGATAAAAATTCAGGGAAATTACAACGTTTAGGGGCAATGTTGGAAGAAATAATTTCTGAGGAAGAACGGGCAATTATTTTTACACAATTTGCTGAATGGGGAAAGGTTTTACAACCTTATTTGCAGAAAAGTTTAGGTAGGGAAGTTTCTTTTTTATATGGTTCTACTCAGAGGAGTAAAAGGGAGGAAATGATTGATCAATTTCAACTGGATCCTCAAGGTCCTCCTGTCATGATTTTGTCGTTAAAAGCTGGAGGTACTGGTTTAAATTTGACTCGGGCTAATCATGTTTTTCATTTTGATAGATGGTGGAATCCTGCAGTGGAAAATCAGGCTACGGATCGGGTATTTAGAATTGGTCAAACTCGAAATGTTCAGGTGCATAAGTTTGTTTGTACTGGAACTTTGGAGGAGAAAATACATGATTTAATTGAAAGTAAAAAGGAGTTGGCTGAGCAGGTTGTAGGTGCGGGTGAAAAATGGTTGACTGAACTTGATACGGATCAGTTGAGAAATTTATTAATACTTGACAGAAATCAAGTGATTAAAGAGGAATAATTTTGAGATTTTCTCCACCCTCAAGTTATGATAATTTTGATGCTTTTATCTCCTTTTTTTTGGGGGGGGGAAGGGTGGAGGCGATCGCTAAGGTTAAAAGTGAAAAATAGGAGGTCATTTATTAATAGTTAAAAAATGCAAATTTTGAGGTTATCAGTAAACTGATACTTATAAAAATGTAGGCTGGGTATAACAGCGGTGAAACCCAAAAAAGCTTAATTTTGGTTAGGTTACTCTAATAGTTACTTTTATTTTTAAAATACTGAATAAAACCGACTACTACCTAACACTTAATGCCTAAAACCTGGAGCCTAAAACCTGCAACCTAAAACCTGCAACCTAAAACCTGATACCTGACACCTAAAACCTGACACCTACAACCTGCAACCTAACACCTGCTACTTAATACCTAACACTTAACACTTAAAACCTAAATCGAGGTATATTATAGATATCAACTAACCAATAACTAAAAGTGGATAAACAACCTATTGATAATTTAACTATTCATCATTTTCGAGGTATACGAGATTTAACTTTGGAAAATTTAGGTCAAATAAATTTATTAGTTGGTGTTAATAATTCAGGGAAAACAAGTGTTTTGGAAGCAATTTATACTTATTGTAATCCTTTAGAACCTTTGGAATGGTTAAATACTGCTTGGCGAAGAGAAGTTAAATCTTCTCGTAAATCAAAGTTAGAATCCCTTAAGTGGTTATTTCCTCAAAATACTCACAATAATTCAGATAGTTTTTATCAAGGAGAAACTTGGGTTTCTGGTAATAGTACTTTTGGTTTTCTAGAGTCAAAAGCAACTTATCAAGAAATTGAAGAAATCTGGGATTCTACAAAAGATAATGATGAAGAAGATGAGCAAGAAAATTTGATTAATGAGATAGATATTGATGATAATGAAATTAGACGTGGTGCAGGTTTAAAACTAAGATTTACTCCTTTAAAGCTAATACCTAAGTCGGATATATTTGACTATGAAAATGATGAGAAAAATCAGGAAAAGTTTATATCTAAAAATTTTAGAATCTGGGAAAATCAACCATTAACTATTTTGAATAAATATAAGGGGAACTGGTTATCGGTTGATATAGTTACTCCTTTTTCTCATAGGATAGAACAGTTGCAAATTAAACTCTTAACAGGTGCAATTTTTCAAGGTTTTAAGCCGGAGATTATTGAGTTAATTTCAATGATGGATTCGGAAATTCTTGATTTAGAGATTCTTGACATTACAGGTAAAAATTCTCGCCTTTATGTACGTCATAAAACATTAGGTATTACTCCATTAAGTTCTTTTGGTGATGGCGTTAGTCGGTTATTATTTATGGCTTTAACTATAGCTAAGTTAAAGGATGGTATTTTGCTAATTGATGAACTGGAAACAGCTATTCATACTGAGGCTTTACTTTTTTCATTTTCTTGGTTAGTTAAGTGGTGTAGAAAAACGAATGTACAGTTATTTGCTACTACCCATAGTTTAGAAACTGTTGATGCAATGTTGAATGCTAGTAAGTTAAGAAATGATTTGGTTTTATATCGTTTATATCAAAAAGATATGCAGACTCAAGCAATTAGAATTGACCAGGTTAAGCTAACTAGGGTTCGAGAAAATTTAGGTTTAGAAGTAAGATGGTAAAATATGCATTTTTTTGAGATGAAATGATTTTTAGGAGGTTGTTTGATGTTTAAGGTTGGCAACTATATTTGGTGATTTATTGAAGAGCGATCGCTAAACTGGCTACTACCTAAAATCTGCAAGTTAAAACCTACAACTTCTTAAGGAAAGTAATAAGTTGATTCAAAATAATAAGCTAAAAACTACAGGGTTGTTTGCCTGAATAGGTTGTTAAAGTAATGTTTGAAAAGTCAATTTTTTGAGATGAAAGGATTTTTAGGAGGTTGTTTGATGTTTAAGGTTGGCAACTATATTTGGTGATTTATTGAAGAGCGATCGCTAAACTGGCTACTACCTAAAATCTGCAAGTTAAAACCTAC
>JAGGDU010000096.1:0-1685 GCA_018457135.1 Trichodesmium erythraeum GBRTRLIN201 | reverse complement strand
AGGATTTTTAGGAGGTTGTTTGATGTTTAAGGTTGGCAACTATATTTGGTGATTTCTTGAAGAGCGATCGCTAAACTGGCTACTACCTAATACCTAATACCTAATACCTGCTACCTAATACCTAATACCTAACACCTAAAACCTGCTACCTAACATTGCTATGCTATAATTTCAATCATTCCTAATTAGTTATAAGGTGAAGGTCAATGGTTTTAACTGCCCAACAACTAGAGGCAATAATGCCAGATGCTACTCAACTAGAAAGTGAGGAGCCAGAGATGGAAAGCTCTCAACACTATATGCAACTGATATTGCTGGTCATTTGCCTAGAATGGCTGTGGCGCAATAGTAATGATTACTTTATCGGTGCTAACCTCACTATTTATTACAGTCGACAGCAACTAAAAAATCGTGATTTTCGGGGTCCTGACTTTTTCTTGGTGAAGCAAACCCAGAAGCGACCTCGCAAGTCCTGGGTAGTTTGGGAGGAAAACGGTCAATATCCTAATTTAATTATTGAGTTACTATCGGGCTCTACTGCTAAGGTGGATCGCAATTTGAAAAAAGGGTTATATCAAGATAATTTCCGCACCCCAGAATATTTTTGGTTTGACCCGGAAACATTGGAGTTTATGGGGTTTCGTCTACAAAATAATCAGTATGAAGAAATTCAGTTGAATAACCAAGGTTGGCGTTGGAGTCAAGAATTAGAACTATACTTGGGTGTTGATGAAAGTCAATTACGTTATTTTACTGCTAATGGTGAACGGGTCCCAACTCCCCAGGAAGCAATGAGACAAGAACAGTTGGTAGCTAGACAGGCTCGGTTACAGGCTGAACAAGAGCGAGAGCGGGCTCAAAAAGCTGAGTCTCAAGCCAAAAAAGCTCAGTTACAGGCTGAACAGGAGCGAGAGCGGGGAGAACGCCTAGCTCAACGGCTG
Organism: Trichodesmium erythraeum GBRTRLIN201; assembly: GCA_018457135.1. Taxonomy (GTDB): domain Bacteria; phylum Cyanobacteriota; class Cyanobacteriia; order Cyanobacteriales; family Microcoleaceae; genus Trichodesmium; species Trichodesmium erythraeum. The sequence goes on along the minus strand of JAGGDU010000096.1, from coordinate 744 downwards.
CGAGAACTGGGTGTCGATGCTGAACTATAAGTTACTGGATAAGTTAGAGCTTCCGCAAATTCACATAAGGACTCTTATCTTTAAACTGCTAACACCTGCGACCTAAAACCTAATACCTAAACTAACCATGCAACAACTTTTGCTCATTAAAAAAATACTTTTCAAATTAGGGCGGAGTTTTCTCCAACTACTGCTTATCGTTTTTGTTGGTTTGCCTCTGGCGGCGTTAATGTTGATATTTCCGTCGTTGCGGCGGAGGTTGTTACCTAAAACTCAAAATGAAATTTACGATCGCTTAAGTTCAACTGTTGGTACTAGAGAAAAATTACCAGATCAGCTTCTTTCTCAACTAGATTTTTTAATCCAAGTATTGCGGGTAACTGCAGAAAGTAATGGTGACTCGAAGGTTGTCTACCCATTCCTGCAGCAAAACTTAGATAAACTTGATGATAACTTTGCTGATATATTGCGAAACTGGGCAACTGCTAAATTTTCTGAAGTGGAGGCGGGTGTAGCAAAAAGCATTGCTATAGATATTATTTATTTCAGTGTCTACATTAAGCAATTTCCTCTGGGCAGCAAAGCAAACAACATGGAAATTAGCATTGCAGGTTATGAAGTAGTGCTAAAAGTTTTTACATATAAGAGTCACCGGGAAAAGTGGGCAATGACTCAAAATAATCTCGGCGTTGCCTACAGTAAGAGAATAAGGGGAGACAAAGCCGAAAATATTGAAGCCGCCAT
>JAGGDU010000095.1 GCA_018457135.1 Trichodesmium erythraeum GBRTRLIN201 | reverse complement strand
ATAATGAAGCGATCGCTTCACTGTAATTTTATCACTACATATACAGGACTACCAAGAGAGCTTTGCGAAAAACAAAAATCACAGGACTAAAAAGAGTTTATTCTGATTAAACTATTCGGTAGTCCTGCATAGTAATGGTAAAATATAAATTAAAATTTAATTTTATAGCTATGCACTGTCCTAAATGCCAATCTACTAAAATCATCAAATATGGACATACTCACTACGGTAAGCCTCGGTTTCGTTGCCTAGTGTTTGGACGACAATTTGTCGAGAATCCTAGCAGACAACAAGAGTGATGAGGCAACAAGAGTGATGATTGATAAAATGTTGTTAGAGCGATTAGCATTGGCTGCGATCGCAAGAATTACTGGTGTTTCAGAAAGATGGCTACAGATTTACGTTAATAATAAGTATGAGCAAATTCAACAAAAAGTTGATGTTACTCAAAAAAAAACGGGTAAATTGACAATTCAACGGATACGAAATGTGGTCTTATGTTGGCTCTAAAACAAATAAGAAATGGATTTGGCTCGCTATAGATGTTAGCGAGCGCTCAATCTAGGAGTATATATTGGCGAGCGCTCTCAAAAGTCAGCTCAAGGTCTCTGGCAATCTTTACCTGGAGTATATCGTCAATGTGCAATTTGCTACACTGATTTTTGGGAAGCTTACGAGATAGTATTACCATCAATGGGACACAAGGCTGTAGGGAAGGAAACTGCTCAAACTAGCTATATAGAAAGGTTTAACAATACAATGCGACAACGCATCGGACGGTTAGTAAGAAAAACATTATCATTTTCTAAAAAATTAAGTAATCACATTGGAGCTATATGGAACTTCGTTCATCACTATAATAACACAATTTGTACTTGACCATTACTATGCAGGACTACCAACTATTCTACTAAACCTACCCAAACTTACATATATTTGATTACACAAGCTTTGAAGCTAGCTTCAGTGTTTTACCCTTATGCCACTGACCGCAGTCTGTAACTTATTTTCAAGAACAGGCTTCAAATTGCTTAGAACTCAAACTACTTATTCACATAGTTTTCGCTCCTTACTCATACTGCTACAATATCGCTATGTATGTGTAATTTTAAATGAACATAGTTAATTTGTATTTAACTGTTAAGTCCTGCTTTGTTGCACAAAGCACACACTAACTATTGGTTCTTTTTAAAGTTTTTCTCAGTTCCCTTTGGCCTAGATTATACACTAATAAACACAGTGACATAATAAACAGTATTGTTTCTACTTATTTTTTTTTCCTTTTTTAAAGTCATTGGGACTTGAGTTATCCATTTTAAATTTGAGATTAATTGGATATTTTCTTGGCTATATAAGGCACTATCACAGACCATAATACTACTTAATTTTAATAGCTTTCAACTAGCTTGTCACCCCGTGAGTAATAAAGTACACTACATTCCACTTGTGCTAATAAATTATCAATATTTCCTCTCTTGTGAAATGTTGCATGATCGATTATTAAAACTTGACCAGGTTGTAAATATTATAGCTCGCAGCACTATAATATAAAGTGATTGGTATATTTAAGTTTGAAAAAAATGAGTGATTTTTCCCAAAAGAATTTAATATTTCTTATTTCACAACCCAGAGCAGGATCAACTCTTACTCAACGTATTTTGGGTAGTCATCAAGATATTCATACTATATCTGAACCTTGGATTATGTTACATCCTTTCTATGCACTGCGTGATAAGGGGTGTCAAATGGAGTATAGTGCAGTTAATAGTAAAAAAGGACTTAATAACTTTCTATGGTTACATCCTCAAGGGGAAGAAGCATATTTTCAGTCAGTAAATAAAATGTGTCTTAATTTATATGAGGGAGTTATCAAGGAATCTGGCAAAAAATATTTCTTAGATAAAACGCCAAGATACTATTATATTTTGCCTGAGTTGTACAGAACTTTTCCTTCTGCTAAATATATTTTTTTATTAAGAAATCCCTTAGCTGTTTTATGTTCTATTTTTAATACTTTTATTCAAGAACATTGGTGGAGAATCCAATATTATCAAGGTGATCTTTTAAAAGCACCTATTTTAATTGCTCAAGGAATGGTTGAATTACAAAACAAGAGTATTGTGCTCAGCTATGAACATTTACTCGTTAATCCTAATCAGGAAATCAAAAAAGTTTGTAAATTTCTTAATATTCCTTTTGATGAGAAAATATTAAATTATGGTGAGAGTTCCTCACAGAAATGGGAATTTGGAGATCAATCTCAAATTTATCAAGAAAAAACTCCTAATTCTCAACATAGAGATCGTTGGAAAAAAGATTTAGATAACCCGATTATTTGGCAATGTGTATCTAATTATTTAGAGTTTTTAGGAAATGATCTTCTTAATAGTTTAGGTTATTCTTATGAAGAAGTTAAAAATATTCTTTCTGATTATAGTTATCAAACTAACATAGTTTTACCTCCTGCTCTGAAGGATTTTTTTACTAGTGCAAATCTTTTTAAAAATAAAGCTTTACAACCTTATTTAGAAGCAGTGGAATTAAACCCCCAAATATTCCACCCTTATCTAGATCTTGGCAAAGCATTATTAGAAAAAAAAGATTTTAAAAAAGCTCTTAATTATCTACAAATAGCTTTAAAATTAGCTCCTTATATACCAGAAATTCATTTTTTAATAGGAGAAAATCTTTTAGGTTTAGGTGAATTAGATCAAGCTATTATTTATTATCAAAAAACTATTGATTTAGACTTTAGATTTGTCAAAAATTATGATAAGATAGAATCTACAATAATGGCTCTTAAAGAAGTCGCTCAAGTTAATCCAAATCATCAGGAGATCGCTAATTTAATCAAAACAATAACAAATATTTGAGAGCGAAAAAAAATCAAGGAAGATTGATTCTGTGTTACGTTTCTGGATGGTAAAGAAAAGATTATTAATCATTCCAAAGGGCTTTGTTGCATGAATGTTGCGATCGCAGATGACTCCCTGGAGAGATGCAGTTC
>JAGGDU010000094.1 GCA_018457135.1 Trichodesmium erythraeum GBRTRLIN201 | reverse complement strand
TTTTGTTATTGTGGTAGATGTTGAAAATTATATTGACTTTTTATTTAATTTATAGGTATTATTATAAATCCTTACCATACAAAAATCAAGAAATTATTTAAAATTTATTTGTCATTTTAATCATAAGCGCTTATATTAGTGTATACATTAGCTTGGCCTACTTAAGGTAGTTAGATGCCCCTAACAACAGCAAATAAATTAAGATATAGACAATTTGATTAAGTTGCTTCCTGACATTCTCCCGAGGTAGGTTCATGAGGTATGCCGAGAGTCCGTAACATTGAGCTGTAGAGTCTTTCTCCTTCAATGCTTCCACCTTCATATATTTACTTCCTTGTAGTCTTACAGTCCCTCCATAAACTGACTTTGCTAACCCAGCAACCAAAATATTTCTACCGACTTTTATATCATGATCATACTAACTACCCTACTCTAAAAACTACTCTGTTACAGTTAAACACCATTTTCTTGCTACGTAAACGTATTGAAAGCAACCCTTAGAAATAGAAAAGTACCTATTAGTTTTGATTAATTCCTGTCCGTACTATTCTGCTCCATAGTTGAAATGTCTAACTAACCCTCTCCAGTTAGCATCACTACCCATCCATGAGAATTATTTCTTGGGAAGTAATAGAAGTGTTTCTTGATTTGCAGGCCATATTTTTGACTGCTAGCTCATTAACTACTATCATTTAGTTTCCTCCTATTAATTGAGTAATCAGTTTATGGGGGACTAAATAACTTCTATTTACCTCCTCAATAACTCTCCTGCTTTGTTAATAATACCCAAAGAAGGTTCCAGCCACTCTAATCTCTGTTGGATGCTCCCCTTATATTCACTATTCCCCTGCTGCACACTCAGAGCCAGCCCTTGCTGAAAAATGTCTTTTGCCATTAAATTCAACCCTAGCTTTTGGTATATGTCTCCCAACAAATAATAAACCTCTAATTTTTGACTTCCAGATTTAACTAAGCCTTCCAATATCTGAATAACGTCAAAATTTAATTCTTTGTCTAGGTAAAACATGGCTAAACTCCAATCTTTTTCCTCTTGAGTTTTATCAGCCTCCTTGAGCGCCTCTAGCTTCTGCCGTAATTCCTCCTGTAAAGCCTCTGCTTCCTCATCCTCTAATACCATAAACCAATTATTATTTTTCTCCTCGCTGCCATATTCATCTTGAGAAGTAGCCCCATTATTCGCTACTATAGTTATACGATAATATCCACCAGGCTCCAATTCCCCATCATAACTAATTTGGCATTCCTTCGTTTCTCTTTCCCAGTCTTCCACCTTAACTTTATAGTTAGTAGCCCCGGGAACTTCATTCCAACGAATAGTCAATGGAGCATTCAAAACATAAGTCTTACGAGGACTAACCAAATAAGGCAGTTTTTCTAGACTTTCTTCAAATGCAGGAGCTTTAGGGCCGCGGGTGGAATGATTATTACCTTGATCTAATAAAGAAATTTTGCTTCCTTCTGAACATCCGTCAGAAATCGAATGTATTCCTGGTTTATCTATTATCCATTTAGTTTTATCACTACAATAAATTGTAGCCGAAGCATTATCTATTACTTTAATTTTGTCCTGACTGTTGAGAGTGATACCAGCCTCAATTTTATTAAAGTCTTTCCATTTTGACTTTTTGACTTGGACATTGCCCTCAACATTAATTAAGATATGAGTGGGAGCACTGAAGGCAGGCATAGCCCATCCCATTACTGTTAAGGTCAATGCAGTTTGGATTTTTCTTTTCAAACTCAGGGAAAAATTTACCATTGTTGCTTTTCTGTTGTGTAATTTTTATTTACTACTTGTATCTTATAAGATTATAGTATATTTAATATTTATTAATGTTAGTCTCATAAGTTTTTTTTTTATAAAGAAGAGAAGGCTTTTTCCTTCCTGATCGGAAAATCGCTCTCTAAAACTCTTACCTAAGTATTACTATTTAGTTTAGTGTTGTTCTCGCTACTCAGAGTGATAGCAGATCCAGCTGGGCGAAAGTTCTTCCATTGCGCCTTTAATAAATTGAGGATTTCGCCCAACATAAAGGGTAAATATGGGAAGGATGACTTAAAAGAAGCATTCCTTATCCCACAATTATTACAGTCAATGCAGCCTATATTTTTCTTTTCAATTTAACATATAATTTATCATTATTTATTTCCATTACTTAATTTATTTAATTATTTAATTGTTGTTTAGCTTCATATAACCATGTATCCTCTTCAGGATTAATACTTTCACCGGCAGCTAAACGAGATTCAAGCAATTCACGGCATTGTTGCCAAGTTTTTTGAGTCCCAGAGGATTTCTCATCTGTTGATGACAATATTTTAGCGTATATACAAAAAGCTGCTCCTGGGCTCCGAATATATTGCTTATATTTGGTGTTCTGAGCAATTGCCATTGCCGGTAAAAGATAGGAAACAGAATCATCATATTGATTTTGTTCAAATCTTGCCCATCCTAAATTTTTATAAATATTATATGTTTGAGTCTTCAAATTCAGCTTTTCGCTATCCATTAACTCCTCAAATTGATTTTCTTTTTTCTCTAAAAGCCCCAAAGCTTTTCGAAGCAAATCTATCGCTTCCCCATTCTTACCTTCCTGAATATACAAATAAGCAAGATCATTATAGGCATCTATAAACCCAGCTTGAGCTGCAAGTATATGTTGTTTCTTAGCACTATCAAAATCTTGTAATTGTTCATAAATCTTGGCTAACTTATAACGAGCATCTACATTATCAGGATATAAGTTAATTGCTTGTAGATAAGACTCTTCTGCTAACGCTAAATTTTCCTGTTCTTCTGATTTTTTACCCCTCAGTTTGTAGCTATTAGAAATAGATGGTAAATTTAACCAAATAGTTAACAATAATCCTGTAATTAATAGAGTAGAACCAAGCTTTGCTTCCTCCTGATAATGTTGAGGGAGTTTAATTTTTTCTAAAAGCTTATCAAACCCTTTTTTTCCGTTTTCCGTTAACTCACTTTGAGCTTGCAGTAATGATAATATACCAGGAAAAGTAATAGCTAACACACCCTGTAACCCAGAACCACTGACTAAAAAAAGACTACCCAAAGTTCCCAAAAGAGTTAAATTTACCGTCCAAACCATAACTCTTATAATTCTAATCAACCCATCAAAACGATTCCAAGGGTGAGATTCGATTCTTTTTTTCTCAACATCAATATCCAAATACCACCACCAATTTTTCGGTAAACTCGGGAAATTATTTCGATATTCATCTAATATAATAAAATCAATTAATTTATCAGAATTATCTTTGAGTTTTTTGTCTAATTTTTTAATTTCTATTACTGCCAAATTACAATTTTCAAGGTTATTATATAAAGCATTACTAATAGCATCTCTAGCCAATAAAATTTTCAAAGCTTCTTGCTCTGATAGGGAAGCATTGGGGGCTGTTAATTTTTCTAATAATTCTTTATAAACAAGAACTATTTTTTCTAATTCTCTTTTTTCTAATTCTCTTTTTTCTAATTCTATCATTTCACTAAGTCTTGATATCCCGTAATCAAAAAAAACTGCCTCACTTGCCATTCTTGAAACGACAAATTTAGCATCTATTTAATAGATCTCCTTTAAAGTCAACCATAAAATTAACTTCAATTAGTTTTATAGCACATATCCTCAATAAACTTTAAGGGTTGGGTTTCAAAATCTCCTTTTTTTTTCCTAGCTTCAACACCAACTTATTCATTCGTTAAAGAATTATTGTAAGAGGATATCTGTAAATAAAACCTTAAGGGACAAGACAATTTAACATCAGTAAAATCATGGCTATATAAACAACAGATTCACTTACTTCCGTTAAACCCTCCTAATCTTTACTAAGTCGTCTTTGGCGTCCGAGCATACCTAAAGTTCTCTCCACCACCCAACCTCAAAGTTCAAACCCAAAACTTTTTTGATAACCTTCAACCACCCCCTGATGAAGCTCCCATCCATCCGCGGCTTGCTACAACCCCTGGCCTCTATAACCTCGTTCAGCTCAAACCTTTTTTAGAGTTGGAACTGACAGACTAAATTCTGCTAGCAATATCCTCCCAGCTGTGACATCTGATATATTGGCAACATGAACCAGCACCACTAATACCAGTCTCAAGGTTTACACTAGGATGTAGCATTTCCGCGTTTTGACCTTTGGCTTCCATGAAAGCTCCCCTCTGCCCCTCCTTTCTCCGTTGTTTTTACTGATTGGCTATCAACTATCCCCCCTGTGGGTTCTGGGTTTCGTCCCTCTTGTTGGCAGACATTAGCCCATCGGCTATGGTAAATTCCTTGCTAGAGTCAAAGACTCCTGCCATTTTTGGTAAACCACCATACACAGTCAAGGCCTGTGGGAAGTCATGGGGGAAAAGTTCCCAGGAACAACCACATTATAATATTGTAGGTTGTACATGAAAACGAAGCCCAACTTGGAAGTGCCAATTTTTGATCATAAGCATTTAAATAATATTCATACAGGACTTACACAGAACCAATTATCTAGTAGCCGCTGTCAACCCACTATAGATAGTGTATATTTTGATCTGTGTAGGTAAGTCCTGATCTAGTGAAAGCGATCGCCTGGCAAATTCAAAATGGGACAATTCTCAATTTTTAACTTTTAGATATCTGTACCAGGCAAAGTATAAACAGATAGAAAGTATAATCAATAAAAAACATAGAATTTTGAAATTATCCCAACGTTTCATCACAAACATAATTCCGGTAAGGCACAAAACTATTTGCCAAGGAATTGCGATCGCAGTTGCCAGCAAATCCTGTTGGTTCTCTAGTGTGATTTTTTCCCTGAGATAATGGGGCACATTAGTGGCGATCTGCTTCCAGAAACCAAAGGGGCGAGTGATAGTATAGAAATTCTCCAGGACTAACCTTTCTGTTGCTGGAGTTAACAGAGTTCCAACAATGCATCCTGCTAAAGAACAACTACTAGGAATTAGAAATTGGATAAATTCGGCAATTTGCAGATCCAGTAAAGAAGGTAAGACGATGGCCTTAGTAATAATTGCGGCTATCATGCCAGCGGCAATACCCGTAGCGAATCCATAGCCATTAAACCGCCACCAATACCATCTTAACAGCAGAGGAACCGCCAGACCTGTGCCCAGTCCCAAAGTCAACCATCCCCAAATTTCATTGATATTGGAGATACTGAAGCTAAATAGTAATCCTACCATAGCTATGATTACCGATGCCCAACGACTTTGAAACATCAGTTTGCGGTTATCAGCTAGGGGATCAAGGTAAGCTTGATAAATATCTTTCACCCAGTAAGCAGCACCACCATTAATTAGGGAGTCAAAAGTAGACATTCCGGCGGCAATAAAACAAGCTAATATCAATCCTTTAATTCCTACTGGTAGGTAAGTAGCAATGACTGTTGGTAAGACCAGTTCTGGGTCAGAAATTACTTGGTTAGTAATGCCGTAATTAATGCCCAGGATTGCAAAAGCTGTTACTAAAGGCCAGCGAAAGGAAAGCAAAAAGATCCACCACAGGGACATTAACCCCACTTCCCGATCGCTTTTGGCAGCAAAGTATCGCTGCATCATATAACCACCGATACCCCCAAACCCTTCCATTAATACCTTCAGTAGATAGAAGCAAAGGATAGCGCCGAATAAGTTGAAACGGCCATAGTCTCCTGGCAAGTCTACTTTCATGGAGGGGAATATACTACTCCACTCCCTAAAATTCCACTCCTGCAATTGATTAGTGCCTGGAATAGAGATAGCAAATGTTTCGGGGAGAGGGGGCAGTTGGATGGCGATCGCGCAGATATAGATGATGGCAAAAAAAATCAATACTCCCTGAAATAGGTCTGTTAAGACTACCCCATAAAAACCACTGATAACAGTGTAGATCAATGCCAGGAAGATAATGATAATTGAGGCGAGGCGCGCATCGACCGCGATAAATTCTCCTAAGAATTTGCCCCCACCTATGGCAAAATAACTAATTCTACCAATGGTCAAGATAATAGCAGCAATGGCACTAACTATGCGGGCGATATTTCCTTCTCGTCCGACTCCAAAACGTAAATGCATCCACTCTGCTAAGGTCATAACTTGGGCTCGACGATTCCATTTGCCCATAAAAATCATGAACATTGCTAGAATTAAGGCAATGCCACCCCGGAGTTCCAAAAAAAATCCCTTTGTTCCCAAGGCGTAGACTAAAGCCGTTATCAACATTGTTCCGGCAATGTCTGTATTGGAAGCCATTCCGGAAGCTCCCAATACCCACCAAGGCATATTCCGATCACCCAGAAAATAAGAGTCTATACCAGCGGAGGCTTTTCGCTGGAGAAATATGCCAAACAGAACAATTGCGAACAGGTATAACCCGACGATAATATAATCAATTAAATGCATAAACTACTGCTCTCTAAAACTGAGACAAAGGGTCGTATAGCTCTTGACAATCTGATGTTGACTTCCTGTTGAACCTTATACGGTCTATGGCTAGTCATCTACAGGTATTGATAGGTCTTGCCCAACCACATTTATCAAATTAATACTTGATTTAAATCTTGAACTAGTGAAGCTCTCTCCGGTTAAATCAGAGATGATAACGGGAGCTTCTAAAACAGAGACAATTTCTACGTCGTTTGCTGAAGTTTATTTTTTCATAGACTGGCTAATGTCTTACGCCTCCACAAGCAGACAAGATAATGCCCACCTCCTTTAATCCTTTATGTAATATGTTAATTGCTGTATTATATAAGAATAAGTCAATTAGATGAGTTTACCCTGTACCAAGAGGTAAAGATAACACCAATGTTTTTATTTTAAATACAAATCCCAGAACTAAAATCTTTACTACATTTACTCTCAGGAAAAATACAGTTGATAAATATTAGACATTTCTTAGCAGTTACTTGGTCAAAAGTTAGTGGAACAAAATGTTTTTCTCTATCTCTCAAGCAAAACACCTGAGAAAGTGGATTTTTTTAATCTTTTAATTACGTCTACATTCAATCAAACTGTTAAGGTATGGTTTATAAGTAAATAATTTAACTTAAATTGAAAAGTTCAACTTTTTAGGCACTGCTACGTGTAATTCCTGAAATTCCTGGTTATTTATAAGTTGATCTACTATAACTGCTTTGCTCAGAAATGCTTATGTCATAAGATATTTGCGATTTCAATAGGGTTTGTAAATTTTTACTTTTTGCTTTGAAATCACCAGAAGGTTAGCGCGTGATGTGCGTGCAGAGATGAATGGTAAGTATATAATTATCACATCAATAATTATATACAAATCTTAATAGTTTATCCAGTAGACATTTTGGTTAAATTTAGTTATAATAAAAATAAAAAAATCAAGAAAAGCTTTGCTAGTAATTGAGGCTAAATTAAAAGGCACCCAAAATCAATACAAAGTTTTAGATGAAATGATTCTTACAGGTCAATTCATGGTTAAATAGCTGTTTGCGCTATTGGATAGACAATAAAAACGTCAAACAGAAGGATTTACAAAAACTTTGTGCAATGCTTGCATACATATAACAATTTTCCTGAGTGGTATTTTGAATAATTCTCAAGCAGAGTCCAACAGACCCAATTTAGGAACTCATGTTTTGAAGTTGGGCTGAACTATCGGTCTGTGGCGGAGCAATAACTCAAATGCAAACGTTTGAAGTATTAACATAATTAATAAAGATATGAAAAAACTACTGTCTTGTCTACTATTAAGTGTCGCAGCTACATCTGCACTGACAACCTCTGCTCAAGCTGGGACTTTCTATGTGTCAACTAACGATAATCAGATTGGCGCATTCGATGACTTAACTGGATCTTACACTCAGCTAGCATCAACTCCAACTTTTACTGATATTGCTCTCTCGCCTTCGGAGCAACTCTTCGGTATTACTTTCAATAAACTATATTCAGTAGATTTAGATTCAGGAACAAATAACTACGTTGGTCGTTTAGGAAAAGGAAAAAGCCTTAATGCTCTAGGTTTTAGCAATGATGGCAAGCTTTATGGCACAGGGGGTTCCAGTTTCTACTCTATTGACACTAGCTCGGGAAGAGCATCGCGTATATCTTCCAACTCAGGTTTTTCCAGTAGTGGGGATATTGTTTTTGATGCGGCTCGCGATATTTTTTGGGCAACCTCTGTTGGCGATTCACTATGGAGTATTACACGAGATGGTGTAGGCACAAAAATTGGTGATATTGGATACGGAGGAGTTTATGGTCTTGCTTTTGGTGATGATGGATCCCTATTTGGCTATACTGCAAATCAAGACCAACTTGAACTTGATCTAGGAACTGGTGTTGGAACTTTCGTCAGGAAAATTCCTGGCTTGAATTCTCAAGAAATCTGGGGAGCTACCTCTGAGGCAGATGGAACAGCAGTTCCAGAACCAGGAATGACTCTAGGGTTACTATCTGTAGGCGCATTATTTGTAGGTTCCCGACTGCAGCGCAAGTAATCTAATTGCTTTGGCTCATTATTAAGAAACTGGGTGTTTGGAAGACATATGTCACTATAATTTTCCATAATGTTTTAGATTGGAGCCAGGGCAAAATTTTCTCAATTTTTATAGTTATTATGCAGCAGTTTTCAGATTAATGAACTCAGTACAGACATTGTATAGAAAACCCCTAAATTTCCCATACTCTAGTATTCCCCTACTTCCTCCAAGACAAAATCCTCTACTACTAAGCAAGGATGATAAATAATTTTAGTAGCACGTCGGTCTCTTTGATCGCAAGTTACCATGACATCAGGATAATAAAAAGGCCTTTTTCCTGATACTCCCAGTTTGGCATCCGCCATTAATACTTTACACCCTTTACCCCGCATCTGAGCTTTTAAGGCCGTCGCCAAATTAAGACTAATCTCATTATAAGGAATAGTTCCCCCAGTCATAGCCAAAACCTGACTGTTCATATATCCATATTTAATCGGTTGTTTCTCCTCCCAGTCAAGGTATTCTTGGGGAATCATTTTATCTAGTTTGGGAACTGTTACTATTGTTTTTGTCCTGGTAATTAAGGTTTCGATTTAATTTTAGCAGATTCGGGCTTTCTCTTGTTTGCTGCTGCTAGGCTTAGTCTTTTTCTAACGAAATACTTCACAAATATGTCGGGTAGGGAAACAGAGAGGCTGGGCAAACGTTCGATACTTCCCAATACTAATGCGAACAACTAAGCCTAGAAGTGCAATTTTTTTCTGATCAACACTTAATAAAACCTGACATTATCGAATTTCAGCAACTATTTTTCCTCTTACATGACGACCTTTCAAACGATTTAATGCTTTCGGTATTTCCTCCAAACTAATTACTTCAGTTAACATCGGACTAACTTTCTTTTCTCTTACTAATTCTCCCATTTCTCTCCCCATTTTTCCTAAATCTTGAATCGCTTTTTTATCCCCAGATAAATAAGCACCTCCTAAAGCAATTTGATGGATAGAAGCAGCAAGACTAAAAGATTTGAAATTACTAAAATCAGGCAAAGCAGCAATACAAGCAATTCCACCATTAAATGCCAACATTTTCAAACCTGTTGTTGCAGTTTCCGAACCAACCGTATCTAAAATAGCATCAACACCACGGTCGTTAGTAATTTCCTTGACTCTTATAACTACATCCTGATTTTTATAATCAATTAAATGCTTTGCTCCCAACTTTTGCACATAATCAAAATTACTCTGAGAACAAGTTGTAATCACCTCCAAACCTGCCAAAGATGCTAACTGGAGGGCAAAACTACCAACTCCACCAGCACCACCATGAATTAAAATAGTTTGTTTTGATTGAATATGCAAACGGTGATGCAAAGCATGGTAAGCAGTGAAACCAGCACAAGGAATAGCAGCAGCTTTTGTAAAAGAAATACCCTCTGGAAGTGGAGCAACTGCTAAAGCGTTAGCATTAGTATATTCTGCATAAGCTCCTGGTTTAGATAAATTTCCATGATAATAAACCTGCTCTCCAACCTGCCATTCAGTCACATCAGTACCGACAGCATCCACAACCCCTGCCACATCTAACCCCAAAATAAATGGATAACTCCATGTTGAAAAACCCCCAGCAGCAAGTTTGTAGTCAACAGGGTTTAGTCCGACAGCATGAACTTGTACCCGTATTTCCCCTGCTGCCGGTTGTGGTAAAGGTATTTCTGTAATATATAAACTATCAGGAATTCCCGGTTTTTCTAAAACTAATGCTTTCATCTTTACCTCCTGATCAAAAACTAAAATTGAATTGTAATTTTACCAAAATGGGAACCTATTTCCATATAACTTAGTGCTTCTGGAGCTGACTCAAATGGAAAAATGCGATCACAGACCGGATGCAACTGAGAAAGATCTATCGCCCTATTCATCGCTTCAAACATTTGACGGGAACCCACAAAAATACCATGTATCCGAACTTCTTTCATGAGTGCAGGTAAAATATTAAATTCTGCTTGCGCTCCTGCCAATATACCTATTAAACTTATTTGACCTCCTATCTTTACTGCTTTTAAAGACTGACTCAAAGTCTTGGCTCCACCAACTTCCACAACATAGTCAACTCCAGTGCCCTCAGTCAAGGCTAACACTTGTTTTTCCCATTTAGGTACAGATTTATAATTAATCATATCAGATGCACCCAACTGTTTCACCCGCGCTAATTTTTCATCACTACTGGAAGTTGCGATGACTCGTGCTCCTGCCATCACTGCAAACTGTAAGGCAAATAAGGAAACTCCACCTGTTCCCATTACTAATACTGTTTCCCCTGGTTTTAAACCAGCTTCTATTAAAGCGTGCCAAGCTGTTACTGCCGCACAAGGTAAAGTAGCTGCTTCTATATCAGATAAGTAAGATGGAATATTTACCACTCCATCTTCCGACAAAATTACATATTCTGCTAACATTCCGTCAATTTCACCACCCAAAGCTGACCTGGCTGCTTCTCTAGTCAAGTTACCAGATAACCATTTCTGCATAAAAATGCTAGCAACTCTATCTCCAGGTTTCACTTTAGTGACACCTTCCCCCACTGACACAACCTCTCCAACTCCATCAGAGCATGGAATAACAGGTAGAGGTAGATGGGGGTTGTAAGCACCTTTAACCATTAAAATATCTCGATAGTTAAGGGAGACAGCTTTAACTTTCACTAAAACTTCTCCAAATTTTGGTTCTGGTTGTGGTCTTTCAGTACAAACTAAGTTGCCAAATTCTCTAACTTCAAAAGCTTTCATAAAATTATCTCCAAAGTTTGCGTATGACAAAATACTTAATTATTAATCTGGTTAAGTATTTATTTACTTATAGAAGGAAGGCAGAGGGTAGAAGGGAATATGATATTAAATTAATTAATATCTTTCAGGTTTGATCAGGGGAAACCCTATTGTTTTTTCTACCAACATCTAAAAAAAAATTAGGCGTTACTGATGGCTATGTATGATCTCATAAGTTATTGAAGTTTCGCGGTTGATCATAAACTTGAAAATTATTCAGGGCGATGACTTATTTTCTTCTTTCTTACTTTCATCGGACTGCTTCAACCTCCAACCTTTTTTTACAGCTTGTCGAGCGCGACCAATAACTAAACTATCATCTTCCACATTCTTTGTCACTACCGAACCTGCAGCTACTGTCACATCTTCTCCTAAAGTTACAGGAGCAACCAGTACACTATTTGACCCAGTTTTCGAGCGATCGCCTATTTTAGTCTTATGCTTTTTCACCCCATCATAATTAGCTGTAATAGTGCCAGCGCCAATATTTACTTTTTCTCCCAAAGTCGCGTCCCCCAAATAGGACAAATGAGCTGCATTAGAGCGATCGCCAACCGTTGCTTTTTTCAATTCCACAAAATTGCCAATTCGACAGTGAGAACCCACCTGAGAGTCACCCCGTAAATGTGCATAAGGACCAATACGAGTATTGTCGGCCACCATACTATCAGAAATCACAGAGTACAAAACCGAAGTATTTTTACCTATATGACTATTTTCAATCAAACTTCCCGGCCCAATGCGACTACCAGAACCAATTATACTCGAACCCCGAATATGAGTTTGTGGTTCAACAATCACATCCTGCTGTAGTAAAACTGTATCATCAATTGTAATACTATCAGGGTCTATCAACGTGACTCCGGCCTCCATCCAATCATCTTTGACCCGCACCTGCAAAATTTCATGAGCTTTAGCTAAATGTTTACGGTTATTAATACCAAAAATTTCTTGATAGTCATTCACATCAACTGCCATGACAGGGTCAAGAAGAGGAACCACATCTGTTAAATAATACTCTTGTTGGTCATTGTCTGCTTTTAGTTTAGGCAATATATTTGCTAAAGCAGGCCAGTTAAAACAGTAAACTCCGGCATTAACGCGATGGTTTTTTGTTTGGGCAGCAGTACAGTCTCGCTCTTCTACTATTTGAGTCACAAAATTATTTGTATTACAGAATATTCTACCGTAACCTTTAGGATTAGGAAGATTAGCAGTCAAGATAGTCGCTGAATTTTTATTTTGCTGATGGGTATCAATTAACTGCTTAATAGTTTCGGGTCGTAATAATGGTACATCTCCATTTAAGACCAGCAGCTCCTCAGAAAAATCTTTCAGATAAGGTAATAATTGTTGAATAGCATGACCAGTTCCCAATTGTTCCGTCTGTTCTACAAATTCTAGTGTAGGAGTATTATCATTATCAATATTATTGTTATTATCTAGGAGAGACTTTTGTACAAGGCCCCCACGATAACCAACTATTACCATTATTTTTGATGGTTGAATAGAAACACAACTTTTGATAACTCGTTTGACTAAAGTACAAGAACCTAATTGGTGTAATACCTTAGGTAAGTCTGACTTCATTCTAGTGCCACGTCCAGCCGCTAAAATTGCTACCGCTACCATAATTTTTGAATTATTTGCTTTCTGAATTGAGAAACGTTTAATCACGAATCTACAGTATTTATATTCTCATATTTGACTGACAATTAGAGCTATGGGAGTAGAAAGTAAGAAACATCTTATCAGAGTAGGTTTTTTACTTTGCAGCATTAAAGACTTTTTGATACATCCCTAAATTTTTATGAGGTATCAGTTTTCCTTGTTTCTACTGCCTTGTCTACTTTCCCCTAGTGTCGTCTTTGGTTTATCCTATTATCTCTTTTCTATGAGAAACTTTTTGTGGTAACTCAAAAATTTTTATGGCTGCATTATTACTTTTAACTTTTAACTTTTCTAGACCAGCGTTTTTTCCAATGAGATGTCGGTTCTAAGGATGATTTTTGTTGTTCTAACTCACGGCGATGCGCAATAATTTCACTAGAGTCTGATAGTTGTGGGTCACGGTAAGGAATACTAGCCCGAGTAAGTAAGTGTTCTTTTTCCTTGTCTGAAAGTGGGGGTAAATTTTGAGCCACAAAACTGGCCACTGTTCCTGGCGATCGCCTACCTACTGGTATTGTAGAACCAATTTTTAAACCAGCTTCAAGTAATGCTGTTCTGACTGCTGCAGAACAGGAATATGTTGCCAGAATACCATCAGGCTTTAGACAACTACTCACTAAAGATAAAAATTCTACTGTCCAGAGTTGAGGACAACTGGGTGGTGAAAAGGGGTCTAGAAATATAGCATCTGTATGGAAGCTAAAATTACTTAATTGTTGAATAGTTGTCCTTGCATCTCCTATTAGGAGCTTGGCCTCTATTTTCTCTGTTTGTAATTCATGGGTTTGGCCATATGTAGATAATAATTCTGGCACAGGATCAGGCCAATTATCTAAAAGACCTTTGGCGATCGCTGCTTTTGGTACTTCTGGGTCTAACTCTAGTCCTACCTGTATGATTTTGCAGCTAGGGTTAATTCTCCAAATAGCTGCCAAAGCTGAAGCTGTATTATATCCTAGTCCATAACAAACGTCAAGTAAATAAACTACAGATCTATCTACTCTAGATAATAGTTGAACTGGATCAACAAATTTATATTCTGCTTCTTGTTGAGCGCCAAAATAAGAGTGAAAGGTTTCACCAAATTCGGGAGAAAAAAAGGTCCATGAGCCATCTGCTGTTAGTTGTGGTATAAATCTGTAATCTTTCAATTCTTCCTCCTGAACATTAATTATCATGAACAAACCGAAAAAATACTACTTACCAATATGTTTTCGTCATCCTAGTTCTTGCTTAAAAGCTTTAATTATGCTTTATTTTTTGACTTTTATTATCACCATAATTAGAGATTTTGAACTAGGAGTATATTTTGAGGAACAACTCGGGGGCAGTTTAGAAATATTGGTTTGTTTGAGTATTATTATTTTATTTTTTTGGATTCCTGTTTTTGCATTTGCACATCATTTTTTTATTTTATTCTTTCATACTATTCGGCAAACTTTTTCTAAAAGATATCGTTATAATTTATTTTTTTTTCCAGTGACTATAAGTTGGTGGAAAGCTTTATATAGCTGGTTAGTTACTATTATTAGTACCTTAGCAGCTATTTTAGTATCTACATTGATCCTACCTTGGTTTAACCTAAATTACACAGTTTTTATCTTAGAAAACAATCGTTTTTTATATCCTAATTCAGTTATTGATAAGTTGCTTTTATTTGTATTTGTTAGTGTTTGGCTAATAGTCGCTACTAAATTATATCAATTTGAATTTATATCAAACAAAAAAAATATGTTAAGTAAAAAAAATCATTATGCTCCAGCTAAAACTTCCAAAGTTTATCCCAAAAATAAAAATAAACCCCAAATTAATGTTAATAATCTAGATAATCAACCAGCAAAATATAGCACTTATTATGGAGTAAACAAAATCAAAAAATCACAACGTCCCCGTAATATTGTCTACAGTAAAAAACCAAATAAATCTCAAAATTCTTATATAAAAAAAATACAGAAAACTATTAAACGTAATTTTTTAATATTACTAATTCTTCCCATACTTGGATTAGGTATATATTGGTTTTCTACATGGAAATTAGTTTCTAAAACTGCTGTAGTTGTAGAAAATGAAATTCCTTCGTCAATACCAAAAAAAGTTAATTCTGAAAACCCAGAAGTTAGAGAGGTAAAAACTAAATCTATATCTCTATCTTCTCCAGGAAAACAATCTGCATCCGTGACGACAAAAACTATTGTTTTACCACCACCTGACCCATTTATATTAGCAGTTAACCGAGCTATGAATGCAGCAGAAATGGCACAGTCTGCCCAATCTAAAATAGAATGGGAAGCAGTAGCAAGTCAGTGGCAAGACGCAACAGAATTAATGAAAATTGTCCCTCCATCTCATCCTAAATATAAGAAAGCTAGAAAAAAAATTAACGAATATCAAAGTTACACTAATTATGCTATTAGAGTGGGGAAAACTAATAGGTAAAGGTAAAACAAAGGAAGAAAAAGAGAAATAATACTAATTTATCAAATATTACTAGAGTTACAGCTTATGCAGAAAAGTCGTAAATAGAATCTGATCAAGATAGAGAGTCTTATGTCACAATAACGATGAGCTTTAGTTATTAACTATTGGGAATGAAACTCATAGCTGAATGCTTACGATATAGCATTTATTCAGTTACTAAATTACAATGATTTTTCTTATTTTCTACTACCTTTTTTTCTCTGTAATAATTTTGCACACAAAGTGCCGACCTGCTCACTATTCCCTAAAACAAAGGTAATTAATGATGGTTCAGTATAGATTTATTCAGCTTGCCAGACAAGGAAATTCTAAAGCGATCGCTACCCTATTAAATAATAAATTACATTCTAAAGGTATTAATGCAAAAGTTAGTGTAGTTAATAATTGCTTATACATACTCCTAGAATCTGATGAACTGCCAGAGAGAAGTATAATTATATATATAGTCAGAAATCAACTACTAGAAGTAAAACTGGATGCAATTAAAATAGTCAAATTATCGTTCAAAAGATACATTGATAAGTATCCTACCTGGGGTCAAACATTAGATTTAAAGTTAAACTCTTTATCTAGTTTAAAATTAGCTAGTTCTTCTGATAATAAACAAAGTGTATTTTCTCAAAAAAATAAAATTAATCCCATCAAAAATCAACGTTTAAATAATCTCAGAATAAGTATCCTAACTTTAGGGATAGTTATGATAATATTATTTATATCTTTAGTTGTTTTTATTGGGAAAAATTTAGTAAAGCAATCATCACAAACTCCTAACAGGGGTACAACTTATCCAGAAGTATTACCAACAGAATAAAACCTAATTTAACATGAACATAACTAGTACAAATCTCTTGATTGATCCTGAGTGGCTGGCCAATCATCTGAGTGACCCAAATCTAATTATTATTGACTGCCGTTTTTCCTTAGCAGATCCAGAATTAGGCAACAAACAATATCAAGAAAGTCATATCCCTGGTGCATTCTATTTAGACCTCAACCAAGACCTTTCCAGCCCTGTACAAAAACATGGTGGGCGTCACCCACTACCTGATCCTAATCAACTGGCACAAAAATTAGCAACAATAGGTGTTAAATATCAAGAAACTCTCATAGTAGCTTATGATGATTCTCGCTTTGCCTTTGCTTCCCGTTTATGGTGGTTATTAACATATATGGGCCACGAAAAAGTAGGTCTTTTGGATGGCGGTTTTTCTGGGTGGCAAAAAGAATATTCAGTTACAAATAAAATTCCTACTCAAAATCATGGTTTTTTTCAACCTCAAATTCAACAAAAAATGGTGGTAGATATAGAAACAGTTAAAGCCAAAAAAGATTTGTCGGGAGTTGTTTTAGTTGATTCGCGAGATAGCGATCGCTACTTAGGAAAACATGAACCTATTGACCCTATTGCTGGTCATATTCCAGGGGCTATTAATTATCCTTGGAAACAAGTTACTGGTGACAATAGCAAGGCTAAAGTTTCGGAACAAGTTTCTCGTTGGAAAGAGGTAAAAAATGCTGAGGATATTGTTGTTTATTGTGGTTCTGGTGTGACTGCCTGTGTAAACTTATGGTCCTTAAAAATAGCTGGTATTAATACAGGAAAACTTTATGCAGGTAGTTGGAGTGATTGGTGTTCTTATTTGCTAGATAATTAAGTAAAGTAATAAATAGTAATTAAAAAAATAATAATATTATCTATGGTTGAGTATTTTACTATTAGAAAATCAAATATAAAAATCTAGAAATTAACTATGTAGTGAAGACTTAATATAATAAATATTTATAGTTTAAAATGTAGTCTTTTATATAAATTTATAGTTAACTTTTATGTCTCTATATATTAATTTTTATAGATTACATATTTGAACTTTTATTGAGCCATAAAATTACTGAATATAGCAAAGTTTTTTTTTAGATATTTCAGAAGCGATAACTTGTGAAAATATAAGTTTTATTGGATAAATCCTGAATAGTGTTGGCGGTAAAAAAGTTGTTAGAAAGTTGTTAGTTGGTAATGAATATTTTCCCCTTGATCAGGACTTACACGAAACCCTTATAATTTTAATTATGTATAGTGTTATAATTTTTTCTACTTGGGAACTACCCACTGTTCAGGTTAATATTACTGTACATTGTTAAACATTTGAAGTCTACTCATAATATCGGAATAAGGAAAAAAAAATCTTGAAAATGCTAATATAAAGTTAAGCATAATCTCAGATTCAAAACCAATTTATTCAATCATTAAAAACCATACTTATGAATATAAAAAACAAAAAAAAATTGATTTTTATTCTCTCTGTGTGTGTCACTACTTGCATTTATATTACACTAACTTTCAATCCTTCTTGGTCAGCTACTGAGAAAAATCAAAATCAATTAAATAGTGTAGTTCCTTTATGGAACAACTTAGGAAATATCCACCATAAAATTACAACAACTTCTCCTCAAGCTCAACGTTATTTCGATCAAGGTTTAACCTTTATTTTTGGCTTCAACCATGCTGAAGCTAAACGTTCTTTTCAACAAGCTACTCAAATAGATTCTGATTGTGCTATGTGTTATTGGGGCATGGCTTTATCAGAAGGTCCTAATATTAATGCTCCAATGAATCAAGAATCTATTCCTACTACTTATAAAGCTATCCAAAAAGCTCAAAAACTTTCTACTAAAACTACTCCTATAGAACAAGTTTATATTAAAGCTTTATCTCAAAGATATTCTGATCAAAATTTAGAAAATCGTCAACCTTTAGATATGGCTTATGCTAATGCCATGAGAGAACTTTCTCAACAATATCCTAGTGATTTAGATGCAGCAACCCTATTTGCTGAATCTTTAATGGACTTAATGCCCTGGAATTACTGGCAAGAAAATGGTGAACCTCAACCTTTAACAAATGAACTGGTTAAAACATTAGAATTTGTATTAGAAAAAAATCCAAATCATCCCGGAGCAATACATTATTATATTCATACCCTCGAAGCTTCTCCATATCCAGAAAAGGCAGAAAAAGCAGCCGATCGTCTCAGTAATTTAGTTCCGGCTTCTGGTCATTTAGTACATATGCCGTCTCATCTTTATCTCAGAATTGGTCGTTATCATGATGCAGCGAGAGTGAACCAAAAAGCAATTAAAGCAGATGAAAAATTTCTAGCAACTTCTCAACAAAAGGGATTATATTCAGCACTTTATTATCCTCATAATATTCATTTTTTCTGGTCAGCAGCTAGTATGGAAGGACGTAGCGAAGATGCAATTAAAGCGGCTAGAAAATTAGTAGATAAAGTTTCTCTTCTGGAAGTTAAGCAAATTCCTTTTTCTGAAATTTTTCTACCTACTCCCTATTTTTCCTTGGTGCAATTTGGTAAGTGGGATGAAATTCTTACTGAATCTCAACCATCAAATGAGTTTCCCTTTACCATGGCAATGTGGCATTATGCAAGAGGTATGGCATGGGTTGGTAAGGGAAATTTAGAAAATGCTGAATTTGAGAATCAAAAAATTAAAGACTTATTACAAAATTCAGAATTTAGTAGTTTAGAAACAGCAAATGTTCCTGCTACAAATATAATTTCAATTGCTAATCATTTATTAGTAGGAAAAATGGCAGAACTAAAACAGAAAAATAAAGAGATGATTTCTGAATACCAAACTGCTGTAAAACTTCAAGATAATTTACCTTATATGGAACCTCCTTATTGGTATTATCCTGTGCGTCAATCTTTAGCTGCAGCTTTGTTAAAGTTAAATAGGGAACAAGAAGCAGAAGCAGTTTATCGTAAAGATTTACAACAGCATCC
Organism: Trichodesmium erythraeum GBRTRLIN201; assembly: GCA_018457135.1. Lineage (GTDB taxonomy): Bacteria > Cyanobacteriota > Cyanobacteriia > Cyanobacteriales > Microcoleaceae > Trichodesmium > Trichodesmium erythraeum. The sequence goes on along the minus strand of JAGGDU010000094.1, from coordinate 16,624 downwards.
AAATAATGGTTGGTCTTTATATGGGTTAGTAGAAAGTTTATCAGCACAAGGTAAACAAAAAGAAGCTGCAGAAGTTAAACAAGAGTTTGAAAAAGCTTGGTCTGAAGCAGATATTAAATTAACTAGTTCTGAGCTTTAAAATTGGTTATCTAAAGTAATTTATCATCCAGAGTGTATACTAAAACAAAAAAAAATTTTTATTTCACCAGTGTGGGAATTTCTATCTAATATTACATCTCACATTCCCTACTTCATTCCAAGAATAGAATAGCTAGGAACGTTGCATATAACCTCCCTACAGAAGAACAAGAAATATACTCTCCGGTAAGCCCTACCAGGAGGAGAACTCGGATGTCTTTTTCCTTTTATTTTTCTTTATGGGAGTTCCCAAAATACTAACTTTTTCAGCTTGAATGACTGAAAACTAAGTACTTAAGTCATGAAAAAAAGCCTCAGACCAATATGAGTGATAACTTTTATATTTAATCAACAAGAAAAAATTAGTATTTGCCTTTCTTCTTTGTTGTTCTTTTTCCCTTTTTTTTTGATTTATTTTGATTAGCTATTTCACAAAATTAATCATATCAAAATAGTCAAAAATCAAAATAAATATAAGGCAAACCTTCTGGCGCCAATAACCAAACAAAAAAGAAAAATACAGGTACTAATAAAACTTTTAACTGCCAATTTAACTGTAATTTTAAACCCCAATGAAACCAATAATTAATCGCCATAACCATCACAACCCCACCAATTAACCACACCAACTGTAACCTTTCTAAACCCATTGCTTCCAGATAAACTTTATCCACAAATTGAACATCTGCATCATAACCCCACCAATGATAAATTACCCACATAGAATCTCTCAGATTTGGTAATCTAAAAAATATCCAACCCCCAAAAACCATACTCTGAGTTAACAACCAACTCACCAAAATTCCTAACCAACTTTCCCAGATTTTCTCGGCATTAATTTTTTTAGAAATTGCCTCTACTAAACGATGAATTACTAATGCTAAACCATGTAAAATACCCCAAACAATAAAACCCCAACTAGCACCATGCCAAATACCAGCAATTAACATCAAAATTAACAAATTTAAACAAGTACGAAATAACCCTACCCTGGAACCTCCTAAGGGAAAATACAAATAATTTCTCAACCAATTTCCTAAAGTCGTATGCCACCGGCGCCAAAATTCGGAAATACTTGTACTAAAATAAGGAAAATCAAAATTTTGTGGCAAACTTAAACCCATTAAGAAAGCAGTGCCACGAGCTATATCAACATAAGCAGTAAAGTCTAGATAAAGTTGTAATCCATAGGCAACAGTTGCTAACCACAAATCACCACTTCCTGCTCTTTGCAAATTACTAAAACTGAGCTCTACAAAAATTCCTAAATTATCAGCTATTAAAGCTTTTTTTACTGCCCCAGTTGCAATTAACCAAATTCCTTCGGTTATTTGTTCTAAACTTGGGAATTTTAAGGCTGGTATTTTAACTGAAACTTGACTATCTTTTTTGCTAGTCATTCCTAGCTGATTTTGTAGATAATGATAGCGAGTAATTGGACCAGAAATTAGTTTGGGAAAAAATAATTTATAAGATGTAAATTCTAGTAAAGAAGTAGCGGCAGGGGCACCTCGATAAATATCAATTAAATAAGCTAGACATTCAAAACAAAAAAAACTTAGTCCTAAAGGAGCTATCAAATTATTTTTAACGGAAAATGCAGTTTCTAACATCAAAGGTTGATTGTAAAAAATGCCAATGCTATTAAGTATAAAAGGTATATATTTAAAGCTTAATAAAAGTAAGATATTAGAAACTATACCTAACCACAATAATAGTAAGCGACCTCGGTTCCATTTTGTATTGGCAATGCGCCAGTCTTTGGGTTCCCCAATAGCTTGAGCGAGGTAAAAATTTAATAGGGTAATTATGAATAGCAGCGGAATATATTGGGGTTGAATTGTAGCGTAGAAAATTAAACTGGCAATTAAGAGGATAAATACTCGCCAAGACTGTCGTGGCATTGACCAGTAGATTCCTAATACTATTAATAAAAATAGAGCATAGTTAAAGGAGATAAAAGTCATTTCAGTTATCAATTATCAGTTATCAGTGATTAATTATTAGTTATCAGTACTTCTGGTCATCTCATTACTTTAATTCTTACTTTTGACTTTTAACTTTTTATTTTTGACTTTTGGCTTATAACAATTATGCAAATTAAGCTAAGATTATTATATAGTATGTATTACAGCTAATAATAAAAAAAAAATCTCAAATACTTGTCAAAATTATATCTAGTCTGCTACTATAATAAAAGTGAAAAAAAGCCGGGATAGCTCAGTTGGTAGAGCAGAGGACTGAAAATCCTCGTGTCGGCGGTTCAAGTCCGCCTCCTGGCATTCATCTATATAATTCTTTCCATTTCTTACTTTGTTTATAGTAAATTTTTTTACTAAGATGAAGGAGTCTTAATTCATTAAGAAATAGGACATTTATAAACTTGTTGATTTATTGGCCGAGCTTTTTACCTCACTAATTACTGAATAATTGGCTATATGGCATCTATATGTGGCCAAAAAAAGAGTTCTAATCCACTTTTATAGTCAACCCGTTTTTTAATGTCTGTTCTTTTTCAACATCCATTCATATCATCTCCCCTACTAACCTACTCCCTTACTCCCTTACTCCCTTACTCCCTTACTCCCCAGTAGGGCAAGTCAAATTAGTGGGTCTTCAATTGCTAGTTTTTTAGACTTGGACGATCTACAAGTTGATCAAAAACGTGTCAAATATAGATTTAGTGGTAAACGAGTGAGAAGAAGACTTTATAAAGCTTCAAATGGTCTCAAATACAATGCTGATGTCAATGGAAGTTTAAACATATTACGAAAAGCAATCCCAAACGCTTTTAGCAATGGGATAATGGGTGTTGTAGTTCACCCCGTAATGGTGAGCCTTAATTAAAACTAGGTCAAGGAATATTTTTCTATAGATTTAGTAACTATTAATAAAAATATTAGGACTTACGCAGCACCGCAATATATACAGGACTTAGGCAAAGACACTATACTATAGCGCATGAGGATTTCGATGAAATTGCTGCTGTCTGAAGTATATGAACTTTAACCAGGCAGATGCGGAGGATGCTCTAAGTGAGGCCATGGTGAAGGCATGGGATAAGGTGCGGAAGTTCGCTGGGAAAATCGCTAATTTGTCAGCTTGGTTGACGACCCTGACTCGGAATTTATGTCTGGATATCATGGGCAAACGTTCTCGGGGTGCTATAGGTGTAGATGATATAGAGTAGATGGGATACGTACGCTTAAAGAGACCGAGGGTCTTGATGATCCTGATGTTATTATGTCAAGTCCCGAAGTACGCGTATGGCAGTATTATGTCAGCGCGATCATGGAGAAGGAAGGAAACAATCGAATAATTATCGCAAGGGATACAGAACAGAGGGACCCAAGACCTCCATATTCTGTTGTCAAATTAAAAGATGGTTTACCTCTCGAAGTATTAAAACAGTTCGGCTTCGAAGTAAGCGCCTACAACATAACATGGCGACTGCTGACAATAAACCTCAATGATGGATCCGCACGGATGAAAGCAAGTCGTAGGCGCCAGCGAACTAGCGGGCGGATCGTATAGGGCTTAGAACGGGAAATAAAAAAAATATAAATAGAGCTAGAATATAAGGGATGCTAAGGAATCCCGCGCTGCCTCGTCAGAGCAGCCTCGGGAGGATGTCAACCTAGCAACTCTAACCTCTGAACTCCACTTCTAACCTGAATCAACTAACGGCGAGTTCCATTGAAGAATGGGACTCGCCGTGGTATTTCAGTTATCAGTACCAGCTACCAATATCCCAAAAAATCCTTATTTCACAAAGTAATGTTGGCGAGTTCGAAACGGAATAAGACGATGAGCGACGGAATGAGATGATGAGCGATCGCATCACTCAACAGCAGTTTTCATATCGGTAGACTACAGAGCGGGACGTAACGCGAATACGACATGAAACGCATTTTTGTGTTTGCAACGTCCCTACAAGGTTTTGGTTATAGCGATGTAGTTTATCAATTTGAAAAGCGCTGAATTAAGACCTCAAACGTTCCTGTAACCAACTTTCCAAATCTGCCAAACTATTAAAACTTAAAAACACCTTCACCAAATCTTCCACATCTGCCAAAGGCAAATCTTCTATCTGACTACTAATACCTTCAGAAACCTCTCCAAAACGTTGAGTTATTAATAGCTTGACAAGAGCGATCGTTTGATTAAGCCGTGCTTGTTCTTCTGCATAAGCTATCCGTCCTCTTTCATCTTGCATAGCTATCCCTCGGTTTTCAACTATCTCTAACTCTTCTGGAGTCATATTAATAAAATTAGCCATATTTAATGCCTGTTCTATTTCCGCAACTTCCCCCAAATTCTCTGGTATTTCATCAAAGCTAGCTGCCTCTTGCAGAAAATAAATCCACTTATCCGTCAAATTTTTTAACTCCGACAAACTTTTTTTAAACTTCGGCAGTTCCACAAATATTAACCGCAATTCTTTTTCCAAGCATTTATACTTTTTAGTTTCCTCCTGAAACACAAATTTATTAATATAATCATCTTTATTAATATTATTATCAGTATTTTTAAACAGAATAAAATCCGTAATTGTCAGAGCGATCGCCGGATTTAATCAAGGATAATTCTCCCCTTTATCCAACTGATTAGCATAAGCTTTAGACAAATTGTAAGCCACCCTCTTATTAAAAGCAGTCATTCGTGCCATTTGCATTTCAATAATTACAATAGAGCAGTCAAATAAAACTGCTTTTACATCCAAATAAGTATCTTTTAAACTAATAATTTCACCAGGATTAAAAGGATTAAAAATTGTTAAATCCTTAATAGTTTTTTCTCCATTATAAATAATCGCATTTAGAAAACTAATTAAAATCTCTTTGCTTTGCTCAGAACCAAAGATTTTTTTAAAAGCATAATCAACTTTAGGATTGATAAATTTCATAGTAGTATTGCTCCTTATAAACGTTCCTATAACCAACTTTCCAAATCTGCCAAACTATTAAAACTTAAAAATACCTTCACCAAATCCTCCACATCTGCCAAAGGCAAACCTTCTATCTGACTACTAATCTCATCATTAACCTCTCCAAAACGTTGAGTTATTAAAAGCTTGATAAGAGCAATAGTTTGATTAAGCCGCGCAATTTATTCTGCATAAGCTATCCTTCCTCTTTCATCTTGCAATGCTATTGCCCGACCCTCAACTATCTCTAATTATTCTGGACTCATGTTAATTCTCTGAGCAATATTTAAAGCTTGTTCAATTTCGGCAACCTCCCCTAAAATATCTGGAATATCATCAAATTTTGTAGCTTCTTTAAGAAAATAAATCCACTTATCTGCCAAAGTTTTTAACTCAACCAAAGGGGTAATTATCTCCTGTTTCTAACTCGTTGCCATAGCCTTTAACTAAGTTGTACATTACCCGTTTACTAAAAGCAGTCATCCGTGCCACTGGCATTTCAATGACTACAACAAAACCATTAAATGAAACAGATTTTATATCTAAATAGGTATCTTTTAAATTGATAACTTTACCAGGATAAAAAGGGTTAAAAATTGTCAAACCCTTAATAGTTTTTTTTCATCATAAATTATCGCATTCAGAAAACTAATTAAAACATCTTTGCTTTGCTGAGAACCAAACATTTTTTTTTTAAAGCATAATCAAACTTGGGATTAATAAATTTCATAGTAGTATTTTTCCCTATAAACGTTCCTTTAAGCAACTTTCTAAATCAACCCAACTATTAAAGCTTAAAAATACCTTCACTAAATATTCTAAATATTCTCAAGACAAAACTTATATTTAACTACAGATTGACGAAACTCAGAAATACTTTTATCATCTTTATAGATAGTTAGAGGTTTTTGGTACAGTGCAAATTAGAATTTTATTATTTAGGGCACTTTAAATGCTATTTACTTAATGCCACTTTTACATACTAAAAAAAACCGCCATAATTTAGATATTGTGGCTCAGAGAAAATATGTTTCTAGTATTTAATAACTATCAATAATATCAGCATATAGAAGAGACTATTAAGCTATACAATATATTACTTAATTATTATTACAATAATAACCTTTAGCAGTCAAGAACAAAGATTTATTTACTTTAAATTTTAAAATAAATTTGTGATCAGGTTTATATTTAAGATAATTGGCTTTACTATACCAATGTTGATTTTCGTAAATATGAGGCTGATTTTTACCTGCCACACCATGTGCTTTAAAATCTCTAATTTTTGGTACATTAAAAAAAATTCTCTGCTTAAAAATACTCCTTCCCCTGGAATAATTTTTATTGGTGGTTCTAACTAAAGATTAATGGTTAATTAAGCTATAATAAAATATTGTCCTAAAGTCTAAATTTTAAATGGTTAATCACTCTCCTATAGCTCTTTTTGTTGATGGTCATTCTCTCGCCTTTCGTTCCTACTACGCTTTTGCCAAAAGTCGTAATGGAGGCTTGAAAACTTCTACAGGTATTCCTACAAGTATTTGTTTTGGGTTCCTCAAATCTTTATTAGAAGTAATAAATACCCAAAAACCAGAATATTTAGCGATCGCCTTTGATTTAGGAAAACCTACATTTCGCCACGAAGCTGATAAAAACTATAAGGCAGATCGGCCAGAACCACCAGAAGATTTAATTATTGACCTAGGAAATTTGCAAGACCTTCTCAAAGCTTTTAATTTAACAGTTATTACTGCTCCTGGTTATGAAGCTGATGATATATTGGGAACTTTAGCAAAAAAAGCTAGTGCTACTGGCTTTAAGGTAAAAATTCTTTCGGGAGACCAAGATTTATTTCAATTAATAGATGCAGAAAAAGGTATTAGTGTTTTACATTTACCTGGGGGCAAAGGTAGTATTCCTCAAGAATTTTTTCCTGAAGAAGTTAAGGAAAAATTGGGTATTTTACCTACTCAAGTTGTTGATTATAAAGCTCTTTGTGGAGATAAGTCTGACAATATTCCTGGTGTTAGAGGGATTGGACAAAAAACTGCTGTTAAGTTATTGAATGAATATGGTTGTCTTTCCGAAATTTATGCTTCTCTGGAACAAATTAAAGGAGCAAATAAGAAAAAATTAGTATTAGGAAAAACTGAGGCAGAGCATTCTCAATTTATGGCAAAAATTGAAGTAAATGTGCCGTTAAATATTGACATAGAAGATTGTAAATTTAAAAAGATTTATCCCTCAGAAATTGAACCTATTTTGCAAAAGCTAGAATTACAACATTTTATAAATAAAATTCCCCATTTAGAACAGCAATTTAATAGTTTAGTAGAAGTTAAGTCTGGGCTGGATGAGTCAGGAATTCAGCAGCAAGAAATATCTCAAAATACTTTGGTTGAAATCGGGAGTGATGATTGGTTTTTTAGTGCAGAAGATACAAAAGTAGCTAAACAGCAAACTTCAACAAAATCAAAAATAAAACCTCAAATTGTTGATACTATAGAAAAATTAAACAAATTAGTAAATATTTTAAAAGAACAGAAAAATCCTCATATTCCCGTCGCTTGGGATACGGAAACAACATCTTTAGAACCACGAGATGCAGAGTTAGTTGGAATTGGTTGTTGTTGGGGAAAAAATATGGAAGATGTTGCCTATATTCCTACCGGACATAAAACTGATAAAAATCTGGATAAGGTGACAGTATTAGAGAGTTTAAAACCTGTTTTAGAAAGTAGCGAATATCCAAAAGTATTTCAAAATTCAAAATTTGATAGATTAGTTTTTCGCTGTCAAGGAATTAAATTAACTGGAGTTTTTTTTGACACAATGTTGGCTAGTTATGTATTAAATCCAGAAGCAAAACATAGTCTGGAAGAAATATATATTAGATACCTTAGAAATGTGGGAATAAATTTACAGAGTTATCAGGATGTAGTGTCAAAAAATCAAACTATTGCCGACCTAGATATTCTCAAAGTAGCTGACTATTGTGGTACTCAGGTTTGGGTGACATTTCAGTTAGTAGAAAAATTAAGAACAGAATTAGAAAAAGCCGATAAAAATAAATCTACCGAGAAATCTTTATATCGATTATTAGTGGATGTAGAACAGCCGTTAGAACCTGTTTTAGCAGAAATGGAATTTCAGGGAATTAGGATTGATATTGAATATCTAAAAAAGTTCTCAGTCCAACTAAAAGAAGATTTAGAAGAAATTGAAAAAAGAGCTTTTAAAACTGTAGATAGTCAAGTTTTACAAAAATATCTACAAACAGAAATTCATGAGATAGACTTTAATTCATTTAGTAATCAACAAGAATTAAAAAAAGCAATATCTAGCCCCATACTTAAAGCATATATTACAAAATTATTAAAAGAGCATAGACAAAATCTAGAAAATATTGAAAGCCAAATCAATCAAGTAGAAACCAGGGATTTATTAAACCTTAATTCCCCATCTCAATTAAGTGAACTCTTATTTAGAATACTCAATCAAAATCATAAAAAATCTCGCCGAATAAAAACTGGTTACTCTACAGATGTAGTAGCCCTAGAAAAATTACAAACAGAACCTGAACATCATCCCATTATTGATGAAATATTAAATCATCGAACTTTATATAAACTTTTTTCTACTTATGTCGAAGCAATACCAAGATTAGTTCGTTCCGATACTCAGCGAGTACATACAAACTTTAATCAAACTCAAACAGATACAGGGCGTTTATCTTCTTCTGAACCAAACTTACAAAATATTCCTATTGGCACAAAATTTTCTCGGCAAATTCGTCAGGCATTTCTACCAAAAAAAGATTGGTTATTAGTAGCTGCAGATTATTCCCAAATAGAATTAAGAATTTTAGCACATTTGAGTCAAGAACCAGTCTTAATAGAAGCCTATAAAAATAATCAAGATGTACATACAGTTACAGCTAAATTATTATTTGAAAAAGAGGAAATTTCATCAGAAGAAAGGCGTGTCGGTAAGACTATAAATTTTGGCGTTATCTACGGCATGGGAGCACAAAAATTAGCAAGGTCTGTCAAAATAACAGTCAAAGAAAGCAAACAATTTTTAGAAAAATATAAACAACAATATTCCCTAGTTTTTGCATATTTAGAAAAGTTGAAAAAACAAGCGATCGCTAAAGGTTATGTAGAAACAATATTGGGTCGGCGACGTTATTTTGAATTAGAATCTAAAACTATCCGTGATTTAAAGGACAAAGAACCAGAGGAAATTAATTTACAGGAATTAAAATTCAGTCAAAATGATGCTCAAATTTTAAGATCAGCAGCTAACTCACCAATTCAAGGTTCAAGTGCAGATATTATTAAAATAGCTATGATTAGACTGAACAAAATATTGACAAATTATCAGACAAAACTGTTATTGCAAGTGCATGATGAATTAGTATTTGAAGTTCCACCATCAGAGTTAGAAAAAATGCAACAACTTATTAAATCTACAATGGAAAATGCTGTTACTTTAAAAGTACCTCTAATAGTAGATATTCATGGAGGTAAAAATTGGATGGAGACTAAATAGAGTCTGTTCAATTATCAGTTATAAGATCAAAGTTTAAGCTTGCTCTTTGTAACAAACAAGACTTATAATATTTATCAAAAACTTTTCTATATTTTCTTTCCCTACTCTCCCACTCCCCTATTCCCCTATTCCCCTATTTCCTAGTCCCTATTATTGTACAAAAGTATGTTAAACTCTTGAGTATAGTTAAGTAAAATTTTCCTTCAGTAAATTAATGGGTACTAAAAAATTAGTTTTGGGTATGATAGGTTCCATATTAGGTAGTGCAATTGTTGCTAATGCTGCCAGCGTAGAACTTAGTCTCGAACAAGAACAAGTAATATGTAAATTGAAAGAGACAGTAGAAGCACAAGAAAAAGCTGGTAAAAAACTAGTTTTTTGGCCATTAATTGGAAAAATTAAAGAGAGAGTAGAAGTACCATTTACAACACGATTATCTTCTGATGTATCTTACACTATACTTGGGGTATGTGATAATAATTGTAGTGACTTAAATTTAACTCTAAAAAATCAAAAAGGTGACAAAATAGCTAATGATGAAAAACAAGATGATATTTCGGTAATTTCTTTTACTCCTGCTGAAAATAGTGATTATAAAATCACTGCACGACCAGATAAATGTACAACTGAAAAATGTGACTTTGGCATGGTTTTATTTGCCCCTAAAAGTGTTAATATAGATATAGCATCTGAACTACCAGAGGAATTATATATATTTAAGTTTTGCCAACAAATAAATAAAAATTAATTCCGGAAAAAAAAACTATTTTTATCCAAATCATTAATTAAATTTAATAAAATTCACATTATTATATTAAGTATATAAGTAGGCAGATTTAATTATCCCTGAAATAGCAATTTAATTTGCCAAATGTGAGAACTATTTGGAAGGTTCAGATGCAAATTTGGGTTATTGTCAGATTGTTTTATAAATAATGTTGATTTATCTATCTATTCATTTATACCTAGTACCGATACATTAAAAATATCACTTTGGGTAGGGTTATATTCTAATTTAAATAACGAGTTTAGCTATCAGATGAAATAAAATAGGCCCAAAAAAAACCCACTAAATTAGCCGTTTCATTCCACTCCTGATACAACTAAAATAGCTTGTTAAAAAAGACGTATTTTTCATTATCTAAATTTTAGCTGTCGTACCCTATGAGTTTTGTATTTTTATATTTTGTTTTTTTATTTTTAAATTTTGACTTCAAAGCAACGATTCGTTTTCTAGACTTTTTTGTTATTAAAATATGTTGATATAGTACTATCATAAATAATTATCCATACCTGTAAAATAGTACGAGAGATAATAAATAGTGAAAACCATTTGAGAAATTCATTATGTGGGTTCTGTTTTATTTTTTTTGTAAAAAGGTAAATTTTATGTCTATCTACTTAAGCAAAAAAACTTAACTAGAAAGTTTAACTAGAAAGTTATTTTTATTTTCGATCATTATCTAGGCTAAGGAATTAATAAATATGATTATAGGTTGTAAAGATTAAAAAATAATCAACTCTAAAACTCTTGCCCATTGCTCCCAAACCAATTCCCAAAAAGCGACAACATTTTGGACATCAAAAGAATATGATTGCTATATATACTGATACTGGGAAAGTAAAGTAGTAAGTGTATTGTAAAAAAGTGAATTTCATGGTAATGGTAAAAATTATGTTGTATTATTATTAACTCCTAAAATTAATTACGCAATAATCAGGCCATTATAAATCTTAGATTATAATAAAATATACCAATAACAATCTTATTTCAGTTGTCAGACAATAATTAAAGCTAAGAGTCAGGAGTCATAATTTAAAAGGTTTTCAGCTTATTATTAACTGTTATCAATATTATTACAAGCAATGTCGGATGCTATATACGATGAGGGCTAAGGAATACTAGAACAGATGTCATTAACTTCCAGATCAAAAAAACAGTCTATCCACCAGCAAAAAAGTGGATTCAAACATTTGTTGAGTATTATAGGAATCAGAAAAAAAATAGTATTCGGTTATGCTCTGGGAATCATTATTGTAATGTTAGGAGTTTTAACAGGGCAGATATTGGAGTTCAATTATAAATATCAAATTAGAGGGAAGATAAAGCAAGGTCAACAAGAGGTAGACTTATTAACAAATCTTACAAAAAAAGTATTAAAAATAATTATAATTCAGAAAGATGTTTCCCAAAAAGTTAATAACTGGAAAATTTTAGAAAAAAAAATCTCCCTAGAATTATCAAGTTTTTATGAGGTTAATACAATTTTCAAACAACTTAAATTAACACTAGAAACCGGAGATAAAAACATCTCTAAAAATACAGATGATGTTCAGCTTGAAGAATTTATCCAAACCTATTTTAATCCTCTAAAAATTTATATTAATCAATTAGAAAACTTAGTTCAAGACATTAAACAAATACCGCCTCAAACAAAAGAAACAGTAGAAACTGCTTCATTGGAATCACTGAATGTAATTTTTAATAGTCAAATTACAATACAACTACAAAACTTATCGCAAGATTCAGAACAATTAGTAATACTAGCTAATCAGAGAGTAGAAAAACAAAATAGGGATTATCAAAAAGTAGAAAAATTAGGAATATATATATTAATATGTAGTCTACTACTGTCGGCAATAACTACAGTAATAATAGCAATTTATACCACAAACTCGATCATAACTCCCTTAAAAGTAATAACTAAAGTGGCTGAAGAAGTTACAGAACAAGCTAATTTTGAACTCCAACTTCCTGTAACTACAAATGATGAAATAGGAGAATTAACAGAATCTTTAAATGAGTTAATTAGTAAAGTAGCAGAATACACAGAGCAACTCCAGGAAGCTAAACTCAAAGCAGAAGCAGCAAACCGTTCCAAAAGTGCTTTTCTAGCTACCATGAGTCATGAACTACGTACACCTTTAAATGCAATTATTGGTTATAGTGATATCCTTTATGAGGATGTTCTAGAAGGTGGATATAAAGATTTTATTCCCGATATAGAAAGAATTAAGCTAGCAGGTAAAAACCTCCTAGAAATGATTAGTGATATCTTAGATATTTCAAAAATAGAAGCAGGTCAAGTTACACTTTATTTAGAGAGTATTGAGGTTAATAAGCTAGTTAAAGATGTGTTCAGTACAGCTAAAAATATTACTGAAAAAAACCGTAATAAATTTGAATTAGTTTTAGGAGAAAATCTTGGTAGTATGTATGCAGATATGCCAAAAGTGAAACAGGTACTGATAAATTTACTAAGTAATGCAGCTAAGTTTACAGAAGATGGTACAATTACACTCAGTGTAGAAAAAGTTAAAAATAATCAACAAAAAAATAATCAAAATCACAATGCAAAGTCATTAAGTAATGAAAACTACCATATAGTTTTTCGGGTAATAGATACTGGTATTGGTATAACAGAAGAACAGTTAAAACATATATTCCAACCTTTTACTCAAGCAGATACTTCTACTACTCGTAAGTATGGTGGTACTGGTTTAGGATTAGCAATATGTAAACGTTTATGTGAGAGAATGGGAGCAGAAATTACTGTAAAAAGTCAATTAGGAAAAGGGTCTACATTTACTGTTTGGTTTCCTGAAAAGGTATTAATATAACTAAAAAAATCAGGTTTAAAGCAACTCTATTCAAGAGGATAAAAAAATATTATCCGTACATATTTAAAACCTCAAGCTTCATTTAGAGTTAACTAAAATGACCAGTACTTGATTAGATAAAAATAAAATTAACTAAATTTTATGAAAGTTATACTCAATAGTAAATACCCAATAAGAAAAAACGGTTTTTTCTACTAAAATTTATTCATAACTACAAGTTAAAATCAAATAAAAATATAACGTATAGGCAAAAAATAAAAAAAATTATGCAGCCAAATAATCCTAACCAATTTACAGAAAAAGCTTGGGAGGCAATATCCCGTACCCCTGACATTGCTAAAACTTCTCAAAATCAACAAATTGAAGCTGAACACCTAATGAAAGCTTTGTTAGAACAAAATGGACTGGTAGCTAGTCTATTTAGCAAAGTAGGTGTTTCAACTACCAAAATACAAGAATACACAGATTCATTTATTAAGCGTCAACCCAAAGTCAAAAATATACCCAATAATATTTACTTAGGTCGTAGTCTAGATGCCTTATTAGATAATGCCGAAAAATATCGCCAGGAATACAAAGATGAATATATATCTATTGAACATCTGATACTCGCTTACCTGAAAGACGATCACTTTGGCAAAAATCTCTATAAAGAATTCAAATTGGATGAAGTAAAGCTCAAAAAAACAATTTCCCAAGTTAGAGGTAAGCAAAAAGTAACAGACAAAAATCCTGAAGGCAAATATGAAGCTCTGGAAAAATACGGTCGCGACCTGACAGAATTTGCTCGTGAAGGTAAACTTGACCCAGTTATTGGGCGTGACGACGAAATTCGACGTACTATTCAAATACTCAGTCGTCGTACTAAAAATAACCCAGTTTTAATAGGTGAACCTGGAGTCGGGAAAACTGCGATAGCTGAAGGTCTAGCACAAAGGATCATCACTCTTGATGTTCCTCAGTCTCTAAAAGACCGTAAACTTATCGCTCTAGATATGGGTGCCTTAATTGCGGGTGCTAAATTTAGGGGTGAATTTGAAGAACGTCTGAAAGCTGTTCTCAAAGAAGTTACTGACTCAGAGGGCAAAATTATCTTATTTATAGATGAAATTCATACTGTTGTTGGAGCAGGTGCAACCCAAGGGGCAATGGATGCAGGTAACTTGCTGAAACCTATGTTAGCTAGGGGGGAACTAAGGTGTATTGGGGCGACGACTCTTGATGAGTATCGTAAATACATTGAAAAAGATGCTGCCTTAGAACGTCGTTTCCAACAAGTTTATGTCGATCAACCTAGTGTGGAAGATGCAATATCAATTTTACGGGGTCTCAAAGAACGCTATGAGGTACATCATGGTGTAAAAATTTCTGATAGTTCTTTAGTTGCTGCTGCTACTTTATCTACTAGATATATTAGCGATCGCTTCCTCCCAGATAAGGCCATCGACTTGGTGGATGAAGCTGCTGCTAAACTTAAAATGGAAATCACTTCTAAACCTGAGGAACTTGATGAAATTGACCGCAAAATTCTCCAACTAGAAATGGAGAAGTTATCTTTGCAAAAGGAAAGTGATACTGCTTCTAAAGAAAGGTTAGGAAGGCTAGAAAAAGATTTAGCAAATTTAAAAGAGGGGCAACGGGCTCTTAATGCTCAGTGGGAATCAGAAAAAGGTATCATTAGTACAATTCAGACTGTCAAGGAAGAAATTGATAAAGTTAATATTGAGATTCAGCAAGCAGAACGAAATTATGACCTTAACCGTGCTGCTGAGTTGAAATATGGTAGACTGATTAATTTACAGAAACAGGTGGAGGAAGCAGAGGCTAAACTGGCAACAACTCAAACTAGTGGTCAGACTTTGTTACGAGAAGAGGTGACAGAAGCTGATATTGCTGAGATTATTTCTAAGTGGACTGGTATTCCTATCAGTAAATTAGTAGAGTCAGAAAAAGAAAAACTGCTACATCTTGAAGGGGAGTTGCATAAGCGAGTTATTGGGCAGAATGAAGCTGTGAGTGCTGTTTCTGATGCTATTCAGCGATCGCGTGCAGGTTTGGCTGACCCGAACCGTCCAGTTGCTAGTTTTATTTTCCTGGGTCCGACTGGTGTGGGTAAAACAGAGTTAGGAAAGGCATTGGCAGCATATTTATTTGACACTGAAGATGCGATGGTGCGTATAGATATGTCTGAGTATATGGAGAAACATTCTGTGTCTCGTTTAATTGGGGCACCTCCTGGATATGTGGGTTATGATGAAGGTGGTCAGTTAACTGAAGCTATTCGCCGTCGCCCATATACGGTGATTTTGTTTGATGAAATTGAAAAAGCACATCCGGATGTGTTTAATATTATGCTGCAAATTTTGGATGATGGGCGGGTTACTGATAGTCAAGGTCACAAGGTTGATTTTAAGAATAGTGTGATTATTATGACAAGTAATATTGGTTCTCAGTATATTTTAGATGTTACTGATGATTATGAGCAAATGCAGGGTCGGGTAATGGAGGCGTTGCGTGCTGCTTTCCGCCCAGAATTTCTCAACCGTATTGATGAGACGATTATTTTTCATGGGTTGCAGAAAGAGCAGTTACGAGAAATTGTGCAGTTGCAGGTTGTGCGTTTAGAGAAAAGGTTGGCTGAACGTAAGATGTCATTGAAGCTTACTGATGCTGCTATTAATTTTTTGGCAGATGTTGGGTATGATCCGGTGTATGGGGCTCGACCTTTAAAGCGGGCAATTCAGCGAGAGTTGGAAACGCAAATTGCTAAAAGTATTTTGCGTAGTGAATTTAATGATGGTGATACTATTTTTGTAGATATTGAAAATGAGCGACTTTCGTTGAAACGGTTGCCTATGGAGTTGGTGACAGCTAAATGAAGTCAACAGGAGGGGCGAATGGCTATTCGCCTCTAAACGAGTTAAAAGTAAGATTTTATACCCTTAAAACTTTGAGGTGCCTAGTGATTTCCGGAAATTATTTCACACCTTATGCTCTTTTCATTTGATTATACCATAAAGTAGGGTATTGCACAATAGAGAATGATATTCTAGAATTTTATTGAGAGATGGATTGTACTTATTGTCAAAGCCATAAAGTAGTGAAAAATGGTCATCGTCAGGGAAAACAGAGTTATCTTTGCCGTGAGTGTGGCCCTCAATTTCGAGATAGCCCCTGTCCTGCGGGTTATAGTTCTGATGTTAAAGAGCTTTGTGTAAAAATGTCCCTTAATGCCTAGGGATTCCGAGGCATTGAGAGAGTGACTGGTATTTCCTATAATACGGTCCTTAATTGGGTACGACTTGCACACAGCACAGAGAGAGTGATCATAATACCAATTTCCTAAAGTCCGACTACACATAATGCTTCAAGAATAAAATCATA
>JAGGDU010000093.1 GCA_018457135.1 Trichodesmium erythraeum GBRTRLIN201 | reverse complement strand
TCATAAAGAGAGTTTAGGGTTTGTTTGGGCTTGAAATTTGCTAAAGTCCCGCTATAACTTTGCTATATTTTGAAATAGCTCTCTAATTTTCTTAATTTTCTATAATTTATGAGGTACGGTTTTGGATCGCCCCACTCCCCCCTTTGAAAAGGGGAAAAGCTTAGTATATCAAGATTTTGGCTTTTTTAAGGAGGGAGACAAGAACCTCTCAGGATGTTGGGAAGTAGCGATCGCAAACTGAAATATCTTTTTGCTGTGCAGGGAGTGAGAACTAGCAAACAAAATATCCTGAGCTGGAGAAATATATTGGGGCAAAAAAATGATCAGTTTTACTTGTCGGCCAAAGATCATGAAACTGAGTATTGATAGCTTAAAAATCAAGAATATAATTAGCAGTAACTTCTGATTTTTCTAAGTGAGGAACATGACCACAACTAGGAATCCAAATTAGTTCAGAATTAGCGATCGCTTTCACAAATTTATCAGCATCACCAACCCCCAAAATATTATCATTTTCTCCCCACAAAATCAAAGTTTGCTGCTGAATTAAATGCAATTTTTGTTTAAAACTACCATACCCACCACTTTTAGTAAAAGAAATTAAAGCTTTATTCCAACCAGGCATTTCTAGATGTAATCTCGCACAAATATTAGCATCTGAACTAGCAAAACTTTTATCAAAATAAGCACTACGACTAATATTATCTCGCACTTGGGGACGGCGCAAAAATTCCGTAGCTAAATAGTCAAGTGGAGGAAATATAAACTTACTAATAATAGGATTATTTTTTAATCCAGCACTATCAATTAATACCAACTTTTGTACAACCTCTGGATAATTCAGAGTAAAATCAATAGCAACAGCACCGCCCATAGAAGCACCCACCAAAATTATAGGTTGATTAATCAAACTTTTCCAGAAATAATAAAGATGAGTACCGATCGCTCGTGGATTAACTTTTAAATTAGGCAATCTATCCGTAAAACCAAACCCTAATAAATCCACTGCCAAAGTTTTATTTTGAATAGCAAGTAATGGCAAAATACGACGAAATTCCAAAATAGAACTATCAAAACCATGTAGTAATAAAATTGGAGTACCACCCTGACCTTTCGATAAAAAAGTAGTATTAATTGGTTGAGAAATCAAAGGAGTAAAAATTGATTCAGACTGAATATTTTGAGCAAAATCAATAGATATAGATTCAGTCAGACTTGCAGTTAATTTTGGCAAAAAATCAGGAAACATTGGCATCAATAAAAATTTTGGATTAATTCTGAATCATAGTTTA
Organism: Trichodesmium erythraeum GBRTRLIN201; assembly: GCA_018457135.1. GTDB lineage: Bacteria > Cyanobacteriota > Cyanobacteriia > Cyanobacteriales > Microcoleaceae > Trichodesmium > Trichodesmium erythraeum. The sequence continues at coordinate 1,769 of JAGGDU010000093.1, read as the reverse complement.
ACCCAAAATCTCTCATCCACAAAACCATCCATAAAACTTAAATAATCATATTCTAAATAATTTATTTTCATAAGTATTGATACCAAATCCCCCTTAGACAGTAATAAGATTTAGATCATACCAAAACTCAAGTCTGTATCGAAATATTAGATGAGTTTTTCAGACTACAGAACAGGCAAAAAAACCTTAACTGAACTGTATTTATCCGTATCCTCATCTAATTTTTTTATTGCTTTATCTTGCTTTTATCTTCCTTCAATATATCTAGCTCAACCTCGCCGTACATTCCAAAATAAACCTCTGATTTTGAATAGAATAAGGCTGAATTTCTAAAGCTTTTTTAAAAGCCAAAATAGCCTCTCGATATTCTTCCAATGCTAAATAACATAATCCTAAACCATGCCAAGCACCAAAATGGAAAGGATTCAACTTAACTACCATTTCACAATCCTTGACTGCCTGCCTATAGTGTCCTAAAGTATAATAAAGAACCGCTCTTCGATTCCAAGCTTCTCCAAAATCTGGTATATCCTCAATTAATTGATTTAAAATTTCTTTTCCCTGCTGAACTTCTCCAACCTGCAGCCAATATTCTGAGCGTCTAATTGCTTCTAAACCAGCAACACCTTTTTCCTCAAACCAAATTCTCCACAGTTCACTTGTAGCTTGATTTCTAGTCAACTCATCAGATTTTTGTAAATCTTTGAGTAATGCTTTAATTAATGATTCATTCATTATCTTAGTTGTCATGTCAATTGTCAGCTATCAGTACCAACCACATTTATAATCTGGCTTAAAATACTGAATCGAATATTTTTTTCATCTCATTAAAAGGGGGAGACTTGAACCCTCATTCTTTTGTCATAAGTACCTATACAAATTTAATTTAACATTATAACATAACTTTCTAAAATTTACTTATATAATTATATTTTATCATGTATTAATACTATATTTAAGTAATACTTCAATTATTGATTAATGAAAATATATGCAACATTTTTTTTTGATAATTATTAGCAATTAGCTCCTTAATGATTTTTCTTTTATAGGAATCTTATATAAAACACACCTACCTCATTCTTCACACTTATCTCAAATCTCCCTAATCAATCCTCGATCCCATACTATTAAGAAAAATAGAAAAGTTTTTTTATAAATGGTCTTATATACAAGAAGACTAAAAGCTTATAAAAAAATTAGGTTTTATAAAAAAAACAGAAATTATTATATATGTTTCTTTTTGCTCATATATTTTTTATACAATTTAAAGTAAAAATTATATATAATATCAATTTTTATAGTTCGTTAATTTGTTGTGGATATTAAAGTTTTTAATTACAAAAAAAATTATGGTTCAAGCCTCTATTTGAAGCGGTAATTACTGATAAATAGTAACTCAAACTCATAACCGAAGCAAATCAAAATATTGTTTATTGTGAATTGATTTTAACTATGGCTAATTCCGAAGCTACTCCCTGGAATATTTTCCTACATAATTATCTCAAAAAAAATTTATGCTCTCTAATTTTTCATCTCAATTTATTCTTTAAAGGTTTGCGGATTTTATTTCCAGGCTAAGTCATTTTCTGTCGTCATCCAAACTTTTTGGGAATAGGAATTCTTGATAAAAATTTACCTATTATGGAGCATACTGACTGATGTTTGAAGTTAATCAAATATAGACGAACTTATTGAGTAAATAAGCTCGTACATACCGGGACTTTAGTGAAAAAATAGTAAAAAAAAGGGTATAATGTATACCTGAT
>JAGGDU010000092.1 GCA_018457135.1 Trichodesmium erythraeum GBRTRLIN201 | reverse complement strand
GATGGTGGCGGTAGCTATATCGCCTGAACGGCAAAAAAAGATCCACTCAGGGGTTCTATAAGTCAAGCTTTTTTTCCTGTAGTTAGCAGTCTATCTCCCTGATATTATCCAATTCCTCGGTTCCAAACTTGCTAGCACAGAATGGGAAATCTCAGATCTTGAATGTTGGAACCAAGAGCGATCGTCCCCACCAATTAGCGGATACCGAAACCAGAGTCTCTAGAGAAATCTTGTTGCAAATAGCCAGCAACATAACCCAAGTCATTGATGGTATATTCCTACGCTACTTAGACAATGCACAGGAGCTAAATATACAGTGTTTTCCTTTGCTATCATGAGCGCCCATACGGGCAAGATACCCGCACTATATAATTTTCATCATTTGCCCGAAATATGCTGTCATTGTTCGCGCTGTAGATAGCAGCGCTTACGATGTAGAAATTAGTTATGAAACTATATTGCAGCGCTTTTGAAATTGATAAATTACATCGCCATAACCAAAACCTTGTAGGGACGTTGCATGCAATGTCCCTACTTTGGGACTGGCCAACTTACTTATGAGCCCGTTAAGCCAAACGAATCGTACTCATTCTACCCAAGCTATATTTTAGGCGTATTAGTGTGTCACATTTCATTACAGTGCTTTTTATTTTAGTAGACTACAGTAGGGGCGAATGGCCATTGACCCTATAGGATTTTGGTTATGACAATGTGGTTCATCAATCTGAAAAGTACTGTAAAGCACCCTACAAGATGATTTGCTGTAGGTTAGGTTGAGGGACGAAACCAAAGCACTATCAAACATGTCTTTGGTTTCACTGAGGTAGTCGATGGGGATATCGCTATCCTTCACCTCTACTACAAAATTAATAAAGTCAGAGGTTTGTTAGAGGCAATTAGGTGTTTTAAAAGTAATTACAGCGAATTCCACCTTAGTGAGGTACACCCAAGCTGCTAAGATGTCTGCACTACAAACATTTAATTGTTAATCTTTGTACTTTACATACTTGGAATCTGCTGTAAATGGTTAGTTTCTGTTAAAAAAGTTGATAAGATTAAATGTAGTTATAATAATTCTATTTTGTTTGTGTCCAAAGTCTAACCGCTTTTTGGGAATAGACAAGAGGCAATAGCCAATGGGCAAAAGTTTCGGAGTTTATCTCTACTTTTTGAATTGTCACAACCTATTTGGGATTGTTATATGGATTTTTTTACTAAACTGTAATTTTTTGTATTATCATGATTTACGCAAAGGTACTAATTGTACTGCAAATATCTGAAAAATTCATCCAAATACACCATATATAGCTGTGCTACGTAAGTCCTGATTATAAAAATAATAAAATGCAAGGAGATAAAAGAATATGAGTAATAGGTTTAATTTCTGGGAATTTATTTGGAATTTGTTAGGGAAAGTTATATTTGAGAGGTTTGTCATTAACTTTTTATTGAGAACTAAAGTAGGAAGATGATTCTTATTTTTTTTGTTTACATGCTTTCTACCTTTGCTAATTCCTTATGTTCTCGATTATATATTCGAGCCAAAAGACAATGAAATCAGTCGCCAGGAAGTTATTGATGGATTGACAAGACAGTGTATTGCTCAAGAAAGCCATTACTTAAAAAACGGCAGAATGTACAACAAATCTAATGACCCCAAAGGCGAGGGTAAATACTATCATTTTGGTTTAATTAAATATGGTAAAAATGATAGAATTGCTCCTATATATGCAGAACCAAAAGAACCCACTTTATCTACTTTTGTAGGACTTGCAGTTATGTCAAGCCAAGAGAAATTTTATTGTTTAATTTGTCGAGCCAGCATTTATCACAGTGTAGCTTTGTCGAAAGACTTTCCAGTTGTTAATGGTAGCTCAGTTGACTGTCCTGAAGGATATCATAAATATAAAAGAGTCGATTTTTAATTATTAATAATTAACGAAGGTAAAAAAATTAGGACTGGTGACTTATTGTTTGCTTGTTTGCTAGTATCTCCTGGAAAATCTAGAATTGTTTCTCAATTTCCTAGGAACTTTGCTAAAACAATTCATCGGTTGAAACCCCGTTGGTGGGACTACATTAAAATTCCCAATTTGTTTCTTGATAGAGATATGGTATTACTAAATCAGCAGGGGCATTTACTAAAACAAAAACAATCAAGTAAAAGTTGGAAAATCGCTTTTATAATTCGATACGGTTCAGGTAATTAGGTAAGACGAAAACTCCTATGATATGATCTGGAACCATTAGACAGGCTTGTCAGACTACAGAATTACAAAAAAATCCTGATCTAGCTTCAGTCGTTAGCCCTCTTTTCATACTTGTTACTAAGTTATCAATTATTTACTCTAAGCTCTAGTTATCAGTACCGACCCCTAAATTATAGCCCTTGAGACTTGATTTTATGATAACAATTATTTGATAATTTATCATAATTTGAAAATAGGAGATAATCAGTATTTTCAAGGATTATTAATATTTATTTGACTGTGTATAATTATCTGACTTCAGTAGTTACCCCTCTTTGCAGACTTGTTACTCTAAAAGCTATAACAAAATATCGATCGCCTGAAACATTGCTCTAATCTGTTGCGCTTCATTCATATCTTGCACTTCATACAATGCTAACGCCTGACGATAAGCAGCCATTAAATCCTGTACTGATTGAATCTTACCATCTACAGTCAGCAAATTCGATAACACCCAACCTAAGTTACGATAAGCTGGCGCCAAATTTGGGTCTTGTTTAACTGCCTGTTCTAGATACCCTTTTGCATCCTGCCACTGGTTGAGTCTTGCTAACACTGTCCCCAAACGATAACAAATCCAAGCATCTTGAGGTATTTCCTGGTGGCGGTGCTTGTACCACTCCAAAGCACTAGGCAAATCATTGAGGTGTTCGTCTATCAAACCCCGATCCCGTGCTACCCAATTAGGTATATCCCCACACTTACAGGCCAACTCCAAACTTTGGCGACAGGCATTGAGGTTACGATCGCGATACTCATACCAAGCTTGAAATCCCAAAGCAATAGAATTATTCGGCACTTGAACCACAAAATTTCTGAGCCGTCGCTTAACATCACCGCCTTTTTTAGTAGTCACTTTATCTAATGCAGCGATCGTGAATGGATACACCCAGGCTTGCAACGCCATTGCTATCCGAGACCCTTCCTGCTGAGACTTAAAAATCGCTTGGGTTCCAGCTTGAATCACAAATCTCCATTGTTTTTTGTGGAACGATATCCAAGCTTTTAAACCTAAAGCGAAGGTCGAATTTGGGTCCAACTGTAACCCTTGTTGAATCGTCCTCTCTGCGGATTCCCAATTTCCCTGTTGTCCCAAAGCCCAAGCCAGATTAGCATGTATCCAGGCTTCCTTCGGACTGAGGCGAATACCTTGTTCTAACTGTTGCGCAGCATGATTCCATTGGCGACGATGACAACCAACTAAACCACACACACCATAACTACGCCCATCCTGGGGTTTAAGCTGCATACCTTTTTGGGCTACAGTTACAGCGCGGTCTTCATCCATATATACTAAAACTAAAGCCAATTCGACGGTAGCTTCTCCATTATCCGGTTCTCGCTCTAGACAAGTTTCGTAGGTACTGACAGCATTATTCAAATCACCTTTGCTGACATAATCTTTAGCCTTTTGATGCAGAGGAGAAACAAGTTTTCCATCAAAAGCATTAATTAATTCCTCAGCAGTTTGGATGCGTTCTTCAACACGAAAGCGCATTCCCATTAAAATCACTTTTTCCAGATGAGGACTAATGAGAGAGTTAATTTGTCGCGGTGGGAGCAGAGGGTCTGGTGCACCTCCAGAAAAGGCAGTAGCCCTTTCAACTGCTCCACTAGGTAACTCTCCAGTCAATAATTCATACATGGAAGCGCACAGAGCGTAAATGTCCGAAGCTGCATAACGTTTGCTATTTTTTGAATATTGCTCAAAAGGAGCGTATCCAGGGGTGAGTAGTTGTGTCAGGTCTCCAGTTTTTCCAGCGATGAACTCCCGGGCTGTGCCAAAGTCGATTAAAACTGCGCGATCGCTACTATCGATCATTATATTCTCAGGTTTGATATCCCGATGCAATAAATTGTTTTCATGAACGACTACTAAAGCATTAGCGATCTGTTTTGCATATTCAATAACTTTGTTCTCATGTAAACATTTTTGGTTGACCATAAGGCTTGAGAGAGAAACTCCATCAATAAATTCCATTACCATATAAATACTGGAATTTTCCTCAAAACAATCGTAAACTTTGGCAATATTAGGAGAGTTACAACGTTGTAGATAAGCTGCTTCTAATTTAAACTTTTCAACTTGTTCTTTCTGGTCTATGGGAGCAATTGAGGGCGGCCAGACAACGGACTTATCATGTCTGTATCCACTTTCTGGCCACAACTCTTTGATAGCAACTAAAGTAGAATTAAGGCAGTAAATAGCTTTGTAAGTAATTCCAAATCCTCCTTGACCGAGAACTTTCTCTATTTTATACCATCCTTGTTTGAGTAATGTTCCCATAGGGAGATGAAGCCCCGATACAGAAGATGGGGAAGTTGTTGCTGTGGAGGTCAAATCTGTTCCACAGACGATGCAGTAGTTAACACCAGGGGCATTTTCATGTAAGCAGGACGGACAAATATTGTTCATCGATCATCACTTAGGAAGTAAAAAGTAAAAAGTCAAAAGTCAAAAGTAAGATTTTATATCATCTTAGGAAGTTAAAAGTAAAATTTGATATCATCTCTGCTAACAATACAGATTTGATATAACATTCTTTTTTTCAACCAGACAAGAGTAGAAAAATTGAGGGACAATATTTCTGACTACATCCCCTGTAAATTCCCACTGCTCCGTGGCTGCGTGCCTCCTAATTCTTATACATATCCGACGGAACCCCCTACCTATTCTCACTCATAAGAGTTATTTAGCAAACCCTAAATTAGTATGAGAAGTCGGGAATTAAGGGAAATAAACTTGAGTAGGAGTTATCTGACAGCGTAACGCTAATAGAGTGGCATTATCTGGTGCGCCACGTTTTAAAACCAGCTTTATCCCTTGGTTGACAGCAGTCTGCAACACTGTTGTTGAGCTCATTGGCATGAAAAGTTCTGTCAGTTCTTGGTCACTTACCAGATCCCAAACACCATCAGAGCATAACAAAATAACATCACCATCTTGCAACTCTATATCAGTAACAGTTTGTACATAACCCTGGGAAAGGCGCTTTTTCGCCCCCAAAGACTTAGTTAGAACATTGCGCTCTGGATGCTGCCGACTTTCTGCTGCAGAAATTTGGCCGCTAGCGACAAGGAGAGCAACTAAAGAATGATCTTCGCTCAACTGACGAATTTCTCGATCGCGAATCAAATAAATACGACTATCACCTACATGTGCGAGGGACATTTTTGTCGACTCTAATAACACTAAACTTAATGTTGTTCCCCCATTTGGAGCTACCTTTGAAACTTCAGCATTAGCCTGTTCTATAAGATAAATCAGCCAACGCTCTCTATTATTTCGGGTATTTTCAACTTCTCCACTTAATCCATTAAGAATAGTCTTCACTGCTAAACGACTAGCCACTTCTCCTTGGGCCATTCCTCCCATTCCGTCTGCTAAAGCTGCTAAAACAACGATTTCAGAACCATCAGAATCACTTTGAGTGATTCCGTAACTGTCTTCATTGTGCAGTCGTTGTGGAGATAGTCCCACCGTTGATTTACTAGCTATTTCCCAACTCACACGAACAGTATCTAGAGTATTATAAGCCTCAATGAGCAAACTCCGTAACTGTACCAGAGAAAAACGTTCATCAATAAGGGGAGACAAAGATAACGCTAGTAGTTGAGCAAAGAGGGGTACTGAACATTCTTTATACTTCAGTTCCTTGGTAGGTGGGTCTCCATGCAACATATGATAAAGTAAAGCACCAATAGTGTAAGTGCTACTTTTCTCCTCAGGTGTTGGAACAAAGGCTAATTCAGGAGCGCAATAAGTTCCTATTAATCCACTGGTGAGCGGCCTAGCTTCAGGATAAGCACAAGTGAGGTCAAAACAGCAAATAGGTTTACCGACTGCTATCAAATCTGGGTCAAGGTCAATTAGGCACCATTTTTTTTGATGGAGATACCAGAAAAACTGACAAATTTGTGTGCTCAATTTTAAGGCTTCTAGTGGACTAGGAGAATTTTTTAACCAGTTACTGAGGGTGAGTTGGCTATCAGGAAACTCTGTTAACAGCAACAACTGTTCCCCTTCATTACCGGGAAGAGGTATTTCTGGATAATACTCATCTTCAAGATAGTCACCATTATTAGGCTCATCAGAAGATTTTAAAGAGTCTAAGTCTACCGCATCAAGGGTATCTTCATCAAAGGATTTTTCATCGGCTAGAACTTCAGAATCTATTGTTTTTTCTACAACAGTTTCCATAGTTTCCGCTTCTATTTCGGTTTCGACCTCTGATGGCGTCTCAATTTGTTCTTCATTGGTCTGAAGTAAAGTTTTCTGACTTGTTCCATTATCACAACTTGATGTCAAAGTTTCGTCTATAGGGGTTTGGACAACAGTATCTTTTGCAGGTGACGATACTGTTATAATTTGTGCAATGTCGGAAACAGTAGTTTTGGCGATGAGGGGAGCGACTAAGGCATACTCACCTAAAATTTCCCGCAGTTGTAACTCCTGCTGAAGTAAACCTGTTGCCGAACCTACACGCAACATTCCTATTTGATTCATTTCGCTATCTTCACTGTCAAAGCGTACTTTAAAATAGCGAATTTGATTATTACGTTGACCTATATTTTCGAGTACAGTTATTGATAACTGTTCAATTTGTAACGAAGTATTTTCTGAAATCACGAGCTTACTTAATGATGATGTAAGATGTTAACAAAGTGGTGAAGTCCTCAAATTAGCTATAGTTTTTGCTAACTTCCTAGTCGAAATACAAATTGAACTTTTCCAAAGGCAATTTCGTCCCCAGGATTCAAATTCATAGGAGTGGTAATTCTTGCCCCAAAGCGAGTTTGACCACTAGGTTTGATAAAAATACCGTTAAGTGATCCTAGGTCTTTTACCATCCAATGCCCATATTCTGGGTAAATTTCGGCGTGCTGACGTGACACTGTTTCCCCACCCAGAAAACTTTCAAGATCGATATCCACTGGACCACTATCAGGATCGAACACCCCTACCACTGCAACATTGTTTAGAGGAAATTCAGATTGAGGGACATTGGGTTGTTTAGCAACTAAACGTGCAGGGGATATTGTTGTCGATAAAGAAGGTGTGGGAATGGCAGAAGTAGATTCTAATCCTGGCCCTGAAGGTGTGATGGGAATGAATTTAGGAGTCGTAATTGTTGGATTTGTTTGAATGGTAGTGGCAGCGATGCTTTTTAGCTCTGCACCACATGCGCCACAATATTCAGCATCAATAGGATTATTATCATAGCCACAAGCTTGACAAGTAGTAACAGCTAACTCTGGTCCTGAAGGTGTCATAGGAATAACTTTAGGAGTTGTAATTGGTTGATTTTGTTCAATGATAGCGGGACTAGTACTTTTCAACTCTGCACCACATGCCTCGCAGTATTCGGCATCCGTGGGATTATTATCGTAGCCACAAGTTTCACAGGTAATATACATAGCTATTTTTTAGGTGTTAGGTGTTAGGTTTTAGGTTTTAGGTTGAAAAATTAACAACATTCACTCTTTTTTCTTTTAACTGAGTTTTTCCATTATAAGTGTCAGGTATCTGGCGTAAAGTTAGGTTTCAGACTAGGTTCCTGTCATATTACGGATTTGTTCTTCTGAAAGTTGATCATTAGGACTATCGCTCATTTTTACAGTTTTACCCTTAGCACCCATTTTTACAGTCTTGCGGGTTCCTGAAGACAGTTTACGGGTTTTGCGTACTTCTTCAATACCAAGATTGAGAGTTTTTAACATGGCTTCATTTCCAATTTTGACAGTTACTCGTTTTGCTGTTTCCAAAAGTTTTGCTGCTTCATCAGGGTTGCTATCAGCTACTGCTGCTGCATGATCGACTAATTGACCAATGTTACACTGTTGTACATATCCCATGACTTCCGGATTTGTTTGGGCAATTCCACCTTTTCCGGCAACCAACTGAATAACAAGATTTTGAGGGGGTAGTTCTCCTCGTCGCTGCTGACCGGGAATGTCGTAAGTTAAACCTAATTGAGCAATACGAACCCGTGATTGAGCTCTGCTATCAATATCAAAATCAAGAATAAAAATAGTATCGTCATTAGCGAGAGCGCTGCCGATGAGATAAGGTTCTTGAGTAACAGGAATATCAGCGCGGTCTGGATAAACACGGCTAAGTCTTTGTAAATTAACCCCTTTGACAGTACGAACACTAAGCTTGAGGTTATTAATGACCTCAGCTTGAGCCTGTTGTACTTCTTGAAAAATTGTCTGTGGCAGCTCAGAAATTGCTATATCTGTGGTTCCAGTATTACTGGCTTGTTCCACAACATTAAAAACGCGACCCCCAGTGTGATCACTCAAATAGACTAACAAGTCTTCATTGTAGTCACCAACACCGAGAGCAGTAATAGGAATTCCAGCTTGGGCAAATTGTACCGCTAGTTCTCGACAGTCAATTTCATCTATTGTCTGTCCATCAGTAAAAATGAGAGTGCGACGACTACTGAGAACAGAGTCTTTCAATAAATTCAGGGATTTTTCTATTCCCAAAGCCATCCTTGTTCCACCACTAAAACTTCGTAATTTGGAGATGGCATTTTGGAGAGTAACAGTATCTGTGGCAGCAGTCAAGGGCAACAAAACTGATGCTGAATCATCAAATTGTACTAGGGCAATTCGATCGCGAGGATCTGCTTGTATATCAGTAACTAAGCGTTCGAGAGCTTCAACAACAATATCAATTTTCGGCCTCCCCACTTCACTATCATCATACATTGAACCACTGGTATCAATAACAAAGGTGAAGGTTGTTGAAGGACGACTTGCTGAAACAATTGCGTTTGGACGTAATTTTAACATGACAAACAGCTTTTGTCCAGGGGTATCAGCCGCTAGAAATTCTCGATGGGGGGTAATGGTTACGTCAAGCATAAATTTTTAAGTAATAGGTTTTTATTCTAGCAATTCCCACAGTTCTCAAGTACACTGACGATCCTCCTGAATCTCCCTTTTTCAGGGAAACTTTGAAAGATATTCCATTTTTAAGGATAGCGGGGATGGTTCTAAAACTGTACCTTATAAATTCAAGAACTGCTATCTATCATAGATTTAATTAAAGATTAATGGAGGAAAAACTCCGTTTTGGGGGCAAATTGTGCTTAGGTCGGGAGGAAATAGATCAGGAATTGAGAAATCTCCTGGATCTTGAAGTCGATGAATATTATCAAATTCTATTGGGAGGAGATTGAAACTGAGACTGGTTGAGCGATAACCCCTACAGATATCCTCCATCCAAATTGTCACAATAGTTTCTAAATGGTAATCATTGATCGAACAGGATGTTTTTTGTTGGAGAGTTGAGCGGAGTTGTTCGCGAAATTCTCTATCAAACAACTGTTCTGGATTATTTTCAGACTCATAACCCAATTCTAAACTGTAGGATACAGGATTTAAGTTAGGTTGACTATTGTTCGCAATTGTTAGGGTGTATTTTACCATAAATTTTTGTTTCCCATACTAAATTCTTTTGAACAAAGAAAGGCAGGAGGTAGGATAGATCTATCCCGACGCCGAAGACAAGTCTTTTGGTGAACTTAGGGCATTTGGGCTTCAATTCCCTGCCCTGAAAATAGTTCAGTGGCTCCCATTCAGGAGACTCCTGATAGTCACCTTCTACATAAGTGCCTCTTATCTCTTGGCTTCTTAACTAAGACTAAGAGGACTTACGCACACAAATTATACACTATTTGTAGAGGTTAACGGTCGTTAACCCTTGCTATGTATAGTTAAGTTATGGGTAAGTCCTGACCAATTTCTTTAAAAATATGGAAGAGTTTAATCCGCCTAACCATGACTGAGAAAAGGTTACTCAATAATTTATGCTGATGGCATAACTTTATTAAAATGGTATGACATGATGTCCAGATAATAAGTAAAAAAAAGTTTTTGTTTTACAAGCTTGAATAATAACTATTTAACCAGGCTTGATATAATTATTGACATGATGATTTAATCCAATTAATTCCATAGATAAAAATCAAATTACTAGTATAAACGATAATATTAGTTCTCCTGCTGACTCCAGACTTAAGAATTATTTTAGTATGTTTTTTTGTGGAATTTCTAATAAAACATCTCCGAATTTACGACTTGAGCCATATGAAAGTTCCTGTTTCAAAACTTTCATATTTTGAAACTTCGGGCGCTCTCTAATTGACGGGTCAAATTCTAAAATAATTTTTTCTTCTTCAATAAATATCTTAGCAAACTTAGCGGGAAAACCAGCATCTCTTGATAGATAAATATGAGCATTCCGGGAGCTACCAAGTTCAATGGGTTCCTTTCCCAAGGAAATAGTTGTAAATTCTGAGTTGTTCCAGCGAACCAACAATACTACCTCCCGGTCTAGTTGTTCACTAAAAGCGATAGCCAACCCAATGCAAAATCCTAAAATTCCTGCTCCTACCAAACGAGCTGGAAGCACACCTACCAATGCATTGAGCAAGAGAAAGCAAGTCGCTCCTAACACACCTCCTAACCCTCCGGCGATCAAGGCTTTTTCACGAGGTAGGTTAGGAACAAATAAAGACGTTCCACCACCAACAAGGGTTCCGAGAAAAGTCCAGCCGGTCATTCGAGCTACGATCGCTAAAGTCGGGAGATTAGTACTTGACAGAAGCGCCAATTGACCGATCGCTCCACCTACTACTCCAGCGAGAAAACCACCCCCACCTCCAAGAGCAACTTCTTGCTTCGACAACAACCGACGGCGGAGGTTATAGTTTTGTCCAAGGATTAAGGCCAGTCCAATTCCGAGAGCCAGAAAACCGGTCCATGCCCCTATGCGGAAAATACCGAAGACTAAGCCGTAATTACCACTTGTGTCAGATAGTTGTGAGATGGCTTTTTCAGCAGCTCGGAAAGCTTGGTCTATTTCTCCAGAGTTAGCAAAAAAGACTAGGTCTGGATTTTCTGTCAAGGAAGTGAGATAGTTACTGTTTGCATCTCCGGTTCCCACTGTGACTAAATTAATTCCTGCCTCTCGGATTTCTCTAGCTATTGATTTTGAGGCCCTAGGGTCGTTGGGTTGACCATCTGTAAATAGGAGAATATTGGGAGTGTTGCTGTTTCGCAGAAGAGAAGCGACTGTTTTGAGGCCTTGAGAAAGGTTTGTACCTCCAGATGGGGTGAGATTAGCGATCGCTTGTTTGAGTTCAGTTTTATCAGCATCAAAATTGGTCAGAACTTGCGAGTTGCTGGAAAATTCTACAATGGCTAAGTTATTAACAGTTAAATTTTGTCGTTCAACGAATCCGGTAGCTGCTGCTTGGACTTCTGGAAGTTTACCACCCCACATGCTAGAAGAAGTGTCGATGAGGAGAACGACAGTTTGAGGTTGGGGAGGTCGCCTGGTCAGAGACAGCCACATTTCACCAAATATTGCCGCAGCTATAAGACATCCAGCACCGCCGAATATTCCGAAGATAATTGGTTTAGGGAGTTTTTGAGTCAAGTTTTGCCAGTTCATTGTAGTTTTTTCTCCTGAGAGATAGCTATGTAATTATAGCAAATTCAAAAAGTTGCTCATTTTGTCATTAAAAATCTTCTTCAGTTTCTTGCTTGAGTCTCTGACTCCAATTCCAGAAAGGTATAACTCCTCCTAACCCCAATAGCAACAACACTAAACCCGTCATTTTTAATCTGGTTTTTGCTGGTAGCGATCGCCCAAAAGCATTAATAGTATAAGATTTCTGTGTAGTATCTACATCCTGTCCATTAACTGTAGCTGTCACAAAAACCTCATGTTTAGAGGCGCGTACCGGGTTGGGTTCCCGATAAATAATCTCGTATTCTCCTAACAGAGAATTGAGAAATAACTGCAACGCCTCGGCAATATCATCAGCATCACCAGAGAATTCTGAGATTCCTCCTGTTACTTCTGCTATTTCCTGCAAACGCATCTGGTCAACAAATTCCTCTGCTGGAACATATTTTTGATTTACATCAGCGCGGGTTGCTGGTCGTCCCAGATTATACTTTTTTCCAAGCTGTTCTTGTGTTAAACCGTATCCCAAAGTGTGAACCACAATATGATCATGACGCTCAAGTAAAGCAATTAATCTCCTAAAATCCCGGTTTTCGTATTTTTTGTTATGGTACCCATCAGACAGCAAAATCACTGATAGTCGTGGTTCTGGTTCTATGGAATCTTCAGGAACATAAAAGTCCGTATCTTCTTGGTCGCTGAGCAAGCGGATAGCTTCTTTGAGAGGGTCATAAATATTAGTGGATGCGCAAGGAGTTTTCTTGGCCAGATTATCTAGTAAGTTTTTGTGTTTGAAATCGTCCGCAGGAAAAAATCTAGATTTGATATTCTCCCTCCTCACCTTATAACTATTACATCTTCCTCCACCTTCCCCAAAAGGAAAAATTGCTACCCTGGTATTGCTACCACGCGCACTCGTTGTTTCCAGAAATTCTCGGGTAGCCTTGATCGCTCCCTCAAGTTTTGTAGTTCCACTACTATCTTTTTCCTTCATACTCCCGCTAAAGTCGAGCAAAACTATAATCCATGCTGGAGGAGGAACGCTTTCTTCAGGATTTTTCCATGATATAATATCTACCAGGTCGTTATCGACAATTGCCTGAAAATCTTGTTCTTCAAGAAACATTGCCGGGCGCTCTCCATCTTCAGTAACTTTAATGCGGAGAGTAATTTCATCATCCTTGACCATGGGACGACCAACAATTTCGGCAGTCTGTCCGAAAGCTGAACTGTTGAAACCTAGTATAGCTATAGCTAAACTACTAAGCCATCGGATCGAAAAAGCGGTTATAGAAGACCATACGGTAGCATTCGGGAACTTCAATATTATCATCTTGAGCATTAGTGTAGAAAGTAAGGACATAGTTATGTTTGAGATCAATATTACGACTAGAACTGAGTCGCGTCCCGTTAATGGCAACGGTATCAAAAAACCTTGGGTTGGGAAATAAAATCGCGTTTTTTCTTTTTAGTCTAATATCTGCAGCGTGCAGAGGGAGGTGGGGAAGGCAAATCTGAGCTTTGTTGGCTGAACCAATGCGAATAATTCCCTGGTCGGGAAGTTCCATAGATAAACCTTCCTCAATTTTGTAGTCATTATCGTATTTGTATTGAGAACGGTAACTGATAAACTTCAGGAGGGAGCTATTTATCCTGGGATAGTCTCGACTGAGGACTGTCCGACGGGGATCGATGTCATCATATTCTTCTCCTGAATACTCGAATCCACTTCCTGCTCTCAATGCTGGCAGATAACTGGGGGTAAAGTTGGTAATACTAAAAGCAATGCCCAAACATAATCCCAAAATAGCAAAACCGAAAGGATCTTCATAAGATTTGAAAGATGCTGGCATAGATCCCTGAATTTGGCGCAATAATTCAAAGGCGATAGCAGCTATGAGACTGGCAATACTAGCTGTGATCATACTGAGAAAAAGTCGTTTTCGGAAGTATTTAGGGTTGCCAGCTTGAATACTACGCCACCGCCAACTCAACCCTTCGGCAGAGCCTACGGAAGCTCCCACTATTAACCAACCACAGATGCGAACAATAAAAGGGGGAACAGCTATTTCGGGAGCTAAGAAAATTTGGTAAATGCCACCCGCTACTAAACCAAAGATAATTCCTATAATGAAAGCGATGAACAAGGGAGCGGGTAGCGTCCGCAAGCTGATTTTGGGACGAGTGGGGTTACTAAGGAAGATTTCGTTAGCAATACTGCCCATCGCCAGGGAGATAGCAATGCAGGGAAACAAGATTATTTCCGGAAAAATGCCAACTTCAGCCAAAAGGTTAAACAAGCCAAAGTCACTGAGGAACAGTTGTCCTATGTTCCATCCAAGAAGGGCGGAAGTTATGCCGGAAAGAATATAGAAGTAAAGTTTCATTATGTACTAGGTGGTTTTGGGTTTTTCAGGTTAAGGGATTCAACTGTTGTAGATTTTAAGCATTTTTTCTGAATATTTTCTTTTAATGTTTTTTGTGTATCTTTCTCCTGATTAATTACTCCATCAGGAGCTGTCATTGTACCTTTTTCTCTCTGATATTTCTTGATTGTTTCACTAAATTTCTCCCATTCTTTATTATATTGCCTAATATAGCTGTACTGGAAGTCAGACCCCAGTCCCAGTTCTTTTTTTACACAGTGCTGTACAATTCCTTGTGAGTTGATGTTTTGTGGGTTTGGGTTTTGCTCTTGATAGTAATCTTTATAAAATATTGCTGGGATATCAGTAGGTAAACTTTTATTTGAAACTAAATCTTTTATCTTTATTTCCAATCCTTTTGCTATTGCCTCAATTGCTGCATTAGTTTTATCGTATTTATCTTGATTTATCTCAGAAAGCCTAGGAGACAAGCATTCATTTTCAATATCTATTTTTAACTGTTTATATGTATTTTTATCTCTTTTAATTATCCCAGGAGCAGCATTTTTTATTCCTTTTTGATCCTGATATTTAGAAATAGCTTCACTAAATTTTAGTGATTTTTGATTATCTGCCTTTATATCACTGTACTGAAAATCTTTAATTTCTAGTATGTCTCCAATACAAAACGGTAAAATTTCTTCTGGCTTATTTAATTTCTTCTGCTTAATGCTAGCAATAATTTTTTTAGGTAACTTATCATCTTGATTATTCTTCTTGCTCTGATCAAATATATTTTTTGTTTCTTTAGTCAAATCATCTATTAAAGCATTAATTGCTTGATAATTTTCATTCCTTTTTGACGCTGAACCGTTAGGCTGTAGAATACCTCGCAGAAACCATCCACTATATCCAGCGAAGGATACTGAGGCGAAGAAAACCAACAAAATAAAAATTCTACGCATTCTATCTCCCATGTCTATCTTTTCAAACAAAAAATCCCAGCAAATTTTTACAATACCCTTTGATTTCTGAGCCTTTTTTGAAGGCATTATTGATGTCGGAGCCTCATTCCCCCCTATTCCATAGAAAACTTGAGCCAGTTTTGGTGTTTCCACTGCTTCAAACAAATTCCCCAATGTCCAATATCGAGAATCTGCTTGTTGTCCCCGTGGCGAAAACTTCATAATATCCCTCAACAGCTCCTCCCATTCAGGGTATTGAACTGCCTGAAACGGCAAATCTCTTCTCCCAGAAATATAAGCACTTATCAGATTTATGTCATTCTCTAACTCCCCAGAAAGAGATTCTTGGTAAACCTCCGACCACAACCCTGGTTTAGTTAACAACAACTTGGACTCTTTAAGAATGTGTGGGTAATTAACCAAGCTATGAATAACGATACAAATACCCCATTTGAGTTGTTCAGAAAGTTTTGGACAATTTTGAGTCAATTCTGGGACTTTCCCTAATATCTCTTCCTGTAGATTTTGAGAGACACTATAGTGTTTTTCCGATTCTTCTGATTTCCTAAGCCATTCCAGAAAAAGAGGTAAAAAATGTGGAATCAAGATGGCCTTTAATGTCAACAGTTTTATGATGCGCTTAGAGTAAGAATTCTTATCCAATGCTCCTTTCGCTCCTTGCTTGTCGAAAAATGACTCCCATGATTCATTATCGTTTAGTTGGTTTTCTGTAGAGTTGTCCAAAGCATTATCCAAAGTTGTGAGGTATTCCCACTTTACGGAATTGTTCATCAATTTCTGAATTGCTGTCCGCCGACTTAAAAGAAAAGTTGTTTGAACGTCATTGAAAACAGAACTAATATGATCGCCTACACTTTTCTTGCGATCAATCTTCTTGTTAAAAAGTCTTGTTGATTCTGATTTTTTATCTGAGGGTAAAATACTGTCAAACAAATTTTTCGGAACGCTACCCTCTGCTATTTGATAGAAAATAGCAGCCAATTTTGCGGTTTCTAATTTCTCAAACAACTCTGCCAAACTCTTATATTTATTATCGGGTCGTTCTTGCGGATACCAAAACTTATTAATTTTACCCAATAAACTACTCCATTGGGGATATAGAGAATTCAGAGACTCCAAATTATGTCTCTTTTCACCCATAAGATCGAGAACATTCTCCAACTCCTTAGAAAGAGATTCTTTGTAAAGCTGACCCCAAAACCCTGGCTTAGTTAATAAGAATTGAGATTGTTTAATAATTTTCGGCTCATCAACCAAGTCATCAATTGTATAGCAAATTCCCCATTTGAGATATTCAGAAAGTCGGGGAAAATGTTCAGTAAATTTCGGGGCTTCTTGTAACATTGATTGCTGTAACTTTAACGAAGTACCATAATGTATTTCCCCTTCCTGTGAATGAGCAAGCCAAGCTAGAAATTCAGGCAAAAATTGTGGAACTAACATTGCTTTTAACGTCAACAGTCGCACATAGCGATCGCCATAAATATTTTCTGTAACAGCTTGAGAAGCGCCCTCTTTATCTAAAACAGATTTCCAATAATTCTTATCAAGCCCTTGGTTTCCCAGAGCATTTTCTAAACTCTCAATATGTCCCCGCTTCACCCGACCATTCATCACCGCTTTAATTGCTGTTTTAATTCCAGATTCTCCCGATATCAGCACTGAGGAACTTTGACGGCGGTCTAAAACTTCCCTGATGACCATCTCTGCTTTAGCATCAGCGGGATAAATGACCTGAAAATACTCTGGTCGTTCCAACATAGCCACTTTATAAGCCCATGAGCGATCGCCATTGGGTCTCCGTAGTTTTCGCGTTATTTCATTTAATAGCAACGGTGTACAACTCTCTGCAGCAAGAAAAATAATTGGTGGTGACTGGTCTAACATCTCCTTAAATTTAATTAAGTTAACCTCCATATAACTATGATCTGCTTGATGAGGTTCCCCGATCGCCCTCTTATCAAACGGATTAAACACCCACGAAAGCGGTTTATTCATCCAGCGCAAAATAGTTTCAATGCCTGTATCTCCCTGACACAGAAAATAACGGTATAGGGATACTCCCCGTCCGAAATCGTCTCGACCCCTTGTTACGACTGCTACTACCGACCAGCTTTCCTTACCACGTCTTACTACCCGCCCCACGATCGCCGGCTCTGCTCTCACCACCCCTTCCGCTAAAGCAAACTCTCTGTTAGCGATTGAATCTAATACTGCCTGCGGAATTTTGTCAAGAGTCCGGTTCATATACTCTCCGGTAAAACCCCCTGATTCCCATGCTGTTGCCGTACCTTTTACCTCAATGCCAGTACTAAATTCGTGAATATATATTTTATTCTCCATACTCATAACTATAAAAAAATTAGCCTAAGTAAATAACAAAAGAAGCAAGCTCAACCTAGTCTCGATCAAGTTCCG
Organism: Trichodesmium erythraeum GBRTRLIN201; assembly: GCA_018457135.1. Taxonomy (GTDB): domain Bacteria; phylum Cyanobacteriota; class Cyanobacteriia; order Cyanobacteriales; family Microcoleaceae; genus Trichodesmium; species Trichodesmium erythraeum. The sequence goes on along the minus strand of JAGGDU010000092.1, from coordinate 18,933 downwards.
AGTGGCGTTTTCCAGTACAAAGCCAATAAATGGGTGACACCAAACCAAAAGGGCGCCAAAGTTTCGGCTTTTTAATCACCGAACCAGTTCCATCTCGCGATCTTCTCAACCGCATTGAGTTGGGTTCTGGGTACTGTCGTCCTAAAATTCCAAAGGCCGAAGTAGTAAAATATTCTACCGTACCCCCACCAGAATAAGACCAAGCTTCTAGTTGAGCAGACAATTTGGGAAATCTTGCTGCCACTTTTCTTGGTCGATGTCGATTAACCCACAGTTCTAACTGTTCACATTTACTCAATACCAACGCGATGCGCCGATGCTGCATCTCCATTTCTGAGCGATCTATTTCCATCAACAACTTCTCCATTCCCATAGCAAACTCCTTATCCTTACGATGACTTGTGCCATCAACCAGCATTAGTAATCCTCTGGCCAAGCAGCAATCTTCCAGATAACCTTCTAACTTTGGGTCTCCTTTTTTATAAATGAGGTCGGAGAAAAGTTCTCCTGAATAGTCCTTGCAACTGATATTGAGTTGAACTGACTTCTTTGAACCCTCCAACCAAGAAAAGCGGTCTTTTAAATTGATACTAAAACTATAATCTTTCACTTCATTAATATCAGCCTTTAGGTCAGTTGGCTCAAGTTCTAATCCCTGTTCCAAGATATCTCGTGCTTTGTCTATAAGTTCTTCTGCTTCCTCACCAATAGGCGTAATGCTTTTGACTGGACTTTCTGGATTAGCATTAGGCCAGTAGGCCAAAGAGGCCAGATAAGCAGTTTTGCCAGAGTTGCGACCGCCAATAATACGTAAAAGCGAATCATCCCCGAAAGCTTTTGATAAAGAATCCGAGTTTAGTTTTTTTTGTTTGCCAAATAATACCATTTCTTTCTTTAAGTATTGTTATAGACTGTAAGACAACCCTAGGAGTTAAGATCCAAACTATTTTGGCCCCTCCTTATTTAACCAACAAAGGGGTTCTATGAGATTATAGGGTTTCCAAGATTTCCCCTCCGATTTCCGTAAAGTCGAAGCTCGTCCCCCACTACCCACAGCATCAACACGGTTTGGCCGTGGGTCATAACGTCCTAAAACACCGAAGGTTGATAGGGCAAAAAATCTTAAGTTCCGTTTAGGAATGTCTTTTTTGAGGGTTTTAAAAGTTTTTTTCAAATAAACACGGAATAGGTCGGTTTCAGGGTCAATACGTCCTGGCCAAATTTCTCCCCGCTCACATTTACTCATCACCACAGCTAGACGATAGTTGTAAAGACGACCGTGTTCATCCATTATTTCCACAAAGCGACTCATAAGTTTACTATAAAAATCGTCTTTGCTATTTTCCCATTCAGTAAACAGCAACAGACAACCATCAACATCAGGCATTAAACATTCGTTGATAAACTCTTCGTGAATACTATCTGTTTGACTGGCATAGAGGATATTCTCAAATATTTCACCAGGATAGTCCCGAACATTTAGTATAATGATATTTTTAGGTTTAAAAAGTCCCCTTTTTACTTCAATTTTAAAAGAGTAGTAGTTAAGGTCATTTACGCTCTGAACATAGGTACCAGTCGCATCAAAGGATAATCCCGTCAAAATAGTATCTTCCGCTTGCTGCTTTAGCTCGCGAGACTCATCGTTTAGAGGTGAAACTATATATTTACTACAAGAACCTCCATAATCAGAATAATAGCTCAGTCCAGCGAGATAGGTAGTTTTTCCTGAGTTCTTGGGTCCGATGATACAAATATTTCCCATAAATTTTTACTTAAAATTAAATGTCACTTTTAAGATAAATTCCTAGATAAATCCAGGGTAGCTCAAGAAGCTCACGGTTATAAATGCTAGTAATAAAACACCTCACACTTAAACCAGAAGTGTATTTATTAAGTTGAGCAATATGGGAGCGAATAGGACGGAAAAAGCGCTTGAAGATATAGTCATTGCGTTCATTCCAGTTCATACGGGAGCTGTGGGGATGAAAGGCCAATTTTTCTGCTTCCTGTTTCAGGTCAATACCTTGGAGTAAGTCCACTTTATTCAGACATAAAGCAATATGTTTGACATTTGGACACTCATAACGGAAAAAATCTACCCAGCTATCAAACCGTCGTACCCACTGCTGTTGAGTAATAAATTCATCAGGGTTGGTTCCCCCATCTTGACGGATAATTTCCCGATAGGGAGGGACAACTAGAATAACTCCTTGGCTACTATGAGCAGTTTCTACAAAACTGGCCCATTTGTCCGGGTTATTTTTTTGCCAACTTCCTCGCCATATTTCTCCAGGAGTATCGACCCAGTCGGTATATATTGTTTTGCGCCTAGTGGAAAGGAAAACTTCTATTTCTAGGGTCCGGTCATAGGTAGCTTCCCTGCCATCCGTAGCACGGGTTCTCCCCTCTACATCGTCCCACAGTAAAGCCTTTAGTTCGTTGTAGGGGGGGGAAATAACTTTGACAAAATTATTACTACTAGGGTTAGCTAGTTCAAGAGCAAGAGAAGTTTTACCTGTTTCGCGATCGCCAATATATATAATACCCATAGTTACAAATAGGAAAATAGGGACGTAAAAATATAGGGAGACTTTTAGGAAAAAATAGCTTAAAAATCACATCAAAAGCTATCCTAATAATCTTTACTTCTCTTTATTTGTCAAGTTTTATGTTAATAAAGATAATTGAGCAAGCATAACTTAAAAAGAGGAAGAGCTCACAAAAAGTCCCTCTTTTTCAAGGAGATAATGGGGTATCCTAGAAAATCAAACAGAAAGTCCCCCTTTTTCAGAGAGATAATAGAGGCTCGTAAATGTACCTCTTCTTTATGAAAAAAAACTATAAATAGCCAATAATGTATAAAAACCAAGCAACAGACATAACAATAGAAACTGAAAAAAATTGTTTTGAAATAATAGGTGAAATGCCCATATAAACCAGAAGTATCCAACATCATAGAGCATCTATTCAGTTACAATAAAATTTGTGAATTTTATTTAAAAAGCAACATAATAATTTAACCAATAAAAAACTAAAAATAGAGTATATAAAATTAAAATCATGAGAGAATATTATTCAATTAGTAAATTAATCCATACAGATTTTATGGTTATTTATGAAATAAACTTAGCCGTAAACCTTGGTAAAAATTAGATAAATTGCACATTTTTTACTATTTCATTAGTAGTCTTGCTAGCTCTTTCTAGGGAGACAGGATAAAAACAGAATATGCTGATATTGCAGTAATTTTATGGCTATAAAAATACAACAATTAATAGCAGTTTTATTAACAAAAAAATATGTAACTTAAGATTCTATAGAAGATGCTGTTAAGAGTCATAATAATATTTTTTCTTATTCATAAAAATCAGTAATTAAAGCTGAAATATATCCTATTAAATAATCGAATTATTTTGAATTATTAGCAATGTATTGCCGGAAAATCATACAATTATTTGTCGGAAATAAACTTATTTATATTATTTTTCCAGAAAATATTATTTTACAGAAATTAAGATGATACAAAATATCAGATAACTTATCAAAAACAATGACGTTATCTATTAGGAATTTTAAAAGCTAGATCAAAAATATTAGATTTTGACTATTTGAAATTGTGGAGCGATCGCTTACAATTAACTTCAGAATTAGAAAAAGCATTTAATGAAACAAACTTGAAAAAAGAAAGTACACAGTAAGTTGGGTTTAGTAACCGAAACCCAACAAAAATACAGCCCTACCCACAAGTCAAAAGTCAAAAGTAATCTCTGATAAATTTTTAGTACAGAAATGCCGCGCAAAAACCGTTTAACAGCCTCCTAACCTAAACCCATAGTTATAAAACCAATGTTTAGCTTTACTGCGTTATATCCAACCTACTTTTTACCGATAACTAATAACTAATAACTGAAATGAAAGTATATATCATTGGAGCCGGACCCGGAAATAAAGAATATTTAACCCTCAAAGCACATGCCCTAATTACTCAAGGGGAAGTATTAATTTATGATGCCTTAATTGATGACTCTATTTTAGAACTAGCACCAGAAAATTGTTTAAAAATAGAGATGGGTAAACGTGGCGGTAAACCCAGTATATCTCAGTCAGAAATTAATAGCTTATTAATAGAAAAATATAATTTAGGCAAACAAGTAATTAGACTAAAAGGAGGAGACCCCTTTATTTTTGGTCGTGCTACTCCAGAAATTCAAGCATTAATTAAAGCAGGTTGTGAATTTGAAATAGTACCAGGAATTTCCTCTACATTAGCTGCACCTTTACTAGCAAATATTCCTTTAACAGATACAGTAATGAGTAGAGCTTTTGTCATCTTAACTGCTCATGACATAAAAGTATTAGACTGGGAAACAATATCTAAAATTGAAACTTTAGTAATTTTAATGGGGGCAAAAAATTTAGGTGAAATTGTACATCAGTTATTAAAACACCAAAGAAAACCTCAAACTCCTGTAGCTATTATCAAAAATTGTGCAACTCCTAAACAACAAATTTGGATTAGTAATTTGAGCAATATTGCTAAACAAACTTATGCTGAATATTTATCCCCTTGTGTGATAATAGTAGGAGAAGTAGTCAGATTAAGAGATTATTTACAATATCCAAATAACATGGTTAGAGAAAAGTCAGAAGCCAAAACAGAGATAGCACCTTTAGCAAATAAAACTATTTTAGTAACTCGTTCAGCAGGTCAGTCAAGTAAGTTTAGCGAACTTCTCAAAAAACAAGGAGCAAAAGTAATTGAAATGCCAGCTTTAGTTATTACTCCCCCTTCAAGTTGGCATGATTTAGACCTAGGTATTACTAATATAAATAGTTTTGATTGGTTAATTCTTACTTCTACAAATGGAGTAGACTATTTCTTTGAAAGATTAGCAGAGAAAGGTAAAGATAGTCGTGCTTTAGCTGGAGTAAAAATAGCAGTAGTTGGTAAAAAAACTGCAGAAAGTTTGAAGACTTGTGGTTTAGTACCAGATTTTATTCCACCTAACTTTGTTGCTGATTCTTTAGTAGCGAATTTTCCCGAAAAATTGAGTGGGAAAAAGATTTTATTTCCCAGAGTAGAAACTGGTGGTCGAGAAGTATTAGTTAAGGAATTAAATAGTCAAGGTGCAGAGGTAATAGAAGTAGCTGCTTATGAGTCTAGTTGCCCAGAAAATATTTTACCCGAAGCTTTGTTAGCCCTACAGAATTATCACATAGATGTTATTACTTTTGCTAGTTCTAAAACTGTCAAAAACTTTTGTTATTTAATTGGGGAAAATAAGGATAAATTACCCGAAGATTTATTAGAAAATATTTGTATTGCTTCTATCGGACCTCAAACTTCTCAAAGTTGTCATAGTCTATTAGGTAGAGTAGATGTGGAAGCTCAAGAATATACTTTGGATGGATTGACTAAAGCTATTATTGAGTGGGTAAGAGTAGCTTAAAGATTAAAAGTCAAAGTTCAAAATTTCAAAGTAAGATAAATATAGTAATTCCCATACTATTGAGCTACAAAATTATTTGGTGGCGCCCGAATAGTTAATAGTTAGAAAATTATTATAAAATTACTACTCAGTATTAATTCTAAAAATAGGGAATAAAAAGAATAAAAATAACTTGATATTATTAACTTTAAAAACACTGTAGCTATAATTTATATTCCCTAATCTTGTTTGTTTTTTATGTCTGTATAGGATTTTAAGTAACCTAAAAGTATCCAAGTCAATGTACATCCCAATGCATAGTATAAAAAATCCCACCATACAAAGGTATTTCCTAATAACAACCTACCAATTAAAGTAGCTCTAATAGCTTGTAAAAAAGGTGGTTTCCATAATTGGATAAATTCTAGAAATGAGGTACTAATAAAAACAAAAAAAATAACCCTAACAGTAGAAATTTGAGGCCGAATAAAAATTACTAATAAAATCCAGAATGCCTCATAAAAAATCGAACTAAAAGAATTGTTCAGCCATTCCGAAAAGGTTCCTTCATAGAACTTAGTTAACAAACCTAAAATTACAGTAAAAACTAAACATATTAAAATAATCTTTCTGTATTTTTTCATATTAACTTAAGAAAGCTAGTCTTGAAAGCAAGATGAGATTAGGGAAGTAAAAAAATATCAAATAATTTCCTGAAATTACTAATAGCATCAAAGTTTTGAATTTTTCCAAACTTATAGTAACCAAGATATCAGTTAGGATATCGTATCTTGATTAAAAGGCAACAGGAAAAAAGCAACTGGCAATAATAAATATTCCTAACAGTTGTGGCAACTCCTATAATGTATTAATGTATGAATTTTGAGGTGTATGAAACGATTTTACTTAACTCTAAAACTGCTGTAATTATAATTTCTGGAACTCCTGCAATACTAACTCCTAACTCCTTATTTCTGACTCTTAAAACTCACTGAGTAAACTTTTCAGTAAACCCTAATTATATGGTGTAGGTAGACAAGAATTAGTAAATAACCATCTATAATAACCTCGCTGATAGGCATCAATATAAATTAACTGTTGTCTTAATTTTGTTAAACCTAAGTTATCCATTCCCACTCCTGGAAATTTATTTAATCTAGCTTTTGCTCTCAAACAACCATCTTTAAACCCTATAGCTTGTAAATACATTTCACTTTTATTCATAGTAATATACTTACTTAGGTCAGTTTCAAACTGTAAATAACCACGTAGATAAGCATCAGCATAAATTTTATGCTCTATTATTTCCATTATATTTCGTTTCTGAATTCCTCCTTCTATGAATTCATCTAAACCAGATTTAGACCTTTGATAACCATCCAAAAAACCTTGAATTTCAAGTTTATTTATGATTTCTTTAGAGATAATATTATTCCTAAGTTCCCCAGAAAAAAGAGGCTTTTCAATAGCTATTATAAAACTTATATACAGAAAGATTTTTCCGAAAAAAATGAAAAGAATAGTCAAACTTTTTTTTCTTTTTTTTCCTATGTTACAGAATCTTAAAATCCTTTTTGAATAAAGTAAAAGCAGCAGATAAATACTATTCATATAAGCCGAGAAATATTTTTCTTAGTTTTAATCATAAAACTAATTTTTATGTTTAAAACTTGTTGCCATCATTTATAATATTGATAAAATGATAATTTCAAAGCTACCAATATTAACATTACATCAAGTTCTTTTAATTATCATAACAAAAACCCTATCGTATATGTTCTAGGGAGGTCTACCCCCTCTAGGGGTTTGATTCCTACACCCCGAATACCTACTTTTGTACCCCTACTAAAAATTACTTATTTAAATATCTGAAAAAGATTTTGATTTTCTGGTTAAAACTAAATCCAAAATTGCTTGAGCTGCGCGATTACAAACTCCTTCTTCTCCCAAAGATTGACGCATTTCTTGATAATCATTTAATGTCTGAGCACGGCGTTGAGAATTTAATAAAAGTTCCAAAGCTTCAGAAACAATATTTTCAGGATTAGCATTTTCTTGAAATAATTCCGGTACAATAGACTTCATTTGTACTAGATTAGGTGGAGAAATAAATGGAATAGAAAACCTCAGAATATTTCTAGCAATCCAAGCAGTTATAGGATTAACTTTATATATTACTACTTGAGGTATATTTAGCAAAGCTATTTCTAAATTTACAGTACCAGATTTAGCGATCGCCAAGTCAGCTGCAGCCAGAATTTCTAAATTGTTCCTTTCTTGTATTTCGTCACTATTTTGTGGAAAAGATGGATAAACTGTTGCCTGCAGTTGATACTTATTAATTCCCTCCGTGATAGCATCACGATAAATCTCTAAAGATAGAGGAATCAGAAAATGAGCCTGGGGTAATTTTTTCTGAATTATTTGAGCTGCCTGAAAAATTACAGGCATTAAATATTTCACTTCTTGTTGCCGAGATGCAGGCAATAAAGCGATCGCCAATGTATCAGGAGCTATACCCAAAGTACTACGAGCTTTTTCCCTAGTAGGAGCCATTTTAATCCTGTCAATAATTGGATGACCTACCCAAGTAACATCAGCTCCCTGTTGGCGAAAATAACTTGCCTCCTCTGGAAAAATAGCTAAAAGTTTATCCGCAAAACTCACTATTTTAGCTGTTTTATCCTTTCCCAGAGACCAAACCCATTCTTGAGGAGCAATGTACCAAATAATCGGCAAATTTGGCCAGGTTTTGCGAATATAACTACCAATACTGAGATTAGGCCCCATGTAGTCAATTAAAACAACTATATTAGGAGACTGCTGATGTAGATATTCCTTAGCTTTTTCTTGAATTTTCAGAGTAGGGAAAACAAAAGGTAAAGACTCAACAATTCCTACAGAACCAATTTTAGTTGTATTGCCCAACAAAGTAGTACCAGCAGTAGCCATGCGATCTCCCCCCAAAGCCACAATATCCACATTTAAACCCTGAAGTTGAGCTTGGCGGTAGAGTGCCTCAACTAACAGAGCACCTTGTAAATCTCCAGAAACTTCACCTGTACTAATAAAAATTTTGATGGGAGATGGGGGGTTAAGCATTGGCAATAAGCTCAAAATATAATAGCAGTTATTTATTTAAGTTGTGTAGAAAATATTACTCAAAAAAGGGAAAAGTACTCTCCGAGATCAGAGTTTCAGGCATTTGAAGATTTTTCAAGTCTAAATTCACCATACTTCTCAACATCAAACGAGAAATTTGCCCAGTTTTTCATAGCATTATAAAGTGCCTCAGATAAATTCACATCTTTATCTCTATATATAGTACTAATTATAATGATTCTACGTTGAATAGCTGTCTGTTGTTCAGTCGTGAGGGAACACTCTTCTCTGTATTTTCCTAATGTCAAAGTATATCTTTTTTTGACTTTGAGAGCGTCATGCTCCTGTAAAATCTGTTTCAACCATTTATCCAAATTAACAGCTCTGCTGTAGGCTCTCTCGTTTTCTGTGATTTCTTCTCCCTCACATGAAGCAGTACCAACACTAATTACTTCAGAAGTTTCTCTAAAATTAGAAATCATTTCTTCACTAGAGAGCAACGGAGAAATATCAGCAACTTCTCCTTTCAACTCAATTTGATCGTCACTTTCATACTTCCAATTATACTTGTCAGACAAAATAGCGACTTGAAACTTAGCTTGTTTTTGCTTTGTATCCACTCCTGTAACTCTACGAATAATTTGAAATTCACCAATATTGAAATCTTCTCTTACAATTATCTGAAGCTCAATTGGCAATATGCTAAACTTGATTACTCCACAATGTTTCTTGTCCTTTAAATCTTCCTCAAAAAACAGCTTTTTTGACACTAGACTTAAAATTTCCTTCCTTCCACGTTGTCGAAGTTTAGGTTCATGCTCTTGAAGTCTAGCAATAATTATGTTCTCTTTTTCTTGTTGTATTTTTTCCAAAGAAGCATTCATATCTGAAGCACAGTATTGCTTTTGAAATTCTATAGGTTTAAACATCTTATCTTCAGGCTTTTGACTGACCTTGAAAGATATGCAAGACTCACCAAAATTGCTGTTGTTCTCATATTCTTTTTTTTCTAGAACTATATATTCTTTGAGAACATTAAGCATCATATCTTCTTGTTTAAGACTGTAATTAGACCTACCCATACTATCTATAAATTGATTTTTGAATAACTTTTTAGCTATATCTTTCTTGGCTTCCGAAAGTAAAACCTCTTTAAATTGGTCAATGTTATTGTATGCTGATTGATAAGAGTACTTGCAATAACGACTCTTATCGTCTTTCTCATCCTTAAAGAAATATTGTAGAAGTGGAAAACGTATACTAACCAAAATTGTGGCTAATAGACATATCGGAACCCAAAATTTAAGCTTCACTTTATTTGATACAAGAAACTCAGTAACTTTAAATTTTCTAGACTCATAGCCCGAAAGATAAAGACCTGTACAGAGAATATTACAAAAGCAGAGAAAACTAAAACTTTCGGGTAAGCCTAAAAAAATTGCAGAATGCTTTGATTTTCAATCATAAAGATAGAAATAAACTTCTCTGTCTGTGAATTTATACTTAAGCTTTCTGCTTAAACAGGATTTACCTAAAAACACTATCCATTCATTCAATAACTCATCCGGTTTTTCCTCATTGGAGATTAGTCCATAATTACCACCGTTTTTTTTGACATATTCTGACTAAATTCACCCCAATAATTTATGACAAATTCTATGACCTGACTATTTCGTCACATAATTCATTTTATGACAAAATAGTCCTCAAATATTTACTTAACCTTTGCCCATTGTGTCCAAACCTATTCCCAAGAAGCCCTAAGATTTGAACCACAAATCAAATAGGATTGCTATATATTAATTATTAAACCCTTCTAACCTTGATCCCTTCGACCTTTTTCCCGGCATCGGTCCACGACGTTCAGACCCCAGAGACATACTTAAAAACTGATGTAATTCTTGAGCATACTTATTTTCTGAGAGTAATTGTAATTCATTTAAAGCTTCACTAAAAAGTTTATCTTCACGATAGAAAATCCGAAAAGCCTTTTTCAAAATTGCTAAATCTGCACTGGTCACACCAGCACGCTTTAATCCAACTAAATTAAGCGATCGCACCAAACAAGGATTCCCTTCCACCAACATAAAAGGTGGGACATCTCTAACTACCTTGCCCATGCCACCCACCATTGCCATTTTGCCAACATGAACAAACTGATGGATACCCAAAACCCCACCAATTACAGCCTTAGACTCAATTTTGACATGACCTGCTAAAGATACAGCATTAGCTATCACCACAGAATCTTCAACAATACAATTGTGCGCCACATGAACATAAGCCATCAGCAAATTGCCATTACCAATTATAGTACTCTCACCAGCATAAGTAGCACGGTTAACAGTAACGAATTCCCTAATTTGGTTATTGTCCCCAATTTTAACTCTACTAGGAGCGCCCGCATATTTTAAATCTTGTGGTTCTAGACCAATAGCTGCCCCAGGAAAAATTCGATTACCAGAGCCAATTTCTGTTGGCCCTTCAATCACAACATTAGCGCCAATAGTAGTCCCTGCCCCTACCTTAACCTTTTCTCCTATTACAGCATAAGGACCCACCTGTACAGTGGGATGTAGTTCGGCACTTTCAGCTATAACGGCTGTTGAGTGAATTAGAGTAGGCATATTTTAATCCATCATTGAAAACATCAAGTCCCCTTCTGCAGCTTTTTGACCATCCACTTCTGCAACACCTCGCATTTTGGCAAACTTATTACTTTTAAAGGAGAGTAATTCTGTTGTTAATATTAGCTGGTCTCCTGGTAATACTGGACGGCGGAATTTTACCTTATCCATAGCTGCAAATACAAATAATCCTTCTTTAATATTGGGCATTTGAGCAGATATTATACCTCCGACTTGAGCCAATGCTTCTATGATTAATACCCCTGGCATAATTGGTCTTCCGGGAAAATGTCCTTGAAAATGGGGTTCATTAAAGGTCACATTTTTAATACCAACTGCTTTTTCTCCTGGTACATATTCTATGATCCGGTCTACTAAAGCAAAGGGGTATCGGTGTGGTAATATTTTGTGAATCTCTTCAATAGTCAGAATATTTGCTCCAGTAGTTGGAGCCTCTTGATTTTTTTGAGTCTGAGAATTTTCTTTAGTATCTATCGAATTACTTGTAGTTTCTTTAGAAGTTGACATTTGTATAGTTATTGATTGGAGGCTTTTATCTTACCATGAGTAAAAAGTAATCATAACATTAATTTTTAGAAGACTTACGAACATAAAAGTTTTAAAAACTATCCAAACTAAGACGTTATAGTTTTGATTAATTATAGCTATCCTCATTGATTTTGTAATATATTATTATACTTAGGTTTGGTTTGCAAACCCCCATGGTTTTTTTCACAAATTATTTTTTGATTGCTACATATCAATCTTGATACTCTTCTAAGATTAAAGTAATTTTGTGCAATTAGTTTAACTCTAAAATTTTTTGAGCTAACTGGATATGCAACTTATGACTAGCTTTGTAAGCAAAATAATGAGCCTGAGGAAAACTTCCCAGTAAACTCAAATCTCCAATTAAATCTAAAATTTTATGACGCACTGGTTCATTTGTAAATCTTAAGGGTGGATTTAACCATCCAGTTTCACTACAAACTAGAGCATTATCTAAACTACCACCTTTGATCAAACCAGCTTCTCGCAATTGGTCAATCTGATATGATAAACCAAATGTCCGAGCCGGGGCAATAGAATCAGTGAAACTTTCTGTTTGTGGAGACCAACTATACCATTGATTACCGATCGCTGGTAAATCAAAATCTATCCCATAAGTAAAGCGAGTTTCAAGACTCGGTAAAGCAGCAACAAAACTATCCCCCTGATATATCCAGACTGGTTGAGAAATCACAGGTAGTTTATGGGCTTTGAGTTGTTGGAGGTGAGTATTATTAATTTCTATAGTTTCATCTCTCCATTTCCCAACCTCCTCATCTACCCCCTTTGCTTTTACTAATCCTATAGAAGCGATCGCCTCTGTCCAGACTTTAGCTGAACCATCTAACAAGGGAATTTCAGGGCTATCAATTTCTATTCGAGCATTATCTATACCCATTCCTGCCAAAGCAGCTAATAGATGTTCTACAGTACGGATACGAATATCTCTAGTACCTAGTTCTGTAGAGAGAGTAGTAGAAATAACAGAAGAAACTATAGCTGGAATTACTGGATAATTAGGTAAGTCAATTCTAACAAAATATCTGCCTGTATTTTGAGGAGCAGACATAATTTTAACATGAGATTTTATACCACTATGTAAACCCACTCCCGACCGCGAAAATTCCCCTCCTAAAGTATATTGATAATTCATATTCATCTGTAATATTTTTTTTATGCTCTATAGGTAAGTATCCTAAATTATTTATAAATCTAAATTATCCCAAACTGATGTGATATTCTTCGATTTTTTGTAAATTTTTAGTTATTAATTATTCGCAATTGCCACTTGATACATGTTAGAAACTTTTTTGATATTAAAGCAATTAGAAGATTTTAAAAATTCTATAAATCTACCACTTAATTTTAACTGTTTTAGGATTGTAGTGATAGAAGAATTATATTGTTTTTGAAATTCTGTACCAACATTAGAAATGAGAATATAGCCATAAGGCTCATGAACAGTTAAAACTTTAATAATATTCACCAGGGCTTTTTCCAATTGTTCTGGAGATCTAATTATCTGTGAATTTACAGTATTTATGTTTTGAGCAGCGATCGCCACTTGATATTCTTTAGATTTGGTTTTTTTTTTCACTCTAAATCTTGGAGAAAATTTGAAAAAATTATCCAGATCACTATTAATTTTTAAGTTCTCTAATATCTGTTTTATATCCTCGCCAAATATTGCCATAAATTTTTCATTGACCAACTTCATATCTACAAAAACTTGATTTTTATTTACTGGAATATTAGAGATAATTTTGATCAATTCTTCCTCAAACTCTGCTCGAGAATTAATCTCAGGTAAATCAACTGTATTTGACTGAATAGTTGACTTTTTTTCAACCAATTCTGTCGTTAAACTTTTAGTTTCTCCAATCTCCAGTTCTTCATAAAAAACCTCGGATAAACTTTGTTTAGATTGTCTATCTAGAGAAATTTCACATCGCTTTTCTAATAAACTAGCAATAATAGATAATTCAGATTTGCGCTGACTAATCGACTCATTTGCCAATTGCAACAACCCCTGAATTTTATCCACAAAATCTTCAAATTGTGGAATTTCTGTTGTCATTTTTAAGGAATAATGCCTCACCTCCAAAGTATTCCGATTTTCTATACTTAGAATATTATCTGGCTTTCTTTTCACCCGATAAACAACCAAACCTTGATTTTGTAAACTATTACAAAGGTGAGTCAATAACCAATCCGAAGAACAAACAAAAACAGCTTTAGCATCAGAATATTGCCTACCAATAGCTGCCCCCATAGACATCATTTGAGCATCAGCACTATTCTTACCTTCAGGAACATGAATAAGTTGATATCCACGGTTAAAAAGTTCTCCATCACATTTGCTCAAAGCAGAACTTTTCCAATTACCAAAAGCAATCTTAACTTGTAAAGAATATTCAGAAATATTCGCTAAAAATTGCTCCGTATTAACATCAATTTTTAAATTTTCAACATCTAATAATAAAATTGCCATTCCCGATTTTGGAGCTTCAGCTAAGGCTTTAGACTCAGATGGATTAACAGAAATTTTCTGCTCTATATTTGACGTAGGTGACTGTACCATAAACTGCCGACCACAATCTTTGCAGCGATAACGTTGACGATTATTGGGACGACCATTTTTGCGTAAAGATGTAGAACCACAAGTGGGACATTTCATAAAAAAGAAGGAAAAAGCAAAAAAAGAAAAACTAGATTTGCGGTATGTACTAGGTCTGGAAACAATTTTTCTCTCCATAACCAAAATATTTTGGTCATTATATTTAATCTAAACCCTCTCACCCAAAATTCTATAAATTCATAGTGTAAGATAATATTTAACCAAAATAATTATGGCCCGTGATTTAAGAGGATTCCTAAAAATTTTAGAAGACCGAGGACAACTATGCTGAATTAAAGCCTTAGTTGACCCTGACCTAGAAATAGCAGAAATTTGTAACCAGATGCTACAAAATGGTGGCCCTGCTCTTCTATTTGAAAATGTTAAAGGGTCTGAGCACTCCATAGCAATAAATCTTTTAGGGACCGAAGAACGAGTCTGCTGGGCAATGAATATCGAAAAACCCCAGGAGTTGGAAACCTTGGGTAAAAAACTGGGAATGCTGCAACAACCTAAACCACCAAAAAAGATTTCTCAAGCAGTAGAATTTGGTAAAGTTCTATTTGATGTAGTCAAAGCAAAACCAGGGCGCGACTTTTTCCCTCCTTGTCAACAAGTAGTTATTCAAGGAGATGCCCTTGACTTAAACAAAATTCCCATAATTCGCCCCTATCCAGGAGATGCAGGTAAAATTATTACTCTTGGTTTGGTAATTCAAAAGACTGTGAAACAGGTACTCCTAATGTGGGAGTTTATCGGCTGCAGTTACAGTCTCGTAATACTATGAGTATGCATTGGTTATCAGTCCGTGGTAGAGCGCGACATTTGAGGGAGGCAGCAGAAAATGGGAAAGAGTTGGAAATTGCCATGGCCCTGGAAGTAGACCCATTAATTATTATGGCTGGTGCTACTCCAATTCCGGTAGATTTATCTGAATGGTTATTTGCCGGACTTTATGGTGGTTCAGGTGTGCAGTTAAACAAATGTAAAACTCTAGACTTGGAAGTACCTGTAGATTCAGAATTTGTTCTAGAAGGTACTATTACTCCTGGGGAAGTATTGCCGGATGGCCCCTTGGGCGAGCATATGGGTTATTATTGTCGGATGGAAGATTCTCCAATGATTAGATTTCACTGTATAACTCATCGGAAAGACCCAGTTTATCTAACGACTTTTAGTGGCAGACCTCCTTCATAAGAGGCAATTATAGCGATCGCTCCGGATCTATACTCCTATCCTGAGGCAGCAAGTTTCAGAAATTGTAGATTTTTTCCTATCAATGGAAGCCCTCAGTTACAAAGCTACAGTCCTCTCTACCAAGAAAGCATATCCAGCTCAGGCAAGGCGAGCTGCTTTAGCTTTTTGGAGTGCTTTGCCACAGTTTACTTATACACAATTTGTTATTGTAGTAGATGAAAAGATCAATATTCGCGACCCGCGTCAAGTAGTCTGGGCAACTAGCTCTAAGGTTGATCCTTCTAGAGATGTGTTTATTTTGCCGAATACACCTTTCCATAGTTTAGATGTTGCCAGTGAGAAAATTGGCTTGGGTTGTCGGATGGGAATAGATGCGACCACAAAAATTCCCCCCGAGACTTACCATGAGTGGGGTGCCGCTTTGGAGTCTGACCCAAATATATCGGCAATGGTGGATAAACGTTGGGAAGAATATGGGTTTGAGAATTTGCAGTTAGGGCAGGTTGACCCCAATTTGTTTGGGTATGATTTTCGGTAATTTTATTTAAAACACAGTGGTATGACACTGGTTTGGAAGTTGATGAGGTAAAAAGTTTGATCAGTTTTGGAGTTAACGCAATAGAGATTAGTATTAAACTTTACTTCACTATCCTTTAAATTTTTCTCAAAAATTATCCTTTTTTATATTCACCTTTATCTTTTATAAAAAGGATAGTCTAATTAATTTAGAGAAGAGGCTATTACTATTAAGAAATTTTCCCATTCCTCAAGTCTAGCCCATGCTGCGAATTTAACTTCTGAATTTTGATTTTAGCTATAGGTTTCTATGAATGTATAGACTAATCTGATTTTGTCTAATTTGGCTAAACTAATATGTCTACAAACAAGGTTCAATCTAATTTATATAGAGAAAAGCGAGAATGGTTAACAGTTATTTTTCAAATGCAATATTCTGTTATTCCCTCAATTATTTTCAGAGTGATATTCTGCGGATTATTTGGTTTTATTATTTCTATACTTTACTACCTCAATTTTCCTGTTACCTTGCCAATTAAAAATAGTATTGTTCCTAGTTTAGTATTAGGTTTACTATTAGTTTTTCGAACAAATACAGCTTATGAAAGATTCTGGCAAGGACGACAGTTATGGGGAAATATTGTTAACATAGTTCGTAATTTTGCACGGCAAATTTGGGTAACAGTTGAAGAAAACAATCAGGCAGATAGAGAGGAAAAAGAGGAAATAATTCGATTATTAGTAGCTTTTGCTATAGCTAGTAAATTACATTTGCGCTGTCAAAAAATCAATTTAGAATTACAGGGATATATGCCTAAAAAGTGGTATGAAAAAATAAAAAAAATGAATCATCCTCCCATTCATATTGCTTTTTTAATAGGTGATTATCTTCAGAATCAATATAAACGTGGTTGTGTTAATCCATATCAACTTACTGCACTGTTTCAGCTATTAGATAAAATGGTTGAAGCCTTAACAAGTTGTGAGGGAATTTTAAAGACACCTATTCCTTTAGCTTACTCAATTCATTTGAGACAATTATTGTTAATTTACTGTCTATTATTACCGTTTCAAATAGTCAATCAATTTTATTTTTGGACTGGCTTGGTAGTTGCTATAATCAGTTTTACTGTATTGGGAATTGAAGAAATTGCCTTAGAAATAGAAAATCCTTTTGGCTATGATCCTAATGATTTACCCTTGGATTCTATTTGCACTACAATGCACCATAATATTGAAGACTTAATTACCTTAACACCTTGCGTTAGATATTGGAAGAGTAAACCGGTTAACTATGAAAAGCATCCTTTTTAATTTAACTTCTATGTCAGTAATCTCAGATTTAAATTTGTATGAAATTATCTATAATTTAAATTCCCGTATTTTAGTATTAAAGATAGTATAACTATTGTCTGTATAAAAACTCATATTAAATTTTATATACGCAAAATAATCAAATAAGTCTAACTTTAGGTACATTATTGACTAACACATGAATTTTTCTTATATCAAATTCTGCTATGGGATTAATCTATAGGAAAAGAATATATTATAATAGTGTAGCAATTTTATTTGAGTTACGTAAAAGACCTGGTGCTTTCAGCTAAAAAGCATTCAGACAATAAGCAACAGGTAATACAATTGGTTTGGATTTTTACTATTAGTTAAATAACCAAATCTTGTTTTACATCTCATTTGAAAATGCTTAAAGATTGAAGATTTTAGAGATAATATAATATACTAAAGACAATGGAAAATACTAAAACTAACATAGAAGATAATGATATTATAGCTATTTATGAGCGGGCTATCGCGAATTATCAATTAGCAAATTATCAGGATGCAATTGCTGATTATAGTAGAGTAATAGAAATAAAATCCAGTAATGCTGAACTCTACTACAGTCGAGGGGTGGCCAAGCATCAAATGGAAGATTATCAGGGTGCAATTTCTGACTACACTGAAGCAATTAAAATTGACCCTAATAACAGCAGTGTCTACAATAATCGTGGTATAGCTCTTTCTCAAATAGGTCGTTATCAGGACGCACTCACTGATGTAACTGAAGCACTTCGACTGAACCCTAATGATGCTGATAGCTATTACAATAGAGGTTTTGTATATGAGGCAACTTCAGATTATGAAAAAGCTATTGCAGATTACACACAAGCTCTAACAATTAATCCTAGTTATAACTTAGCCAATAAAAGGCGAGAGTATATTACTACATTGATTAAACCTCAGTCTGAATCATCTGCCAATGAGACTTTGACACAAACACCTCAAACTAATGTGGAAGAAGAAAAACCTCCAAAAGTAGCTTTAGAGGAGAATTTAACACAAACATCTCAGACTAACATTGAGATGCAAAAATCTTCAGGAATTGAGTCTGATGTAGAGGAGGAAAAACCTTCAAAAGTAGCCTTAGAAGAGACTTTAATACAAACATCTCAGACTAATATTGAGATGGAAAAATCTCAAGAAATTGAGTCTGATGTGGAAAAGCAACAACAGTCTCCAGAAGCATTAAAAACTTCGGAAAATTCAGCTCCTAACTTTCTGAAAAGGTGGTTAAATCCTTATTTACGTAAGGGTACATCAGTAGATGAAACTTTGCCAACTACAACTCAGACTGATGTTGAAACTGAAAAATCTTCAGAAATTCAGACTGATGTTGAAACTGAAAAATCTTCAGAAATTCAGACTGATGTTGAAACCGAAAAATCTTCAGAGCTGTCAGTAGATGAAACTTTAGCAACGACAACTCAGACTGATGTTGAAACCGAAAAATCTTCAGAAACTCAGACTGATGTTGAAACCGAAAAATCTTCAGAGCTGTCAGTAGATGAAACTTTAGCAACGACAACTCAGACTGATGTTGAAACCGAAAAAT
>JAGGDU010000091.1:22622-37168 GCA_018457135.1 Trichodesmium erythraeum GBRTRLIN201 | reverse complement strand
GGGTAATCAATTACTATTTTTGCCAAAATACTCTCCTGATTTAAATAACTAAGAACATGATTTTAGTGCATTAAAAAGAGCTAGAATCTATTCACCTATCAATACATCTCTTGATGAAATTCTTCGTAATTATTGTACCAAATAGTGTCTCATTCTTATTCAAAATAACTATATTATTTAGATACTTCTCCACGTCCAATCTTATGTTGATTGACCCACTGCTCTATTACCATTACAGTGAGCCAAAATATCATACTCCCTCATTACTTTACAGCCCTTTTCAGATAAATAAACCACAATGATATAACCAAGCAAAGCCATCATCTTCAGTAATTTCAGTGATCGCTTCTGTTAAATAGGGCTGGCTAGTTAACTTTCAAAAGACCTTTCCATAAAAGGTTATCAAACCCTTGCCCCGCCATTCCCAAATCAGCGTTTTTCGAGATATCTAAAGTATTGACACAATTATGCTTTAGCCAAATTTTGCACAAGGCACGAAAAGTACCAGAAGTTTCATAGCTAAAGCTCATGTATGGATAAGATTTTGGGCATACCTAGGCCTAAAAAATCAGGGGACAATTCTTACTACACCAGACCTGATGACCAAGCCATTTATCCGTACCTCAGTTCTGACCTGCTCAACCTGCTAATAAAACAACCCTCACCCCATTAGACAATAGATATGCTAACCCGAAATTTGGCTTTTGAGGTGCCTGTCACCCCGTGAGATAGTTAACTTATAAACAAAAGAGCCTGTATCTTTGATACAAGCTCTGACAAAAAAGTCTAGAAATATGATGTAATTTTTAAGCAAATATTATTTACTAACATTTTCTCAAAGATAACTATTTAATTTCTACCTTAGCTCCTGCTTCTTCTAATTGCTTCTTGATATCTTCAGCAGCTTCCTTGGCAATTCCTTCCTTAAGTGGCTTAGGTACAGACTCTACTAACTCTTTTGCTTCTTTCAAACCCAAGCCTGTAATACTACGGACTACTTTTAAGATAGCAATTTTCTTGTCTGAAGGAAATTCAGTAAGAATTGCATCAAACTCAGTTTGCTCTTCCTCTGGTTCCGCCGCTGCTGCACCAGGTGCTCCTGGCATAGCCATAGGCATCATCATACCACCAGCAGGAGCAGCAGCACTAACACCAAAAGCGTCTTCAATTTGTTTAACTAATTCCGATGCTTCTAGCAAAGAAAGTGACTTAAGTTGTTCAAGAATTTCGTCAGTTTTTGCAGACATTATTAATCTCCTATGTATTATTAGTTTACAGTAGCTTTGTTGGTGATAATTTTGACTATTTATGATCTGAACTAAGATCTAAAAATTGATAAAATATCAGTGAAAAAAATCATTTGATTTGTACAGCAGTCAAATATTAGGTGCAGATATTCATAAATCCTGAAACTGATCAGAGATTACTTTTGAATTTACCCCTTCTGACTTGCATGTAGGGCTATATTAAGCAGCATCACCTTGTTGCTCTTTATCTGAGATAGCTTTAATTGCTCTGTTTACAGAAGCTGGAACCTCATTAATACCAGTAGCAAGCTGGGTAGGTACAGCATCCAGACTAATAGCCAACTTAGTAGCTATATTATTAATAGCACCAGCAACTTGAGCAAGTAACTCTTCCTTAGATGGCAGATCAGCGATCGCTTTCACTTGATCTTTATCCAGCAGTCGCCCTTCCATGACGCCACCCTTAAACTCAGTTTTCTTGGTGGCTTTTTGGAAGTCTTGGTATGCTTTAATAGCACCACCAATATCATTTTTCAAAAATAGGAAAGCATTAGAACCTGCAAGTAAGTCTTCCATAGGTTGCCAGTTGCTATCTTCTTTAACGGCAATTCCCATCAAAGTATTTTTAGCAATTGAACAAATACTACCTGTAGGTATTAGTCGCCGACGCAGGTCTGTAATCTCAGCAACAGATAGTCCTTGATAATTAATCACCAAGGCTAGCTGACTTTCACTCAAGTTTTGCTTGATACCTGCTAACATTTCCTCTTTTTGTTTTTTACTTTTGCCCATCTTTATCACCTCCTTAACAAATTGACATTACATAAATGCAGGATAATTTTAATAGTTTTATAGAATGGACATCTTGCCTGCTAATTATATTTTCAGACGGGTATAGTCATGGACAAAGTCCTCAAGACATTTTTGCACCTCTCAAGTTTAGTCCGTGCTGGCAATTTAACTCTTGATATTATGTCCGCTCATAAGATTAAGTAACAATTAGAAAAAAAGCTTTTGATTTTCTTCCACCAAAGTGTAAGTATTTAAAGAGGTATAATACACCATTGGATTGGGCAAATGATGTACAAAGCGTGAATGGTAAAATCATACTAGTGAGAATATCTAGTCCGTAGGTGTATACCTCACGGGCAGCGGAAGTGCCATATTACTTCTGACATCTGACTTTAGCAAAAGGGATGCTTACTCCACTTATATTCACCCTACCTCTGAGCAATACCCAAATCAAAAACCCTAGCAGATTTAGCTATCTGCCAGGGCTAAGAATTATCAAATCCAAATCAAGCAATTAAATTAGGGTCTTTAATAAAACTCCCTATTGTTATCTTTGAATAATTAATTCTTGAACCTCGGCAGAAAATTAAGCTATTAGCACCTGCTGTCTTTAGCTCTTGAATTTGAAATTTTTTGGAAAATTTTTCAGCTTTTTTATATTGACATCAAACTGACTTATACAGTTAACTAAATTGTTGACATCCTCCCCGGCTTGTTAGAAAAGGGAAAAAACCGATTCTTAGATCTAATTTAGGTTCATGTCTAATAGACTGTTGCAGCTACCCTCAAAAGAGGTAGGTTAGTCTGGTCGATCCGTCCATTTAAAGTCTCGGAATGCCCAAGCGCAACTTACCAAAAATTCTTGTGGGTCTTTATTTGTCTATTCAGATTTGAACTGCTCCGAAACCTGAAAGCTTCCCAAGTTATGCTCTCAACTGAAGGAGTTTCGACCTAATCTTCTTTTCTACAGAATTTATGAAACAAGGCATGTAAATAACTCATCTTATTATAACATGCAAAGCCAACCAATAGATGGGCGAGACTTTCAACTTAAATTTTTCGGCAATTACTGAGTGCTGATAGCTTTTCAAATTAAGCTGCTTCAGTTAATTTTAGATCCTGTAGGGAGCTAACATCAATTTCAATTGAAGGACCCATCGTTGCCGATACAAATATAGTACGCCAATAGCGACCCTTGGCTCCAGAAGGACGGTTACGGTCAATACACTCTTGTAGAGCTTTTAAATTTATCAGTAAATCTTCTACTGAAAAGGAAGTTTTACCAAACATAACATGAACAATACCACTTCGGTCTGCCCTAAACTCCAACTTACCTGCTTTAAATTCGTCAATTGCCTTAGTCAAGTCAAAAGTTACAGTACCGCCTTTAGGAGATGGCATTAAACCTCTCGGTCCTAGTAAACGTCCTAGTTTAGCTACTTGAGGCATCACATCAGGTGTAGCGATTAACCTGTCAAATTCCATCATACCTTTACTAATTTGTTCGATCAGCTCTTCTGAACCTGCTAAGTCTGCTCCTGCTGCTAGAGCTTCGTTAACTTTCTCACCCTTGGCAATAACGGCAATTCGGATAGTTTGACCTGTTCCCTTTGGTAAAGCTACTGTAGTTCGTAGTTGTTGATCTGTGTATTTAGGATCTATCCCTAAACGAACATGAGCTTCTGCAGCTTCTAGAAATTTGGCTGTAGCTGTTTCTTTTAAAAGTTGGAGTGCCTCTTTTGGTTCATAAGGTCGCTCTTCTACTTTTTTTCTTAATTCTTGCAATCTACGAGAGATTTTTTTTGGCATTTCATACTCCTGGGGTACTTAGCGAAGCTTGGCTTCTCCCCCTATATCAATTTACTTTTGCTTTTATTTCTACTGTGAATAATGTAGATTAATTAGTATATTATAGTTAAGTGATTAATTTTATTCATCAATCACTGATGGTAATACCCATATTTCTTGCTGTACCTGCCACAATTTTCATTGCAGCTTCAATATTGTTAGCATTGAGGTCTGGCATTTTCGTTTGTGCGATTTCTTGGAGTTGAGCTTGCGTAATAGAGCCTACCTTTGTTCGGTTTGGTTCACTTGAACCACTTTCTACACCTGCTGCTTTTTTTATTAATACCGCTGCAGGCGGAGTCTTCAAGACAAAAGTAAAACTACGGTCTTCATAAACTGAGATTTCTACTGGTACCACTGTACCAGCTTGATCTGCTGTTTTGGCGTTATATTCTTTGCAAAACGCCATAATATTTACACCATGTTGACCTAAAGCTGGACCAATGGGCGGAGAAGGGTTAGCCTTTCCTGCCGTAATAGCCAACTTTATAACTGCCACGACTTTTTTTGCCATTACTTATGCTTTTCTACCTGATTAAACTCTAATTCTACTGGCGTATCACGTCCAAAAATGGATAGTAGCGCCTTCAATTTATTTCTTTCTGGGCTGACCTCAATCACATCACCTTCAAAGTCTTTAAATGGCCCTGAAAGAACTGTAATATGGTCTCCTTCTGCCACTGTTACTTTTAAATATGGCTCTTGTTCTTGAGCTCGCCTAAAGATCCTCTCCACCTCTGAAGAACTTAGAGGTAATGGCTTAACATGACCACGACCTCTTCCATAGCGACGCTTTTGTTCAGCTCCTACAAAGTTAATCACATTTGGAGTACTTTTGACTATTTGCCATGCCTCATCATCAATTCTCCATTCTTTCTGTTCCTCATGCCAATTTAGCTTCATTTGTACCAATACATACCCAGGAAAAACTTTTTCTTCACTATGTTGGCGACTACCGTCTTTACGAAGCTTAATTGCAGCTATGTGAGGTATTTCTACTTTAAATATTTTATCTGTAATATCAAGGGTTTGAATACGCTGGCTTAAATTAGTCTTAACCCGCTTCTCACAACCAGAAGCGACTTGTACTGCGTACCATCGCAATTCTCCTTTAGCAAACTCTGTAGTTTTTTCTTCTCCTTGGTCTAATTGTGTTGTCTGTTGTGTTTCTTCTAAAGATAAATTCATCCAAACACCACCTGGGCTCCCCAACTAAAAAACTCATCTACTAGGTAAATGATTGTTGCTGATAGAATAACCATTAATAGTACAGCTACAGATTCACTGATTAATTGTTCTCTGCTTGGCCATACTACTTTATCTAGTTCTTCTTTTGTTTCTTGGAAAAAAGTTACAGGACTTAAACCTTCTTTATCTTCTTGTACTTTTATCCCCTCTTTTTTTACCACAATAATTTATCTTCCCCCTAAGTTTGTGATGTTATTCCACCGTTCACGGGACCAAGTTATAGTTGTAGTAGGCAATATGCCTGGGCTACAAAAGTAGTATGTTTAATACTTGCACTTCATTATGCTTAGAATTTACTATCGAAAATTATAGCATAATTTTTGGCGACAGAATTAAAGTCAAAGTTTCCCTTAAAAAAGTATAGGGAAAATTCAATAGAGCCAGTAGAGCAGAGAATATTTTTTTCCCATACTTTGCCCTATACTTTAATGTCTATACTGTTTATGTTTTTTATTAATTCACCGCGCCCTGGAGGACTCGAACCCCCGACATCAGGTTTTGGAGACCTGCGTTCTACCAACTGAACTAAGAGCGCATATCAGAGGTGATTAGATTTAATCTAAGCAACCTCACTTTTTTCATTATAACATAACTTTTGAGAAAATGGGGAAAAATTTTTGAGATTCTTTTTGAAACTATAAAGAACGATCAAATCTTTGCTTGACACGAGTGGCCTTACCAACACGACCCCTCAAGTAGTATAGTTTGGCTCTACGCACCTTACCTCGACGGATCAACTTAATATTAGCAATCCTGGGAGAATGGAGCAAAAATACCCGTTCGACCCCTACACCTTGAAAAACACGACGAACTGTAATAGTTTCGTTTATCCCTCCATTCCGCATGGCAATAATAGTTCCTTCATAGGGCTGAACTCGTTCTTTTCCTCCCTCTATAATTTTGACTCCGACTTTGACTGTGTCACCTACATAGAGTAGAGGAATTTTCTTTTTCGAGTTTTGCTTTAATTTTTCTATTTCTTCAGCTTCAATTGAGGAAATTATTTCTTGGGCTTTCATAATACTTTTTTAATCTGACAATCTATATATTATAGATCAAAGGTTAGGGAGTAAAGAGTAGGGATAAAGAGATGATTAGGATATTGGATATTGGACATATAATAATTATTATATATTCATTGGGCTACATTAATTTGGAATATTTTGTATGTTAAGAATATTCTACTGAAGCATTTAAGCATTACTGTTTAAGTTTTTAGTCTTGTTAAAGGAAGTATTTTTTTGTTAAGCCCGACTAAGTTAAAAGAGAAACTGCTAGCTCTCTCAATTAACTATATGTCCCAAAAATCCTGGGCAAATTCAGCTACATAAAAGTCAAATCGATGAAAATGGGACATTATTCGTTATTTTATAGGCATTATTAATAGCTGTCGCTGAGGTGCTTAGGACATTCTCAAACTATCAGATTTAGTCACAGTAGGAATTTATGGTGTAATAGTCATTAATCTGTACTAAGTTCTGTTATAGTTTGGCACTCAGTTCAATATTGATATTCTGTTGCTGAGACTTCTAGGATGGAGCAATAAAAGTATTGTGAGCTATTGTTAGCAAAGATGGAACGGAAAATGGATACTCAACCTTCAAATCAAGGAGCTTCAACTCCTCATACAGCAGAAGAAGTCCTGAAATTAGTGATTCAAGACTTGGACAATTTTCGTCAAGATTTGACACATCAGTTAGGGCAAGATGTAAGTAGATTAAGAGCTGAGAAAGAACAGCTCAATGAGGATGTTAATAAATTAAGAAAGCAATATGAACAGTTGCAAGTTCAACAACTGGAATCTCTTTCTCAACGACAAATAGCCCAGCAACAATTATGGCTGAAACAACTGGCCCAAGTACTGGCAAATAATTTACAAAAACAGTTAGGCCATAAAATTAAAGAGTTAAAGGAGAGTGTTGACCCAGGATTACAACAAGGTGTTTCTTCAGGAGGAGGGTTACCAATGACTAATTCTCCAGATAACTATTATGAATCTGCTAATGAGTTGGGCTCTTCTTTGTCTGCTACTTTGAGCAGAACATTTGATACTCTAAAAAAGGAGTTGGATAGTTACGAAAGTGACCTTTGTGTGCAACTAAATAATATGCGTGGTATGGAACAGCAGAGTGAGGTGATTTTAGAAACCTTGCTCAGTCGTCTTCAGGGACAACTAGAAGGTAATAATGTAGTTTTATCACGAAATTTTCAAACTTTTCAGTCTGATCCCAGGAATTCATTAAATAATGCTTCTAGTGAAATATCAACTCCTATTGAGTCCCCAGAAATAGCACAAATAAGCAAACCTGAATCTACTGCAAAATCTCAAAAGTCTCCTTCTCAAGTTCAGATAGGTTTAATTTTGGCTTTGCTCTCAGCAGCAGTTCTATCTTTATTTAATGTTTGTGTAAAGATAGTTTTCAATACACCACCACAACCATATCAAGTTTTCGGTGGTTTATTTTCAGTATCAGGATTAATTAATCCTGATGTTTGGAATTCTTTGTTAATTTTATTACTACGGCAAGGGGTAGTAATGTTATTGATGCCTTTGGTTGCGACATTTCTTTATCCTGCTGTTTGGAGTGATATTGAGCATTTAATCAAATCCAAAAATTTTTCGTTATGGTGGAAAGTTATTGGTAGTGCTTTCTTTTTGTTTTTATCTCAGGTATTAATATATATTTCTATTGGTAATATACCTACTGGTATTGCCATGACAATTTTCTTTATTTATCCAATTATTACTGTTTTATTATCTTGGGGATTATTTGGTGATTCCCCTTCTGTTTTAAGAATTTGTGCGATGGTTATTATTGGTTTGGGAGGAATTTTAGTTATTCCTGGTGGAGTTGGTAATTATCAACCAGGAGTTATGGCTGGAGTTGCTGCTAGTATTACTTTTTCTGGATATATTTTACTAACACAAATGTCAGCAGGAAAGCTTCATCCTATTCCTTTTAGTTTAATTAATTTTGCTGGAATTTTTGTATTTTCGGCTTTGGGAATGATGATGCCTAAACCTGTAGAATGGTCTGCTAATTTTGATCCTAGTCTGTGGTCTAATTTAATTGTTATTAGTATTATTTTAGGGGTTTTAACCATTTCTAGCTATGTATTAAATAGTTTTGCTATTAAATTTGCTGGAGCGGCAAGAGCATCTATTATGGGTACTTTGGGTCCACCTTTAACTGCTTTAATTGCCCTTTTTACTATTGGAGAAGCATTAGGAGTAAAAGAGATTTTTGGGATAATACTGGTAATTATTGGTGTGGCAGCGATGAGTTTTGAAAGAATGTTTGGAGTGAAACGAAAGCCTAGTTAATATTGAGTGCTTACTATGTCTTTATACATTCATAATTGAGGCTATAAAGTTTGAATTTTCCTTTTTTTATATTCTTAAGAGGGGATGCTTGAGACTTTATCTATTGGTAAACCTAATAGTTAAAATACAGAAGTAATTAATATTCATGCAAAATTAATTACACGTTTATACAAATTTGTATAAAATTAATTATTTGCCTTCTACAGAGTACAGATAATTACAATGGGTAAATAATTTTGCTGAGGTACTTATGAAGTATCAAAGCTAATATTTCCTAGTTGCTTTATATATAGAACTATGGTGACTATGGTTTTTAGGTACTGAATTTATACTGTTCTTCTTAAAGGCGTGAGTTACAGCTATTCTTCTAACAAAGGAATTTACGGGGGATTTCCGAAATGGGTGAGCTACAGCTATATCTGGCGATGTATGAACGCTACAAAGGTTTGATTATTAATAGGGTTGTGGGGAATTAAGCCTAAAAAATTCCTTAAACCCAAAACAATTTCAGCTTTAGGAATGCTTTTAAGAATAAAATCCTAAAAACTTTATAGAATGAGCTTTTGAGAATTTTAATTTTTTCTACAGCTAACAATTCTAATATTTGTATCTCATTATACTTGGTATTTCCCATAATTCTCACCCCTCAGTTACAGGATTTTTGCGACTTTTGAGTTTTAATTTGTGACTTTTGACTTTTAAATGTACGGTTTCCACTAACTAGCACTCTATTGTATAGAGTGCTAAATTTTTATTTGGAAGTAATAGGAAAAAGTATATGGCTAAAATTGTAGAATTTGATGATAAGTCCAGACGCTCTCTAGAACGAGGTATCAATACTCTAGCTGATGCGGTCAGAATTACTATGGGCCCAAAGGGTAGAAATGTATTACTAGAGAAAAAATATGGCGCTCCCCAAATTGTTAATGATGGTATTACAGTAGCTAAGGATATTGAACTGGAAGACCCTCTAGAAAACACTGGGGCTAAATTAATTCAAGAAGTGGCGTCTAAAACTAAGGATATTGCTGGAGATGGCACAACTACAGCTACTGTTTTAGCTCAGTCTATGATTAAAGAAGGCCTCAAAAACGTAGCTGCTGGTGCGAACCCAGTGGCAGTTCGTAGAGGGATTGAGAAAACTGTTAGTCTGCTAGTGAAAGAAATACAAACAGTTGCTAAACCGGTAGAGGGAGAAGCGATCGCTCAAGTTGCTACGGTATCTGCAGGTGGTGATGCAGAGGTAGGCAGAATGATTTCTGAGGCCATGGATAAAGTTACCAAGGATGGGGTAATTACTGTTGAAGAGTCTAAGTCTCTTTCTACAGACTTAGAGGTTGTGGAAGGAATGCAAATTGATCGCGGTTATCTTTCTCCTTATTTTGTGACTGATCAAGAACGGTTAGTAGTCGACTTTGAAAATGCTCGCATCTTAATTACTGATAAGAAAATCTCTTCTATTCAAGATTTGGTACCGGTACTGGAAAAAGTTGCTCGTGCTGGTCAGTCTTTATTAATTATTGCTGAGGATATTGAAGGGGAAGCTTTAGCTACTTTGGTGGTTAATAAAGCAAGGGGTGTACTGAATGTTGCTGCAGTGAAGGCTCCTGGTTTTGGCGATCGCCGTAAGGCAATGCTCCAAGATATTGCTATTCTCACGGGTGGTCAACTCATCTCGGAAGAGGTTGGTCTGAGTCTAGAGATGGTAGACCTAGATATGATGGGTATTGGTCGCAAAATTTCTATTAACAAGGATAACACAACTATTGTTGCTGATGGGGGAACGGCTGAGGAAGTTAAAAAGCGGATCGCTCAAATTCGCAAACAGCTTGGTGAAAGCGACTCTGATTATGATAAAGAAAAGTTACAAGAGCGCATTGCTAAGTTAGCTGGTGGGGTGGCAGTCATTAAGGTTGGTGCTGCTACTGAAACTGAGCTTAAAGACCGGAAGTTACGCATTGAGGATGCTTTGAATGCGACAAAGGCTGCTGTAGAGGAGGGTATTGTCCCTGGTGGCGGTACTACTTTGATTCACTTGTCTACTAAAGTGGAGGAGCTAAAAGGTAGTCTCAATAATGAAGAAGAGAAAATTGGTGCTGATATTGTTAGACGTGCTTTAGAAGCACCTTTAAATCAAATTGCTAATAACTCTGGTGTAGAGGGTTCGGTAATTGTAGAAAAAGTACGTTCTACTGATTTTAGTGTTGGTTACAATGTGATAACTGGCGAGTACGAAGATCTGATTGCTGCTGGTATTCTTGACCCGGCGATGGTGGTACGTTCTGCGTTGCAAAATGCGGGTTCTATTGCTGGTATGGTCTTAACTACTGAGGCTGTGGTTGTTGAGAAGCCTGAGAAGAAAGGTGCTGCTCCTGATATGGATGGCGGCATGGGCGGCATGGGCGGCATGGGCGGCATGGGCGGCATGGGCGGCATGGGTATGCCTGGTATGGGAATGATGTAATTTTGCCTATCTACCTAAAGTCAATGTATCAGTTAGTCTGTTTATGGAGGGCTAATAGGGGTAATTGGCAATAAAAAATTAATGACATCAGGTTAGACATAACTAGATATTTATTTGATATTCTAGGTTTATGTCTAGCCTGTTAGTTTTTTTGTCTGACAGCAAAATTTATGTAAATTTGAGAGTGCTATAATTGTTCTAATTAACATTGATATTTTTAACAATTATGGCTGTTAAACTGTTGGACGATTTTTCGAAATCTCTCGGGTTGGAAACTGTTAACGGTGGGGCTAACCTTGTTAAGGCGCTTTTTAAATTAGCTGAGACACTAGAAAAATATAAGGATACTCAGGAATTAAAGTCTGCTATTGAAAAGATTAATATTGAATCTCTGTTGGATGCACTAAATTCTCCATTGGGAAGTGTTGTTAGAGATAGTGTACCTTTCTTGCCTATTGCAACTGGAATTATTTCTTATATTGTTAAACAAAGTCGTCAGGAGCCTACTTTGGAAGATGAGGTGCAGTTGTTGGTTCAGGTGGCTTTTTTAGAAAGTTTTCGACAATTTTTTGTAGAG
This sequence comes from Trichodesmium erythraeum GBRTRLIN201, assembly GCA_018457135.1. Taxonomy (GTDB): domain Bacteria; phylum Cyanobacteriota; class Cyanobacteriia; order Cyanobacteriales; family Microcoleaceae; genus Trichodesmium; species Trichodesmium erythraeum. Next base: position 25,667 of record JAGGDU010000091.1, on the reverse strand, counting down.
CATCCAGAAATTAAGGAGCAGTTCACAGACACTGAGGCTTCGGAGGATGTAAAAAAACAGATTAAGAAGTTGGGTAAAGATGGTTTTAATCGCCAAGATGCTAAGGATACTTTGATTTGTTTTTATGATTCACCGTTGAGAGAAAAGTTTGATAATGTTGTATTGGCACGCTTAAAAGAGTCTGGTTTGGATGAAAAAACGGCGAAAATAGTGACTGAAAGAATTTCTCGCAGTACCCATCGTTATATGAAAGAAGCGGTATCAGAGGTGAAGGATGATGCTAAAAAATTAGCGGGAATTTATGGGTATGGCTGGCAGCAAGATTTGGAGGTTTATGGGAGTGTTGATGGGTATTTGAAAAATAAAGTTGCTCGTCTGCCAGAGGAAAAAGTATTTGATGAAAGTTTCTCTTTTCAGGATATTTATGTACCACTTGAGGTCGAGTCTGTGTCCGATGGAGAGGTTGATAAAAATGCTGAATCTCAGAATATTGAGAAGTGGGCAAAAACAATTTTGTTACCTCAACACTTTGATGAAAATTTTGATGAAAATTCGCGGAAAAATAATGAGGAAAAAGATAAAAAAGATAAACAGGTTTTATTTATTCAAGGGGGGCCTGGAAGAGGAAAAAGTGTATTTTGCCGGATGTTTGCTGACTGGGTGCGGCGGGAACTACATCCTATCTATACCCCTATTTTGATCCGGTTGCGAGATGTGAAAAATTTTGCAGCAAATATTGATCAGACTCTGGCTGATGCTGTGAATTACGATTTTGTGAAAATTGATGGGGGCTGGTTGACAGACCGGAATACTCGGTTTCTGTTTTTGCTGGATGGGTTTGATGAGTTGTTGTTGGAGCGGGGGGCAAGCAGTGAGTTGAAGGTGTTTTTAGATCAGGTAGCACAGTTTCAGAAACAGGCAGCGGAAAATAAGGAGCGCGGTCATCGGGTTTTGATCACGGGTAGACCTTTGGCGCTTTATGGTATTGAAAGGTTGATGCCTCCTAATTTGGAGCGGGTGAGTATTTTGCCGATGGATGATGATATCCAGGGACAGTGGTTTGAGAAGTGGCGGACGGTGGTGGGGGATGAGGAAACAGAAAAGTTTGGGGAGTTTTTACGGAGTGAACAATGTCCGGAGCAGGTTAACGAGTTGGCGCGGGAACCTCTTTTGTTGTATTTGCTGGCTTCAATGCACAGGGGTGGGAAGTTAAAGGTAGAGATGTTTGCTAATACTGATGTTGGTGAGACAAAGGTTTTAATTTATGAGCAGGCGTTGGAGTGGGTACTGGAAAAACAGCGGGTAGAAGAGGGTAAAAATATTAATCTTGAAATTACGAAGTTGGAGCCAGAAGATCTGGAGGTTTTATTGACAGAGGCGGGGTTGTGTGTGGTGCAGTCTGGTGGGGAATATGCTGCTATAGAAATGATCGAGGAGCGGCTGGTGAAAAAGGGAGATAAGGAGTTAAAGCGGTTAATTGAAAATGCTAGGGAAGATAAGCGGGAGGATGGGTTGAAAAATGCTTTGGCTGCTTTTTATTTGAAGTCGGCAACGGGGGCAGAAAATTCGGTGGAGTTTTTTCATAAGAGTTTTGGTGAGTTTCTCTGTGCAAAACGGATGGCAGAAAGTCTGGAATATTTTACGCAGAAAACTAAGAAAGGACGCAAGTTTAGTTACTCTGTTTCTGATGAGGAGTTGGTATGGCAGGTTTACGATCTGTTTGGTTATGGGGGTTTAACCGTGGAAGTTGTGGAGTATTTGATGGCTTTGTTGGTGAAAAGTGAAGCAAAGCTGGTGGTTTTGTTTGAGCGCTTACATGAGTTTTATCTAGACTGGTGTGATGGGAAGTTTATTGAGGCGACGGAGGAAACTTTACCTCAGAAAAAGGCGAGGGAGTTGCAGCAGTGGCGTATTAAGTCTGGGCAACGCCAAGTGGATATTTATACTGGGTTGAATGTGATTATTTTGTTGTTTGAGCTGGATCGTTATGGGCAGTCTCAGGAGGAGTTGCGGGAGCAGTTGCGTTTTTATCCTTGCGGTCAACATGGTAGTGAAAATTTTGAGGCTCTAAAACTGTTAACAATTATTGGCTATAGTCAATGTTTAGGAGTTGGTGCGTTTTGGGAAACAGTAGGTCAGTTTCTAAGTGGTGCCGACCTCAGATATGCCGACCTCAGTGGTGCCTACCTCATAGTTGCCAACCTCAGATATGCCGACCTCAGTGGTGCCTACCTCATAAGTGCCGACCTCAGTGGTGCCTACCTCATAGGTGCCAACCTCATAGGTGCCGACCTCAGTCGTGCCGACCTCAGATATGCCGACCTCAGTGGTGCTAACCTCAGTGATGCCAAACTCAGTGGTGCTAACCTCAGTGATGCCAAACTCAGTGGTGCCGGCCTCAGTGGTGCCGACCTCAGATATGCCGACCTCAGTGGTGCTGACCTCAGTCGTGCCAAACTCAGTGATGCCGGCCTCAGTGGTGCCAACCTCAGTGTTGCCGGCCTCAGTGGTGCCGACCTCAGATATGCCGACCTCAGTGGTGCCGACCTCAGATATGCCGACCTCAGTGGTGCTGACCTCAGTGATGCCAACCTTAGTAATGTCAGATGGAATAGTCAAACCAAGTGGTCAAATACTATTGGTTTACATGAAGCAATAGAAGTTCCAGAAGACTTACAACAAGATCCAGAATTTGCCGCAGCAGTTGCTGAGTCGGAAGCAGCAAGTCAAGAACAACAGTACATTTTTTGATAGTGAAAGACTCCTTCATTCATTCTGGATCTAAACTTGAAGTTTGAGAGATAGTCAGTTTGTAGGTTGGTTTGACCCCAGGAAACCCAACTAAAATTTGGGGGTGTTGGGTTTCCCCAGCTCAACCTAGGGAACAGGAAAAAAAACTGGAAAATTCTGAGTGATAACAACATCCGATGAACAAAAAACTGGTGTTGGGTTGTGCTGGGTTTCGCCGGCTTAAGCTTACCTACGGGAGTGGGAGCTTTCAGTAAAGAGCTGGGAAGTTATGAGCGATCGCTACTTGGGAAAATT
>JAGGDU010000091.1:0-22522 GCA_018457135.1 Trichodesmium erythraeum GBRTRLIN201 | reverse complement strand
GGGGAGCTTTCAGTAAAGAGCTGGGAAGTTATGAGCGATCGCTACTTGGGAAAATTTTACCCCCAAATATATCTGTTGGGTTGTGTTGGGTTGGGCGGGCTTAAGCTTACCTACGGGAGGGGGAGCTTTCAGTAAAGAGCTGGGAAGTTATGAGCGATCGCTACTTGGGAAAATAGCACTAAAAAATATATCTATTGAGTTTCAGCAGCTAAAGCAAACCAACAGAAACTCAAGAAAACTGAAAACCATAAAAACCATAATTATTTCTTAAGAGCAATAAAAGAAAAAATAATAACCATAAAAATTGAGAGAACTATCAAAACTAAACTTAATATGAGATAGTTTAATTATGAGTAAAAAAACAGTATCTCAAAACATAAAAAACTCCATCAAAATTTATCAAGATTCTAATTTTCAGATTATTATTGGAATCATTTCAATGGCAATTTTAGGTGGTCCTGGTATAAGCCCTCTTTTACCTTCAATAGCTAAAAATTGGAACATTTCTCCCGAACATATTGGTTGGGTAATCTCAGCATTTTTTATTCCTATTACTATAGGTACTCCAATCTCTGGAATATTAGCAGATCGTTATGGCAGAAAACAAATTTTGATACCTGCCTTAATCTTATTTGCAATTAGTGGAACCCTTTGTTCATTAGCTCCCAATTTTCAGACCTTAATAGGGCTTCGTTTTGTACAAGGAATTGGCGCAGCACCACTAGAGTCATTAACTTTAACATTAATTAGTGACTTTTATAGCGGTAAGTTGCTAACAACAGCCATGGCTTTTAAGACCATGAGTGTTGGTCTTAGTTTAGTGATTTATCCTTTAATTAGTAGTGGATTAACTACCTGGGGATGGCGGTATCCTTTCTTATTATATTTAATAGCTATTCCCTTAAGTATTTGGATTTTATTTTCTTTAAAAAATCCAGCTATACCTAAGCAAAAATCATTTAACTTAAAAAAATATTTGAGAAATATTTGGCAAAGTTTTAATAATTATCAAGTTAGGAGTTTATTAATAGTAATTATTGTAAACTTTATATTTTCATTGGGTCCTTGCTTAACTTATATACCTCTATTTGCCGATCGCCAGTTAGGAGCTTCTTATATTGTCATCGGAATTATTTTAGCCAGCAGAGGTATTTTTTTAGCATTTGCTTCATCTCAATTAGGGATATTTGCCAAGTACCTATCTGAACTGACCCTGATAAAAATTTCATTTATTATTTATTGTATTGCTTTTATAATGATTCCCACAATAAATAATATTTGGCTGTTATTTATTCCTGGCATTTTATTAGGTTTAGCTCATGGTATGTTAGTTCCCTCAACCCAATCTTTATTAGGGCAATTATCTCCCGAAAATTATCGAGCAGGTTTTATGGCAGTTACTTCATCAGCTTTATCTTTCGGGCGAACTTTAGGTCCAATTCTAGCAGGAAGTATGTTTTATATTGGGGGAATGGCAGGAGTATTTTATAGCAGTTCAATTGTGAGTTTAGTTATTTTTGTTTTTATCAGTTATCTAGTTATAAATACCCAATCCATAAAAAGTTAAAAGCAGTCAAAACAGAGCAGCTAAAAAATATTTAGGTAAGACTTATCTATAACTAAAATATATAGTACAATAATGCCAAAATAACACTAAAGCTGTTATAATATAAAGCCATAAAATGAGCTTTTAAAGTTACAAAAATTTGCCAAAAATTCTGAAATTAATCCTACTTATATATAATATATTTTAACAGTAATTCACCTCAATAAATAATGTATAAATTTATTTTTTATGTAAGTTATGATATAGTTTAAATGCTAAACAGCTAAGTTGAGGATTAAGATTATTATCTAAAACTGAAGATGTCAACAAATTCACTTATCCTGATACACTATGTCTATCAATTTATCTCAAACTTCTGAACCAAAAATGAACTGTATACCCCGTTCATTTGATGTAAATGCAATAGAAAATTTTTATACTACCACTTTTATTACGAAGAGTGGAATAGAAAATGTATTTAATCATTTTGTACCTAGGGATAGTGATATTTATGTAACAACCTATCCAAAGTCTGGTACAACTTGGACTATGTCAATACTTGAACATTTAGTAAAAAAAGTTAGTGAAAAAGGTATTTCACTAGGTTTTAGTACAGAACATTTTTGTCCTTGGTTAGATAGGGCTGCAAGTACAGAAAACTGGCGTTTAATATTTTCAAAATTTGAAAAAGCTACATCTCCACGATTTTTTAAATCCCACGCTAGTGTAGGTTTAATCAAACAACCAGCAAGAATAATTCAATGTTTAAGACATCCTCTAGATACATTTGTTTCTGCATGGCATCATGTTAGGGGAAAAGAAGAAGTTTTTAACTATAACGGATCTTGGCATCATTTCTTTTCCAAAATAGCACTAAAAGGAAAATTTGAGAGCAGTGACTGGTTTGACTATCATGAAGAATTTCTGAAAGCTTCTGAAGAAGGAAAAATTGAGGTATTATTTTTAAGGTATGAAGAAATGAAAAAAGATAATGCTATTTCAGCTATACATAAACTTGCTGAATTTATTGGGGTTGAATCATATGATGCTGAAGAAATATCAAGAGCCACAAATTTTACAAAGATGAAAGAAAAATCCAATCAGGGACATATAGAGCCAGATGGAAGCTTATCTGATATGTTGGTTTCTCAAGAAGTTGGTGATAAAAATACCCCATCTAAAGCCCATATACGCAAAGGAATTGTAGGAGATTGGAAAAATTACTTGAGCGATAGTGAACTCAACTTGTGGCAGAATTATGTACATATCAAAAAAGAAACCTGTCCCCGTGTGATAGATTTCTTTTCATTAGAGGGTTTACTTTGTTAATTTTCTAGAATTTTTGCTGCTAGCAATTATTTAATAAGGGAATTTAATTAGGGAATAGGGAATAAGTAATTGAGTAGAATAATTAGTTGCTTACTTACTATTTACTTTTCTCTGCAATGAGAGCTTACCCATGTGTAGTAGCAATTTTCGATTCGCCCTTACAAGATATGAAGCTTGGTGCGTAAGTCCTATCAAATAATAGAAAATAAAAAACCCACGCTAAAACTTGCTAACGTGGGAAAATATTATACACTCTCAAACTGATATAATTTTTACTGTTACTATAGACGCTCCTTTAAATGTTCCCCTACTCGTAAAGCATTAGCAATAATTGTTAAAGCAGGAGTTATAGCAGAACTTGATGGGAAAAAACTGCTATCTACAACATATAAATTATCTACATCGTGGGTACGACAGTTAATATCTAAAACTGATGTAGCTGGATCTTCCCCAAACTTACAAGTACCGCACTGGTTGGCAACTACTTCGATAGGAGCTTCTCCACGAGGGTAAACATTACCTCCTGATCTTGCAAAGAAAGAATTTCCAACCGCTTTGTCTACTGACTTTAATACCTCTATCCAACGATGAACTAGGCGATCGTGTGCTTCCAAGTTATTGGGAGTGTAATGGAAGAAAAGTTTGTCTCCCTTAACTTCAATGCGGTTATTAGGATCTGGTAATACCTCCGAATATGTCCACCAACCAACAGAACGTAATGCTAACCGCTTCAAACCCACCTCAGGCATTGCTTTTGCTAAAATAGACAAGATAGGTGGAGATTCAGCAAAAGTAATATCTTGAAGTAACCCACCTGTATTCTGAATGTGACCCATGGGATAAGAATAATTTTCATCTCCCCAATAAAAGTCATTTACACAAACGCTTCTGAGAAAGTTGCCAGAATTAGGTTTTGGACTAGGTTGCACTACAGCAGTCATTTGATGTTTCATCAGGTTGCGCCCAACTTGTCCAGAACTGTTTGCTAAACCATGAGGATGTTTTTCGTTAGCAGAACGTAATAACAATGCTGCTGAATTTACAGCTCCACAAGCAACTACAACAATATCCCCAAAAAATAGAAATGATCGTTCGTCAATTTCAACTTCTACTGCTTTGACAGTATTACCAGAAGAGTTGGTAAGTAAACAGACTACTTTAGCATTAGTTTTAATAGTAATGTTAGGAGAATTGAGCAGTGGTGCAATACCAAATACTTCTGAGTCTCCTGTGGGGTCTTCCTGTTCCCGAGTCAGAGTTAATGGTATGTTTTCTGGATGTAGACCTTGGCCGGCGATAGCGTTGACAACTGTTTGAATTTGTGGGTCGTGGTCAACTGCGGGATAAGGATATTCTTGACTATGATGAGGTTCATTAGAATTATTGCTTGAGTGACCATGAACTTTATAGAGTTGTTCTGCTTCAGTGTAATAAGGTTCAAAGTCCTTGTATTTGAGACACCACTCTGGAGAAATTCCTTCTTGATGTTCCACTGCCTCAAAGTCTTTTTCCCGCATCCGAATTAGGGCTGCTCCATAAATTTTTGTATTACCACCAACAGCATAATTTGTCTGAGGAGAAAATGCTTCCCCTGCATCATTATACCAATTTTCATGGGCACGGTAAAGTTCTTTCTTAAAGATATCAACATTAACTCGATTTTGGATTTCTAGAGGCATAAAATCACCTCTTTCCAGAATCAGAATTTTTTTGCCAGTGGCAGCAAGTTTATATGCTAAAGTACCACCGCCTGCTCCTGTACCGACAATAATTACATCATAATGTTGGTCGTCAATAATCATTTTTCTCTTCCTGTAGTAATTTTTTTGAGGTGTATTGAAGAAGGAGTTATACCAATTATTAAAAGCAATGCTATACTTAAGCAAGAGTTCAACTATTAAGTTATGAACATCTACTCAATAAATGTTTTGATAATAAAGATCCAGTAGAGTGTTAATTATTTTTCTGACAGTACGGATCTTGTATAGAAATTCCCTACCTACTCTCAATAAAATGTTGAAATGTTTTTGAGAAAAAGTATTCTAACATTTCATAGAAGTCAACAGAAGTCCTTCCCTCCTCAACCAGGAAAGTCATCCATTAAGATTTTATAGGGTCAAAACTTGGAAGCCACAAAATTTGAAACTATTTGTAACCTTCTTTTTTCTAATTGGTATTAGGAGCCATGAAAATTCAATTTTTAAGTAGTGGGAGCGTCTTGCTCCCGTTTTTGAGTTGCATTTTTAATTAGTTCTACTGTTGCAAACATCAAATTCCCGCAGTTGAATGCCTTTTCATCGGGGGTGAGTGAGACGCCCACACTATTAACATTTCACTGCCAAATATAGATAAGAATAAATAAAATAATCCAAATTACGTCAACAAAATGCCAAAATAAAGAAGTAGCATTAATGCCAAAGTGACTATTATCATAGTTGCCAGGAATAAAAGAACGACGTAACATAATTCCTTGTAACAAAATGCCTGTGATCACGTGCAGGCCGTGAAAACCAGTCAACAAATAGAAAGTGCCACCGAAGACCCCTGTAGTAAAGCCAAACTCTAAAGCACTCCATTCAATTCCTTGACCCACCACAAAGTAGGTTCCCATTGCCATGGTTGCCACCAAAAATATGCGAAACCAAGTTAAGTTATCCTTTTCTAGAGCTTTTTCCGCAAAGTAAATAACAAAACTACTGGAAACCAAAATCACTGTATTAATTGCAGGTTCTCTCACTTCCAGACCAGAAATACCGGGCGGTAACCAGTCAGGCATTGTGGTTTTGTAGATAATATATCCGACAAAGAAACTCAGGAAAATCACGCTTTCCGAAAGTAGGAAAACGATAAACCCAAACATACTATTGGCTTCTTCGTCGTGATGATGTTCTGCAACTCCTGAGTGCAAAGATCCATGCACTTTTTCTGAAGTTACTGCACTATTCATATGATAATTCTCCTTTAATTTACTGGTTTTATCCTCATATCCTGCTTCATCAAACTGATAAACGTCACTAGTTATGACATTTCAATGCTTATTATTGCTAGGCTCGTTCACTGTCAGTCGTATTACTTCCACAGGCAAAACGCGCTCAAACAAATTCCATTTATATCTCTTTATACTTGATACTTGCATTTAAGTCTCGGTCTACAGAGAAACCAAACTTCATGCCAGTCAAAAATCAAAAGTTTTAATGGTATAGCTTTTCAGATAGATGAACCACATCGCCGCAAGCAAAACCATTGATAGGCAACCAGTACATTCTTACTGTGACTAAATTTGAGAGGAGCAAGAATTTCCTAACTGCCCTGAGAAATGCTATATTACAGATAGATATTTTTGTTGGGTTGCGCTGTCGCTTTTAATATTGCGTAGCAAAACCCAACCCAGGACTGTTAACCATTAACTGATAACTGTGTATGACCATTAGGGTTATTAGCAGTCAAAGGTTCTGATTTCCCATAACCATAGGGTTCAGAAATAATTATAGGAAGTTCCTCAAAATTCTCCACATCTGGTGGGGAAGAAATCATCCACTCTAAACCTATTGCTCGCCAAGGGTTAGCAGGTGCTTTTTTACCTTTGATCCAGGAACTAACCATATTTAAAATGAATGGCAAAGTAGACATTCCTAACAAAAATGCTCCCAGACTTGCTAGCACATTCCATAATTCATATTGAGGTGCATAGGAAGAAACACGACGCAACATTCCTTGCAAACCTAATGGGTGCATTGGTAAAAAGTTGAGGTTAGTGCCGATGAATGACAACCAAAAATGTAATTGCCCTAAACCTTCGTAATACATTTTCCCAGTCATCTTAGGAAACCAATGATAAATGGCGGAATACATTCCCATAGTCACGGTGCCGTAGAGAACATAATGAAAATGACCGACGACAAAATATGTATTGTTAACGTGAATATCTACAGGAACGGAAGAGAGCATAATGCCAGTAATACCAGCAAACACAAACATTACTAAACCGCCTAAAGAAAACAGCATGGGAGTATTTAGTCGAATTTTTCCACCCCAAATAGTTGCTACCCAGGCAAACACTTTAATACCAGTTGGTACAGAAACGCACATAGTTGACAACATGAAAACCATCCGCATCCAAGGAGGTGTACCACTAGCATACATATGGTGTACCCAAACCAGACCACTTACTCCAGCAATGATCATGGATGAAATTACTACCACTTTGTAACCAAATAGGGGTTTACGACTATAGACTGGAAAAACTTCTGAGAAAATGCCGAATATAGGTAGGATGATAACGTAAACTGCAGGGTGGGAATAAAACCAGAAAAAGTGTTGGAATAAAACTGGGTTCCCTCCATTAGCAGGGTTAAAAAATCCTGTTCCTACTGTAATGTCAAATAATAACATTACTGCGCCTGCTGTTAGTGCTGGCAGTCCGAATAATTGAATTATTTGGGCAGCAAATACTGTCCAAACAAAAGCTGGCATTCGGAAAAAAGTCATACCTGGAGATCGCATCCTCACAATAGTTGTGACAAAGTTGACCGCTCCCATAATGGAGGAAACCCCAGAAATTGCAACCGCAAGAATCCATATTACCTGACCAGTAATTATGCTACCCGTAGGGTTTTGGATACTTACAGGAGGATATGACCACCAACCCGCTTGGGCTGGTCCACCAGGAGCAAAGAAACTAGCCATCATTAGGATACCGACTACTGGCACCATCCAGAATGCAGCAGCATTTAAACGAGGGAATGCCATATCTCGCGCTCCGATCATTATGGGTACGAGATAGTTTGCCAGACCAACTAGGGATGGAAAAGTCCACAAAAATAGCATTACTGTGCCGTGCATTGTGAACATTCCATTGTAAATGGTGCGGTCTACGAGGTCTGATTCTGGTGTCATTAGTTCCCCTCGTATCACCATGGCAAATATTCCACCGACAAGGAAAAAGAGAAAGGAGGTAACCAGGTATTGGATACCGATAACTTTATGGTCGGTGCTAAAACTGAAGTATCGTCGCCAGTTTGGTGGTTGTTCTGGTTCTGGTTTTTCTATGGCATCGCTGATGCTTTCGATTGTTATTTCTTTCATAGAAGATTCTTTTCCTTGATTACAGGCTAGGGTTCAGTAATGTTTTTTTCGTTTGAAAAGAGTGAGGATATCTGAATTCGTTTTAACTTTAGTGAGCCTTATCCCTAACTATTATGATAATTAACAATAGGAGGTGAAGCAGGTCTCACTGAAGGCCAACCTGGTTGCACAGGTGCTTCTAATTTTTGAATATATTCAGTATGTGCTTGATTTTTGGCAGGAGATAATTTATTATCCGTTACTTTTGCCAGCCAATTTTTGTAATCTTGAGCAGATTCAACAACTACATCTGCTGCCATTGTGGCAAAATAAGTACCGCTATATTGAGAATCAGTTAGACTATATTTGCCAACACGAACTGGAGTAAATTCAAAATCTATTGGATGGTTGGGAATAATATCTTGCTTCAGTCGAAACGCAGGAATATAAAACCCATGCAGCACATCTTCTGAATTTAACGCTACCCGCACACGCCGATCTACAGGTAAGTGCAGTTCGGTGCTAGTCACTCCATTTTCTGGATAACGAAATACCCAAGACCACTGTTTAGCATAGACTTGAATTTCTTCTACAGGTTCAGTTACAGGTTCTAATGGATCTGCATAAGCTGATTCCATTTCTAATGGTGTATGCAAATGCACTAATTCCATCGGTCCTTGAATAGCCATTTTTTCATAGACATTGTAGCTGTAAGCAGCAATCCAAAATACTAGAAAAATTGGTATTGCTGTCCAAACAACTTCTAAGGTAACGTTACCCTCAATATGTGGCCCATCGCTGTAATCATATTTAGCAGCACGTTGGAAAAGAATTGAATACATTATAGTTCCAGTGACACCCAGAAATATGAAACTACCAAGAGTGACCAGAAAACTAAATAACTCATCAATTAACATAGATTCTGCTGCTGCTTGAGGAGGCAACCATGAGTAGGAGAGTTGCCCGATCCAAATACTAATAGCAGCTAACAAGAGAGCGATCGCCCCCAAGGTTAAAATAGTGCGGGTTTTCATATCAATATCCTACTAAGATTATTTCAGGACAATATTAGGATCTTTGCCTAGTTCTAACAAGGCATCAGCAGTATTATGTACTCCAAACTCTGCTGCTAACTGTGCGCCCAAAGTACCATGAACGTACATAACAAAAAGGATTACTAAACCTACTGCTAAATAACTCCATTGTACTTGTAGGAGTTTATCCTGAGACCAAATATAACGTTGAAATCCCCTCCAAATCGTCATACCTATAATCATTGCTAATAGCAACACACCGCCAATGCCATGCCATAACATTGTATCCATTGCTCCTAAACCCCATACACTTTTAAGTTCAGGAGATGGTGTCGCTAGCATGATTTCATAAAATCCTGCTGCTACGGTGAAAAATGTGATAATTGATGAAGCTAACATATTGTACCAACCTACATCAAAAAAGTTGGAACGAGTAGCAGATATCGCTAAAACTTTCAGGACTGGTTTTTGTAGAGGGAACAATATGCCAACAATATCAAAAGCAATTCCCATAATAAACAGACCTAGAGTCAGATGAACTAAGTTTGGATGAATTGGGATAGCGTAAGGAAGCCCATTTGCCCCAACTTGGGCAGTCAAACTATCTATTAATTCTAGGTTCATTGTAAAATTCCCTCCTTTATTGCTTCCACTACTGGCACTGTGTGTAGTCCATAAACCCAAACTAATTCATCTCCCAAGTAAACTTGAAGGCAGACTATTCCTACTAGTACTAATCCTAGTCCTAGATATGGCATCGGTAATTTTTCTGTGTTATTAGAACGAATCACATAACGCCAAGCAGTGAGAGCCGCGATAATTCCTGAGAGAGACCAACCAATTAATGTATGTAAGTTTAAGATAGGTTCAACCGCTTCGTAGGGTTGTGCCAGACCAGCTTCAAACTGACCAAATATTATGGCAATAAAAATAGAAATGGTGGCGAAAAACATGTTCCACCAGCTAACTTCATATAAACGGAAATTACGAGTGAAATAACCAATAATGTCACATAGTAACGCAAATAATACCATCGCAATTACGAAGTGGACAACGATGGGATGTATTGTATCTGGATAGGGTAAATTATGTTCGTTTAAAGGTGGTAGATACTCCCACATAGTCTTCTCCTTAAGTAGATATAGATATGCGTGAAAAAAAATTAAACTTTACGAGTTGTTTCAGATAAATATTTTCATCAACTCTTGCTCATAACGTTCTAATTGCAATTTAAAAAAAATATCTATTTTTAACCGTATCAATACTCACAATTTTCTAAGAAAAATATTCCATTTTTTTTTGATAAAAGTTGAGAATTTATGTCTTTAAGGCGACTGAGTTTTTTGAATATTTTATGGTTTGCCAAGTTGCAACTAAACTATTTTCCCCCATGAAAATGGGTTTTGCTGTATACAACGTTGCTGTAGGATAGATATAGCTGGAGCACTTTCTCAGAATTTCATGATTGTGCAGCAAAACGCAAATTACTTCCACGGGAGGGGAGAGCAAATGTTTATTTGATAACTTTTAGGTTTACCATTCTCTATCGTGAGGTTTAGTATGGGGTATTAAATGAATAATTTCACTGCAAGATTTGTCAAACAATTGTTTTCTCAACTTCCCCCTAAATAAAGCGAAGAAGTCTGTCAATTGTAGTTTATGATAGAGAACTATATGGTAGCCACTTTGACTCTTCTGCATATTCCCTCCACAGATGCCAATGGGTCTCAGGTTTTCACCTGTTAAATCGGGAATCACTCTACAGTTGCCATATTGTCATTTACCCCCATTTGTTGGTGGAGGAATTATTGTTTTACTAGTTGTTTAATTAAAATTAAAGACTTCTCTATAATACTGTCACTAAATTTACAGAAAAATTTAAATTTATTGGTAAGAAAAGTATTGGTATTGAAAACTTTTTTTTAGCTGTATCAATTTAGTAGGATTAGTTTTAATGAAGAGATAAAATTCATAAAACCTAAAAAAAATTCATACATATAAAAGTATTCTATCAACAAAATTTAAGAAGAAACTTACTAAAGGATGCAAAAGTAATATTCCTCTAGGGCGTTACTAAAATAACCTGTGGAACTAGTAGGCGAGTAAGTGTTAATAGTAAAAAAAAGGTCCTTTAACTACTAACGACTAACTACTAACTACTAAATTAAGAACTATCAGGAATTAGGAATATTACCTAACTCCTGAGGATAAAATTAGACAGCAACTTCAGTCCTTGATGTTACTGTTTCATTTTGTTTAATCCATTCAAAAACTCGATTCCATGCCCACCAAATATCAGGATCTTGGGCAAGCTTTTGACATGATTTGTTGCTAATATGAGCTACATGACCACCGTAACGAGTTAAAATCAAATCAATAGCAGAATTATTTTGACAAATAGTTTTTAATTCTGGCACAATTGTTGGGTCAAATAGTGGATCATCTTCCGCATAAATAATCAATGTTTTTTTCTGAAGATGAGGCAAAAAATATAAAGGACTTGTTGCTTTATAATAAGCTTCTACTGATGAGAATCCTAAGCTTTTGATAATAAATTCTGCATCAAATTTCCAGATAGAGTTAGCCCGTTCTATTGCCTCTATATCTATAAAATCTGGATGATAATCGTGAATTAACCAAGCTAATTTTTTGAGGTTTTTAGTAATTCCTTTATCTAAGCGTTTTCCTAGAGGAAAACTATTTAAATAAGAGAGAGAACGTTGAGCTTCTAGACTGGGACAAATAACTGCACAACCACCAATATCTGTTTCTGCTAATCCTAATTCTGGAGCCAGACTTTCTGCTACTTTAGCACCCCAAAGTGTTAGTTGTCCTCCCAAAGAATATCCAGTAAACCAAAAATTAGGTGGACAACCCATTGCTTTTGCTTGAGCAGCAATATGAACAAAATCTTGCCCTTCATAAATACCGTCTGAAGTTAGAGTTGGTGATAGTAATGCTGTCTTACCGTGGGCACGCCAATCAAATAAAACAACGGCATAACCTTGAGCATAGGCTTTTCGTCCCAATAGCTTTAAGAACCATTGATTATCTAAATCTCCTGTAATTCCATAAGTCCCAATAATTGTACCTTTTGGGTTTTCTGGGATAGCCATCCACCCAAAAATTGGTACATCATTTGCACCAATAAAAATTATATCTTGGTAAGAAAGCTTAGAAAATTTAATAGTCTCTTCCCAAAAACGGGGTATCCAAAACGTTGCATAGAGAGTCATTGCTAAACCGTTTTTTAAGAACCACGGAGGGGAATAAGAAGGATTACCCATAGATGAATCTTAATCTCATAAAACTTAAATTTGTTAATCTGAAAGTATATCAGTATGGTAATCAAATTACAGTAGATTCTAAGTATATAAAGTGTAAATCTTAAAAAAGATGTCTACCGATCAGGCCTGGTTTAAATAAACCTTTGTTGAGTAGGCCTATTGCTGGGGATAACTCTTTACAAGTAATTTAACCACCACTTACCTCGGTGCTTTTTCTTATACTTAGCAAACCTCTCACAAATAATATATAAGATAACAGTCATTAACAACCAAATTAGATAAACAATTGGTAAATCATACCCAAATGCTTTAGGTTTCCAACTAATGCCTAATTGGGAGAAAGTAAAAGGTGTTATACCATATCTAGACAAAGCAAATAAAATAGCAGTTATATGAATTAACCAAAAGTGGATGACATAGAAAAATAATGGTTGCTGACCTAAGATAATTAATGGCTTAAAATAACGTATTTCTGATTTTTCTAAAAAATAAAGTAATAGAATTGCCAAACCAAGTGTTATTAATAAATATAGCAAAGAAGGTGGATATTTATGACAGTTTATAAAGGATAGTAAGGTATAAAAAAATCTAGACTGAATTAACCAAGGATTGGGGTCACCATAACTATTAATTACTCGAATAATAATAAAAGTAACAATCATACTTAAACTTATTTTTCTTAATAGCTGAAGTCGCCGATTTTTTTCAATTTCTAACAGTGTTCCAAAAGCATAACCTACTGCCATGACTCCGATCCAAGGAATCAGAGGGTAAAGGATAAATAAGCGAAACCCGGAAGTTAGTTCCAGAATTTTCCTTTCGTGAAGTATTGCCCAAACCCAACCAATATTTCCTAGTTGTTCTGCTTGTACATGATCGAAAAAATTATGTCCGACTATCATCAAAATTCCGATCGCTGCAATTGTACGAGTAGGAAGATAAATTACTGCTGCCAAGAAAACCATCGACTAACCGATCGCCCATAAGACTCCGGCCACAAAAAAATTGTCCCTCAGGTTAAAACTCCAGCTAAAAGTTACTACTGTTAAATCTAGGAACACTAACCACAGTCCTCGGAGCAACAAAAACCGACAAAGTTTTGGCTTGCTTTTGCCACGTTTGAGAGAAAGATAAGCTCCTATTCCTGCTAGAAAAATAAATGTAGGGGCGCAAATATGAGTCACCCACCGGGTTAGAAATAAAGGAATGTTTGACTGGGTAAGATCTAAGGGGTTAAAGTCAGCATTAGAGAAAAAAAATCGTACATGATCTAAGGTCATCAACACCATCACGACTCCAGGCAAAATGTCAATTGATATTACTCGTGGAATGGGACTTTGATTTTGATTTTTAGATCCCAAGATGAATTGGTTTGTATTAGGTGTTTCCATTAGCTTAAGTGTTATTCAAATTAGAACAGGTAAAAAAACAAAGTGGTCATAAGGAAGCCAAACAAATAGACCTCTCCAAAATACTGATTTTGGAAAAGTCCGATAAAGGTTTCAGAGCCTTTTGATGTCGAGCTCTAATATTAACGGATGTAAACCAATAGCCTGAATACATAGATAGTGTATGTTAGAACACAGAAACATCTAAGATATCATATTAACTTTATATTTAAAAGTTCAACGAAAATTCAATATGCCAATGTGCCATTATTTCATCCTGTTCACATAGCATATGCTTATAATTGTCACAATATTTTCATACTCCCCAGAGCTCCAAATTATATAATAGTTATTTATATAATGTATTCAACCAGATTTGATCTTAAAAGGTGGGGCGAGGCACCCCAATGATTTTGATCAAGTTTTACATAAGTTTTATGAAGTGACAGTTATCAACTAAAATCTAAATAAGCAACTTATTCTAAAAAGGAGAAACAAATGGCTAAAAATTTGCTAGAACAACTACGAAAAGTAACCATTGTAGTTGCTGATACAGGCGATATTCAAGCAATTGAAAAATTTCAGCCACGGGATGCAACTACTAATCCCTCATTAATTACTGCTGCTGCTCAGATGCCACAATATCAAGAAATTGTGGATGAAACTTTGAAAACAGCAAGGCAAGAATTGGGAACAGATGCAACCGCTTCTGATGTGGCAAATTTAGCATTTAAGAGATTGGCAGTTGCTTTTGGACTCAAGATTTTACAAATTGTTCCTGGGCGGGTATCCACAGAGGTTGATGCAAGACTATCCTATGATACAGAGGCAACAATAGCTCAAGGAAGAGATTTAATTGCTCAATATGAAGAGGCTGGGGTTTCACGTGATCGTATCTTGATTAAGATTGCTTCTACTTGGGAAGGGATCAAAGCAGCAGAAGTGCTGGAAAAAGAAGGTATTCACTGCAACTTAACTCTACTGTTTGGTTTGCATCAGGCTATCGCTTGTGCTGAAGCTGGTGCGACTTTAATTTCTCCTTTTGTGGGAAGAATTTTAGACTGGTACAAAAAAGAAACTGGACGAGATTCTTATCCCCCAGCAGAAGACCCTGGTGTCTTATCTGTAACTAAGGTCTACAACTACTACAAAAAGTTTGGTTACAAGACCGAAGTTATGGGAGCTAGCTTCCGTAATACAGGAGAAATTACGGAATTAGCGGGTTGTGATTTATTGACTATTTCACCAGGGCTATTGGGTGAGTTAGAGTCAACAATAGGTGAGTTACCTACTAAACTTTCTGATGAGAAAGCTGCTCAGTCTGATGCAGAAAAAATTCTCATGGATAAAGAAACTTTTGATCAGATGCACGCTGAAGATCGGATGGCATCTCAAAAGTTAGATGAAGGTATTAAAGGTTTTTCCAAAGCATTAGAATCATTGGAAAAACTATTAGCAGAGCGGTTGACTCGCCTAGAAGGAGTCACCCATGCAGCAGAAGATATTTTCTATATCTATGACCTAGATGGTGATGGTTTTATTACTCGCGAAGAGTGGGCAGGAAGTGATGCTGTATTTGATGCTCTCGATATCAATAAAGATGGAAAAATTTCTCCAGCAGAAATGGCATCTGGTTTGGGAGCAGTGTTTGAATTAGCTAAGGTTTAGTTCTTAATTAGCTATCAGCTTTTAGCCATTTAGGATTCCAAGTGTTCAATGGTTGACAGCGGTTTTAATGTAGCTAGACCACAGCAGGGAGCCATGGAGCGTCCCAGAGCGGGTGAGCATTTTTTTTTAATGTTCGCAAGCTGAAAACTCTTACAGCAGTTTTCAAATTATTGAAAGACGACCGTTTCAAGATAAAATATAGCAATTCCTATATTAGTGAGGTACGATTTTGTGCCTCATTATTTATGGGAATTGTTATAGAATAAGATGAGTTGTAATCATCTCCCTTTGAAAAATAGAGTTTCACTCTGTGTAATTTCTCAATTGAATAAACTCTATATCCAAAAGTAAAATAACTCTAATAGATATCTCCAAAATTTAAAATTAGAGAAAGTTAGGCTTAGTTAGACTAAATAATTTGCTAGTTTATATTAATATAAATTCTCAAAAATTGAGATAGAAAATAATCAGAAAAAGTAGAATAAATATTTATATTAGTAACACAAAGTATCTCTGAGTATCTCTGATACTTATAAAACCTTACAACTTAACTATCTTGATTAGTGGCGATCGCTCGACTCAAGATAGTTAGGATAGTCGTTTGAGTACTTTTGGAGATGTCTAATTATAATCATTATTCATACCAACAGAAATAAACTTTTTAGTTATAAACTAGGGTCAGAAAACTATAAAAACCATTGACTGGCTTTGTTTTGTTTCTGTTTATTTTCCTATTTTTTTCCCATTTTTATTTCCATCGTTAAACATAAAATAGAAGTTAAACACATACATAAAAAACCATTGACTGGCTTTGTTTTGTTTCTGTTTATTTTCCTATTTTTTCCCCATTTTTATTTCCATCGTTAAACCTAAAATAGAAGTTAAACACATACATAATTGAAATAATTTAATCAGGTTATCTAATTTATTTTATATGCGATCGCGATAACATATATCTATTGAGCAAGAGTTATAGAAATGAATTATTCCCGAATTTTGTAGTAGTCACTTGTATATATATTTCCTCATGAATAATTAAACTTTTATCTATCCTGTA
This sequence comes from Trichodesmium erythraeum GBRTRLIN201, assembly GCA_018457135.1. Classification (GTDB taxonomy): domain Bacteria; phylum Cyanobacteriota; class Cyanobacteriia; order Cyanobacteriales; family Microcoleaceae; genus Trichodesmium; species Trichodesmium erythraeum. The sequence goes on along the minus strand of JAGGDU010000091.1, from coordinate 6,149 downwards.
CATGAGCAATAATCTACACAATTCCCTATAAGTTAATTGACTAATTTTTAAGTATTTTGCTCAAATAAATTGAATATTCTAAATCAAAGGTTATTTTATATTAATTCCTCAAACTTGACTTCCGACTTCCATAAACCGAGAATAATTAAAAGCTGTCAATAAGGAGTTAGATTGATTATTCCAAATTAAATCAGCTATCAACATTCCTGTTACAGGTGCTAATAAAATTCCATTTCGATAATGCCCAGTTGCTAAAGTCAAATTATCATAATTACTTTTTCCTAATATCGGCATTTCATCAGGAGTATTAGGACGAAAACCCCACCAAAATTCTAAGATTTCGTAATCCCTTAACACTGGATATAATCTAATTGCATTTCCTAATAATTGTTGAATTCCTACCGGAGTATTTCCATCAACAAATCCGATATTTTCACAAGTTGCACCAATAATTATTCTGCCATCTTTGCGGGGTACAATATAACAGTGACTTCCATATATAACTTGTTGCAAAGATAGATTTTCTCTACTTACATATGAGGGCACTTTTAATGATAACATTTGCCCTTTTGTCGGAAAAATGGGAATTGGTAATAACTCCTGCGACCATGCACCTGTAGCTAAGACATAATGTTCTGCTTCTATTTCACCTATTGATGTTTTGAGACTTTTAATTTTTCCTTTTTTCCGAATTATTTCTGTCACAATTCCTGATTGAATTTCAACTTTCAATTCTTTAGCTGCTGCTATAATTGATTGGTATAAATAACGATTATCTACTTGCCCATCTTGAGGGTAAAACCAGCCCCCAATTACTTCAGGACTTAATCCTGGTTGATATTGATGGATTGCTACTTGATTTAGCCATTGATAATTCAGGCTTGGTAAAGCATAATTTTCTCTATCTTTTAGAGCATAAACTGGGGATAAAATTCCACAAGACCAATAACCAGTTTCTAAACCACTAATTGATTCTATTTTTTGTACCCATTCTGGATATAATGTTCGACTTTTTAAACATAAATCTAACATTTTTCCAGGGGGAATAGCTTCAGCTTGGGGGGCTAACATTCCGGCAGCAGCATTTGTGGCAATTTGCTGAAAATCTCGGCTAATAACTGTTACTTTAGCTCCGCGTAACTTTAGTTCTATTGCTATTGATATACCGATAATACCGCCACCAATAATGATGATTTTGTTTGATTGACTCATAAGGGTAAACTCAGGACTTTTTTACACTAATTAACTGATACTTTTACGAATAATTGTATAGATAATTATCAAGAAAAGTTAGAATTAATACCATTTCTTAACAAATTTTTAACCTGTATATTCTGTCGCAAACTGTCAATATTTAGGGACTTTTTTTGCCATTTTATCTCTAATAGTAATTAACATTAATTTAGTATTCATCGTGCAAAAAGGAAAAAAATATAAGTCAACTATTTAATAACTGAAGTCATACCTAAGCCTAGTCTAATTTTCTAGAAATTGGGATAAATTAAAATGAAATAGCATAGATTTTTTAGACTAATTTACTGATACTTTAAAAATCATTGTAGATATATTAATTAGGAATAATAAATACTTATTTATACTATAAATTTTAAATATTTTTTATCTCTTTATTTTATCTCTTTATTTTATTTTTATTAGACCAGATATTGGGGATTATTTTTATTTAAATATATTTAATCTATCTTGATCAAGATAATTGGTTTGCACAACTCAAACTTGGAATTTTAAATATTTTTTAAGGGGGTGTTTAAATCCTCGTTGTACTCATTTTCTAAAGTTAGATTACTATAAGTTTAACTCTTGGCTTTGAAGACATGATAGATTACTTTGGCAAGTGAATTTTTAAGTTTATAAAATACGTATTACGAAAACAAACTATGATTTTGTTAACCTGTCTAGAGTCCAAAACATCTCAAAACACTTGCCCCAAAAGCCACTATATTTAGTATTCTTGATATCTCCTAAAACTTTCACTTAAAAGGATAATTTTTTCTGATAATTAGGAGAATAGGGAGGCGAAGAAAATTTAGTTTTTTCTCGAATTTCTTTCCTTGAGAAACTTCTTCTTCTATTTCCATAGCGCAAGTGGCACAAGTACCAATACTAGGAAAGTTAATAATTGAGGCATTGCCATTATAAACACCAACATTATTTTTGATCAACATAGATGGTGGATTTGCACCAGAATTACAAATTATAATTTTATTCTGAAGTCTAAATTATAACCATAACAAATTACTTACTATATTGAATAATATTAATTATATATTAACAGCTAAAAATTTACATAATAAAGTAAGCTGGGCAAATATAGCAATTCAATCAAAGGGTTGTAACAATTCAAAAACTAGAAATAAACTCTGAAACTCTTACCCATTACTCCTGTGGACAATGTAAAAAGAGAATTCCTATAGTGATTCCCTGATGTTCTTGGTAAGCATAATGTGATAAAGTTTAAATTAACTTTAAAAATTTTTTCTGTCGCAACTATAACTTGCTTAAAACCAGATTATATGATATAATAGATTATTACCTAAGCTCTGAAATCTACCATCAACTACCATGAACAAAATCTGGATTTACGATACAACTCTGCGGGACGGTGCCCAACGAGAAGGATTATCCCTATCCTTAGAAGATAAATTACGTATTGTCCACCAGCTCGACAGTTTAGGGATTCCCTTTATCGAAGGCGGTTGGCCTGGAGCCAATCCTAAAGATGTACAATTTTTTTGGCATCTCAAAGAGCAACCCCTAACTCAAGCAGAAGTCGTAGCATTTTGTTCCACCCGACGTCCTGGAAAACAAGCAGCATCAGATCCTACTCTCCAACCTATCTTGTCTGCGGGTACACGGTGGGTAACAATTTTTGGTAAATCTTGGGACTTGCACGTTACTGAAGGGTTAAAAACTACTCTTGAAGAAAATTTAGAGATGATTTCAGATACAATTTCCTATCTGTGTAGTCAAGGTTGTCAGGTTATTTACGATGCTGAACATTGGTTTGATGGTTACAAACATAACCCCAATTATGCTTTACAAACTTTAACTGCTGCCAAAAATGCAGGGGCTCAATGGTTAGTTCTATGCGACACGAATGGAGGAACCCTACCACACGAAGCTACTCAAATAGTAGCAGATGTTTCTAGAGAGTTACCTAATACTAGATTAGGTATTCACACTCATAATGATTCTGGTACTGCTGTGGCTAATGCCTTGTCTGCAGTGATCGAAGGAGTACAGATGGTGCAGGGAACTATTAATGGTTATGGGGAGCGTTGTGGTAATGCTAATCTCTGTACTTTAATTCCTAATTTACAAATTAAGTTGGGTTATGATTGTATTCAATCACAAAAACTGGAAAAACTGACTCAGGTCAGTCGAGGTATTAGTGAAATAGTTAATCTTGCTCCTGACGACCATGCACCATTTGTAGGTTTATCAGCTTTTGCTCATAAGGGTGGTATTCATGTGTCTGCGGTGGAACGTAACCCTCTAACTTATGAACATATTCAACCCCAAGAAGTAGGTAATACTCGTCGTATTGTGATTTCTGACCAAGCAGGTTTGAGTAATGTGTTAGCAAAGGCAAAAAGTTTTGGCATAGAACTAGATCGCCAAAACCCAGCTTGTCGAAAAATTTTGGATAAGTTAAAAGAGTTGGAAAATCAGGGGTATCAATTTGAGGCAGCGGAGGCCAGTTTTGAGTTATTAATGCGAAGTGCTTTGGAGCGAAGGCAGCATTTTTTTGAGATTAAAGGTTTCCAGGTACATTTAGATAAGGAGAGTGCTAAGGTTTCTAATTCTCTGGCAACGGTGAAGGTTGCTGTTGATGGTAGGGATATTCTCGAAGCTGCTGAAGGAAATGGTCCGGTTTCTGCTTTGGATACTGCTTTACGGAAGGCTTTAGGAAATTTTTATCCAGCGATCGCTAATTTTTACTTGACAGACTATAAGGTGAGAATTTTGGATAGTGGAGCGGGTACTTCTGCTAAGACTAGGGTGTTAATTGAGTCGAGTAATGGTCAACAACGGTGGACTACTGTGGGAGTTTCTACTAATATTTTGGATGCTTCTTATCTCGCTGTTATTGAAGGTTTGGAGTATGGTTTGATGTTGGAAAGTCAGTCTCAAGAAAATGCGGTCAGTGTAGTGATCGTAAACTGAGTCTGCGGACTTTAACTTTTAACTTATTTATAAGTCTTGAAGTTTCCATTGTTATTCACTGCAATGGAATTCTTTTGTGTTGAGCTTTCACTATCCTAGTCAATAGTCAAAATGTTCTAATATAAATAATGGTATTATACATCGAAATTTATGTTATTAATGTATCATCACTAGAGCAGAGTAATGATTGATGACGAGTTACGGCTAAGTTTAAAGTCTAGGCTTCCCTAAGTCATGGCTTTTGAATTTATAAATTCTAGGAAACTCACATACATTTCTTCTTTGTTTGGACTAAGTGAGCTAAAGTTTTCTCTTGCTACTTGGCAGGTAGGTAGTTCTAAATTGTCTGAGCCTAAAACCTCTTGAGCAACATATAAAAAATTATAATTTCGTTTTAACCACTCCCACTCATTCAGGGAGCCACAATTAATCATTGCAGTAGCATCAAGAATTATTCGGTTAGCTGATAGCATAAGCCTCAGTTTATTGAAAACGCGCCCGTAACTCTTCAACTTTACTATACAAAAATTCTGTTGCTTTTTATTCTGAGATTTTTTCAGGTCAAGACTTGGTAAAATAAGTTGTTGATTAAATTATTTTTATGGATAATATTCCCCCTTTTATACCAATTAAAAACAGTTTTTCTATACTTCAAAGCTAGCAAAAACAACTTTTTTTCCGAACTGAAGTAACCCAAATATTCAGTATTGGAGCCAACAAATAATCTTTATAAATATCAAATGTGAGTATAGAACAGTTGATAATAATTAGTATTAGATTTAGTTGAATTTTTCAGAAGAAAATGATTATTTTGTTTTGAGAATTTGCTTTAATTTTATGATTTTTTTTTGCCTATAGTCAATAAAAACTATAGTGTTATATAATTTAATCATTGAAGCCATATCTTTATTATTGATAATTATTTGTAAATATCCCTTAAAATATCCCTTAACTTATGATAAGTAACCATAGCAAAAACCATTACCAAAATATCGCCAATATTTACGATAATCTCTGGTCATACTCTCCTGATTACATTAAATTTACCACTCAAAAAATTATCCAATATCTACACCTAAATGCCACAGACACTTTAGTGGATATTGGCTGTGGAACAGGAATTTATAGCAAAGAAATTCTCCATCAAATTCAATTACAGCAACCGATTATTTGCGTTGATAATTCTGCTGAAATGGTAGGAAAAATTCCAGCAAATAGTCGATTAAACCCCATAGAAATGGATGGAGTAAAATTCTCTCAAAAACTAGGAATTTATAACAAAATTTTATTGAAAGAAGCTATCCATCATATAAAAGAAAAATTTATTCTATTCCAGAATTTGTACCAAAGATTAACTCCTGGAGGAATTTTTCTATTATTGTTATGGCCACCTACTATTGAGCATCCTTTATTTACGGAAGCACTAGAGTCTTATGAAAAAAAACAACCTCATTATCAAGAAATGATTAATTTACTTCAGCAAGTAGGTTTTGTTGTTGATATGGATATTATTGAGTATCCTTTAGAATTGCCAAAAAGTCAGTATTTCGAAATGGTAGAAAATTGTTATATGTCTTTGCTTTCTGAATTTAATGATGCTGAATTGGCAGAAGGTTTAAAGGAAATAGAAGAGAAATATCAGGATAAGTCAGTATTGAAATTTAGCGATCGCATGGTTTTTATCATAGCAACTAAGTCTAAGTAAATACAGCAGCTCCAGTGATTAATGTGTTACAACTGACGGAATCAATATTTTTTTCCTTGTTCCTATAATATGCATTTTTATTATTTCCTATTTTAATAACTTTTATACTAACATTTTAATATGAGGAATCTTTCAATATGGGAAAAAAAAGTGCAAAAATAGTTCCTTGACTGTAGTTTTTTTTGGAACTGATAATTATCTGTTGATATAGCAATCCCATATTGGTCGCAACAGATATAATAGTAAGAATAACAGATCT
>JAGGDU010000090.1 GCA_018457135.1 Trichodesmium erythraeum GBRTRLIN201 | reverse complement strand
GGGTAATCCTAGTCGTTTGGAAGTCGTTGAGCAATATGCACAAAAGAGCGGTCGTCCAATCCATAATTTAGTGTTTTATTATGCCTTTGGATTGTTTAAAAATGCTGTGATTGTTCAGCAAATATATTATCGCTATAACAAAGGTCTTACAAGCAATGAAATGTTTGCAAATTTTAATCAATTAACGAGATTGTTTTGTGAATTGGCTTGGAGAGCAATTCAGAATAAGCGAATTGAGTAAATTAGGAATAGTTGTATGGATAAAACGAATATCAGCTTAATTCGTCCTAGAAACGTGATACTTAGTTCAAGACATTTTGAGCAAACTTTCTATATTCTCCTCGAACATTTTCAATAAATTGTGTTCTGTCCAAGTTGTCATTTTCAAAAGCATTCATTTCCTTATGGTATTCCCGTACATATTTGTCGCTCCAAATAACAATTTCCAGAAGAATCGGAGCTAAATCCATCCCTTTTTCGGTCAATAAATAGATGTTTTCTTTTTTGTTAGAAGGCAGTTTCCTTTTGGTGATCACATCAAGAGATTCTAATAATTTTAATCTAGAAGAAAGAAGGTTCGTAGCAATCCCTTCCTCGGATCCTACCAGTTCTTTAAAGGATTTCTTTTTATGCATTAACATATCTCTAATTAGGAGCAATGACCATTTATCTCCAATTAAATCTAGTGTAGAAGCTATAAGGCAGGAAGAACGAAATTTCAAGGGCATAATCTTTTGGATTATTACTTTAAAATTTAAAGTAATTTTATATTTTTACTTTACTATTTAAAGCAAAAATATAAAATAATTACAACCTTCAAAAGCTATGTTAGCAGGACATTTCTCTACCGCCTTAGTAGCGCACCAAAAGTTTCCTAAAGGAACTTTACTATATTTCTTAATTGCTTCACAACTACAAGATTTGTTGTGGTTTACCTTTCATTATTTAGGTTTAGAGCCAACTGGACCAAGCGATGTATTTAATGCAACCCTCCGTGATATGACAGTTGATATGCTGTATAGCCACGATTTGATTCCTCAATTAATTTGGGTTTTCATCATTTTTTTGATTGGAAAAATTTTATTTAAAAATACCAAAGTTGGTTTAGTAGGCGCTGCCTTGGTTGTTGGGCATTTTGTTTTAGATTTCTTTTCAGGTCATCCGCACCACATTTTTGGAGAAGAAACACATCAGGTAGGATTAGGGCTTTATGCGACGAATGTATTTCTTGCAATTGCAGTTGAGGCTATTTTTTCTATTGCTGTTCTTTGGTATTTCTTCCAACAAGAAGCTCACAATGGTATTAAGCGTACCTCCAAAAACAAAGCTGCAATTATAGGGTTATTTGCCTTTGGTATTGTATTTATGTTGACCATTGCCACTACTTCTTTTAGAGACTTGTTTGGTATTCCGGAGTTCAATTTAAGCTTCAATTCTAATGTCCCCACATTAATTTTAACCTATGCAGGAATGATTCTCTATCTGAATCATTATGTATCAAAATTCGAAGTGAGCAAAAAAAATATTTAAACAATTTCTTATTAGCCCTGCCGCATTAATTTATAGTGGGGCTATTTTCTTCTCATGTTGAATTCAGCTTAATTAAAGAGCTTGACAACTTCGATTATAAGATTGATGTTTTATAGTATCTTTTTTAGAGAGATTAACAATGTTTATTCAGGCAGCCCTTTCCTCCTCAATCATTTTCGGTAATTGTTTTTTCACTGCAACAAAAATCTCCTTTCCTTTATCTGTAAAATAAGGATAATGAAATTCCCATATTGCCAACATCACTTTTTGCAAACTCATCTTTTCGGCACCGAAGACTTCACGTTCTACCAACCATGAATTTAAAATTGCCCAAATATTTTTTGCAAAGAAATCATAATGTCCAGCATGAGGCTCTGGATGAATAAGCCCCTTGCCTATGGCTAGGTACATTCCATTCTTTGTAAAACTCAATACTTGTTGCATCTGTTTTTCAAATATCGTTTTAGCTTCAGGAGCTAAGCTGATTATTTCCAAGATGTCCCGATAAAAAAAGCGATGTCCAATCTGAAAGCGCAAATAATTTTTGATGACAGAGAGATAGTCATTTTGTTCTACAAAAGCCATATTCTTGCTACTCATCTCTTTGAATGTTATAGTCATAAATTCCAATACGGCTTCCATCAAATCTTTTTTGGTCTTGTAGTGATAAGACAAATTCCCAGCACTAATACCCGCATTTGCAGCAATATCTTGTAAGCGCACATTACTCACTCCTTTCCGATTAAATAATTGAATGGCATTGGTCAATATCTTCTCTTGCGTTTTTTTCATTTTCTTCAAGGGTTATCAATTTTTCTTCTTAGACAAATCTCGTGGACAGTCATAAAATGAGATGAAAAAGCACCCACTGACGATGACGGTCTGTGGACGATAACTGTCCGTAGAGCGTTGAATGTCATTTTGAGTGTCTCGAAACACGAAATTTGTCTAAGAACCTCAATTTTTAATCAAAAGTACAAAAATAGAACATAAAGATTTTTGATAATTAGGTTTTAAAACCTAATTTTATAACATAATTAGAATTTTGATTAGAAATAGATAAAATGAGCCTTTTTAGAAATATCAAAAAAGCAGCATCGTCTGTAGTTCCTTCTCCGATTCAAATAGACTTTGAAAAAGGAGGTGGACGAAAAGTGCAAGAGGTAGCACCATATCCTGAGGAAGTCTTTTGGGATACATCAGTTGCTGTTCATAAGACACCCGCAGGAATTGAATTTGTGCGTACGCCAGAAGAGCGATTTAAAAATTTGCCAGGTTATGATTTTGAGGCCAACTATGTTGAAATAGATGGGCTAAGGATGCATTATTTGGATGAAGGTCCAAAAGATGGTCCGGTGATTTTAATGCTACACGGACAGCCAGTTTGGTCATACTTGTATCGTAAAATGATAAAAGATCTCATTCCAAAGGGATATCGATGCATAGCACCTGATATGATAGGTATGGGAAAATCAGACAAACCCATCAAAGAGCAATATCACATCTACGATCGACATTGTGAAAATACACTTGCATTTGTCAAGAAGTTAGGATTGAAAAATATTACTGCATTTGTTCAG
>JAGGDU010000089.1 GCA_018457135.1 Trichodesmium erythraeum GBRTRLIN201 | reverse complement strand
GCAGCAGCAAGGGCAGTGGGTGAGATGGGGGCGGAGGCTAAAGTTTTGATTCCCCAGTTGCAGCAGTTGTTCAGGGATGAAAATTCGGGTGTCCGTTCTGCAGCAGCAAGGGCAGTGGGTGAGATGGGGGCGGAGGCTAAAGTTTTGATTCCCCAGTTGCTGCAGTTGTTCAGGGATGAAAGTTCGTATGTCCGTTCTGCAGCAGCAAGGGCAGTGGGTGAGATGGGGGCGGAGGCTAAAGATTTGATTCCCCAGTTGCAGCAGTTGTTGATGGATGAAAATTCGGATGTTCGTGAAAAAGCAGCACGGGCAGTGGGTAAGATAGGAAAATTAAATACTCAGCAGATTTTACCAATTTTAAACGCAGCTCATAGAAACCGAGATAAAGAAGCAACACTTCGTTTTCTCGCCTACTTTGTCAGTGGTGGAGAATATGATGCCCTTACCCTAACTAAATGGTTAGGTTCACCAGAACAATATCCTTATCAAATAGATAAATTTAAGAATGAACGCCCCATTAGCCACGAAGAAGGCAAAAAAGTCTTAGAGCTTTTTGCAGAAATTTGGAAACCAAGTCAGTCCTTAGAATACTTACCTTTTGAATTGGAACGACAAATTAACATAGTAGTCGAAAAAGTAGATTGGCAACCAGAAGATCTGCCCCTACTCAAGAAACACTACAACAACCTCAAAGACGAAGACATCAACGCCAAAATAGTCGCCTTACAAGGAATACAATGGTTCTCCTACCTCTGGAAATTTCTACTCCTTCACGCCTTGACTTGGCTCATCCTCCTCTGCCTCTATGCCAAATCTCCCGAAATTCAAACCCTATTCTGGCATCCCCAGATTCGCAAAATTGCCGGACTCGGTTACATCGGTTTATTACTCACCTGGATACCATCCCTCCGCCGCCTACTCTTTTCCCCCTTCCAACCCATTCTCATCGCAGACGCTGACCTCGACAGTTTCAACCCCCAAGATTACTTTTCCGACTCCAACGTTTGTCTCCAAAATACCCACAACCTACAACCCATCAAAACCACCATTGCCAAAATCCAATCTCCCATTGTCCTCCAAGGAGAATCAGGTCTCGGCAAATCAATGTTCCTGCGGCACTGGGCGAAAACCCGCAAAAATCTAGTAGTTTACTTACCCGCCAGCAAATGTGCCCAAGGAGCGATCGCCGCCATCCAAAGCAAAATACCCATATCTCAAACAGACCCCAAATTCCTCAAAAGGCTGATTTACAATAACGCCCTCGAAATTTGTATTGACGGTCTCAACGAAGTCACCCCCGACACCCGCACAAAAATTAGTTATTTTGTCGAGAGTCACTTCCGGGGTCATATACTCCTAGCAACACAACCCCTATATTGGATCCCACCCTCAACAACCAAAACCTATGTTCTCCAACCATTGAAGCGTGAGCAAATTCGACAGTTTCTCCAGACTCGTCAATTTAACCCATCGGCAGAACCTTCAATTTCCCGGTCTGAATATGAAGAAGCTTGCGAAGAATACCTCGGAAAAACCTTCAATTCACAGAAGCAGTCAGAAGAAGAGCAGAAAACAGTACGTCGGTTACTATCAAACCCCATGGACTTAACTATTGTAGCCCAAATTCTTGCCCAGGGGAAAACCCCGGACTTGCTCAACCTGCAACAACAGCAGTATAAAGTCATGGCAGCAGAATACAAAGAGGTTAATTTTGATTCTTTTCCACTAACAGAGTTTGCCGAAACAACATATCAGATGCGTCTCAACGATGAAATCAATATTCCGTCGGAGTGGAAAAAAGAACTCCAGACCATGGAAAAATACAAAATGGTTTTGCGCCGTCAAAAGTATGTGGAAAATGACGTCGGTTCTCAATGGTATTTCCGCCATGATAAAATTCAAGAATATTTTATCGTCCAGACATTTATCGGTGAGGAAAATCAAAAATTAGAGGAACATATTGACGATCCCAGGTTTCGAGGAGTTTATCTATTATTAGCAACCCTCCTACCCTACCTAGAAGCCTGGTCACTGCGAGAGAAATTATTACAAAATGCAGCCGAAACCAAAGACCATGTTGTTAGCGACCAATTTATTCAACGCTTAAATTCTCGGTCGGAATTATCCAAAAATGGTGAGAATGTATACTTAAAGGAGTTAATAGAAGTTATGAAATTGCTTATTGCTGAGAAAAATAATAATATAAATAAGGAGTTGACAGAATTGACGAAATTGTTTATTACTGAGAAAAATAATAATATAAATATTGAAGTTAACCCTAATATTGAAGCAAACCCTAATACGAGGAATAATTCAATGACAGATAATTCTGAATCAAAATATAACTTTAGCCAAGCCAGAGTTGGTAACGTAGTCGAAACAAATAATGGCAGTATGGGTAATGTAGTCGAGAAAGCCGAAAGTGGCAGTCAAGTTGTAGGAACTCAAAATAACTATGGTTCCCAAGAAAAGCAAACCCTCGCCGAAGCCGCCGCCGAAATTCAAAAATTATTGAAACAATTAGAATTAAATAACCCCGCCGCGACAGACGCAGAAAAAGAAGCATTTGTCACCGCCTCCATTCCCCCAAACAACCGCCAACGTTTTGTCGGAGCATTGCAAGCATTAGGCAAAGAAGCCCTCAAAGAACTATTAGATAACCCTTATATTAATGTGGGAGTAGCCACTGTTGAAGGGTGGCAAAACCCTAAATAATATCATCATGACTTACAGAAATTAACCAGAGTCAGCCTGTAGGTAGTTTCTAGCATTCGCCCTCCCCCTCATGTAGTGCCCGCGAGTAATTCCTGATGATATGCGGTTGAAGAGTTATGATTAAAATTCGTGATCAGGTAAGAGCCCCAAGTGTAGAGAAGGTTGAAGCCCTACTAGAAACCAAAACTTTTTGACCACTAATTATGTGGTGAAAATAACTAGAAAAATAACATAGGTTAGTTAACAATAACAGGAGTTACGCCAACCCAATAGGGGAGAGGTTTTGCGTAACCCCTGATTTCAAGAGAAAAAGCCCCAGGCAGGCTTTTCTTCAGCTTCATTAGTTGGTGGAGCCAACACAGTTAAACCATTAGGAATACACTCTACCTCAATAGGAGTAGTGCCAATAATTTCACCATCAAGCACAACTTTTTGGGGTGGATCTGCACTAACTTTAACCCTTTTTGTACGCAAAGCAATAGTATCTTCATGTTGAGTAGGAGTTTGAAAGATAGCCGAGCCGAACATTCTGACTCCAGCATTAACAGCCTGCAGTGTATTCTTAGAAGTAATGATCATTACTTCCAATAAACCATCATTCATAATTACCTTTCCCAAACCTTGGGCTAAAAATGATGTAGGTGGAGCTGCATTAGCAATAGTAATAGCCCCAGCTTGGAAAGTTTTAGCTACACCATCAATTTCAATTTCAATATCAAAAAGTTGCTGTTCGGTGAGCTGCCGCCAACCTGCCATCATATATGCCAAAACTCCCCAACGGTTTTTAGCTTCCCGGTCTGCTCTTTCTATAGTTTCTGCTTCATATCCCACCCCTGCTAATAAAATCATAGTACGTTCATTGCAACGACCAACATCTATAACACGAGTTTTCCCTGCCAAGATTAGATCACAGGCACCTCTGATCGGCGCAATACTGGGAATGCCTAATGCCATACAAAACGCATTAGCTGTTCCCCTCGGAATTATACCCAGAGGGATATTTGTATTTACTAAAGCCCCAGCAACAGCAGAAACTGTCCCATCTCCTCCACAAGCAATAATTATATCTGCTTGTTTAGCGATCGCTAACTCCGTTAATTCTTCTGCAGTTTTTTCTGGGGTAGTTTGATGTATATCTAAATGTAGATGAGGTTCGAGAAGTGATTTAATTAATAATAAATCTTGTTGAGCATTGCCCTTACCAGATATAGGGTTAAATATGAGGTGAGCAACAGTAGTTTGAATAAAACCCTTAATAATAATTTCCGCCGTAGCAATATTGATCGCAATAGGAACATTATGCACCTGACAAAGACGCAATAATAATTTGATATCAGGTTCATAAGACTGAGAAAATAAGTAGTCCACCAAACAAATAACAGCAACCACATTACCCGTAGTTACTTCTACAGCTAATTGAGCATCTCCTCCCAAGGGGCCTGCCAAGACAGAATTTATCTCTATATCTACCTCTTGTAAAATATATTGGGCAGTGCTTTCTGTCGCTACTAATTGATAGCGAGATAGTACAATTTTATGTTTTTTGACAAATTCAACTAAGTTATCTTTTTTACTGTCATAAGCTAGTAAAGCAATAGTATTTCCCATAATTTTCATCCTAGAATTAACTGACTATAGTGCTACGGGCAATTCAAAAGTTTAAAATTAAAAATTAAAAATTAAAAGTTAAAAATAATCTCTGACAGACTGTTGTTGTTAAGCTCTAATTTTAACTTAGCTTAAATAGTAAGCATTCAGCTATCAGCTATCAGCTAGAAGGAAAAATTCATCTCCAAGAATAATTAAAAGTCCGACAGGAAATAATATACAAATATTAACCTAAAAAGTAAATTATCTTCCTCAAGTATATCCTAAATTTTCGGAGCGATCGCTACTTAATTCTCAACCTGTAAAACTAACAATTTTTTTTTAGCAGTTTGGTAATATATTTTGTAAATTTACCCATCAGAATCAGCCAATAAAAATATTGCTAATTTTAGACAAGTAGCAAATACTGTAAATTTAAAAATCCCATTCTCATCTTCAATAAATTCTATATCTTTAATCATAATTTTTATAAGTCTATAAATTGACAAAAAACCAGAATTAAAAATTAAACTTTCATACTATTTTCCCAAATTTAATCATTAATATCTAGCATAAACTTCCTGTAGCTAGTGCTTTTATTACTTGTTCTATTTTTAGTAATATTTTATCAAAATAATTGAATACAGTTTTTCTGAATATCCTAGTTTATAGCCATACTAATATAAGTAGAATTAGATCAATTATAACTCCAACTACTAAAGCCAGTATTGAAAATAGCTATCGTTGTCGTAAGTAATAAGTTAATCAACAAAAAAAATTAGCAAAGCCATAAGAAAGCAGAATCATAGTTTCATGAATTTTATATACCCGAGAACCTTTCATGATTGACATAGACTAGCTATTTTAAAATATCTATTATAGTTATCAGCAACTATGTTAGAATATTTTCAGAAAAATTTTATCGGGACATCAAATTGCCAAAAAAAACATTAAAACCAAAACATCCCTTTCTCCGCTTACTCAACTATGGAAATGCTTATAAAGCTCAAACTTGGCAAGGGGTTATCTACTCAATTTTAAATAAAATATTTGACCTAGCACCTCCAGTTTTAATCGGTGCAGCAGTAGACGTTGTAGTCAAAAAAGAAGATTCTCTAATCGCTAAATTTGGAATTCAAGATACCTTTAGCCAACTGCTAGCTTTAGCATTTTTGAGCTTAATTGTTTGGGGCTTAGAATCAATTTTTCAATATGCTTATCAACGACTTTGGCGAAATTTAGCTCAGAATATTCAGCATAATTTACGCATTGAAGCTTACAGTCATTTACAAGATTTAGAATTAGCCTACTTTGAAGAACGTAGTACAGGCAATTTAATGACAATTTTAAATGATGATATTAACCAGTTAGAAAGATTTTTAGACGTAGGGGCCAATAAAATAATTCAAGTCACAGTAACAGTAATAATTATTGGTAGTGCTTTCTTTGTTTTAGTTCCTAGCTTTGCTTTGTGGGCAGTGTTACCTATGCCTTTTATTATTTGGGCTTCAACTTGGTTTAAAAATTTTCTGGCTCCTCGTTATGCTGAAGTTCGAGAAAAAGTTAGTTTATTAAATAGTCAATTATCTAATAATCTCTCAGGAATTACCACAATAAAAAGCTTCACAGCCGAAACTTATGAAGTAGGAAGAATTACTAGAAATAGTAATGCTTATAAAAGCAAAAATACAAAGGCGATCGCTTTTTCTGCTGCTTTTGTACCCCTAATTAGAATTATAATTTTTATCGCTTTTGTAGCAACTTTATTATTAGGAGGATTAGAAGCAGTTGATGGTAGATTAGCCGTAGGTACTTATAGTATCATGGTATTTTTAACTCAACGATTATTATGGCCTTTAACTAGTTTAGGAGAAACTCTTGATTTATATCAAAGAAGCATGGCTTCCATAAATAGGGTGATGAACTTATTAGATACTCCAATTACCATTCATCCCGGAGATAAACCTTTATCTGTTGAGTTTATTAAGGGAGAATTAGAATTAGAAAATGTGACTTTTTCCTATCAGAAAAATTTTCCAACCATACAAAATATTTCCATGAAAATTCCAGCAGGAAAAACCATTGGAATTGTCGGCTCAACAGGTTCCGGAAAAAGTACTATCGTCAAATTATTACTGAGATTTTATGAAATTCAATCAGGCAAAATAACTCTTGATGGAATTGAAATAAATCAAATTAATTTACAAGATTTAAGACGTGCAATAGGTTTAGTTAGTCAGGATATATTTCTATTTCATGGAACTGTGATAGAAAATATTAGTTATGGGAGTTTTGATGCAACTTTGTCAGAGATTATTGCAGCAGCTAAAATTGCTGAAGCAGATAATTTTATTAATAAGTTACCCCAGGGTTACGATACTATTATTGGGGAAAGAGGACAAAAATTATCAGGAGGTCAAAGACAACGAATTGCTCTGGCTAGAGCAGTGTTAAAAAATCCTCCTATTTTGATACTTGATGAAGCAACTTCAGCAGTGGATAATGAAACTGAAGCAGCGATTCAAAAATCTTTAGAAAAAATCACTCAAAATCGGACAACTATTGCCATTGCCCATCGTCTTTCAACTATTAGAAATGCTGATTGTATTTATGTGATGGAACATGGCCAAATAGTAGAAGTTGGTCGTCATGAAGAACTATTAAAAAAATCAGGAACTTATTCTACTTTATGGCGCGTACAATCTGGTTTAAAATTAGTAAGCTAGTAAATTTAAGGAAGGCAGAAAGGAGAAGGCAACAATTAATAAAACACTATAAGAAAAAAACTTTTTTTCACAGTCTTATCTTAGCATGATGTCATACAAATTTCCATGTATTAATGCTATAATTAGGTAAAATTTTTAGTCATTAAGTAGTTATACAACAACAATTATTTTATTGTTAATTTAAGCGAAATTAATACTAATTATTCTTATGTTAAATTTTACCAGACTAAAATGACTAAAATGACTAAAATACAGTTTTTTTCTTCTTTTTTATTCACTGTTTTATCCTAGAGAAGCTGTATAAAAATTACCTCTCTAATCCCTAATATGACTCTAATATTTATCAATAAAACTATTTTACTCTAAATATAAATTATGATGACATTTAATAATAATCTACCCCAAAAAAATCAAAATAACTGGCAACATCAGTTAGATAAATTTGTGAAAGCTAATCAAAAAGAATTAGCAGCTTTAGCATGGGGTTTAAAACTAGAAAACGGAGAAACTGATGAAACAATTGGAATTGATTTAAAAGAAACACCAAAATTTGTATATTGTTCAAAAGCAGCCATAGAAACATTAAACCGCAACGTTGATGGTAAAATTCAGGAAATATTAGGCTTAATAGATGGTTATAAACCAGAAATAGAAGTATTAATGATTGCCATTGGTGACAGTCAAATTAAATTGGTTTACTTTCAACCAGAAATATCACCACCTAATTGTTTTGAACAATTGGGTCATAACCTTGATGCTTTATTAGAAATATTAGAAACAGGAATGAGTCAATTTATCAACCTGTAAAATAGTCATTAGTTAGTATCCAAATATCATCTTTAGAGAATCAGTTTTAATGAAGCTATAAGTTATAATTAAGAATTTCAATTCTGACTTAATTATTTTGATAAAAGGGATAGCACAACCAAATTTAAGGCAAGAAAATGAGAGAGAAGAAAAGTATATAAAAAATCAGATAGTTACACACTAATACAAATTTAATAAATATTTGCTACAGTCCCTTGAATAAGGTAGTCTGGGTAGAGACGTTGTCTGCAACGTCCCTACAAAATAAAAATCATTAACATTAACTAGTTAATAACTATGAAAAAGGTGATTCTAACTATTTTAACTACTTAATAATTAAACTTTCCCCCAAGCATAGTATTCTTTTTTTCACCCTCAGTATTCACACACAACCAAAATACCGGGTTTATTGCCCTGGTTCTTCCTTTTTAAATCACGAAACTTTCTAGATCAACCCATATTAACCAGATTTCTTCTTAAGTCCTAACTAGACATACAAACTAGAAATTCGGCTGTATATTCAGCAATTTAAATTATCCGCTTATCCTATTTTTTCACTATTTTGCTTAATCTCCTGAATTAGCTTTGATACTTTAGCAGGTTCCATTGCTACTATTTCTGGTGCTAGAACAGAAGGCCAAGCCTTTTTCAATTTAGCCATATCTGCTTGTATTTTTCCATCAATATCAGAATATTTACTCCCCATTGTATCAGCTATATTTTTGTATAGAATCTCTGCATAATCAACAAATCCTCGTGAGTCTTGATACTCAATAACTTCCACAATTTTTCCATCAAGAATTGCTGCTTCATATTCTGCTCCAGCAGTATCTAATAATTCATTAATTACCTGTAATACAAATTTTGGATTTTGACGCTTTTTACTAGGCAAATTTGAAATAGCTCCATCAATCTCTTCCATAGTTTGTTGATACATACTGTTAAATTTATTAGTATCCTTAGCACCAGCTATCACCAAATCATGTAAATTATTTAAGCTATTTTTGAATTGTTTAATACCACGATCATTTAGCTCATTTTCAATATCTATATACAATTCTTCTATAGGATGAGCAAAATGAGGTTCTGCCTCCTTTTCTTCTTGGGCTACAATTAATTCTTTGCCTACTAATAAATGCCCTTTCATTAATCCTAAATTACTCATATAGTCAATATCTTTACTTTCAGGAGAAACGGCAATACTTGGAGTCCCTAAAAACATAGAATTATTACTCACAGTTTCTTGAATATTAGGATGAAAAACTATAGCTAATAAAGTAGCAAGAAATCCCACCAAAAAATAACGTAAAATAGTGTTAATATTCATCATAATTAATAACCATCAAATTCAGTTAATAATTTGCTCAAATTTTTATGCCTGAGGCAAAACCTCAAATAAACCAATACAACCACTTTCCGCGATCGCATCTTGGTGAGGATGAAACATATATTTACCAGGGAAGGAATAGTAAAATTCGAGAATATGTCTTTCAGAAGTTCCCATAGTAACTACATCTGTTTTTTGCCATGGTTTAACAGTCATACCAGTAGGATAAACCTGGAAAAAATTTCCATGAATATGAAATGTTGCAGCAGAGTCAAACTCAATCATATTCAGTATATACAAACGCACCAGTTTATTTTGCTGTATCAGTATTGGATGGGTTTTGTAATAGTTTGGCAAACCATTAAAAGCATAAAGCTCATTTTTGCCATCATTGTTAGTATCATAACCTCCCATTACCAATACTATCTCATCAGCAGGGGGACGACCTTCGGGAGGATCGATAATAAACATACCGTACAACCCTTTGCTAATATGACGAGTCACTGGAGTAATATGGCAATGATAGAGATGAACCCCAAAAGGTCGAGCATCAAATTCATAAACTGTTGTTTTGCCATGGCGTACTGGTCGTACTCCATCTGCTTCTGCTGGATGAATACCGTGAAAGTGCATCGTATGAGCATGACCACCTTCATTCTCAAAAATAATTCGTACTCGCTCCCCTGCTGTTGCTCTCAGTGTTGGCCCAGGAACACGACCATTATAGTTCCAACTAATTAAGGATACTGCTTGATTTAGTTGTAATTTAGAATTAATTGCTTTAATCTGAAATTCCCTGATTTTGCGACCATTTTCTTCTTTGAGCATGCCATAATCAAAATCCCGCAGAGTATTCATAGGATCTAGTTCTATGGCATTTATGGCAGCCTGGGCCTTAAGTGATGACGACAATAAAGGTAGAATATGTTGAGTACTGATGCCAGCTAAAGTGACACCAGTACCAACTATTCCTAACTTTAGGAATTGCCGTCTGTTCCAAAATTCCGATTTTTCTGGCTTTGGAAGAGGAAGATTGGCCATAGCTCTCTCACAATTATTGATAATTATTTTTAATAAACTGAAAACTATTATATAGCTTATTGAAGTTTTTATCTATATTAGGTAAGTCCAAAACTTATGGAGTGCCCCTATATATGCTCTATAACTACATAATTTCCTCATTTTTCACAGATAACCACTACAATTATTATAATTGCCTAAGTCCTGTAAGCCGACATAATTAAAATACTAAATAATAATTATTATTATTGTTATCTACTTTTTTTTCAATTACAAATTGACCTGCTGAATATGGGCTAGAAAACAAAAAATTCTCCACTGATAAACTGAGTCTTAATTTAATTGAGGATAATCAGATTAAAATATAATATCATCATTAAAATTATCCCCTTCATTTTCTTCTGGTTCATCTATACCAACATGGCTATTTTTAGATTTTTGACTCTGAACATCAATAGATAAATCAGAAGACTCAGATGTTGCAGGTAAATCAGTTTTATCTGCTTGATCTATTTTATCTGGCAATTTAATTGATTTTATATCTACTATTTCTCCCTTAAAAAAATTAACTATCCGACGAGTAGCGATCGCCACAGAATCTCTTTTTCCTTCAGGATATTTTTCCTTTTCTACCAAATCATTCAAAGGTGAATTAGGCAGAGAAAAATTTGGGGTAGTTTTCTTTTCTTTCTGGGAGTTGCTCGGATAGGAAACTGGGAAATTTTCTGGTTCATCTTCGGCAATTTTATCATCATAATTAGAGTTTTCTTGCCTTAGCTTATTATTACTGTTTAGCCTTTCTCTTGGACTATGATTCGGATAAATATTTTCACGAAAACTATGCTGTTTTTGTTGAGAATTTTTTACCTCTACTTTTACTTTTACCGAAGTCTGAAAAATTTTCTCAAACGCAGCTTCAATATTAGGAATTTTATGAATAACCATTTTCTCTAAATTCTTAGAGCTAATACCAATACGCGCCAGTTCATTATTATACCCTAATAATATGACTTGTTGACTTAATAAAGCTTGTGTACTGTGTGGTTTAACTTCTGCTAGAACTTTTTCCCAAATATTCTGTAATTCTGATTCATTCTTAATCTTGTCAGTTTCTAATGAATCTGACGAAGATTTTTTTGCTGTATCATTAGTTGAAGAAGTAAAAAAATCTTCACTTTTAGGAGCAATAGGAACTTCTTTAGAAACTTCTTTTGGTTCTGAGATTTGCTGTTTTGGTTTTTCAGAAATCGGTTTTTTTGTCAGGGGTTGTGATAAATTTTTGGAAGTATTTTTAACAGAAACATTCTGACTTATATCTCTAGTTTCTTGTTTTTCCAACTGGTTAAATTTCGGTAATGCAGAAGGTAATAACCCTAATAAAGTTACCTCCAACCATAAACGAGGTTGAGTAGTATTTTTAATTTGTACTTCCGATGTTTGTAAATGCTTTTGACCAGCTAAAATAGTTCCAATATCCCAGTCTTGAGAAAATTGACAAAGCTTTTCCCAAGTAGGTTTTGTCAAGGCTACTAAATTTTTACTTGTTGGTGCTGTTTTTGCTATCAATAAATCTCGGTAAAACCCTGCCAAATTTTGCAATACAATAATTGGTTCCTTACCCCGATCCATAATTTGGCGAGTGCACTTCAATACTTTTATGGAATTATCCGCAGCGATCGCTTCTACCAGTACCATTAAATCTCGTTCCGGCACCGCCCCCACCAGATCCCAAACTCGTTCAACCGTAATTTCTCCTGCCAACAAACTCAACTGATCTAGCAAACTCTCTGCATCTCTTAACCCACCCTGAGCAATTTGAGCTATCATCTGTATCGCTTCAGTTGTAATATCAATTTTTTCCTCAATAGCAATATGATGTAAATGCTTGACCATTGCTTCAAGAGGAATTCGGCGAAAGTCAAAACGTTGGCAACGGGAAATAATAGTTGCTAAGACTCTCTGTGGATCTGTAGTAGCCAGGATAAATACTACTCCCTTTGGCGGTTCCTCCAAAGTTTTCAGTAAAGCATTGAAGGCAGACACAGACAACATGTGGACTTCATCTATCACATATACTTTATAGCGACACTGCACAGGTGCAAACTGGGATCTTTCAATTAATTCCCTAATGTTGTCCACACCAGTATTGCTAGCAGCATCAATTTCTATAACGTCCAGTGTTGACCCTTTTGTAATTCCTACACAAACATTACAAGTGCCACAGGGACTCGGTGTAGGGTGGTCATAGGACAGACAATTGAGAGATTTGGCCAAAACCCGAGCACTAGAGGTTTTGCCTGTGCCTCTAGGTCCTGTAAATAGATATGCTGGGGCGATGCGTTTGGTATGGATGGCATTAGTGAGAGTTTGGGCAATCACATCTTGACCCACTAAGTCTGCAAAGGTTTGAGGACGATATTTATGATGAAGAGGTTCGTAAGCCACAATTAGGAATAAGAATTATTTTGAATATTTAGTTTAGATAAGGTTATAACCAATACAACTTTACTAGATTTTATTCAATAGAAAGACTTTTATGTTTCTTGAGAGCTTTCGTTTCACAATTTGTATATTTTCTTTATTCATATTAAACAGTATATTTATAAATATACAGATAGTAGCTTAAATATTAAAAGTCTCTTAAAAAATCAGCTTAATTTTTACACTGAAATTAATGGAGGTATAGCTTAAATTATAGTTTTTCAATTATGAGGTATTAGAGTCTTAGAAATATTTGTATTTTGATTAACTTGGTTAAAATTTATAACTTAATTCAGCCTCTTAATTTCCATAAGAATACAAAATTTATACAAGGATTACACTGAATTAATTAATATCATAGACTAGACCATCAAGGTAATTGATATAAGTATATATATTATAAGTTATTTAGTAATTATTTTCAACCAACCTATAGTTTTTAGGAGAATCAATAGTTTCAAATACAGCATCTGATCCAGCAAATAATGTACAAAGTAAATGCTGAAAATATTGTAGTGTAGGCATCTTGCCCGCCATTTGTGTACCTCACCGACAACACCGAACCGCTGTATCTACAAGTATAATTATTAGGTATTTATTCTCAAAACATTAACTCCCTGATTTTTAAGCTTAAACTTCTGTAAATTCATCGTTAAATTATTCGTAGAGTTTATGTTAACACCTATTATTGTCGTGGAATCAAGATTAGCCCAAGTTTCTCCACCTCCAGAACCAAATTTGCTCAAAATAGAATATGTTTGGATGGGTGTATCTGGATTACTATTAATATTACTAATTATTTTGGGCATCTTTCACAAAGCAAAAATCAAAGGATTTAATAAAAAACTTAGCTTAGAAGTATTTAGAAATAAAAACCTCCAACAAAAGTATAAATTAGCTTTAGCAACCATAGCCAAAATGGAAAAAAATCCTGACCTAATCCATTCTCGGGAATTTAACTTAGATTGCTTAAGAATGCGGATGGAAGAGGAAGCTTTCAACTTTGGTATTGTGAACCAAATTAAGGAAAAAGTAAAACAGCACATTAATATAGCACTCCAGCCTAATTCAAGTATAACAGGAGAGAAAAGAAATCCGAATGATCAAAAAATTAATTCAATATTTGAGGTAGAATACAAGACTGGAGAAACAGGTAAAAACCAAATAAAAAGAGTATTATTTCGGGTCTCAATTAAACTGAAAAAGTTATCAAATCAGGTAAGTTATCAAACTATTAATCAAATTATTGATTGTTTAGAAACCTATTTGAGTCCTAATAATGACCATGATAATTGGACTCCTACTATTCAAGGTCAGATTGTACATATTGATTGGGATAAAAAGGCAAAACCAGTACCAATGTTGGTAGTAGAACAATTTAATGATGAGGTAATATTACGTACTAACAAATCTATTTTAAAAAGTCCTACTGCATTACAACCAGAACTACCCGCAGATTCAAAAAAGTATCACTAAAGAAGGCACAAACAAAAATTATAAAAGGCAAATTTCAAAGTACATAAAATCAAAAATCATTCAAACAGGATTCAAAAAAATTATCAATAAATCCCATAAAATTTACAGGTATTTGTGGATGTTTGGAAACTTCTTAAAGAGGCTTTTTTCAGAGATTATATTTGTAGTACTATAGCAGTACTTTAATATTTTTCACGGCAAAAATGCTATTAATTGCTCTTTTGGGTTAGGGGGAATACATCGCTATTACTAAAAATGATTCAAACAAAAGATAGATCATGGCATTAGTTGATTACATCTCAAAAAAATTACCTTAATTATATAAGGGTTTGAGACTATTTTGAATTTATGTTTTGCCCAAAGCACCGATAGTATTAAAATCCTTTATAGTGCTCAATGCATATAATAAACAGCTCTATTTTCAGTTTAAACAACTCAGTTAGCAACATCATAAATAGGATAATCCTGGGTCATCAGTAATAGCTATCGCCACTATAATACTTTTCTCAACCAGTTTATTAATCTACATACTAGATATTGGGACCAAAACTACCACCTTAGCTAGAAAAAACACTTAAATATAGACGGGCAAAGCTTTTGACCTCAGAAAAGTCTAAATCCTAAATCAGCAGGAGTTCTAGCTATTTTTAGAGTATCGACGTAATTATATTGTCCCGAACTCTGGCTTTAATACATTGACCAGAAAATGTTAAGTATCACTATTTCTTCTAATCCTACTATCTGCTTAATAAAATTGGTATGAAACATCACAAATTGCCATATTAATTTTTACTTCCTATTTCCACTAAAGCTGTAGGTGATTATGAACTCATCCAGGGGCTCTAAACAGCAGTTCTTTACCATGGCGCTCCTCCTTTTTTTTCAAGATTTACTTCAATCTATCTTTCCACTCGGGTAGGACTTAGGCATGTTGTATTAAATGTCCCTACTTTATTTAATAGATATCTCCGAAAAATAAATATATCGTGATATAGTAAGAAAGTATGTTATTTTAGCCTGGAAATTATAAGTAGTATATTAGAGCATATTCAGAGTCATTCTCAAGAAGCACAAAGTTTATGGGGAATTAAGTATTAATAACTATAAAAATTATTAAAATAAGCAATAAAATGACAGGAATAAAAGCAGGAGTTAGCATCAACCAAAAAGGTAATAATTATTGGAGCAGGTGGTGATAGACTACCTAAATTATCAGCATCATAGCAAATTATTTTAACCTTAACTTATTTAATAAATTTGACAACATTTTAACTACTAATAGTTCAATTTGGAGTCAGTGAAACTATTGCTAATGATATCTTTAATAACTACAGCCCAATAATTGGGTAATTGTTATTAGCAAATTTATAAGAGGTAAAAAAAACTCTAGTGACCCTAGTGGTTAATAAATTTTTAGCAAGTTTCAAAAAAATATAAGTTAATGATAGATAGCTATGGGCAAACCATAGAAAAATTAAGGGTATAAGAAAAACAAAAAATAATATTATTAAGGAAAAAAAAGTAATACAAGAAAAAGTTAGGTAATTGTGTTGCTTTCAGGTAAATATATTGTTGATATAGAAGCTGGAAAACCAGGAAAAAAAAGTAATATAATCTTTGTTTATGAAAACAAAAAAAATTGTTGAAGGACAAAAAATTACCGGAGATAAAGCTTATATGGGATCACTAGCAATAAAAACACTTAAACAAAATCCTAAAAATGAAGAATTAAGCAATCAAGAAAAGTCTGAAAATAAAGAGCTAGCATTAGAAAGAATATTTGTAGAAGATATAAGTGAGATTATTAAAAATATGCGGGACTAGCCCCAGAAAGATTGAAGCTAAATTCTAGTAAATATGCACAGATAGTAACTAAATATTTGTGGTCTGGTGAGTTTAGGAATAGGTGCATTAATTTTGTAATAATAATTTCTCTTTAATGTACAGATAAATTAGTAAAATTTATAGAGTTACTTCTATGGATAGTTTTTAATAGCAAGTATCTATAATACTGATTTTAATGGAAAAATTAACTATCTTATGGAAACTAGCGATTGCTTTTTAAAGGATAGTTATAGTGAGCGTTTGACTATTTTAGGAGAGGTCTAATAAAAATTTGTATTTATTTAAAATAATAACCAGTTTTGGCATAAGTCCCAAGCAAATTGAAAATTATTGTGAAACTTTTCGACAATTTAGCTAAAATACTAGAATTCAGGTGAAAAACTATGTTTACAACTTAGTGAGGTAATACCCATGCCATCCTTTCGAGAAAATTCGTCTGAAAATCCAACAATTACAACCCCCAGTTGGAAAATTTCCTCTGAGCTTGTCCTCTCCTTGGCCACTGGTCCAGTTTTACTAGGTCTGTTGAGTAATAAAGCTATTAATGAGTTATTATTAGAAATAGGCCTGTATAGCGAGGAAATATTTCGTGGCGATCGCCTACCAATTCTTAAATTTCCCCAAAAAAACCCATTAGATTTATAATTGTATTTAATTTTAATCTTGTCCAAGGTAAATTTTTTTTGAGCTAAAGGTAAAACCATAATAATTGTCATCCTGTTAAACTGGATGAATTTCAAAGCATCGTCATGCTATCATAATATATTTACAGCATTTTTCGGGTTTATAAACCACATCGTCACAAGCAAAACCTTATAAAGACGTTCCTGTAGTTTACTAATCATGAAAACCGCTCTCCAGAAAAGGGGGGGACTTGACAGCTCAATAAAAATTAACTATACTTGTTTAAACTTACACATATTATAGTGACATTGTAACAATATGAGTAATGATCAAAAATTATGTGAATAAGTAGCTTGAGCTTCCTCGGTATTTGAAGCCTAGGTCGTAGATAAGTTAGAGACTGCGGTCAGTGGTATTCTTTGAAACAGGAAGCCAGCTCCAAAACTTATGCAATCACGCCTTATGTAAGTTTGAGTAAGTTTAGTACAACGGAAATCAAGAAACACACTAAAATAAATCCCGTAGGGAAATATGGTGCTAAGTACAAGAGGACTTTTTGTTTCTAGCATCCTATGTCTGTAGGAAGAATAACTCAAATATCATGAAAACATGAACCAAACTACGATAAAATTGTCGGAGTGATGTAGTGTAAAAGTGTTTTTCCTCGGTAACTTCTACAAGACTTGTGCAGAACTACTATATCAAGTAGGTGTGTTTGATGTTGCGAATCACTCGTGGCCGCTCACCCCTATTTACTCCATGTATGATTTTATTCCATGTATGATTGTATATTTTGACTAAGTTTTGTTCTATTAATATGTTTGTAGATTTGTACAAACGCAGACAAAAACCCTATTAGTATAAGCTATTTTCAGACATTGGTACTATTAAATCCATAATCATGGAGATAAGAGTATCAAAAAATACATTTTTTTGATATTACCGATTAAGGAGGAACAGTCAATATGAGCTCACTACTACACTCAAAAGAAATAACCCTAGAACCAGGGTTCAAAAATCCTAAAATGACAGCTTCAGATCTGTTTCTACATAATCGAATCAAAATAGTTGAAAATTTGTGGGAATCAGTGCTCAGACAAGAGTGTGGCCAAGAATTGGTAGATATACTCCAGAAGATGCGCTCGGGTCATTCTCCAGAAGGACAAGCATCTGACTTTCTAGGTTCAGAAATTGAACAACTGATTGAAAAATTAGAACTAAAAGATGCAATTCGGGCAGCTCGAGCTTTTGCTCTATATTTTCAGCTAATTAATATTGTCGAACAACATTATGAACAAAAAATTCAACAACTAGCTTACTCTCACAATAACAGTCTAGAAAAACTAATCTCTAAAGATGATATAGCTAAAGATCATGATACCCGTTCGCTGCGGGTTGAGAGTATACCAGTGTGGAACGATAACAGAATTAAACATGAGGGAGAGGGTACATTTCATTATTTATTTCCCCTCCTACAGACCCTCAATGTACCATCACAATTAATTCAACGACTAATTAATAATTTAGATATCCGTTTAGTGTTTACAGCACACCCAACGGAAATTGTTCGTCGTACAATTAGAACAAAACAAAGACGTATCGCCAAAATTCTCCAACAGCTCGATCAAGTAAATGAAAGCCTTTCAGAATCACACGTAGATGAAGAACAAGTAAATTCTTTAGTGTCATCTTGGAAAATAGAATCCCTCAAAGAACAGTTAACAGAAGAAATTCTTTTATGGTGGCGTACAGATGAACTACATCAATTTAAACCTAGTGTCTTAGATGAAGTAGAAACTACTCTTCATTATTTTAACGAAGTCTTATTTGATGCTACTCCTGAACTACATCGTAGGTTTAAGCAAGCCTTACATAGTTCCTTTCCTTATCTGAAACCACCAAGTTACAATTTCTGTAAATTTGGTTCCTGGGTAGGATCTGACCGTGATGGAAATCCTTTTTGTACACCAGCAGTGACTTGGCAAACAGCTTGTTACCAACGTCAGATAGTATTAGAAAAATATCTTAATGCTATTGATCGCCTCAAAGAACTTTTGAGTTTATCTCTACATTGGAGTGATGTGTTACCAGAATTGTTAGATTCTCTAGACCGTGACCATATACAGATGTCAGAAGTTTACGATCAATGGGCAATTCGCTATCGGCAAGAACCTTATCGTTTGAAGTTGTCTTATATCAAAAAGCGTTTAGAAAATACTCGCGATCGCAATGCGCGTTTATATAATGGTGATGAAGTTCAAAGACAAAAAAAAGAAGTTCTTTCTCAACGACAAAAACAAGTTCTCTCTCAATATCAAGAAACAAAAAGCATTTATCACTCTAGTGCTGATTTTCTAGCTGAATTACAACTAATTCAGCGTAACCTCAAAGAAACTGGTTTAAGCTGTAGTGACTTAGAAAATCTAATCTCTCAAGTAGAAATTTTTGGTTTTAACTTAGCACGACTAGATATTCGTCAAGAGTCTTCAGTCCATGAAGCGGCGATCCAAGAGATTACTGAATATTTACAAATTCTGCCTAAATCTTATATAGAAATGTCGGAGGCAGAGCGGACTGAATGGTTATCAACAGAGTTGCCTACTCGTCGCCCCTTAATTCCCACAGAGTTACCTTTTTCTGAGAAAACCTGCGAAATAATTAATACTTTCCGAATGCTGCGAGAATTACAGCTAGAGTTTGGTGAAGAAATTTGCCAAACCTATATTATTAGTATGAGTAGGGATGTTAGCGATCTATTAGAAGTGTTGTTGTTAGCTCAAGAAGCAGGACTTTATGATCCGGCAACTGGTGCGAGTAGCATTCACGTGGTTCCTTTGTTTGAGACAGTGGAAGACTTGAGAAGTGCTCCCAGGGTAATGCACGATTTATTTAAGTTGTCCCTATATCGTGCAGGGCTTGCTGGTGGATATGATAAATTATCAAAAGAGCCAATTAATGAATTAGTTAACGAAGCTCCTTATTTGCAAGAGGTGATGTTGGGTTACTCAGATAGTAATAAAGATTCTGGGTTTTTGAGTAGTAACTGGGAAATTCATAAAGCTCAAAAAGCTTTATACAAAGTAGGGGAAGAGCATGGCATTGCTTTGCGTATCTTTCATGGACGCGGTGGTTCTGTAGGACGTGGTGGCGGTCCAGCTTATAAAGCTATTTTGGCTCAACCTGGTAAAAGCATTAGTGGGCGGATTAAAATTACTGAACAAGGAGAGGTGCTCGCCTCTAAATATTCTCTGCCTCACTTAGCAATGTTTAACTTGGAAAATGTTACTACTGCAGTAATTCAAGCTAGTTTGCTACATACAGGGTTTGATGAAATTGAAACTTGGAATCAAATTATGGAGGAGTTGGCAGTGCGATCGCGTAGCCATTACCGAAATCTGATTTATGAACAAGAAGATCTAGTAGAATTTTTCTATCAAGTTACACCAATGCCAGAAATTAGTCAACTACAAATTAGTTCCCGTCCAGCTCGGCGGAAAAATGATAAGAAGAAAACAATTTCTGGTTTAAGGGCAATTCCTTGGGTATTTAGTTGGACTCAAAGTCGCTTTCTCTTACCTGCTTGGTATGGTGTGGGAACTGCTTTACAAGAGTTTGTGGAAAAAGAACCAGAAGAACACCTAAAACTTTTGCAATACTTTTATGTAAAGTGGCCTTTCTTTACTACTGCGATTTCTAAAGTGGAGATGACTTTAGCTAAGGTGGATTTGCAAATTGCTCATTATTATGTGCGCGAATTATCCAAACCAGAAGACCGGGAACGCTTTGAGACACTGTTTGAAGAAATTACTATTGAGTATCACCTAACACGGAACTTAGTGCTACAAATTTCTGGTCATCAACGACCTTTGGATGGAGATCCAGATTTACAGCGTTCTGTACAATTACGTAATGCAACTATTATTCCTCTGGGTATGTTGCAGGTAGCTTTGCTGAAACGTCTGCGTCAGCATGATACAGGTACACCTGGTGTAATTAATTCTCGTTATAGTAAGAGTGAGTTATTACGGGGTGCTTTGTTGACTCTTAATGGTATCGCTGCTGGTATGCGAAATACAGGTTGATATGGGAATACTCTCTTCTCTATATAAGGAATAATGTTAAAGAAACTGGGTTTATCGGCTGGGGAAATAAACCCAATTTCTTGTTTAAGTGGGTAAATTCTGATTTAGTCACTGCTATGAATTTAACTTTTGAGTTTGGAGTTCTGAACTTTAAGTTCGCGCCTTCTGAGTTTGGAGTTCGTTAAACCAGTTCATCTGTTACTAAAAGTCTGATAATTTCTGTTACTTCTGCTGCCATCCGAGCATCTATTTCTACTGCTTCTCTGTCACAGTCTCCTAAAGCTTTTGCACCCCGCAAAGTCATAGCTATGGACTTAACTTTTTCCTGATATTCAAACTGAGTAAAACAAGTATAAGTAAGTTCTGTACGCTTACGACTCTTGGTATATCCAAAACCCAATTTAGATAAA
Source organism: Trichodesmium erythraeum GBRTRLIN201 (assembly GCA_018457135.1). Classification (GTDB taxonomy): domain Bacteria; phylum Cyanobacteriota; class Cyanobacteriia; order Cyanobacteriales; family Microcoleaceae; genus Trichodesmium; species Trichodesmium erythraeum. The sequence goes on along the minus strand of JAGGDU010000089.1, from coordinate 16,104 downwards.
ATAACAGGATATTTAATACTATTTTGAATTCCCAATTTTTCTAGAGCTACATCTACATAACGAGCAGAATCTTTGCCAGTATTCCTAATCAAAGGTTGCAAATTTTTCCAAGACATTCCTGGTAGTTTTGCTGGTTCTGGCAAATGATAATACCACCCTACCATTGACATAATTCTGGTTAGGTCATAAGCAGTAACAACATTTTCTCCTGTCTGGTCTTCTGGCTTTTTAATTTCTGATACAGCACTCAATAAAACTTGATTATCTTGTACAATTTCAGGAGATATAATAAAGGGTTCTTCACCATATAAACCTTGAAATTCTGTATGATTATTACCTGTAATTTCCTTCAACCATGATTCTAAACCAACATAAGTTTGGAAGCATTTAAACATTGCAGATAAAGCGTTAGAACTACCTACCTTTTCTGCATAAGTAATCACATCTTCTACAGCTTCATTAAAGTCTATATTTTTTCCATCGCCTCGAATTTGACAGGTATTAATATCATTATTAAGAGAACTAAGAGAACAAATTATATTTAAAATTGCAATGACTTTAGTAGAACTCCAATACTGACATTTATCCAGAGAATTTCTACCTAACCAACGAGATTTAAAGAGTCCGCCAGCATTACCACCTAGGCAAATACAAGCTTCTTTAATATCAGGATGAATAAAACTAAGTGCTTGTTCATCAATTTCTGGAAGTTCACCAACATGGGGAAAAGCTTTTGCCCGTGGGGTTGCTAAACTAGACAGCATTTTTAGATGTTCTGGATAATTTTCCACCTGATTTTGATAGGGAGAATTTTGAATGCCTTTATCTAGAATAGCTAGTTTATAGCTATTAAAACCAGCTTCAGCTTTTAAGAAGTCGTTGTAATTTGTTTCTCTATCAATTGCTATTAGTAGAGTAAAGGCTTCTTTTTGACCAAAAATGCCGAAAAAATCTGCCATCATATTGATAATTTGATCGTTAATGTCTTCCATAATTTGATAGAGTGCTAAATTGGACGATTTTTACTAATATATTTAACTATAACATTTTCTAAAAATAATTTATTTTGCATGAATAAAAAGAAGAAATTTATGTAATTTACTAACCCCTAATTAGACTACAAAAAAGATTGGAGATTATTAGTATATTCCTCAATTCTGGGTTACCAATTTCAGGGCAATTTTGGTAAAGATAATCAGGACTGATATCAAATCCGGTAGCAGGAGTAATAAGTTGAATTTCTAGGGATGAGTAAGCTTTTCTCCTTACTGAAGATAAGAATTATATTACTCCGAAGCCAACGGATTTGATATTAAATAGTACTAACCATAATAGCGATCGCTCATCTAATAGTAGGCTATCATCTTCTGTTTGATTTGAAATTTTAAGTAATTCTTTTTTTGAGATGGCCACTCATAAAAAAAATATCGTTAATTCCACTAATTTATATTAGCGATCGCTGATTTTAGTTAAAATACAAACTGAGTTCGGAATGTACTTATCCAAATAGTATCATTAACATCATCATGATTAGGATTTGTAATCACAAATAAACCAGGAGTCAAAGAAATATTATCATTAATTTGAAAACGATAAATTGCCTCTATATGTATAGATGTATCATCATCTTTCAATGAATCATCATCACCACCATCAGTAACAATAGGAGGTACACCAACCATCAAACCACCCAAATTTCCTTCTATCAACAAATCTGGGAAAGCAAAATATAACATTCCATTAATAATAGTAATATCGTCTTCATCACCATTGCTAGTTTCCGGCCGCGCCCAGGTGGAACCAAACCAACCTCCTATCTCAAACTTTTCATTGACTCTCCAATGAGCTTGTAACCCAACATTATCAGCAGTTGTGGAAAGACCATCAAAGGGGTCTTGAGCTTTGAAACTACCAGTCCCATTAGTAATATCCACCCCATCCTTACCCCAATATTTACGAACATAACCCAAGGTAAATGCCAAGGTATCATTAGGTTCAATTATAAGTTGACCTAATGCACTGTAAGCCCCATTGAATGCACCCGCACCTTCAGCAGGATTTGCTGGATCGTCTGTTAAGTAAGCAACATTGACCATAAACATATCATTAAATGCGTAGCTAAAACCAAGAGCTGCATTAGCCGGACCGCGGAAACTGGTAGGGTTGCGTCGTCCAAATCTAGAAATGGTACCATCCCCTTCTTCTGCAAAGGGTGACAGAACTGTGGAAACGTCATCTAGGTCAACTCCAATAGGGCCGATGATGGCTTGGGCGCGATCGCCAATGGGAAATTGATAGAACATCAGGTCAATACCAAAATTATCATTACTATCAGCTTCATCAATGGCAGTACGAGTCATTAAAGTATTGGTAAGATCTGGCTCACTCAAATCGTAAGTATTATTAGCTTGTAGACGGGTGAATAGCAAATCTTCTCCAGTAAAGCTACTCTCAAAGTGTAACCAGGTGCGATAAGAAAAGAAAGTCTGAGTTTTGTTATTGCCAGAAGACTCTCCACGGGCATTTGCTCTTTCTCCGAGGGTATCACTTAACCAAAACAGAATTTCACCATTGAGTTTGGTTGTTGTGGAAAATTGGTTATTTTCTAGTTCTGCTGTGCGTGCTTCTAAAGAATCTATACGACCGCGCAATACTGCTAGTTCGGTTGCAAATTCTTCTTGTAAACGTTGCAATATAGCTAAGTCTTCTCTAGTCACTAGGTTACTGGTTGCTGCTGCAGTTAATTCTGTGATTCTGTCTAGGCAAGCATTTAATCCTGCAGCAAATTCAAAGCGAGTCATGGCCCGGTTGCCTTTGTAGGTTCCATTGGGATAACCTGCTATACAACCATAACGTTCTACTAATGATTGTAATGCTTGGAATGCCCAGTCTGTAGGCTGTACATCTGATAATTGAGAGACAGATGTTACCTGATCTATTGCCTCTTCTACTGCTAGCTCAGATACACTGGGAATTTCTAATGAGGGATCATCTATCGGTAGTGAACGAAATGCTTGAGAAATTTGTATTGGTCGGTTAGCCTCTGCAGGATTTGCTATAAATAATGTGATACTGAGAACACTGGGGGCATATTTGACGAATTTGTTAAAGGTAATCTTCATTAATTTTTCTATTGTATTTCTTAAGACTTAGCAATATTTACCCCTAATTAATGGAAGGGTAAAAGTCATATATTAGAGTTGTTGAAAATTAAGGAAAAAAAATACCTAAAACCTTTATCTGTTGAAGCTTAAGCGTTTTTTTAGGTCTAAAATGCTTCAAACTTTATATAGTAAGCTTTTAAGCATTTTAATTTTTCCCACACCAAACAATTCTATTCTGTATATTGATGACTGTTATCCGCTTAGCAACAGGTGACTTTTTATTGTTAACTTTTTAATTTGATAATGTCAAGTTTTAATGTCAAGTTTAAAGAACTAATTGCCTCGGAATCAATCTTTATAATCCATCTTTAGAGTATTACAGAAAAATCAAAAGTAAGAGTCAACCCCTGATATAATACACTCAGAACTTATGAAGGTGAACTATGTCAAACTTACTGTCAAAATGTGAAATTGTCAATACTATAATCAGTCATTTTTTTGATAGATATTACTTTTAAAGTATATTATAGATACTAATACTAAATTATTTTGAAGATAAATTATCATAAAAAATCGTACTTTTTTTAGGGTAGCTGATTTGACTACATATCATATTTTATCGAATATTATTTAGGATTGCTATAGTAAAAATAAGAAAATAAAATATCTAAAAATATATATGACAGCTTGTCAAATTAATTTGCTGAAAATCTTTAATAATTATAAAAAAATGACTTAATTATATTTAGGAGCAAAAATATTGATTTAATCATCTTATAAATCGTAAATATTGACTAAAATTTTACGGGTCTTAAATCACAATATTGGCTCAACTAAAATCGAAAATATTAGCTATAATACAATCAAATTTTATTGAATATATGAGTCTTTAAATTCAGGATATTTATAGTAAAATTTCCAAGAAACATGTCACAAACACAGCAGAATATATGACTTTTTATGATATAGTAAATTTAAAAAAGTATGGATTAAAATTTGATGGTGTAGCTTTTTTAAAATAAGCACTAGAGCGACAACAATATATTGCCATAAATATAAATTTATTTGCCTTCTATAAACTAGGAATATCTTGATATAGAAATAGTTGATTGTATATATTTTAATTAATCAATTAACAATTATAGATTATAGGTTTTGTTGCCCAGATACTTACAAAAAACAAAATATAAAAGTGTTTAATAAATTATGCAAAATAGCTTTAAATCATAATTAATGTTATTTAAAACTGTATTAATATATAGTTTGTATGCGATACAAATATTAATTACATTAATAGATTATTTAGCAAAAATTGATAGTTATTCCTTAAATAGTAATCCTACCAGTTGATCATATAAAATATTTCAAAATGTACAAAATTTTTCAACAGCTAACCTAGGATATAGAACTGAAAAAAATATCAGGAAAAATAATCAATTAGTAAATAATTTTTACAGCATTAAAAAGTGTTTTTTTTCTTTTTTTACGCCAGCTTCAGCAGAATATATTGTCAAAATATTACCTCAATTAATTATTACTTACAGCCGTACAATTTGAGTCTATTACCCCAGATAAAAAATTGAGGATTTCATACTATCATCAAACAATTAACAGGTTTAAATTATTGTCAATTTCATGTCATACAAATTCAAATAAACCTTATAACTTCTAGGGCATTAGTATGGAATTTTCTGAAAAAGTTAGCAGTGAAAATAGGAAAAACTATTGACAAGGTTACACATAAATTATCAGTGGATTATCTGGTGTTAGAATTGAAATATTTTTTAATTAGAATCAAACTTGTTTAATTATAATAACTAAAGATTTTTGAATAAATATTTCAGTCCTCACTCCCCGTGGCGTTGGCTGGGTTTCCACACTCACAGAATGTAAAAATAGGCAAAATTTTTATGCACTATATATGGTGTTTTTGGGTAACTCTTGATAATTACGATAGACCACTATTACAATATACTACCAGCAGTAAGTAATTTTTTTCAAAGCACTAATAACTTATGAGCATAATTATTTTTGGTAGTGTCAACATTGACTTAATTACAACCACTCCCCGTTTACCGACTCCAGGATAAACTATTAATGGCAACAACTTTTTTACCGCAGGTGGTGGTAAAGGAGCAAACCAAGCTGTTGCTGCTGCTGGCCTTGGCATTCCCACAAAAATAGTGGGGCGAGTCGGAAATGATAGCTTTGGGCAACAACTTCTAGTCAGTTTGTCGACTGCTAATGTTGATACAACAGGTGTGGTAGTTGATGAGAATACTCATAGGGTGCTAGTGGATATTATTATCGCTTTATACTTTACCCTATAAAGTCAATAGGTTATTTGAGATGGGACAATGTTAGATATTAATTGAGTTATAAAAGAAGACTGCCTCTTAAGAGCATTGACTGGACTGAAACGTAAGGCATTCGATGAATTATTACAAGCCTTTTGTATCCAACTTGAGTTGGAAGCGATCGCTAATAGCCAAAAACCTAGACTCCGAAATATAGGAGGAAGGAGAAAAGTATGATGGCTACAGGCCTAAGACAAGTCATGTTTTCATCAAGTTCAATTTTAAGTGCTACCTTACCTTTGATGTAGCAGGAGTGTTGTTTTATTTACACCGCAGCAGAGCACACTATTGGATGTTAAGACTACAGCCATTACCCTTAGAGTGCTTTCAGGAAAAAATGGCCTTACCAGAACGTAAGTTACAAAGCATTGAAGAATTTATTACCAGGTTTCCATCTACCACAGAAATGATGATTGACGTTACAGAACGGCCTATCCAGCCTCCAAAAGACTACCAAAAACAGAAACATCATTACTCAGGCAAAAAAAAGTACCATACTCGTAAACATCTGATCATAAAAGATTCAAAGAAAAGAGCCTTCGTCCCATCGTCATCAAGAAAGGGTAAGGTACATGACAAACGGCAGTTGGATGAAGAAAAGTTGGTAGATTTTGTGTCCTCAGGAGGTAAAAAGTAATGTAGATTTGGGTTTCCAGGGATTACAGAAAGAATTTGTCAATATCAAAATTCCCAGGAAAAAACGATTAGGAAAGGAATTAACTGAGGAAGAAAAACCTCTTAATAGAAAAAAAAGTAGCGCTCGGGTCAAATGTGAACATACAATATCTGGTGTAAAAAGATATAATGCAGCGAGAGAATTGTATCGAAATCACATCAAAGATGGTTAGCTATCGCTTCATGTTGACTGCGGTTATACTCTGGAATTTCTATTAGTGAAAGCCAGAATTTTCCCTTTTCACTTTAAGGTTTGATTTTGCGATAAGTCTATTTATTTAAGAGGCTGTTTGTCTAGTTTTCTTAAGTAGGAGCGATAGAACTCCGTTTCCCTCTTTTAAAGAATTTAATCCCATTCCAAATCAACAGACTATGGAGAAAAGTTAGAGCGATCGCCCAGACTATATTCTTAATAAAAATCCTTCCTAAAATCCCTACCGTTAAAACATGAATGCTTCCTACAATTAAGGTAGCACTCAACAATATTATCCCTTCAAACAAGACATATCCTATGACTAAACTAGCACTCAACCATAAATAATACCTCCAGATTTTATCCTCAATAAATTTAGGCTTAAGAATAGCTATAATTGTTACTAATAATGTTCCCAAACCCATCACTAATCCCCAAGTAAAAGATTCTAAATTCTGGGGATATTGACGGAGAGTAAAACCATATAATTGATTAAATAACCAAATTATCATTGAGGAAATTATTGCCTGTTTTCTATTAAGTGTTACCCCACTAATAGCAGCAAAACCTACTAAGGGAACGTGAGGATAAATAATACTACTAGCACTGCCAATAGTAATTAACAAAAATTCCCACAAACGAGAATAAGAGATTGCTTTTTCAGCATTACTCCAAAGATTATAATTTTCCGACGAATCAACTGTAATTTTATCATTCATAAATTTTGATTCCTAATATTTTTCAACCATTAGTTTTAGGATATAAATTTTTAGACAACTTCACCCCCCCTAATAAATGCTCATTAACAATACGTTTAGCAACATCAGAAGTGACACGAGTGTACCAAGTTCGGTCTGCCGAATAAAAGACCACCGGACCCATTTTGCAAACTTCCAGACAGCCAGAAGTAATCACATCTATATCTAATTCTGATGTTTTTACCGCTGTTTGTAAAGCCTCAAAAATTGGCTGCCACTTCCGAGAAGGATAACAACGACTCGACCGACAAACAGACAAATAAGGTCGTTTTAAAGGATTACTATTAAAAGGAATTGGACGAGTTCCTAAAACATAAATTTCTCGTAACTCCTGATAAAGTGCAAGTTTGGAAAACTCCGCTTTTTTCTCAGGCAAATAATCCTCATCTTCCCCTAAAAATGGATTCGGCAAAAATATCGTCATTAACTTTTCTGCCGCCCCATTCCAAAACTGAATACCCCAACTTTTTGCCACTCCTTCAGGGTTTAGGCGACGATAAAGTGCTGCCCGACTTAAAAGACGCTTTTCTCTTAATTCTATTGGTGTCGTACAGTGAGGTCCTCCTAAATTTTTTTCTAAGCATAAATGAATGTGCCAAGTGGGAGTTGCTACGGTCAAATAACCATCATAAATTAAGCAAAGTTTTGGAGGTTCAGTAAATTCTAATTCTAGTACGCCACCTTCAACAACATGACCTATTTGAACTTGTTGCCACTGTTGCTGAATTAATGTATACAGTAGAGGACCAGTGACATCTATTGTAGTAGGAAAATCTTCATATTCTATCGTTCCACCTTTAGGATTTTTTTCCGATACCATACGTTTTAATGGTGTGACCCATTGATTAAATTCATTCATTTTAGTTCTCTAGATTTAAAGTTTGTTTATCAACAAAATACCTCAAAAGTAGGGCTTTGAAGACTAAACTCTTACAGAATATTAGTGATATTTTAGTCAATACTATTTAATCATACTTGTTGATTCTTTCCTACTCCATACTCCCTATTTCCTCCCACTGAATTAAATAACATTAATTATACCGATCGCTTCTAAATTAAAACCACCAGAAGTCGCAACTAAAGATGATGTCTTCGGTTAGTTCAACCACTGTGCTCTATTTAGGAATGAGATTAAGAAAGTCAGGGCTTAGTAAGTCAACCCACCCATAAACCTTCCCAGGAGCGGAAGTATGGAATTTGAATCCCGCTCCAATATTTCGCCTTAAAAGGCAGGCTTTTAGACCCATATTATTTTGATAAAATAAAACCGGATAAAATTAATTACCCTCAAGAGGTTTATGCGGCATAAAGCATATTTTCCCGGTCTTATTTAATTTCCGTTCCTTAACGGAAAATTGCTGTCATTAATTCACAACTTGACAATATTCTTCATACACCCCATCAAGTAGTAAGTTTAAAGCATCTACTGCTGTTGCTGCTGCTGTTAATGCTTCCTGTTTTTGAGCATTAGTTTCACAGAGTTTTACTAATGCTTCTCGCGTAACTTTGCTGTGAATTTCATCAGCCTTTTCATGTACTTTAAAAAATGCCAAAGCTGCTTCAGAATTAATGCCGTAAAATTTTTTCAAACCAGCAATTTTAGTAGTAGCTACTTCGGGAATTTGGGATTCATAAGCATAGAGAGCAGCTAAACCTTTTGCTGTATTTTCACTGTGGGATAACTGTTGCAAAATCTTCACTGATTCCTGAGTTTTGGCTAGGTGTTGGCGCTCTTGTACAGCTTTCCGTTTTACACCCAAACCTTCTGCAAAACGCAACCATAATTCTGGGTGATTTGTGGCTCCCATTTCTTCTTCTATGAGATTTTCTAGGAGCATTTTTCGGATTTCTAAGTCGTCACAAGCTGCATGCGTAGCACTAACATAAGTAGGGAAATAATGAACTTGTAGATAATATTCTTGAGCGTACTCTTGCAACATTTCTAAAGATAATTTTCCTTCATTCCACATTTGATAGAATTGATGTTTAAGTAAATGTTTTTCTTCAATAATTTTGTCTAATTGAAGAAGAAACTCTTGAGTGGTTATTTTTATATTTTTAGTTAACATAATTGTTTGGCAAATAAATAATATATAGACATAGTATCATCTTTTTTTTTATTGTCAAGAGGCGAATAAATTTTATTAAAATTAACTGTTAATAAAGAATAATTTATTCAAAAAATATTTTTCTTAATTGTATAAATAGAAAAGCAAATAACTTTTAATCATTCAGGATTCAGCTTTTGCCAGAATCAATCAACTACTTAGACCCGCTAATTTTTTTTATAATTTTAATTATCCTTGGATACTAATTATTTTTTTGAGTTGAAAATGAGCTAATAATTCATAGCTTAAGTACTGACAGATAAACACTTACTATAACTTTTTTTATTTAATCTAAAGATATAATAAATTAGCAAATTTTAGAGATGATGATTATTTTGATATTCCTCTGAATATTGAGATGGAAATTCATTCCAAATTTTGACTACTTGTTGGTAACAACTAGGCGGACTAATCGGTAAATTAGTAAGATAAAAGAAAGTAACATAACTGCCAGATTCCAACATAAAAACGACATCTTTTTCAGGGTTATAATTATCTACAGCTTCTAAAATATGAGCATTCATAAAGTGTGTTTTAAGGGGGACAGTATCAGGTGCTTTTAACCAAGCATTGAGAAGAGGTACAAGATTATTACGAGGCACAAAATGTACTTTAAATGTTTCTCCACTTGCACCAATAATAGGTAAGTTTGTACTGCAAATAATTAGACCTCTTTGGCTACTTAAATAACCTTGCCAAGCATTATATCCTATAGAGATTAAATTAGTAGAAATAAACTCTTGCTGCCAATTATGTAAATAATTTTCTCGATCCATTTGATTCGATAACTTATATAATTAAACTACTTAGAAAAGATTTAGGTGTTGCTGAATAGAAATATGAATATGCCATTATTTGTTCTAGTTAAGCCCCCGCGCATCCCCCAAAATTGGGAGGCTAGGGGAGCTTGTATCATACCTAAAATCAGTAAGGCCAAAATTTACAAATGGATTTGAAGCATAATTAATAATTGCTTCTTAGTTATCAGGTTTAATAGTTAATTCTGTTTTTGTAAAGTGGGAGTTTAATATTGCTACAAAAATTCCCGTTTTTATGAGGTAAAATAACAATACTTTTAACAGGGTAAATATTTTTTAATTGTTCCCCTACTTCCCTAGTAAATAGCTTCGGAAACTGCTGTATTTTGAGGGAGATAGAAAAATGTTTGTTTACCCCCTCAATGCCAAATTATCTAAAATTAGGCAATTTTCAGCTTATGGACAAAAACAACAACTACTCCTGTCGCAAACTAATAGCAGCTTGTACCATATTCCGAGTTGCCGGAATTGCCTCTTCCCAACGACGAGTTTTCAAACCACAGTCGGGATTAACCCAAATTTGAGTTACAGGCAGATACTGAATACACTTATACAAACTTTCCCTCAAATATTCAGTAGTAGGAATACTCGGAGAGTGAACGTCATAAACTCCTGGTCCAACCTGAGCAGGATAATCAGCATCAGTCAGTTGCATTAAAGTCTCATTATTACTACGACTATCCTCAATAGAAATTACGTCAGCATCCAATTGCTTAATAGATTCCATAATGTCGCCGAACTCAGAGTAACACATATGAGTATGTACCTGAGTTTCTGGTCGAGCGATCGCCGTCGATAAACGAAAAGCATCAACTGCCCAATTCAAATATTCGTGCCAACGCTGTTGTTTTAGTGGCAAACCTTCCCGCATTGCTGGTTCATCTACTTGAATAAAAGCAGCACCTGCCTTTTCTAAATCTTTCAGTTCTTCGCGAATAGCTAATGCTAATTGGAATGCCTGTTCTTGGCGAGAAATATCGGTCCGGGGATAAGACCAATTCAACATGGTTACTGGTCCAGTTAACATTCCTTTTACTGGTTTTTCAGTTAAAGATTGAGCAACTTCAAATTCCCGAATTGTCATTGCATGAGGGCGATAAATATCACCAAAAATAATTGGCGGGCGTACATAACGACTGCCATAACTTTGTACCCAACCATGAGTAGTAAAAGTATAACCATCTAACTGTTCACCGAAGTATTCCACCATGTCAGAACGTTCAAATTCTCCATGGACTAAAACATCCATTCCCATCCCTTCTTGTAGACCAATACAGTAGGCAATATTAGCATCAATTTGTGCTAAATATTCAGCTTGAGTCAGCTCGCCTTTTTTATAACGTGCTCGTAATTTTCTAACTTGTTTAGTCTGGGGAAATGAGCCGATAGTTGTAGTGGGAAAAGCAGGTAATTTTATTTGATTGTCTAATCTTTCTAAATAAGACATGCTTCGCCTAAAGTCTGTTTCTTTCAGTGCTTTAATTTGACTTTTTACTTTTTCATTGGCAGGGCTAAATTTATAAAATTCTTGCCAGTAGATTTCGATATTTTCTATCTCTGACTTATTACTTTTTCCAGTCAATGCTTTAGATAATAAAACTGTCTCTTCTAGTTTTTGCTCGGCAAAACTTAATACATTTCGCAGTGCTTCTGGGAGTTTTACCTCACGTCTAACATCATAAGGCACAAATTGTAAAGAAGCAGAAGGCTGTACAGAAATATTAGGAATAATCCCCTTTAATTCCTCTAATAAAGATGTTACTTCTTGAGTACGAATTCGCCAAATATTTCGAGCATCAACTACACCAGCACCTAGAGTTTTATCTGCTGGAAAACCATAACTTTTAATTAGTTCTAAATTTTGACCGCGAGTCAAGTCGAGACTAATAGATGTTACTGGCAATTTCATCACCCAAGGATAGGTTTCTCCCAGGTCATCAAAGTAGGTGACAAGATGAATATTTAATCCCACTTTTGCTAATTCAGCATAAGCCATCTCGAACTGTTTTTTAAGATTAGAAGAATCGCCAAAAACTAAAGCAGGTTCGTGTAATTGTATTTCCGAAATTCCTAACTTTTTTAGTTTAGTTAATAGGTCGCTGTATAGCGGCAATAGTTGAGCGAGAATATTGTCAAATTCTACAGATTCTAAACGACTTAAACGGATAAAAGTAATAGGGCTGATAATAATAGGAACTGCACTTTTGCCTATTATTTTTTTCGCGCGTTTCACAGTTTCTAAGAAATCAGAAAAATCTGCTTTGGGAGTAATATCTGGTGTAATTTCTGGCACTAAATAGTGATAGTTTGTATCAAACCATTTAGTCATTTCTAATGCTAGAATACCATCTTTTCCTCGTGCCATTGCAAAGTAGCATTCTAAATTTTGGAATTGTTGAAAACGCTTGGGAATTATTCCGAAACGAAAACTCCAATCTAATATTTGGTCGTAGAGAGTAGCATCACCAATACCAATTCGTTCTATACCTGCTTTAGTTTGGGTTTGCCAACTTGCCTCTTCAATTTCTCGGACAATTTTTAGCAATTCATCAGCACTAATTTTTTGTTGCCAAAATGATTCGAGTGCTTTTTTAACTTCGCGGTTTTTCCCTATGCGGGGATATCCCAAAGTTGATGTTGATATTGACATAGTTTTTATTTATTTCCAGTAAATTGGGTTAATTTATCTGAGGTAAAGCGTCTGTGAAGACTTCCTCAGATTGGGAAAATTAAAAGTTAAAAGTCAAAAGTCAAAAGTAAGATTTCTATACTCAAAACTGGGTTTGAGCAGTGTCACCTATCAATTACAGGAGATTCCAGGTATGTGAAGTACAAATATTCAGAATTAATGTTTTTATTGCCAGGATATTGCCCGGTACTGGTGTACCTCACTAAAGTGGAACCTGCTGTAAATTCCCTCATTTTAATTCTCCAGATTTAGTCATTAAATAACATTAATGACACCGCTCGCTTCCAAATCAAAACCACCAGAAGTCACAGTTGGTCGTGCAGTTGGCCAAAAGTCGAAAATAAGGTCTTCTGTCGCATCTAAAAAGCTACCATTACCAGGGATGTCTACAATACGAACAAACTGAATAGCATTAATATCTACCCGACCGGATGTCACTAACGGGTCGTTAACTAAGTCATCTAAGTCAAAAGGAGTTCCCCAAGAACTGCCAAAAAATTCTCCTTCAAACTCAAAAGCATTATTAACCTGTTTGCCAGCTAAATTATAAACTTGTGTGGGAATGCTTGCCCTGTGAAAAAGTCCCTAGGTACAGGAGCAAAATTTACTCCATCACTGGAAACTTCAACGAATTCTAGTTCGGCAAAAATACCGCCAAGGTTATTAAAACCATTTTCAAGTACTGCAAATTCTGCTCCTGTACCATTACTAATACCAGAGTCAAAGGTTAGAGTAATCTCGCCTGGAGTTACTCCTGGGACTATTTGTTCTTGAGTTAGATCCCCTAGTAAAGCAATATCAATAAAATTATCTGTTCTAGCGGTAGGTCCTAATGTTAGTTCGGGAGTTTGGAATCTTTCATAGACTCCTGGTGCTGGCAAATAATTTTGAAATCCTGCTGCCCATGCTCCAAAGACTGGATTAACAATACTGTCCGGTCTGATTAACCCCTCATCCTCAGAACTAATAAAACCAGGGATGATAGAATATATTTTTCCTGGGTCTTGGGTAGAACTGGAATAAGGTCCTAGTTGTTGGACAAATATTTTAAATTGGTCTTCGGTAAGTTTGCTGCTGTTAACACCTGAGTTGATTTTGTCGTTGAAGAACAAAATTATGGAAACCCTCTCTCCCAGTTAAGGTTTCTGTACCTACATCACCATAAACATTATTGCTACTCAGGTCTTCAGAGAGATTATTGTTCTATTTAACACCCCGCAGTATGTCCCCACTAGCATTTCCGTCAAGAATATCCTTGACTTGGTTGCCACTAATTAAGTCTCCACTTTCTAGACCGTTTATTGTGTCATCTCCTGCTAAACCATTTATTTCGTCTCCCTCCAAACTACTTGTGAGGAGTTCACTATTTTCTGTTTTTATTATTTGATTGTTGTCATTTTATTTCTTTTGAAATTTATGTAAGACTTTCTATCGCAACTTCCGTGCTAATACCAAAGCAGTTGCGATCGCGATTAATTCCACCGTTAACTATCGCTCTTATTACTTATTTTTATATTTTTAACAGTAGATTCTCAAGCACTTTTTGCACTTTTTATCAATTTTCTAGCTGTTATTTTTTTCTTCTTTATTGAAGAAGGCAGAAGGGAAAATTAAATAAAGAAAATTTCCACCCCAAGCAATTTTAAGCGCAGTGATTATGGTAGGCTATTAAATCCACAAAAGAAAATATAAATGCTAATTCACTTCTTTCTAACTAGTAGCTTTTTCCCAGAGTTTGGTTTAAATAAGTTCTGTCTAAATATCTGTAGCGAAAGGTTCTTATTTAGGGCTAATTCCCTTCTTATCAAAACTATATTAGTCATCATCTATACCTCGCAGATGTTTGATAAAGTTACTATTAATCGGCGGGCATTCTGACTGAGAGATAATAAAGTATCTCATCACAGTTGCGGGACAGCGACGGATTTACACCGAACTTTCCCCGTTTCCTCTAATAGCTGCTCTCTATTAGAACCGATTGATTTCATATTAAAACACAGATACTTAATTAATGCAATACTTTTACAAATTTTTTTTAGCTGGACTTTCAAAAAAAATGCAGTAAATTAGGTTAAGATTATTATATATTAAGACTTTTACCTAAAAATGATAGCTGATGAAAGAAACAACTTTATCTGCCTTACCACCATGCTATCAATTGTGGCGTCAAAAATTTGATGAAATATTTCAAAACCAAAGCTCAAAAAAGAGGATTTTGTTATTATTTGGCAGGATTATTAGGAGAAAGTAAACGCAAAAATATTGCTCAAATTACCCACAATATTATCGGCTCTTCATATAATAATATGCATCATTTTATATACTTTGCAGGCTGGGGCTGAAAATTCGATAAATGAGCGTCATTTAGAAATTATGAATCAACAACCTGCAAACCCGATTAGAAATGGATTTGCTCTGATTATTGATGATAATTACCATAGAAAAAGTGGTAATTTTACTGGTGGAATAGGCCGACAATATCTTGGATAAATTGGAAAAACAGATAATGGAGTAGTAATAGTCAGAACTCACCTATATAATGGAGTGCGCAGCCTACCTTTGGATGTGGAGTTGTACCAAAAGTTATCATCTTTACCAGATAGTAAAGATGATCAAGAATTTGTTAAAAAAACCGATTTAGCAATCAAGGAACGTGAAAAAAACTTTGTCTAGAAAATATCGACTAGGTATAACTTTAGTGGATAGAGTTTATGGTAATAATTCGTCTTTTCGCAATAGAATTAGAACAACTCGAACTTAAATATATAGGGGGTAGTGCGAAAAATCTTCAGGTAAGTTTTATTAATCAAAAAAACTGGCAAAAAACAATCACAAAAAAGGTTAGATGAAATCGCCTTATCTTTACCACAAAAGGCTTTTTAAGCAGGAACATTAAAACAAGATATACCCAAAACAGTTTGGGTAGCTACTATAAAAGTAGAAACCAAAGGTTTAACTGGGACTAGAACTATAGTAATCCTCATGAATAATAGTTCTATATCTGAAGCTACTGAAATTGATTATTTAATGACAAATAAACAATATAAAAGTGTGACAGGAGAATGGATAGTCACCACCTTTTATGAGAGAAACTATATTGAAAATTTTTATAGGGAAACTAAGGGATGCTTGGGTTTAAAAGAATATTTTGTCAGAGATAAAACCAGTATGATGCGTCATTTTATCTTAGTTTTTGTAGCCTATACTTTCCTTCTTTACCAACAATTAATGGGAGGCTTGAGAAAGGGTTATTCTTACACCAGTTTGACAAATTTTACAGAGACATTAGAAGCATTTATGACTGGCTGTTTCCTACAAATTTTTTTGCTGGTTACAAGAGAATCAAGTCAGTCAGATTAATTCATCTAAATCTCAAATATTGTCTGAGATAGTTTGATTAGG
>JAGGDU010000088.1 GCA_018457135.1 Trichodesmium erythraeum GBRTRLIN201 | reverse complement strand
AAACTTTTCTTTGGATCAAAATATAAAAAGCTTATTGCTACCGAAAACGATTCGTTAATTATCGGGTTAACTGATAGTAGGATTTTAAAAATTGATTTAAATAGAGGAGAGATTATTTTTAATTGGCATAATGTGCCGGGCTTTAACAAAAGTCAATTTTTCAAGGAAGTATTACCAGAGGCAGATTACTTTCATTTTGACTCATCGCGTAATAACATGATTGCGTTTTTTGCATCTTATATCTTTGAAATAGATACTGAATCTGGCGATATTAAATTTGAAAATGTTAAAGAAAAATTAGAGGAGCATCGTTTTAATTCTTTCAAATTATGCAACTCAGTTAACCCAAAAAATGAAAGTTATTTGGTAACTGGACATGCTGATTTGGAAAAATACCCAAATGTAGATTTAAGTGGAATTCTTTCTATAAAAAAATCAACATTAGATATAGAGTCGAGCTATATTTTTGAAGAGACTGGATTAGGAACAAATACAGTTTTATCAAGAGACCAAGACATCTTTGTGAAAGATTTAAATAATAGACTTCACTGGTTGAAAAACTGTTGAGAACAAAGCGTATGCGATCATGCTGCCCTATGACAAATGAGATCTTGATTGTGAATGAGTTTGAATTTCGGTGAATAGATACCAATATTGGAAAACAGAAAAAGGGCAGCACGTCGCATCCCCGGCCCGTTCACTGCAATAATTGGAAAATAGAAGTTATGAATTATAAAACGATTGCTCTCTTACTATTCCTGTTGATCAACCTGACTATATATGGACAAGAAGGAGAAGTTCGAGAAATAGAGGTGATTGGATATTCACAAAGAGAAATAGTTCCAGATGAATTATATTATGAAGTGGAGATATCCGATTACAAAGAAGGTCGAGAATACATCCAGCTAGAAGAACTAGATAGACAATTTTGGAAGATTGTGCAAGAATTAGAAATATCAGATGAGCGAATAGAAATTGATGACACAAATTCAAGAAAGTTAGAATATCGCCGAAGAAAAAGTGAAGTAATTCGGAGTAAGACTTATCGAGTCAAATTCAGCGAAATAAATGATCTTGATAAATTTGCAATAGAGGTAGAAAAGATAAAAATCGAGAGATCTGGGATAGCAGACATAAATTACTCAAGATTG
The DNA here is from genome assembly GCA_018457135.1 of Trichodesmium erythraeum GBRTRLIN201. Lineage (GTDB taxonomy): Bacteria > Cyanobacteriota > Cyanobacteriia > Cyanobacteriales > Microcoleaceae > Trichodesmium > Trichodesmium erythraeum. The sequence continues at coordinate 1,966 of JAGGDU010000088.1, read as the reverse complement.
GAAGAATTAGAGGAGGAATTAAAAATAGAAGCTACTATAAATGCAAAATCTCGAGCAGAAAAGATTTTATCCTCGATTGGAGAAGAATTGGGAAGAGCTAAGCAGATAACAGAATTGTATCAAAGCGGCTATCAAGAATATTTGCTAGAACAATATCTGACAATACCAAGACTAGTGATGAATATGGAAAGAGGGATGTTGGGTCCTAATAGTGGAAATGTAAAATTCAAGAAGATCAAGTTTAGAACAACCATAAAAGTCATCTTTGAGATTAAGTAGTGTACTGCAGTGAACAAAGCGTATGCGACCATGCCGCCGTTTTGGAAAATTATTAACTGATTGATAAGGGAGTTGATTACGACGAACAGATACCGATATTGAAGAACATAAAAAGGCGTCACGGGCGCATACCCAGACCGTTGGGCGTCATATAAGTTTTGTATAGTAAACCTTTTAGAAATGGAGAGATTAGCGGATGATATAGAAAAGAAAATTATTAAGGATTATTCTGGAGCCGAATTAGATGAGGTACGAAAAATATTGATTGATTACGTCAAGATTGGATTAAATGTTGGAGAGGAACAATTTATTCGCTCGATCCTATTGATTACTGATGGGAATAAAGAAAAAATGATTAAAGAACTAACTGAATGTTCAGATCCAAGGGACATAGTTTTTACTGGAGAAATCTTATCAGGAAGTAATAATCATTGGATGACAATACCTTTTCAAGAATTGGAAATATTAGATGAAGTTTTATATCAGACGAAAGATTTAGAAGAAAATAACTCAGAAACTTATTGGAAAATGTTGGAAGATGAATATCAGAATTCAAGTAATTTGTAGTGAATTCTGGGTTCATAGATAAATACATGAAGAGATAAACTGAAATCAACAAGATTTTCGGAAAATACTGCGGTGAAATGATTAAATATCCTATAGGCCGAATAACAAAATAGAGTTGTAAAATGAGAATTCATTAATCCTGAAGGATGAGTACGAACGCCCAACACAGTGGAGAGCGTACATACGGCCGGTATGTTAAGAACAAATTGATCCATAAATAGAGTTGATTTACGACGAATAACAGACGATATTGGAAAATAAGAATTACGGCCGTACGTCGCCTCCACGGACCGTTGTGTGCTATAAATGAAGGTTCTATTGAGGAAATTGGTGTCAATATTATGCCGCAGAAAAAGTAAATAAATGGGAGTAGGAATATCTTATGCTCAAATTCAAAGTACAAGGCTGAACGAATTTTTAAAATATTTCAATCAGGAAGATAATATAGGTCAAGTAATTGAATTCCTGGAATATTTTCCTGCAAAGGAAGATATTATAAATCAAGCAGTTGTTGGGAAGATATTTGGAACCTATCAGAGACTTTTAGAAAGGACTGAAGACAATAATGGTAGAAACAGAAGAAAATTAATAATGAAAGGGTTGTATGGTTATGTAAGATCAGAAATATCCATTGCAAGTTATATAGATCACCCTATAATTGAAGAATTCAACCAGCTATTGATAGATAGCAAATTAGCATCTAGGAAACGATTTTTGGAAGCGTTTGCAAGAGACTATGAAAAGAATTATAGAAACGTTGATGTAGAAATGTTAGTTGAAGAGTACCAAAAAGATGAAACAGTAAATTGGACTGAGAACCTTGAAGAAATCAGAGAAGGCAATATTGGAAGTTCTAATTTCCGTATCCGAATATCCACATATGAAAGATTCCGATCTCAATTGGAGGCTTACTTTAGAATCTATTTAGAATTTCATGAATTTTATGGAAAATGTTCATCGAATAAAGACAGTTGGATACTGATGTCCATCGGATGAAGGTACAGCACACAACAAAGCGTATGCGATCATGCTGCCCGTATGGCAAATAGATCTTGATTGTAAACAGAGTTGATTTACGGCGAATAGATACCGATATTGGAAAACAGAAAAAGGGCAGCAC
>JAGGDU010000087.1:35731-38049 GCA_018457135.1 Trichodesmium erythraeum GBRTRLIN201 | reverse complement strand
TAAATGTCTGTAGATAAATTTCTGTAGATAAATTTCTGTAGATAAATTTCTGTAGCCTTATCCTCTAAATGTACTGTTAATAATTTTGGAAAATATTTATTACATAGAGATTTTTTTTGCTGTTTATCATATAACACTTGTTGTGTAAAAGCAGCTAAGTGACTGTTCTTAAACCAGGAAAAATTCTGTTAATAAACCCATCAATTTATAAGTTTTAAAAGGATATTTTTTTACTCTTACTTAGATTCAATCTAAAAATCTAACTTGATATTAATTTAAATCTAATAACTAAATTACTAAAGATTGCTGTACTAATTATTTATCATAAAAACCCCATACAATTTTATTAACCATTCTCCAGAAAAAACTAAATTTATTCTTCAAAATTTAAAAATAACTTATTCATAAAATAATGCTCTTGACTTTAAGTATAGTATATGATAAAAATACAATAAAAAAAATATCTAAACCTTTGACTTTTGATTTAGTAAATAGGTATGATAAGAGAATAATCTGAAAATAAACAAAAGGAAAAAATGCGAATATTGATTATGGGTGGTACCCGATTCATTGGGGTATATTTAACTAAAATTTTGGTAGAAAAAGGGCATGAAGTTGTATTATTTAATCGCGGAAATAAACCAGCTCCAGTCTCAGGAATTAAAGAAATTTATGGGGATAGGACTGATATTAATCAACTCAAAGAAAAGTTAGCATCAGAAAAATTTGATGCTATTTTTGATAATAACGGACGAAAATTAAGTGACACAAAACCTCTAGCAGAAATCTTTAAAGGTCAAGTCAAACATTTCGTCTATATGAGTTCTGCCGGAGTTTATTTAAAGTCTGACCAAATGCCTCATATTGAAGGAGATACTATAGATCCAAAAAGTCGTCATTTAGGAAAATATGAAACAGAAACAGAATTAGCAAATCAAGGTTTACCCTGGACTTCTATTCGCCCTACTTATATTTATGGACCACAAAATTATAATGATTTAGAAGCATGGTTTTTTGACAGAATTGTACGCGATCGCCCAATTCCTATTCCTGGTAATGGACTTCATATTACTCAATTAGGTCATGTCAAAGATTTAGCAATGGCAATGGTAAATATTTTAGGAAATGACAAAGCAATTGGGCAAATTTATAATATTTCTGGAGAACGTTTTATCACCTTTGATGGTTTAGCCCGCTCCTGTGCTGAAGCCACTGGAAAATCTCCTGATTCTATTAAGTTAGTACATTACGACCCGAAGAAATTTGACTTTGGAAAAAAGAAAGCTTTTCCATTACGAATGCAACATTTTTTTGCCAGTATAAATAAAGCAATAACTGAATTAAATTGGCAACCAAAATATGACTTAATTTCTGGATTAAAAGATTCATTTGAAAATGACTTTATAGCATCTGGTCGTGCTCAAGCAGAAGTAGATTTTTCCATTGATGATGAAATTTTGAAAGTGTAAGTTTGAGGTAATTAATAGTAGGTGGTGCAGTGGGAATTTAAGAGTTAAACTAAAAAATGTACTCAACAATGTAATTTTGGTAGTCCTACTCCTGTAGGTTTAGCAATGCCTAGTAAAGGCTGCCCAACCCCAAAACCAAAATAATGACAATAGACCACCCAATGCACCACAAATATATTTCCCTTACCCCAAAATAGTAGTTGCTTGGCATTTTCGCCCTGGAAAAATATGAAAGTGCCGTTACATAAGATTTTATCTATCTGAAACACGACTATGGCAGACAAGATGGTCGTGCTACAGAGAGTCAAAAAGCTTCTCACCCCCTAAACAACCTCAGTTGATAACATTTTCATTGTACCGCTCGCCGTCTATATCCACCTCTACTCTCAAGGTTACTGTAAACTGATCCCGAATATAACCCATCATTGTACCATACCAAGCAGAAATACCCAGAGGTCAAATGTGATCGAGCAAAGCCTGCAATAAAGTTAAGGTCAGAAAATTATTTTCGCGATCAAAACATTTAATACACTGCGCAACCGTTCAACTACTGCAAAATGACAATTAAATTTAACTGAGTCAACATGCTATCCACCCGATCAACATCTTCTCCCACCTCTTCTACAAACAAAATTTTCCCTCACCAGTCTGGCAAAAAATTCGAGCCCATCATCCCTGCTAACACAGACAAGTTTCCCCCCAGTAGTCGACCCCTTCCTTTTCCATCTGTGATAGTTTCCGCAATATTTCTAGGAGCTTGTCAGCTCATCGCTTTTTCTTGGCAAAATGACAACTAAATTTAACTGAGTCAACATGCTATCCACCCGATCAACATCTTCTCCCACCTCT
>JAGGDU010000087.1:34357-35631 GCA_018457135.1 Trichodesmium erythraeum GBRTRLIN201 | reverse complement strand
AGTAGTCGACCCCTTCCTTTTCCATCTGTGATAGTTTCCGCAATATTTCTAGGAGGTTGTCAGCTCATCGCTTTTTCTTCAAACAGTATATCTTTGAGATAAGCAACAGAAAATTTATTCCAGATAGATGTAGCAGAGGAACCGTGAAATGTCACCAGACCACTGCCAGGATATATTGCCAATAATAGAGCAGTAATATCGCTGTAGTCGATGATAATTTTAGGATTTTTCCGAATTAAGTTATAGTTTAATAATGATAAGATACGACTGCTACCCCAACCACTTCTGCTTGTTATCAATGCTTTGACCTCCTCATCCGCAAACATAGTATTAATATCTGCTGCACAGTCTATATCCTTACCTGCTAAATATCCATATTTATCGAGAGTATGGGTAGCAACTTTGACTTTTAATTTTTGTTTACTTAAAATCAAGTTTATATATTTAAGTTCGTGTTTAAAAGCTATGCTGGTAAAACTAACTAATGCTACGGTATCACCAACTTTAAAGCGGGTTGCTTTCAGCATGGGTAAAGGCGATACTGCTGATATAATGATTTGGAAATGGTTATTTATAGCAGTAACTTTGGTCGTCAATAAACTTAGACCTAGAAATTTTAAAAAGTAACGGCGATGGTTAATTTTCTGGGAAAAGTTAGATGAGAATTAACTGAGTTCAGCAAGCAGCAGGAAGAATAGAAAACAATCATAATATTACTACATATTATGCCAGAAAAATAAATTGTTTACAAAATTTGCTCTTTGATGAATAGCTACTAATATTTATTCAGGATGAAGTACTCAGGAGTCATAATAAATAGTTTAAATATTATTTTATTGGTATAAATTTCTTTTTTTAATCAAAGGTAAATCAGATAGAATATAATTTTTATATCCCGATAATTGGCAACATTTTTTTCAGGAAAAAATCGTATTAATTTTGAGATGAAATAAGCAGTAAATTTACTAAGAAATAATCAGCATCTTAATTTTGAATATTCAGAATTTATTATGATGATTTTTTCATAATAGCGAAACTAAAATTAATAATAATTACTATGAGATATTTCCTCTAAATAATGAGTATATTAATTTTGAGTTGCCAGAATTTATTGTGATTATTTTTTCACAATAGCAAAACTGAAATTAACAATAATTACTATGAGATATTTTCTCTAAATAATGAATATATTAATTTTGAGTTGCCAGAATTTATTGTGATTATTTTTTCACAATAGCAAAACTGAAATTAACAATAATTACTATGAGATATTT
>JAGGDU010000087.1:17518-34257 GCA_018457135.1 Trichodesmium erythraeum GBRTRLIN201 | reverse complement strand
ATTATTTTTTCACAATAGCAAAACTGAAATTAACAATAATTACTATGAGATATTTTCTCTAAATAATGAATATATTAATTTTGAGTTGCCAGAATTTATTGTGATTATTTTTTCACAATAGCAAAACTGAAATTAACAATAATTACTATCACTTAATTCTCATTTTTATATAGAGCGATCGCTAACAGAGTAATACGGTTTATATCAAACTAAAACTTTTATGATGTGGAACCATAATTAGTAGCTATTCAGATTACATAAATGCAAAAAAACATCCTTACTTGAACTATATTAAATTATATCAGAGATATTTTAGCGATCGCCATGTCAAGGTTGATAAATGTTTATTACAAATAGTAAGGACGTTGTATACAACGTCCAGACAGAATACCGAAGTTTAATTAAATCTTGAAAAAAAGGGTAAGTGGGTTTTAATATTTATTCTATATTCAAATTAATTCTTCTCTTATTAAGTTAAATACTGAAATTTTAACTACTACTTAAAACCAATTTTTTTTGATGCAGCAAGAGTAATAGCACCCACAATAATTTTATGTTCTTGCACTTGAATTTTCTGGTGGAGAGTTTCTGGTGTATCATCAAGCAAAATTGGTACAGCAGCCTGCATTAAAATCGGACCATTATCGACTTCTACATCCACTAAATGTACTGTACAACCAGTTATTTTTACTCCTGCATTTAAAGCTTGTTCAACTGCTTCTATACCCTTAAAACTAGGCAACAAACTAGGATGAATATTGATGATTTGATTAGGAAAAGCATCTATTAAAATTTTAGTAACTATTCGCATCCAACCAGCCATAATCACCCACTCTACATTGTATTCTTGTAAAGTTTTGACAATTTGACTATCAAATTCTTCTCGGTTTTTGTATTTTCGATGATTTAACAATACTGATGGAACATTCCACTTTTCTGCTCGTGATGTAACCTTAGCTCCAGGATTGTTATAAATCATTACCTGAATTTTGGCATTTAATTTTTGATTACTTATCGCTTCTGCAATAGCCTCAAAATTACTCCCATTACCAGAAGCTAGAATCCCCAATTTTATAGGAGAAAATTTTGGCAAAGCATTTTCAGGAATAGCTGGAGAAACTAAACAAGAATTAGAATTAATTAGTTGAGTTTCAGTTTTCATTTTGTGTAAAATACAATAGTGTAAATTATTTAAATTATACAGTATTATAGTCATATTTACAACTAATAATCTAGGTTTTTTTATACATTAATAAAAATATGTATTTTTTAAATATTAAAAGTCAAATATTATGTAAGAATTAAGGCATTAAATTATTACAATTATTACTAGAATATTTTTGTCAAAATAGTTTTTCAAAATCTTTTTTTTGAGACAAAAATAGGCAATAAAATTGAAGTGCATAGTAAACATTCAGCATACTAGAAAGATAATTTCATCTTAGTCTGCTATAGTGATCATAGGCAAGATACCTGTGCTACTGAGATCAAATTCCCGATGCATACTAACTATATATAGTTTTAATATATAATATGTAAAGTTTTGGAGTAAGTATTAATATGCACTATTATATAGGTAAATAATTAGTATTAAGTATTAACCGAATCAGAGATTGTTTACAATGGATGAAAGCCACATACTGTAGTAGATATTTTAATAGGATAATCGTATTTTTTAGCACTAAATTCTTCCTTGAGAATCGAATAAATTTTTAAATCTTGATATTTTCCCTTCATAAATATACATTCTCGTAGAACACCCTCATATTTCATTCCTACTTTTTCCATGACTCTGGCAGAAGCTATATTTTCAATCAAACATCTAGCTTCAATTCTATTTAACATCATCGTTCTAAAGCCAAAATAAATAATAGCATTAACCACCTCAGTCATATAACCTTTTCCCCAATATTTCCGAGACAATGTATAACCAATTTCTGCCCTAGAGTGTTCTATCTTCCAGTCAATAAATCCAGCAGTACCAATAAATTTTTGCCCTGCTTTGTGAACAATACCCCAGTTAGAAAGCTGATTATTTTTATAGTTGTTAATTGTATATTGTAAAAACAACTTAGTATCTTTAATTGAGTTATGAGTATACCAACCTGTATATTTTGAAACTTGTGAATCCTGAGTATATTCAAACATATCTTTTGCATCTTTAAAAGACATTTTTCTCAACAAAATTCGTTCAGTTTCAATAGTTGGTAAATTCCTAAAAAGATCCAAAGTCTTCAATTTTTTTAATCTCCTAATTTTATAGACAAACTAAATTATTTAACCATAACAATATATTCTTAGTCAAGTATGATACTAATGGTCATTTTTTTTCATAATAAAAACATCAAATCTTCTAAAAATATCAATATTTTTTATTGGACAATATAAATTTATAAATATCTCAAAACCTCTGTTTTAAGCCATATTATTTTAGTATCAAGTTGTTGAAAAGTTGGGCGCAAAAGTTCAGATTGCAAATAGAAAAATGCGTCTGGCAAATCAGGTTTTGTATTATCTTTGCTTGGTAAGTATTACATAGTAGGCAAAGTCTTCTTTGCAGTCAGCCTTAGTGCTTCATATGGAACGGATATATTAGTCATATTATTTTTCTCAACCTAGTTTCTATAATCAGGACTTACCCAAGCACATTATATATAGTATGCTGTCATATTAAATTGTCAATACTATAACGAGTTGTTTTTCGGAATTAAAATATCCTTCAATTAAGTAGAACTATTAAAGATATACTTTATTACAGATTGAGGTGAGTGCATCTTATCTGTTTCTAACAACGCAAAAATTTGAGCGACAAGCTCAGTTGAATGAACCTTTAAACCTTCAGCAAGTTTTAAAACCACTTTCCAATGTAGAAATTTTCAACCCCCCTTCTAACTCATTAATGTATGTACGATGAGCAGCAGCATCAAAATCTTCTTGTAACAACTCTTCTAGTTATCTCTATGCAGCAAACACCTTACCAAAAACTTGATTAATAGATTTTTTCATCTCTGCATACTATTGCATTCGCAACCTATATTCTACAGGCAATAGTATGCAATTTATAACACAAAAAGTAAAAAAAAAACGATTTCAACCCTATATATAGTTATATTTAGCTATAATTAACCCTATATATACTTAATTATGTAAATAATTGTACCTCTATCAAAAAGTGGAGATAAACCTCAGCATACCCCCACTCAAAAACTAAAATTTTACCCCAACTAAACCGTCTCTGCAGCAGTAGTCTGTACAGCAGGTTGCGGTTGGAATTGGAACAAAGAATAAACCACATTTCGGCGAATATCCGTCATCATATCCAAGAACAACTCATAACCCTCACTCTTATACTCTATCAACGGATCTTTCTGTCCATAACCCCGTAAACCAACAGACTCCCGTAACGCATCCATCTGCTGTAAATGCTCCCGCCACAAAGTATCAATTTGCTGCAAAATAAAGAAACGTTCCGCATCTCGCATCAAACCACCACGAATCTGATTTACCTGTGCTTCCTTAATATCATAAGCATTCCTTACCTGTTCATGCATAAAAGTCCTAATATCTTCCATCGACAAATCAAACAATTGCTCAGGGGTTAAATCTGCCAACAAGTAAACAAACTGCTTCACCTTCTCTACCAACTTATCCAACTCCCACTCTTCCGAAGGTAACTCAGGATTAATATACGCCTCCACAATATCATCCATCGTTTGCTCCGCATACTTAATCACCTGCTCCTTCAAATCTCTACCTTCCAATACCCGCCGACGTTCCGCATAAATTGCTCGACGTTGATTATTCATCACTTCATCATACTCAAACACCTGCTTACGCATATCGTAATAATAAGTTTCCACCTTCTTTTGGGCACCTTCGAGAGAACGAGTTAACAACCCAGACTCAATTGGCATATCTTCCTCAACCCCAAACGCCTGCATCATTCCAGCAACGCGATCGCCACCAAAAATCCTTAATAAGTTATCTTCCAAACTCAAGAAAAATCTAGTCGAACCTGGGTCCCCTTGTCGCCCCGCTCTTCCCCGTAACTGATTATCAATGCGGCGTGACTCGTGGCGCTCAGTACCAATAACGTGCAATCCACCACATCCCACTACTTGGTTATGTTCTCTCTCTATGTAGTTTTCATATTCTTGCCGAATTAAGTTATAAACTTCCCGCAACTTTTCAATAACTGGTTCAGTAGTCGGAGCTTTTTCCGCAGCGATCGCCACCTTATCTTCCACCACCAACTCAGGCAGCGCTCTCTCTCCCCACTCTTTAACTGCCAAATTTACTGCTAGCTTCAACATTCCCTCCGTTTCTTGTGATAGCTTAACTGGAAATATCTGAGGTGAAACTTTCCAGGTCTTCACCTTTTGCTGGGGATCAAAACCTTTTGCTACATGAGACTTTTTCAGTCCTGATACTCTTACCATACCCAAACCATCATCATCTTCTGGTTTCACAACTTTAGGCATTAGATACTCCCGTAATTTCAACTTTGCCATGTACTCAGCATTTCCACCCAAAATAATATCTGTACCTCGACCTGCCATATTCGTGGCAATAGTGACTGCACCGCCACGACCTGCTTGTGCGACAATTTCTGATTCACGCTCCACATTTTCTGGTTTAGCATTCAAAAGTTGGTGGGGAATTTTCCCCTCACCTAGTAACCTAGATAGTAACTCTGATTTTTCTACACTCGTTGTACCTACTAACACTGGACGACCTTCTTTATGCATTTCTGCACATTCTTGAGCGATAGACTTCCATTTTCCTACTTCTGTTTTATAAACTACATCTGATAAATCTTTTCTACCAGTTGGTTTATTCGTGGGTATAATTGTTACTTGTAAATTATAAATCTTTTCAAATTCTGCTTCTTCTGTTTTTGCCGTTCCTGTCATTCCCGATAACTTCGGATAAAGTAGAAAGAAATTCTGATAAGTAATAGTTGCCAGGGTTTGGGTTTCTGGCTGAATATCCACCCTTTCTTTCGCCTCGATCGCCTGATGTAGACCATCACTCCATCGTCGCCCAGGCATTACCCTACCAGTAAATTCATCAACAATAACTACTTCATCATCTCGGACAATATAGTTAACATCTTTGATAAATAATTCCTTTGCCTTCAAAGCATTAAATACAAAATGGGCCCAAGGGTCTTCAGGGTTATATAAATCTTGTACTGCCAATAATTGTTCTGCTTCAGCAAAACCCTCATCACTCAATAGAACATTTCTGGCTTTTTCATCTACTTCATAATGTTCTTTTTCTTTACTTAAAGCTGCTGCAATTTCTGCTGCTTTGATATACTTTTCACTTGGCCTTTCTACCTGCCCAGAAATAATTAAAGGAGTCCTTGCCTCATCTACTAATACTGAGTCAACTTCGTCAATAATGCAAAAATTAAATGGACGTTGTACTACTTCCTCCATATTAGTTGCCATATTATCACGCAAGTAGTCAAATCCAACTTCGCTGTTAGTAGCATAAGTAATATCACAGGTATAATTTTTTTTCCGTTCTTCTGGATTCATACCCTGTTGAATTAACCCTACACTTAAACCTAGAAAACGATGTACTTGTCCCATCCATTCCGCATCCCGTCTTGCTAGGTAGTCATTAACAGTAATTACATGGACACCTTTACCTGTTAGACCATTTAAGTATGCTGGTAAAGTAGCAACAAGAGTTTTACCCTCCCCAGTTTTCATTTCTGCTATTTGGCCTTGATGTAAAATAATGCCCCCCAATAGTTGGACATCAAAGTGTCGCATACTTAGGACTCGTTTTCCTGCTTCTCGAACCACTGCAAAAGCTTCCGGTAGAATTTCTTCTAATATTGCTTTTTCTTCATCCTTAGTTTTTGCTTTTTCTAGAGCTTGTCTAAATTCTCCTGTTTTAGCCTTGAGTTCTTCATCTGAAAGTTTTTGAATATCTTCTTCAAGAATATTAATATCTGTTACCCAAGGTTGAAATTTCTTGAGTTTGCGTGCGTTGGGGTCTCCCAGAAGTTTTTTGAACATGGTTGGTATCTAAAAGTTAAATTTCAATTATTAATAGTCAAAAAAATGATTCTTTATACCATTTAATTTTTATTTTGTCAATATAATTCTTGTCTGAGTTTAATCAGTATTAGAACTATTTGGTTGTCAAAAAATTGGTATGAGTTATTTTATCAAAAATTTACGGGTCTAAAAGCTCGGCTGATTGGGTATAGGTGTTAGGATTACAAAAGTTAGGATCATGCGTTGCGTAATCAAAACTTTTTCTACTTATTCTGCCTGGGGACAGTTAGTAGACCTTCAAAAAAGTCTGTGGAGATTTCCGTAGTGCTTGAGAGCAATGAATGTTAGTCTGACTAATAATACCAATTAAAAAAATATTATAAATAGATATAGATAAGAGTAATTGAATAAAGAAAAGCAATACTCGATTTACCCAGGAACAAGGAGGGATTGATCCTGAGGCCGAAAATCTGAAATTATGGCCTTCTTAGGGAGCCGTAAAGTAATCCCAGTTAAGTGGCTCTCATTCAGGAAGTCCTGAAGATCAACTTCTGCATAAGCCCCTCCTAGCTTCTGCCAACTTATAAAAATTTTTTAGTCCTACTTAAACATTTTCTGGCCGCCAAAATGTATCAAAGTCAGTTAATACCAGGAAATTAGGTCAAGACCCTAAAAATGACTAAAATCCCTACTTATTAAGGATTTAGACTTTATTGACCTCACAGCCAATTTCCCTCTATATTTAAGTCTATTTTCTTCCTCCCTGGCCTTAATCCTCGGTATTCCTGGGGTAACCCTAAGTATTGATAGCAAAAAGTTATTAAAATAATTTGGTCCCCTAACCTCACCTTTGAAGATGAAATATTTTTCAAGGGTTGCTCAAAATTACTGTAACAAAAACAACCTCTAACTTCTGACTTGAATATTATTCTGGCCTTACAGGGTTAAGAGTCCGAAAGTCAAAATCTTTGACTTTGGGATGACAATAAATACAACCTTTGATACTTAATTGTTGAGGAAGCTGGAGTTGAGGATGAAGTGCTTTGAAGTAACGGGAACTAGCAATTCTGTAAGGAATTCTTTCATCTTCCTGAGATTTGCGACGAGAAGAAACCTGTAAATAATTCCAAATAAGTTGACGGGGTGGATCTATAAGACTAGGAAACTGTACACCGTAGTGTTGAGAATCTCGAAGAATTATTTGCCAACTTTCTGTAGGGAGGACTTGAGGTGGTACTGCAACATGACAAGTAGCACAATTCTCTAAGTATAATGATAGTCCTAACCTATGGCGTTGGGGAACTACATCAACATTGCTAATTAACTCAGAATTAATTTGTGAAATGGTCGTGGCAGTAGAGATTTTTCCTACAACCAAAACGCACCTCGTACTGCAGAAAAATATCAGTAGTAACAGAAAAAAAAGAGTTGGCCTTTGTCTACACCTATTCCTGAGATTAGATCTTGACATAAATATAATCTCTGTGCTATTTTAAAACGATTTTTTGAACCTGACTAAAGAATTGGAATTGTCATACCCTCTTTTGCTACTAACCCATTAGAGAATATTGACTGGAGAGCCACTTGAACTTCATCCAATAAATCATCATTATGACCAGGATCGTGCTGAAACATAGCTATTTGTTTCACTCCTGCCTTTCTTGCTATTTCTACCCCTACTTCCCAAGTAGAATGTCCCAAGCCAATTTTTGGAGATTTAACATCATAATACTCTTCATTTGTGTAGGTAGCATCATAAATTAGTAAATCAGCATTACGAGATAAATGAAGTATATTTTCATCAAAGTAACCTTCATAATGTTCTGTATCTGGACAATAAACTACAGTTTTACCCTGCCAACACACTCTATATCCAATAGCAAAATTTGGGTGATTTAAAGAAATTGTTTCAATTTCAATATCATCAACCTGAATTACATCTCCATTATTAAAATCATAAAACTTCATCTGCGAACCCATTATTTGTAAAGGAATAGGAAAGTTAGGATGTACCATTTGATCCGATAAAGATTCCTTAATTGTTGTACCATCAGGTGCTATGGCCCCATATATGTGAAATTTATTAATAGGTAAAAAGGCCGGAACAAAAAATGGGAAACCTTGAATATGGTCCCAGTGGGTATGACTAAAAAATATATGAGCTTCGACTGGCATTTCCTTAAGTAGTTCTAAACCCAGCACTCTTAGGCCAGTACCTCCATCAAAAATTAAACGTTTTTCCCCTACACGCATTTCTACACAGGAGGTATTACCACCATAGCGAACTGTGCTGCTACCGGGGGTAGGTATACTACCTCGCACACCCCAGAATTCAACAACAAAGTCAGTTGACAAGCTGTCTGAGGGAGTAGCTGTTTCCTCAGACTGTGATATTGGGGATGAGGACTCTGAAGATAGCATATTTCTATGTTTTAGAATTTCGCTTAGTACGAAATCTGTGGAAAATTTCTTAATTTTAAATTTAGCTTATTCTAGCAAAATGGGTTATTACTTATTAGCTAGTATATCTTGACATAATCTAATATAATTTAGTACATAAAGCTCTACATTAATCACAAAATTTTTATTACCGATGTAAAGATACCTGAGATTTGTGTATCTATAACTACTAAAATTCAATAATATTAATGCATAGCAAAGCTGCTAAATTATCAGGAATAGTGACTAATTTTAGAGTTTAGATCCCAACAATGAAATTATTTTAACGTTCACACTTAAGAATTAGTATGAAAAAAAATTAAGTCAAAAGTCCCTTACTAAAAAAATATTCCTACTGTAATTGATGTAAATCTGTAGGTAAAAGTTTTTATTGACAATAAACTTTGATCAAAATTATTACTTTGGAGTAAAAATAATTTCTATGAAAGCTGAGGAACTGTTAATCAAAATACAAAAATTAGACTGAGTTCAACTTCAAGAAAAAGTATTAAAATGGCTTTCGGTTCATGTCCTTCCCTCTAAGATTAGACATATTCTCATGTTAGAAAAAATGGCAGAGGAACTAGCTGGCTATTATGGTCTAAACCAAGAAAGGGATAAACCTGCAAGGCATGAAATTTGACCAAGCTAAATACTTAAGGAGGACCATAAGTCTATTACAAATCTCAAAGGGAATAAGGTTGAAAAATAGACTCAATACTTGCTTCATATATATGTTTATTATAATTTTGCCTAAAAAAGAATTTGGTATGGCAAAAATATCGACATTTTAGCTGTAATTTTTAACCATACATTAGGAACTCCGGCTATAAATCAGTAGCCTTGGCTAATTTTCCTAACAGATACGAATCGAACCTGGTAGAGTTAAGATCCCTCAGCTAGGTTATCTGAGACAACTAGCTCAAAAAAACCTTTGCCAAGCAGTTTGGTTAACCAGGGATTATACTATAAAAAACCTGCTTGACTTACATAGCTTGATTCACCCACGAATTCTATTAATGAGAAATTAGTTGATGGAAAAGGCCAAAAACAACTGGATCAGCAGAGGATGAAGCAGTCAAAAAATTAACAATATATGATCAATATAGAAATATAGAGGCCAAAGATTAGCCAATATAAATTAGTAATTCAATTAATTAAGGAAATAGATAATTTGATGTCAAATTACCCTTATATTCAATCCTTATCAACCGAAACAAGTGGGATAAATTTGGAAGCGGATAAAACTTTAGAATTGACATCCACAATTGTTAATGCAGCATTGGACCGCAAAGGAGATAACATTGTTGTTATTAGAGTATCAGAAGTATCTTATTTGGCAGACTACTTTGTAATTATTACAGGTTATTCTAATGTCCAAGTAAGAGCTATATCTCAGGCGATCGCCGAAAAGGTAGAACTTGAAAGGCAAGTAAATCCATTAGGAGTAGAAGGCCACAGCGAAAGTTCTTGGATATTAATGGATTATGCTGATGTTATAGTTCATATATTGAAGCCCGAAGAAAGAGACTTCTATAACTTGGAAGCATTCTGGGGTCATGCAGAAAGAATAGATATTTCATCTTTGATCAATTAGATTTAAACTGTCCATAACAATAACTTTTTTGCGGGTATAAAAATAGGTGAGGAAAAAATTTATCTATGATTAGACAAATAACATCTAGTTCTCCCGTTCCACCAGAACAACAACCAGTAAATGAATATGAAGAACTCAAAAATTCTTGGTTATTTTGCTGGGTGACATTAGAAAGATTTGATTATTTAAGGAAGCTAGTCTGGGTTTGGGTTTGGAGTTGGTTAGTATCAGGACCTGTAGCCGCGGCCAGTTTTCCACCAGAAAAATCTCTAGTGCAATTTTTACTGAGTGGTTCTGCTGGAGCAAGTTTGATTCTAATTTTGGTATTGTTGCGACTTTATTTGGGTTGGAATTATGTGCGAGCGCGTCTGGCGAATAAGACTGTTTTTTATGAGGAGTCTGGTTGGTATGATGGGCAAACATGGCTAAAAACACCAGAGGAAATTATAAAGGATAGACTAATACTTCAATATCAAGTTCAACCACTTATGCAAAGATTACGCAAAACTTTTTATAGTTTTACCTTAGTAATTTTTATAGGTGGAATTATTTGGTTATGTCTATGAAATCTGCTAAAGCAATTATTAAAAAGTCTGACTAAATTATCGTAGATAATCAAATTAGTAATTTTATTTTTTTACAACCTCAATTTTTGCTGAATAAACTCATACTAATAAGCAGATTAATTGAGAGCTTATTATAGTTAATACTATTGATAATTATATAAATAATAGCTATAGTTTCATAGGTATAAATCTTAACTTGATAAATACTCTCCCAAAATATAATTAAAGCATTGGAACGGATATGATATTGACAACACGTGAATAGTAAAACTATTGTATTGCCCGAATCTTACCTAACCTAATATGTACCTCACCAGTAGGGGTAAGTTCTGTAAATAATTGACTCGTTCAAATACTCCACTTACCCAAAAAAATAAATAAAAATGACCAATAAATAAGGTCTCAAACTTTCTTTTTAATAAGGGAGAAAAAAGAAAAATTTTAATTTTCTGGCTGAGGGTGAAGAAACTGATAACTGATAACTGATAACTGAAATGACCAGGGGAAAAAGAACACAAACTAAACAACTGGAAGTCAGACTACTTAGAGAAGGTATTGTTGAATCAACTCACCAAGTTCAGGCAACAATATGTGACCATAGAGGCAGAATTTTATCTGTGGCGGGAGATGCTGATACAGCTACATTCGTCCGTTCAGCTCTCAAACCATTTCAAGCTTTAACAGTAACTACCACAGGTATTCTAGAACAGTATAATTTAACTGATATAGACTTAGCTGTTATATGTAGCTCTCATCAAGGTACAATCGAGCAAGCAAGACAGGTATTTCATGTGTTATGGCGCTGTGATATTGATTCATCAAGATTACAATGTCCAACTCCACTAGAAAAAAATAGTCCTTTACAACATAATTGTTCTGGTAAGCACGCAGGTATGCTAGCTATTTGTCAACAAAGAAATTGGCCTATGGAATCTTACCTGGAAATGAAGCATCCAGTACAACAATTAATTATTAGCAAAGTTGCTGAATTGCTGGCCATGCCCGCACCAGAATTTATCGGCGCTCGTGATGACTGTGGTGCTCCAACTTATCTCCTACAATTAAGCCAAATGGCAACACTTTACGCCAAACTAGCTTCAGGTAATAGTTTGGATCTAGAAAGAATTGTCCGGGCCATGACCTATCATCCAGAAATGGTGGCGGGAAATGGGCATTTTGATACAGAGTTAATCCGCTTAACTTCAGGAGAACTTGTTAGTAAGTCTGGAGCTGAAGGAGTCCAATGTATTGGCCGGGTAGGTGAGGGTATGGGTTTAGCTATAAAAGTTAATGATGGTGCAAAAAGGGCAAAATATGCAGTAGCTATTCACTTATTAACTCAAATGGGTTGGATATCTCCTAATATTGCTGAAACTCTGGCAGAAAACTATATGTTACTCAGTAATGTTAAGCGTTTAGAAGTAGTGGGAGAAATGTCGATTTAAAATTTCCTTAAGAAGATTCCCAATAGCCAGAAAGTTAGAACTCAGAAAAAAAAGAAGGATTTAAAACGCGGAAATTATTTAAGAGTTTACCAATTGACATCCTATAGTGCTTTTAGGTACAGGGTATTCTTGTAATCCCAAGCTCCCATTTCGTTTTACGTTTCATTGACTGCTACACGCACCCCAACCTACTCCTCAACTCACAAGAGTTGCGAGTTGAGGTGATAGAGGTGAGTTAGATTTGGCCTGGTGGGTCTGTTTTTTTTCTGGGACTGCCCTTGGGGTACTAATTAATTAATATATATCTCTAGAAAAGGTTCTCAAATCCTGACTCTACCATTCTAAAACTAGTCTTTTGGGAGAGGTCTAATATACAAAACAGATATCTTTAAAAAAACAACTAAAAAGTCGTCTGATGGACAGGCAAAGCTTTAAGATCAAGTCAGGTTGAAGTGTCTTGTCCTTAAACAGCAAAACAATACTAGCAATAGTATTTCCTGGGGATAGGATGATGCTATATAGACCCAAGATGCAAGCTGGAAAAAAAAATTTGAAAATATTTGAGAATGGGGTTGCAATTTTTATTGAGTTATGATTATAATAGATGAAGTTGACGCGGGATAGAGCAGTCTGGTAGCTCGTCGGGCTCAAGTTATAGGGAAAGATAAATTAAACCAAGTGTAAATCGAAACCGCTATTGGTTTAGCTTGAATCTTTACCTTGTAAGGGGCGGCATATAAGGAAACTTATATGTGATTACTTGTCAAATTCGGGGAAGCCGTTAGCGGGGTAATCCCGAGCCAAGCTCCAAAGTTAAAAGGAGAAGGTGTAGAGACTGGTTGGCAGGTACTCTAACAGTTCTATTTTAGTTTTATAGAAGCTGAGGGTAAAGGGACAGTCCAGACCACAAACTAATTCTAATATTTTTAGAGTTAAGGCAGTTAAAGCTGTAGTGGTAAGCATAACCCGAAGGTCGGTGGTTCAAATCCGCCTCCCGCCATTAAAATTAAAAGTAAAAAAAAGCTAAGTAGTTAAATATTACTTAGCTTTTTACTATATGGCTGTTTGTCCTTCTATTAAAACCCACATTCCGCACAACAGAATTGTATTATGAGAGGTTACAAGATAATATCTATTTAATTTACGTATAATTACTTATGGTCTTTAGTCACTTCAAGTGAGATCATAAAACTTATGATTGCATCCTTATTGAGCATCAAAAAATGTCTTTAATAGAAGAAATAACAGTTGAAAATCTTGACCCGACAAAGGAATAGTTGCAGGGTTAATTGATGAGATAGAAATAGTGGAACTAATTAATCAAAAATTAGGAGTAGATAATGGAGAAAAAATTGCTACTGGACAAGTAATAAAAGCTTTAATTTTGAATGGGTTAGGGATGGTCTCACGTCCATTATATTTATTTAGTCAATTTTTTGAAGACAAAGCTATAGAAAAATTATTAGGCACAGGTATAAATAGTGAATACTTAAACGATGATAAAATAGGTAGAGTAATGGATGATATCTATCAATTAGGACTAACAAATTTAGGTAGTCCTGTATATGTAGTGATAAAATTATGGTGAAGCGATCGCTTGATTATAATGATGAATGAAATACCAAATAGCACCCAAATTGTTTTCTAATTTTTTAGAAAAAGATCAAGTTTTTCACAACTCAGGGATACATCCTTTGACCCAAAGTATTATTTAACCTTTCCATAATAAGCAGTTAAGCCAGTTTCTAATAATCCGATAATTGCCTACAATGAGGAAAAATCACATCATAAGCTGACCAAAAATCTGTATAACAAATTGCACATTGCCTATATATTCCTGGCCATGAATTCCACAATTGGTTAGCGCCTTTTTCTCCTCTTTCTCCTAAAGAGAAAGCCACAATTTCTTTGGTTTCTATATCAATGGCTAGCCAGAACCATTGCTGATTATTTTTACTCCCAACAAATGACCACATTTAATCACACTCAATAGTCAGTTTTCCCGGTTTTTTTTAGTACATTTAATAAACTGTGAAACTTCTGCAAAGTTCCGATTAAACTAGTTTTGTAGCCATTTTTCAGATACACCTATTACACGAATCATCCCAGCTCAACTAATTTTTTCTAATAATAATTTATCAATCAATTCTTGGGGGGAATTGTTGATGTATACTTTAGAGTTATTGGGGACAAATTGTCTTTGACAGGTTTGACATTGATATTTCTATTTTTTATGATGAATTGTCCCATTTTTAACAATATGGCTACTACCACAACTTGGACATTACTTAATCATCATTTGCCTCTCGAATTATATGTTAATGTGCATATTTAGTAAGTGTATGTTAGCACAATTTGTGGTATGATATTTAGAAGAAATTTATTGATAACTTAGTATTTGGTTATATTAAGGGCTCGCCTAGCAAATAAACTTTTAATTTTTAGTAGGCAAAAGCGCAATATTTCTGATATTAATATCTATTACTGACTGCTTATATGAACATATCACTACATATATAGGACTACCTATCGCAGAATTAATCGCCAACACAGAAGGGAAAACTAACTGTAAACATTGGTATACTGATGATTAGGGTGGGTACGAGGGAGTGCTCCATCCTGAAGTCAAGCACATCATTGGGGTAGACCAGACGCAGCATAAGGAGGGAACTAACGGGATTCTCAGACAGCAGATAGGTAGATGGCATCGCCGACAGAATAAATTTGGTAAGGTCTGGGCACACCCGGTGAGATAACAGTGAAGTTAGCGATCGCCTATTTCAATTAGATTTGAGTTCATAGTCGCAAAGAAAATACTGCTGCACAAAGAGCTGAGTTGGCGATCGCTCCTTGGAGTTGGCACGACCATTATACTTATCCCACACTTTACTGATGCACTACCGATATTACTTACACCCTCTAATCATCTTTTGTGTAACAACGCTGATCAAATCTGCTAGCTTCTAAGTAAAATAATTTATAACACTAATCATGAGACTTCTCTTCCAAAAGGTTCTCAAACCTTTATGCTCCATTTCAAAAACTGGTGTTTTTGGAGAGGTCTATAGATAAAAATGAAGCTTTGTAGGAGTTTGTCAAGCAAACTCCCACCATATTTAATTAATTATCAGGAAATACCCAGGTAGGGGCAAAAAAATTGGGGTCTGGAAACCAAACCCGCTTTTCAAATTGATGAACTACATCACTATAACCAAAGCCTTGTAGGAACGTTGCATTCAACGTCCCTACTGTGCTCTGCCGACATGAAAACTGCTGTCAGTAGCGATCGCCCAACTCAAGTTATTCCCAGTCATCTTGAAGAAGACTTCTGCTGTGAGCCGAGAAATTTATTTATGGAGGGAAACACAGTACGCTATATATAGCGTAACTGCGTAAGTCCTGGACTATACAAAATTGAACTGATTTGTATCTAAATCCATACCTTTTAGCCCTCTAACAATAGCAATTAGTTCATTATCACCGTTGTCATTGTTACTATAAATAGCTTTTCCAGTAGGTAATCCAGAAACATTGTTCTCAATAGTATAGTCAGAAATACTACCATATAGTTGAATCCGATCCCCTTGAGCACCATTAAAACCAAGAATCATAGCGTAATCTTCTGTACCATTATCATCATAGTAAACCTGACCAACCTGAGCATGACCTAAGATAAATGAATCAGCACCAGAACCGCCATGCAAAATATCTATCTCACTATTGCCAGGTTGAGTAGCAGTTAAATCGACTCCTATAAGAGTATCTGCACCCTTTCCACCCTTAAGAATATCGTTACCAGTACCACCAGTGAGTACATCGTTACCAAGTTGCCCGTATAATTCGTCATTGCCTGCATCACCGTTCAGTGCGTCGGCATCCTTTCCTCCTTTAAGGGTATCATCATTATCTCCACCATTGAGAGTATCAATACCATTACCACCATTGAGGGTATCATTACCATTGCCTCCGTTCAGTTCGTCGGCATCGTTTCCTCCTTTAAGGATATCATCATTATCTCCACCATTGAGAGTATCAATACCATTACCACCATTGAGGGTATCACTACCGCTACCTCCGTTAAGTTGATCGTTACCAGGTTGCCCGTATAATTGGTCATTGCCTGCATCACCGTTCAGTTCGTCGGCATCGTTTCCTCCTTTAAGGATATCATCATTATCTCCACCATTGAGAGTATCAATACCATTACCACCATTGAGGGTATCACTACCGCTACCTCCGTTAAGTTGATCGTTACCAGGTTGCCCGTATAATTGGTCATTGCCTGCATCACCGTTCAGTTGGTCGGCATCTTTTCCTCCTTTAAGGGTATCATCATTATCTCCACCATTGAGAGTATCAATACCATTACCACCTTTGAGGGTATCATTACCACTACCTCCGTTAAGTTGATCGTTACCAGTGGAGCCCATCAGTGAGTCATTGTCCACTTCACCATTGAGAACATCGTCACCAGCTCCACCATTAATAGTGTCCTGGCCGTCGCCTCCAGACACAGTATCATCACCTGCTAAAGCTTTAATGTTGTTAGCAGTAGAATCTCCAGTGAGGTTATCGTCACCAGAAGTAGGAACATTTGGAGTAGGCTCTGGTGTAGGTGCGGGAGTAGGCTCTGGTGTAGGTGCGGGAGTAGGCTCTGGTGTAGGTGCGGGAGTAG
>JAGGDU010000087.1:0-17418 GCA_018457135.1 Trichodesmium erythraeum GBRTRLIN201 | reverse complement strand
GCTCTGGTGTAGGTGCGGGAGTAAGCTCTGGTAATTCGTCACTGACTACATCTAGTTTGACGTTTTCGGAATTAACTTGAACTTGATAAGTTGCTGTATCGCCTGCCTGACCATTCTGATCTAGATCACCAGAGAAGGTGACATCGTAAGTTACATTTGGGTCTACATCTAAACTATAACCACCTGCATCTAGAGTAGTGGTAGTAAAAGTATTAGCACTATTAGTAGTATCAACTGCCGTAACTGTTATCCCTTTTATTCCTTCACCGACTGTATAGAAATCGTCATTATTAACAGCATCAGTATAGGCCACACCTGTAATAAATGGGCCACGATCCCCAGAAAAAGCAAATTTTTGGGTAGTCATGACTGCGTTGTAATTTTCGAATTGTCCCTGTAGCGAAGAGATTCCGACTTCCTTAAAGTTACCACTCATCAGGTTTCTCCGATGACCCGGACTGACGAATAGGTTTTTGTGGTTACCCTCCACAAAAGTGGTTAAGTCTGGCGTACCTGTTGTTCCCCTGTAAGCGATATTTTCCCCAGTAGACCAGGGAGGTGCGAGGACATACCCCGCAGCCTGCATACGTTGGGTGGGGCTGCTACCACCTTCTCCTGTGTGACTAAATACGTTATTATTTAGCATCCATTGACTATGATCTTGAGCAGCACTATGGAGTTCGAAATTAAATACTAGAGGTTGTTTGGCATCGGTGGAAATTGTATTTGAAGGAAGTCCTTGATTTAGGTCTCCATTTAGATATAAATCAGCTTCTCCTTGAGGATTTGCTCGACCTCTGTTTACCAATTCGAGCATATATTGGTCTTGAGCAGTGGGTTGTGTCATGGTTTGTATTTAAATATAAACGATTGTAATTGACAAAGCAGGAATTATTTTCCAATAGACTCGCAGAACTAAATCACATATATAGTAGGGGCTTTTTGGCGTTTGCCCTCTACAGATAGGTTATTATTTATAAGTTTGAGTAGACCCCGATTAATTTAATGTTAGCATTTGAATCAACAAAAAGTCAATGAAAAATTACTTAATTTCAGCTAAATATTCGGAAAATGCCAAAATAGCCGTACCCTAGTCCCTTATTATCTTGGGCTAATTGGAAAATGCTAAAAGAGGCGATCGCTAATCCCTCATCACCTTGCACTCCACTCACCGATGATAAGGGAGAAGGAGGCGATCGCTAGTTCTTCTCTTCTGTACAGAAGCAAATTTATGAGAGTTTGGGTGGTACAAAAGAACAGGACTTACGCAAATTCACCTTAAAAACACCAAATGTAGGGGCTTTCTGGCATTCGCCTTCACTAGATATAGTGCCCGTGCGTAAGTCCTGAGGAATATGATTACGAGGTTTAGAAAAAGTTCGTAGACTGGCAGAAGATGGCATAAAGGGGGGAGTGGTTCTCCGGTGTTAACTTGTAATGATAAGCTTGTATGGGGAACCTGCCCAGTTTATTTCAGTTTGTATTTCGGTTTGGAACCGCGCGGATAGATGTTGGGCGATCCTTCTTCTTTCGTACGTGGGCTTGTAGCTACTAACATATAGTTATAGTAGTTGTCAATGAAGAAATTTGGGTTATGTTTTTTCCGGAAGTTTCCTTAACTCTACAGAAAAGAATTTTAAAACTAGTTTGAGTTTGAAGACCTCAAAAATTATCGTGACAACCAAAACCTTGTACAGACATTCCATGGAACCTACCTACTGTACCCGACTAAAATGAAAAACGCTGTAATTATCGGGATATTTTTCAGGTTCAAGCCCTACTACAGACTAGATTTTTTTGTAGGGGGTTTGGAAACTAAACGCAAACATTCAGCTATCAGCAGTCAGCTCGAACACTTTACCTAGGTCATGCTGGGAAAAAAACACATAAAAGTAACAAAATACTTGCATAAAGCTGATCATCTTTTTTGTGTCCGACCTTTAATTATTCAGGACTTACGCAAATTCACCTTAAAAACACCAAATGTAGGGGCTTTCTGGCATTCCCCCTCACTGGGTGTAGTGCTCGTACGTAAGTCCTGTTATTATTGGAGGCATTTCACCTCCTTCTAGCTAATAGCTGAATGCTTACAACTAAACCCCTAAAATTTAATCTACTAATTCGATAGCCCGCTTAGTCAAAGTTTCAGCAGTAATACCATTAAAAGCCATCACCTCACCAGCACTAGAAGCAGTCTCCCCTCGACGCCAAGCAAAGGTATCCCGCTTAACCTGACTCCGTAACATAATTGGTTCTAACATCAAACTGGCGCCACCAGTCACAGCAATTAAAGCATCACCACCGAATAATTCCTCAAAACCAGCATCATCCAAAAAACCGCCATCAGCTTCAGAACAAGTATTCCAACCTGTATCCTGGGGACGGTACAAGCGCCGGGGATTAATTACTGAAACTATCCGTACCCCAATACCTTTAGTTTCCAAATAGGCAGCAGCTTCAAATACTGGAATTAATGGCAGATCTCCCAGTACTGCAAACACAACAGTCTGACCCCCTTTAACCTCTTGAAGAATAACAGCACCATCCTTTAACCCTTGTCTTGCCTGTTCAAAAGTAGTCCGAATAGGTAAAGGTGACTTACTAGCAGTAATAGTCACACCCTTATTTTTAGTACTCAGCGCCCAGTCATAACAAACTTGAATACTATTAGCATCAGGTGGGAAAAGGGCGAACACATTTCCATTCCGCATCATCGCAGCAAAATAAGCTTCAATTTCCGGGCGTTGGTGAGTCCAACCATTGCGCCCCTGTTCCAATGCTCCAGCAGTAAATAATGTAATTGTCGAAGGAGTCAGGTGACGTAACTCCGCCATTGCTTGAGTAACAGTTTGCCAAATAGGTACCCCGTTAATAGCAAAAGATTCATAAGAACACCAAACTGTCCGGGCTCCCATCAATGCTAAAGCAGCAGCCATTCCAGCACAAGCGTCTTCGCTCAAAGGTTCATAAACCTGACCTCCTGGACCTTGGAAATAAATATCGTCAGGGGTGGGGTGAATAATTTTCAATGCTTGGTTAACATTATTAATACCTGATGCAGCGTTACCATCAGCATTTGTTAGCAAGAAATGAGGGTCTTTTTGACCGACATGAGCTATTAATGCTCCCATGGCAGTTGTGGCAACTTTGGGGTCCCCACCAACTGTATATTCTTCTAAAGGTAGTTGACCTAATTCTGTTAGTGGATACTCAAATTCAGTCACAACAGTCTTAGATGCCGGACCTCCACCAGCACGTTCGCAATTTTTTCGTACTAACTCCCAAGCTGCTACTGATAAGGCACGTTCTTTGAGAGTATTGATAATTTGGGGACTATCGAGGGTGTCTTTAGGATAGAGGTTGTGAGATTTTGAACCTCTGGCGTGAACCCCGGCCCCCTTGAGTTGTTTGATAATAAAAATCGTGAGTTTACCATCAAGAGCAGATTTTGCTGCTTTGTCAACATTTTCTAATACCGCTTTGGTAAATTCTAGGCGTTTTTCTAAAGAGAAGGCACTACTGTCAATATAGTCTCCTGGTTGGTTTTGGTCGTCGAAGTCCTTAGCATCTACCAGTATGACTTCTGCAAAACCGTTGCCTTTCCAGTAGCTAATCATTTCTGCATTACTTTTTGTGGAAACCATGCTGTGGTGTTCTTGACTATAACCGTTCCATACTAATACTGGTAAAAAGTTGGTAACATTAGGATAGGCAGTGTTAAAGTGCATCATACTGCTGACTGGATATGGTTCTCCCATACCACCGTCCCCTAAGGTGAAAGGAAATAGGGTGTTTTGATGTAATAATGCTGCTGCCATGGCGAAATGTTGACCTTGTCCCAGTGGCCCGGCAGGGTTGAGTAAACCAGGAATATAGCCAGATAGGTGTCCGAGGAGTCCGTGCATTTCCCGGAAGCGATCGCGCATTTGTTGGACACTGAAGATTTTCATATCTTCTAGGGAGCGGTCAAGAAATACAGCGCTATAAAATCCGGGGGCGTGGTGTCCGACCTCTGTGAGAATATTTTTGTAGCCTAACATTACTAGGGCTGCATAAGCTTCGGCTTGACTGGCAAAACCGCCTGGGTGTCCTGATGCTTTGCTGCCTGTTACTTGTAACATTAAATAACGCAGAGCATCAGCGTAGAGGAGGGTTTGATATATGCCAGTAGGGTCACTTGGTGAAGCGATCGCTTTACTTCCTTCTGCTATTGCTGGTGTTTTACCGTAGGTTTCAAAATCAGGCCAAGCTTTTCCAAAATATTGGATACCTTCACAAAAATCCGGGACTGTTGTTGGTTTTGGAGTTGTTGTAGTCATAGCAATTTTCCTGTATTTTGCTCTTTTTATCTCAATTTAACATCTACGGGGATCGATTTTAATTTCTTTTGACTAATTATTTGATGTAGTAATAATACTAATTCACTTTTAATATGTCACAAATAAATAGTTTGCAACTTTAAATTTCAAATGATTTCCTGAAAGTAGTGTATAATTAAGTGTTTGAGCAGATATAACCCCTACAGGTATCTTTTCGGTCCAAGGTTATACTAAGTAGCAATATAGCTGCCGCCACCATCCTCCGCCAAAGCAAATTATTTAACTAAGAGGTTGGTCAATGCCATATTCTGGTAGTTTAGCAGATAAAGAATGGGTTCTGATTGAACCATTGTTGCCAAAAAAAAAGAAAACTTGCCCCATACATAGGGAGTAAAAGATAAATATTGGACGGTATACTTTCTTAACTGAAAAACGGTTGTTATTGGTCTAATAGAATAAAGATTTAAGTCCTTACTCCATCGTATTTTGGCATTATAAACAGTGGCGAGAATCAGGAATAATAGAACAGACTAGAGATGTATTACACTCTCAAGTACATCAACATGTAGAAAAAACGCTCCGGGACAACTCTAATAAATTAATTCCCAGATAGTAAAAAAATACCTGTAATGTTAGTGTCAAGTTCAAGGGATTCAGTTTCAAGTAGACTACTAATGGAATTTATAAGGCACTTAGCAGAAAATATCTGGGCTTTCCTTTTTTTGCTTCGTAGCACATGCATCGTCAAAAACTGATAATATGGATTAATTGAAATGTTGTCAGACAACATTGACTACTTTAAGTCCAAACCTGTAAAAATTCGTAAAATCACTATTTTACTTGATAATTGATACTACCTCGAAAAAATTATACAGTAGTTAAAGACAGTTTATCCAGCAATTATGACCAAGATCAGGTTTCAACTTTCCGCTCAACCATCAAAAGTTGAGAAAGAAAAACAAGGAAACACGATATTTGTTACAATTCAAGCTAGATGGGTCATAGAAAGAACTAACTCTTGGATGGAAAGATATAAAAGCTTGACTAAAAAAATTGATGCGAACCCTAGAAAATACCACCGCCAAGATTAATCTTTGTTTTATCCAAACTAATGCTCAAAAAATTGGCGTTAGCGGAGGATGGTGGCAACAGCTATATCGCCTAATTCTCTAGAGAAACCTGTAGGGGTTCTATAAAATCTAGCTTTTAACTTTTAACTTTTGAGTTTTGACTTTCGTGAAACGGTTAAGTCTGGGTAATATTGGTAAAGTTGTAGACAATCAAATAAAAATTAATACTTATAATAATTAGTATAAGTAAAAAATCACTCAATTAAGAATATGACAATGAGGCAACTGCCAGGTCCAAAAGCTCCTACTGTGATTAAACTGCTCCAGTTGGTTGCTTAACCATTGACATTTATACAAAAATGTGCATAGCAATATAGCGACATATTTGAAGTAAAATTGGATTACCTAACAGTATTTATCAAGCATCCAAAGGCCATTGAATAAATTTTCCAGGCTAACCCAAAACAGCTCGACTATGGTGTAGAAAATCAATTGTTGCTAGCATTGCTAGGAGAGCGATCGCTCTCGTTGCTAGACATTACTCCAAAACTTAAGGTTAACTATTGATGCCATCTTTTCATGGGGAAAGGATGCAAGCTTGTAGGTAGAACAAATCGCACTTTTTTATCCTTATTAAACCATTTTTCTGCCATTCCCCCTACTATTCTCAAACGGTCTGTATTTTGGATAAATAAGGCAACTAATAGTTCTTTTATTCTTTTTCTTTTTGTTTACTTGATTCTTATTATTGTACAAATAAAAACCCTTAAATGATTATCTGAAAATTATTTAAGGCTTGAGGGTCAACAAAATTAACTCTGGTATAAAATGTTCTTCAAGATCTGCCCAGTGTGAGCTATAATTAAATTATATTGTGGTTTATATGTTTGAGGATAATGCTTCAATTATGGAAATGTAAATGGTATAATATTACTTATATTCACAAATAATTATAGATAGTACCTATACTTTGCATAAAACAAAAAATACTTGTGGAGAGATGTACTAAAAAAAATATGAAACTTAATCAAGATTCATTGCTAAGGAGAGCTTTGAAGCCTACTTTTTACAAAAAGTATTGGCTCAATTTGGCAGAGTATGCTAGTGTAGCCTTCTCTGTATTTGGTGCTTTTGGAGTAGCAGCTTCGGGGCAAGCATTTTATGCAGTTGCCCCTATAACATTAGCCTTATCTCTGAATATGGCTAACAGATACAGACTTGAACAGCAAATGCAATTATCTCAAATCTCTGAGATAGAAAAAATTCAAAGCTCAGTAGAAAGGTTAGAAAACAATGCTGTAAAGGTAATAGTTAAACTTCGTCAACAGCTTTCTATCGAAATTGAATCAGTTCGTGAACAATTTTCTACTGAATTAACACAAGCTGTAAATTCAGAAATACAACAGCAACTAACTGCACTAGAATACTCAGTTTCTTCTGTACAAAAAAGTTTAGCATCTGTGGATCAAAAATCTCTGAGTAAATCTGATTGGGAAATAGTAAATGGACGTATTTTGGTGATTGAAGAAGCGATGGCCAATCTACAAAGGGATACGGAAATATTGGTTAAAGAAGCATCTGTAGATATATCCCAGCTTCACACCAAAATTGACGATCTGGAAACACAGAATACACAGGTAATAAAACCTCACTTGAAACGCCTAATTATACTTATCAGGCAGTTACAACAAAAAAATTATTCTAGCCCATCATCTCATCATCATTCTATAATTTCAAAACAACCCATTAGAGAACATACTGGGGAATCAGTAAAACAATCTGAAGGTATATTTTAAATATATAATAATTTAATATAAAATTTCCGGCTGGAAAAATAATAACAGTTTATAGCTTATAGATATTAAATAAACTTGACCAGAAAACAAGGTTAATTTTTTCCCTTTCCAGGGTATAAAAAAAATAAAATTTAGTATTTCAACCCTCCTTTTTCCAAAAGGTAATTTTTCGCGACGGGATGTGAAAAACCCAGTTTCCCCTCTGGAAGCTAACTGATAACTCAAATCCAATCTGAAGGTAGGTTTTAAGTATATTATGATTGCATTTAAAATTTGCTTTATAAAAAATAGTAATAGCTAATAAATATCAAATAAACTTGACCAGGAAAGAAACTAAATAATCTTCTATTTAAAGGTAATAAAAAAAATAAAATTCAGTATTTAAATACTCCCTATTCCAGGAGTTACTTTTTGACTGTGGGATATAACCCAGTTATTACTCATAAGGCTTATAATATTTATTAAAACAATTTAAACTTGACTATTGAGTAGTAGATTAAGGTCGGGACTTGGCATGCAAGATCCATAAAATATAAGAATAATTAAGATTGAATTATCTTAATTGTGCGAAAAAGTAATTCACTTTGTGTTAATTATTTAATAACTAATAACTGAAGTGACAAACTAATATGAAAATTATTACAGTTTTAACTAAATGATTGAACAGTTTACCCTAATATTTGATGTTGATGGCACAATAGCCGATACAGAAAGAGATGGCCATAGAGTAGCTTTTAATCAAGCTTTTGCTGAAGCAGGTTTAGATTGGGAATGGTCAGTTTCCTTATATGGAGAATTACTGGCGATCTCTGGTGGCAAAGAACGAATTAACTTTTATATTAGTCAGTATAAACCAAAGCTTAAATCGTCAATTCCACTGCTAGAATTGATTTCTAATCTACACTCAAGTAAAACAAATTATTACCGAAAATTATTAAGTACAGGTGCTATACCATTACGGCCAGGAATAAAAAGATTATTAACAGAGGCACGAAATAATAAAATGCGTTTAGCGATCGCTACTACTAGTACTATTACAAATGTGACAGCATTATTAGAGAATACCTTGGGAAAAGAAAGTATTTCTTGGTTTGAAATAATTGCGGCAGGGGATATAGTTCCGGCTAAGAAACCTGCACCAGATATTTACTATTATGTATTAGAAAAAATGAATATTCAAAGCAATAATTGTATAGTATTTGAAGATTCACACCATGGTTTACAAGCTGCTTTGCAAACAGGATTAAAAACAATTGTAACTGTTAATAATTATACTATTAATCAAAATTTTACTGGCGCAACTCTAGTATTAAATCATTTAGGAGAACCAGAAAAACCATTTACTATTTTGGCTGGAAATGCTCTAGGTAGAAATTATTGCGATCTAAAGTTAATAGAGCTTCTCCAAGATTGAAAAAATGTTTTATCTAAATGGTTTTGTTCCTAATAATTTTTACAAAATACAGCTGTACATAATCTGCTCTGTATCTGCTATAAATATAAATAGCTGGGAATAGATGCTTATATCAACTAGGAAACTTTTGTCACATAATCAGTAAAAAAACATGAGATAAGAGAGAATAAAATTATATAATTAATTTTGTTAACCACTTCAAAATGTCCCCTTGAATAAATAGTTATAATTAAAGTTTCTATTGGGGTAATCTCTCTATCTGTATTGTTGATCAAGCTCTACTACAAACGGTATACTTATTTCTCTAAACATGATATAATTTAGTACTATATATTGTAGTTAAGCTACAATATTTTTAGACAAAAAAATGATGAGGATATCAAGATAATCAGTCTATGAGCCCTAATACAACAGTTACAAAAAAAACATTACTAATTGGTAAGGGATTACCCCCTTTTGAATCTATAAAACCAGAAGATGTAGTACCCGCAATAACAGAATTACTGACAGAATTAGAAAAAGAACTAATCAACTTAGAATTAATAGTTAAACCAACTTGGAATGACCTAGTAGAACCTCTACAAAAATTAGAAGATCGTTTAACCTGGAGTTGGGGAATAGTAGGACATTTAATGGGAGTTAAAAATAATCCTGAACTACGAAAAGCTTATGATCAAGTACAACCCAAAATAGTAGAGTTTATTAATAAACTAAATCAAAGTAAACCTCTTTATCAAACCTTTAAAAATTTAAGTAATAGTGATAGCTGGCAAAACCTAGATTCAGGACAAAAACGTATAGTTGAAGCTGCCATCAAAGATGCAGAACTTTCAGGAGTAGGTTTAAAAGGAGAAAAACGAGAACACTTCAATGCTATTGAACTAGAACTAGCAGAACTTTCTACTAAATTTTCTAATAATGTTCTTGATGCTACCAAAGCTTTTAGCCTAATTTTAACTGAAAAAGAAGAAGTAGACGGTTTACCACCCAGTTTGTTAAGTCTAGCTGCTCAAGCTGCCAGAGATAATGGATCCGAGAATGCTACACCAGAAAACGGACCTTGGCGGATAACCCTCGACTCTCCCAGTTTTTTACCCTTCATGCAACACTGCAAAAGACGGCAGTTGCGAGAACAACTTTATAAAGCCTTTATTAGTCGTGCTTCTAGTGAGAAGTTAAACAACTATCCTTTAATTGAACGTATTCTGGAGCTACGTCAGCAAAAAACAGAAATTTTGGGCTTTAATAGTTATGCAGAATTGAGTCTTGCCAGTAAAATGGCTCCTAGTGTGGAAGCAGTAGAAAAGTTATTAGAAGAATTACGCAGTGTTAGTTATGATGCTGCAGTTAAAGACTTAGAAGAACTAAAACAGTTTGCTGCCAGCCAAAATGCACCAGAGGCCAAGGAGTTTAAACCCTGGGATATGAGCTTTTGGTCAGAAAGACTGCGAGAAGAAAAATTTTCCTTTACTACAGAAGAGTTGCGACCATATTTCCCCCTGCCACAGGTTCTTGATGGGTTATTTAGTTTAGTCAAGCGTATATTTGGCATTAATATTACTGCCGCAGATGGGGAAGCTCCAGTATGGCATGAAGATGTGCGCTATTTTAAAATTAGTGATGAAACAAACAGACCCATTGCCTATTTTTACCTTGATGCTTATAGTCGTCCTGCTGAAAAACGAGGTGGTGCATGGATGGATGACTGTATAAATCGTGCTAAAATTGTAGAGAATGGTCAAACTACTTTGCGTTTACCTGTAGCTTATTTACAATGTAATCAAACACCGCCTGTAGATGGTAAACCTAGTTTGATGAATTTTAGTGAGGTAGAAACTCTGTTCCATGAATTTGGACATGGTTTACAACATATGCTGACAACAGTTGACTATGGAGGTGCTTCAGGTATTAATAACGTAGAGTGGGATGCGGTAGAGTTACCTAGTCAGTTTATGGAAAATTGGTGTTATGACCGCTCCACTTTATTCGGAATGGCGAAACATTATGAAACAGGGGAGGTTTTGCCAGAACATTATTATCAGAAACTTTTGGCTGCTAGAAATTATATGAGCGGTAGTGCGATGTTGCGCCAGTTGCATTTTGCTTTAGTTGATATTGAGCTCCATCACCGTTATCGACCAGCTGGGGAAGAAACAGTGCTAGATGTGCGTAAGCGTGTTGCTGAAACTACTACTGTTTTGGAACTATTGCCAGAAGACTCATTTTTATGTGCATTTGGGCATATTTTTGCTGGTGGTTATGCTGCCGGTTATTATAGTTATAAGTGGGCGGAGGTATTGAGTGCTGATGCTTTTGCCGCTTTTGAAGAGGCTGGTTTGGAAAATGAACAGGCGATCGCTACTTGTGGTCAGCAGTTTAGGGATACAGTTTTAGCTTTGGGCGGGAGTCTGCATCCGATGGAGGTATTTAAAACTTTCCGAGGTCGAGAACCTAGTACTGAACCTTTGTTAAGGCATAGTGGTTTGGTAGCTACAGCTTAAATTATAGAGCTTAAGAGCAAGTTTAGAACACACTCCTAAGAACAAAAACCTTTATAGAGATTTTCAATAGAACGTCTCTACTATAGTTTACTTCAGTGAAAACTGCTATAATTTAAAATTTATAGGGTGTGTGACGGCATCTTTTGTTAGATGTTGGTTTTTTTAGCTGTCTTTAACGTCACACACCATTAAAATCATTATGTGTCAGGGTTTTTCAATTAAGTTAACTATAAAACCTTTATTGCTTTAGGGAGACCTTAAACTTTTTGTTTGTAGTAGGGTCTTAGTCCTCGAAATATCTATCTTAGGGTTAAAACTTTATTTGAGCAGAGCAAGTGCAGCAGCTATATCGCCACAGAGTAGTCGCGATCAATTAATAATTTTATAGTTATTCTATTGTAACAATATTTTGGGAAATTGGTATAACAGACAAAAAGAGACTGAATTTTTTCGTGTAAGGTGAACCATAGTTTGGAGGTAATTTATATTTAAAAGACATATTATTGGTTCCAAGCGATCGCTCCTTCAATGTAGGAATTTTTAACCTTTGGCTGAGAATTTTCAGGACTTTTGCATGCTACACTATATTTGGCGGATAACAATTTGACAATTTTATAACTTTATGGGTGCCCTGCTAACGCCACTGGGAGTTAATACTTAACTATTTTTATTCTAAAAACCTTCAGTTATTCAAGTTAAAATTTATCTCATTTTAATTCAAAGACATTTCAATTCTGAGGTCAGAGCGATATAATAAGAATCCTTTTTATCATGTTTTTAAAGACTCTTTAGCAGTTGGCAACAGTTGAAATAGACACCTCTGAAAACTAATTGTCAACAGAGGTAGTCTAAGGGTTTGAAATTAATTATCGGACATATCTAATAGTCTTAGGGTAGACTTTACCTTAAATTTAACAAAATATTAACAGTCTCATCTAAATCTTTTCCAAAACAAATAATCCCATCCTCATGACCAGCCATTACTAATATTTTTTCTACTCCTAAATTCTCTTCATCAAATAAACGAAATATTTCTTTTGCCATTTGTGGAGTACCATAAGGAACATCTGGACTAGAAGTAGGAACTTTAAACATAAGTTTTTGCCAAAGCTGATAATTATGAATATGAATAATACCCATAATTTCAGGTTTATAATAATATATAGCGGCATGAGTTAAAGACTCAGAAGAAGCCTTAATAGGTCCGCAACAAGTTAGGCTATTTTCCTCTATATTAAAATCAGTAACAACTGTATAATATTCCGGTTTTAAAGTTGAGATATGACCAGTTTGAGTCCCAGAAATTATAAACTGATTGGAATTATTTATTCTCTGACTAACATTACCAAAACCAATGCCATTGTCATAAATACCAATTAATCCTAAGGAATGCATTAAGTCGCGTTTTTTCATTAAATCAGTGATAGGAGCGATCGCCACAGATTCTCCTTTTATCCAATCACAATGATATTTAATTACTCCCTCATCCATAACCATAAACTTAATAATTAAAATAATGTAGATTTGGTCTCAGAAAAAAACCCAATAAATTCGAGTAAAAAGCCAGCTTATAGTTAGGTTTTAGCCCACTTTAATGTATCATATCAATTGTTAGTATAAACGAAATATAATACTTGTTAGATTAATAAGCTATTTTATAGTTTAGCTTTAACCAAGTCTAGTGTATCATATTAATAGGGATATCTATTAGCCTGATTTTTTATTAATTAGGAATTTTTAGTTATTTATGCATAATTCCTTTCTTTTAAGAAATATTTAAACTACTCTAGAGTTAAACTTTTGAGCCCATAATAAAATCTTAAAATTTTAAATTTTGACTGTTAACTTCCGTGAAATGAGATAAGTCAATGTTCTTCACCATTGTGAGAATTGCTATATAACAGTTTTAATTTAGAATATTTTCTACTCCAACTACATTTTTTATTACTGCCTGAACAATAATTATTCTATACTGTAATCTCCATTATAGAGCATTAGAAATATTAATATAACCCTGCTGTGGAGGTTGCCTAATTATTTTCTCAGCTAGAACTTTACGTCCTATTTAATCTAAAGGGAGATTACTATATTCCAAAAATCCTATTACATCATCTTGATTACCATTACCACTGATAATTTCTATTAAACCCCGTATAGTTTGATAATTTCCCGTTCTTGCCTTTGCTACAAAAATCGCGTTTTGAATATTAAAACTTCCTGCCTGTAATTCGCAATTATCTATTTTTTTAGATACAAAAATAAGTAAATTATAACCTAACCCATAAACTTTTTGACTAGCATCTTAAAACGGACAAGATGATTGTGGTTGTCCTATATATTTTACCTTTAAATCTACTTCTAATTCCGGAAAATCTATGCCACTAGCTGCACTGCCTGGAGTATATAAATACTTCTTTCCTAAATAGTTAGTTCCCACTGCTTTACCATCAGTAATACCATACAAATCAAAAATTATAGTAACACTTAAATCTCTCACAAAAGTTATGGTCTCCGTTTTAAATAATAATAGAGTAAGTTCTTTCATATATTGATAAATATTGAATTAACTAAATAACGTTAACTGTTGCCAAGTTTGAGGCTTAAATCTAAAGTTTTGTCTGCCAATTCTTTTACATATCCATTCTACACAATCAGGCACAACCGAATTACCATATAAAGCATATTGGTGATAAATTTTAACAACTCGACACCAATTATCAGGAAATCCCATTAAACGAGCATATTCAATATTAGTTAAACGACGAAATTTATTACCTACTTGATATCTTTCATAATGCCTAGAAGTAGAAGAAGTTAATGTAGAAGTAACTCCATTAATGCCAAATATTGTATAGCCAAGACGCGCTCCTCCACCTTGATTATATAATATTTCCACACCATTATAATATCTATTTACTGCTTTACTCTGTTTGATTCTTTCTAGGGTTTCAGAAGTAAAATAAAATTGTGGGTTTATTTCTGATTCATATTGTAGAATATCTTTAAGTTTTTGTCTGGGTTTTATATCAGCCATTAAAGGCAAAGATTGACTATACATTTGATTTTGATAAGCAATACCCCAGTGATAGTTTTTACTACTAAAATCAATAATAGCCTTCATATATTGTTCTATTTCGCTATTTTCATTCCAAGGTAAACTCTGAATATCATTATCTGTTAAAAATACAGAAAGGTTTTCTAGATCGAGAGTTTTTTGTGTAGACTTAATACAAGTACCAAAAATAAAAATTCTGTCTCGGTTCTGGGGAATACTAAAATTTATAGGGTTAATGATTCGCCATTCAATAAAGTAGTCTAACGAAGCAAGGGCATTTAAAATAATTCGGAAATGATACCCTTTTTCCATAGTCAAAATTCTTTTAACATTTTCTAATAAAAAATATTTCGGCTTTTTAGCTTGGATAATTTCAATAATTCGTTCAAAAAGTGTTCCCCTGAGTCTATCTCTAATTCCCATTTTTTTACCAGCTTGACTAAATGGTTGACAGGGAAATCCCGCTGTTAAAATATCGTGTTCTGGAATTTCTAATAAATTAATTTTATTAATATCATCTAAGACTATTGAACTACTACCAAAATTACTTTGATAAACTTGACAACAAAGTTTACTAACATCATTCGCCCAAATAGTCTTAATATTCGCAGCCCTCATTCCCAAACAAAAGCCACCTATTCCAGCAAATAATTCTATGGCTTTTAGTCTATTTTGAGTCAACTTTATTCTCCCTTTTAGCCAGACAGAAATATAAAAAGCCCTGTAAATGTAGAGTATAAATTTCTCCATTTTTTACACACTTTGATACCAACGAGACTTACGGACTCCTCCAACAAAGTGTTCATGAGCTTTGTCCTTATATACTTCAGTAAAGGTGCTAAGAGCAAGGATTGAAATGCTTGATCATTTAATCAGAGTTAATACCCTTAGTAACTTATCCTGTTTTAAGGCCCGTTCAATATTTAGTATTTCTAAGCGCTAATTTTTTCTTGACATATGTTACTTTTTTTCCAAACAATTCTATTATATAGAACCTGCTTAGGAGCTATGTAAAATTTGAAATAAATTGTTAAATCTAGCTTCTATCAAAAAAACTTTTCAGGTTATTTTGATACGATTCCTTATATAATATATATTTATAACTCTATAGTAATTTCAATATTTTATCTCCTTAACTCCCTCTTTTCCCAGGATCTCCAACAACTCTAATAAGTATTAAACAAATTTGAGTCAGAGATTACTTCTAAGTTATGAGTTATAAGTTATGAGTTCTCAATTCTAATTCTATTAAAAGCGCTCACCAATACCAAAGTGGAAACGAGTGTCACCTTCATCATTAATAGCATAATCAATTCTAATCGGACCCAGAGGAGAATTCACCCGGAGACCACCACCATAACCTATGCCATCTCCTGGCTTCTCCCGCACACCTCCAGGATTACCAATAACAGATCTTTGACTATCAAATACTGTTGCAGCATCAACAAATAAAGCACCACCAAGAAATTTAAATACAGGAAAGCGATACTCAACAGTTCCTAAGACAAAAGTACGACCTGCTGCCACCGAACCCTCATCATATCCACGGACTGTATTAGTACCACCCAGAGCAAAAGCTTCATAAGGAGGTAAGTCTCCTATTATATGGCCTGCTTGTATATTAAAAGCTAAAGCTTGAGGTCCATCAGTAAAGTTAATAAAACTTACTGGAATAAAATAACTGAAATTACCCCGCAAACGATTCAAACCAATTTCTCCTGAGCCTACAGGAATAGACTGTTCTGCACCAAACCGCAACAAACTACCAGAAGTAGGTTGTCGGGGATTATTGCGTCGATCATTGACAATACCAAATTGAATAGTGAATAGATCATCTTTCCCAGAATCATCGACTGTCAATTTATTGCCCAACTCATCTCTAGGTTCAACTTCACCATCACGATCCTGAATTTCCACCCGTTCATATTTTAATCCCAGAGAAGCAGTCCAATCTGGATCAACAAATGGATTAGGGATAAACGGACGAGTAAAACTAACCCCACCTCCTGTACGAATAACTCGTGGGTTATCACCATTAGGCAAATCGACATCACGCTGATCGTCATCATCGGAATCAAAAATCACTGAAATAGTTCGCCGTCTGAAGGCATTCACCGTGTAAGAGAGTCGATGATCGTCTCCACCGATCCAAGGATCTGTAAAACTAACATCTGCTAATACTAATCGTTCACCAACCTGAAATTCACCACCTAATTTTTGGTTATTACCACCAATATTTTGTTGTTGATAACTTACTGTACCAAACAACCCACTTGCAGAACTAACCCCACCACCAAATGCAAGAGAACCGGTACTTTTCTCTACAATATTCACAACAATAACTGCCGTATTAGGATCATCTGGTGCTGGTTCTAACCCCAATCTCACATCTTCAAAAATTCCTAAATCAAACACTCTTCTAATGTCTTTTTCTGCAGTCTGTCGCTGAAATATATCTCCTGTTTTCAGTTCAATTTCTCTAGTGATAATATATTCACGAGTACGACCTTTTATGACATTACCTTCTTCATCTACTGTTTCTCCTTCTGAATTTAGGAAGCGTACCTGAATATCTTTAATTTTTCCCTCTGCAACTTCTAAGGTAACTGTACCATCATCACCAACTTGGGGCGCACCAATAACTTGTCCAAGAACATAACCATTGTCTTGATACCATTGGTCGACTTGTTCAACACCTTGTTCAAAAACTTTCAAGTTCAAAGTTTCACCATATTGCTCATTGAATATTCTCTCTGTTTCACTCTCAGGAAATACTTCTGCACCCTCTATTATTACAGAAGTCAATATAGGGTTTGGTTCGACTTTAAAAATAATTCTTACACCTAGAGGAGTATCTTCAGGTATTGCTTTCACATTTTGGAAGAAACCAGTAGCAAAAATAGCGTTAATATCTTTTTGTAGTTGAGAGCGAGTGGTTGTTTCTCCTGGTTGAGTGTTAATGACTCGGTAAACTTCATCTTGGAGTTCTCCGTCTACTCCAGTAACTACAACTTCGGCTACTAGCACTAGGGGTTCTTCTTCCTCTGTAGAGGTTTGTGCTTGTTGTGATTGAGGGGAAATATATTTTTCTGATTCTGTAACTATTTCCGTAGTGGGAATATTGGCAGTAAACTGTTTATTTACTAAAGGTTCAGATTTAGTTTCTGTTGATTTTGACAAAACCACATTCTGAGAATCAAGACTCTCCTTCTCAACTATTTTTCCTTGAGGAATATTGGCAATAAACTGTTTATTTACTAAAG
>JAGGDU010000086.1 GCA_018457135.1 Trichodesmium erythraeum GBRTRLIN201 | reverse complement strand
GAAGTTGTAAATTTCATTACTGAAGATGATGCCTTCGGTTGGTTCAACCACTGTGCTCTATTTACCTGAAAATTGCTGTAAACAAAAAACAGGGCTTGAATTTTGCCAATGTCGTCAGGCAAAAATTAAAAAAAATTATATTGCTTGTGCTATGGAGCCTGTGGAATAATTTGAAAAAAATAGCAAATTTTCTAGGAAAAACCATTTATCAACTGAAATATCAATTGTCATCTAAATATCTAGTCTCTGAACTAAAATATCCGACAATTAAAATGACAGTTATTGAAATTTTTATAGACTTTTTAAAACCAGCAAAACTAGGGAATGGCTATAATCTTTTAAGCGATCGCTCTATGAATAGCATACACTATATATAGTGTCCTTGTGTAAGTCATTTATGTTTACCAAGCTGCCCCTAAATAAATTCGGTAATTACTCAAAACCCATTTTTGCAAGCAGTTCATGATCGCAATCACAGCTTGGACAAATTCCCTAGTATCTATGTCAAAGTCGCGGAGAAACCTTTGTAGGCGTTTGTAATTATAACTTACTTGGGCATTAGATGAAAATGCAGCCGCTATTTGTACCAAGTTGATATTTCTCTAAATACAGCCTAGATAAATAAAACGATAAATTTAATTCTGGCTCCATGGCAAGAAAAGTCCTTGTTTAAAGTTTTTTGTAGTCAACTAATATCTCAAATATTCAGGTTTCATAGACATTATGGCTTAACTTCTAAGAAACCTTTTCCTATTCTATAAGTCAAGCTTTTTGTCTGGTACCTAATAAAACCAATCTCATTAGTCATTCCATAAAACAAACATAGGATTTTTTTTTGATAGACTCAGATATAATCTGCTTCTGATAAAATACAGAAGTAATTTTCTTTCACTTTTTTTTACAGTCCAGATACCTCCCATTCCTCAAAAAAAACTAGGAAAATAGGAGGTAATATTTAATCTACAACAGCAGTAACTATAAGCCTAACCT
Source organism: Trichodesmium erythraeum GBRTRLIN201 (assembly GCA_018457135.1). GTDB lineage: Bacteria > Cyanobacteriota > Cyanobacteriia > Cyanobacteriales > Microcoleaceae > Trichodesmium > Trichodesmium erythraeum. The sequence continues at coordinate 37,263 of JAGGDU010000086.1, read as the reverse complement.
AGCTATTCCAACGCTTTACCAAAAATGAATTGACTAGGTTTCATATCTGTACGTTCATTTTCCATTCCTAATAAACGAGTTTTTTCAGACTCTGAAACATTATCAGTATTGGGTTGAGTATTATATTTGACAACCCGATAGGTAAAATTATAATTTTTTTCCATTACTGATGCCTTTTTCGCATACCGAAATCGAATATCTAGACCAAGATACTTGCCTACAGTTACACTAGTTACTGTTTCTACAACAGGGGAATTATATTCATAACTAATCCCACGATATTTAAGTTTCATAGATCTTACCTCTTAATTGCAGAGTATTTGAGGTAAATTCCTTCAGGATGTTTCCTTACTTCCGTCTTCTGAGAAGATGAACGCTTAAATTTTTTCTATCCAATTATCACTGAGAACTTTTCCAAGCTTTAAAAAATTCTATATTTATTTATCTTTTCTGCTAAAAGCTTTTTGGTCTGGACTTTTACTCCACATTCTGATAAAAGATAAAATTAATCAAAGCTTAAAATGCTTAATCAAATACACATAACTGATTTTAGGCACCCTGTATCTGAAACCCTTGATATTTGGTTCTCAGCTAATCGTTGAAACTATTCAAAGATTCTTTAGCTGCCTAACATCAGATACATAAATAATAGAGTTATTGGAAATTAAGCCCCTAAAATAGCTAACACCCAAAACAAGTCCAAGAGGGCGTACTTTTGAGGATTAAAATTCTGAAAATTTTACAGAGTAATCTTTTGAGCATTTTATTTTTTTTCCAAACAACTCTAATATTAATCTTCAAGCTCTAGGAGGAAGACTATTGCAAATACTTCTACGCCTGTCCCGAATAATTGATGATTTGAATGAGCGAATTGGACGCCTAACTTATGGCTTAGTCATACTAATGGTCTTAGTTGGTTTTTGGAATGTGATTGGACGCTATCTAGGTAGGACTATTGGTCAAAACTTAACTTCTAATGCTTTTATTGAAATCCAGTGGTATATTTTTGACCTGGTTTTTCTTCTGGGTAGTGCTTATTCACTAAAACACAATGAACACGTTCGTGTAGACATTTTTTATACTAAGTGGAGTCCCAAAAGAAAAGCTCTAGCTAACTTAATTGGTACAATATTTTTCTTAATTCCCTTTAGCATTATTATAGTCGTAGTTTCCTGGGGTGCTGTTTTAAATTCCTGGGCTATCTTTGAAACTTCCCCTGACCCTGGTGGGTTACCCCGTTACCCAATTAAAACAATGATTATAGTTAGCTTTATATTATTATTTCTTCAAGGAATTTCTGAAGCAATTAAAAATTTTGCAGTTTTGACAGGTAAATTAGCCCCCCATCAGGAGTCTCATGAGTCTGAGTTTTGAATCTGAATTACTAGGTCCATCAATGTTTGTCGGAGCATTGATTTTGCTTTCCCTCGGTTATCCGGTAGCTTTTTCCCTAGGAGGAGTAGCAATAATCTTTGGTTTAATAGGTATTGGTTTAGGAGTTTTTGACCCTATATTTCTTACCGCAATGCCCCAAAGAATTTTTGGCATTATGGCTAACTATACTTTGTTAGCTATTCCCTACTTTATTTTTATGGGGGGAATGTTAGAAAAATCTGGCATTGCAGAACAACTACTGGAAACAATAGGAATATTGTTTGGTCGAGTTAGAGGTGGTTTAGCTCTGGCAGTTGTTCTTGTCGGCGCTCTTCTAGCTGCTACTACTGGTGTTGTTGCTGCTACGGTAGTCGCAATGGGGTTAATTTCTTTACCTATTATGTTGCGCTATGGGTATAATAAAGAGTTAGCTACAGGTGTAATTGTAGCATCGGGAACTTTAGGCCAGATTATTCCCCCTAGTGTGGTTTTAGTAGTTTTGGCAGACCAACTGGGAATTTCTGTTGGTGATCTATTTATTGGTTCTATTTTGCCTGGTCTAATAATGGCAGGAACTTTTGCTCTTCATGTTTTGATTGTTTCTTTTATACGACCAGATTTAGCACCTGCTTTACCAGCAGAGGTACGAAATATTGGAGGGAAAAATCTCTGGATGAGGGTGCTAACCGTAATGTTTCCACCATTAATCTTAATTTTATTAGTTTTAGGTAGTATATTTTTTGGTATTGCTACACCTACAGAAGCTGGTGCTGTGGGATGTGTGGGAGCGATCGCTCTTGCTATAGCTAAAGGTAAGTTTAGTTGGACCTCTTTAAGAAAAGTATGTGATGTTACCCTCCGCACAACTACTATGGTAATGTTTATACTTTTGGGTTCCACTGCGTTTAGTTTAGTTTTTCGAGGAGTCGAAGGCGATCGCTTTATGTTTGATTTGCTTTTTAATCTTCCTGGTGGTACGACTGGTTTTTTGATTGTCAGTATGGCAATTGTTTTTTTTCTTGGTTTTTTTATTGACTTTTTTGAGATTGCTTTTATTGTTGTACCTTTATTTGTACCTGTTGCACAACAACTTGGTATTGACCTAGTTTGGTATGGTGTGATCTTAGGGGCTAATCTTCAAGCATCTTTTTTAACGCCTCCCTTTGGCTTTGCCCTATTTTACTTACGAGGTGTAGCACCTTCAGAAGTTACTACTGGTCAAATATATAGAGGTGCTATTCAGTTCATCTTACTTCAGTTATTGGTTTTAGTACTGATTATTACTTTTCCTAGTATTGTTAATTTTCTACCCTCATTGAGTGGATAAAGATTTGATACCAAAATTCTCATGGATAATGTATTTAATAAATACATTTTTTTACCAGATTTAATATAAATTTAAGTATAAAGATAAGAAGAATAAATATTTATAACCTTTGGTCATAATTGCTAAATAATGATTACTGCTAAACTTAGTATAAAAAATAAGTAAAACTTTACCTCGTGTATTTTGACTAACTTAAGACTTGAAGCTATTGCTCCCAAATAAATAATTAAAAATTTTTCTTCACTATTGCTTATATCAAGAAGTTTAATATATACTGAACTCTCAGTTTTAATTTTAGTCTTGAGGGTTTACTTCTGATTACTATAAAAGTTAGTATTAAAAATGATTGAAAATTAATTGGGTATTTTTACTAACTCAAGACTTAAAGCTATTGGTAACCCAATAATTAAAAAAATTTCTCAACTATTGCATAGATGAAGAAATTTAATATATACTAACTATCAACTTCAATTAATAGGAAGTTATTAAAAATAAGTCTAGTTCAACTTGGAGATATTAGTATGAGTATGTCAAAAAAAATTGATGTTCAGCCAGTTCGGTCTAGTAAAATTCAGGTAGAGGTAAAAGATATTCTACAAAATTCACTAGGAAAAAACTCACAAACAGGATTAAATTTTGACGCAGATGGTGGCGATCGTCACTTTGACTCAGATGGTGGTGATCGTCATCACTAAGAGTTCAATATTTAAGTATTTGAATGTTTGTTTTAGATGCTTAGGGGGTTAAGAGTTACCTATCATTAGTATCTCTAGCCATGTTAGTCTGAACATGACAAATAAAAAAAATATTATGGTAAAAACTTTCCCCTTTTATATCTAAATATGTATATATCAAATATTTTTGAGCGTTTTTTACATGCAATAATAGATAATTTTATATAATTCAGAGAATAAGCGTTGAAAAAAAACTATTTAACATTTAACTTAAGAGATTAATTAAGATATGTAAATGTAATAGATTGTAAGGAATTTTATTTAAGCACCTAAATAAAAAAAGTAACCTTCCCTAATTTTATGTAAGCCTTACATGAGAAGGAATTCATCTAAAAAAGTGTATGATTAATCTTGTATTCTTACTTGATTTTACCTGTTCCTAATAAAGCTTTGAAATATAAGTGTTTATTCTTTTTAGATAGTATTTATCAAATATATAAAGTGCATAAATATTCTATTTTAGGTAATAGATAACAGGACAAGTAGAGAAGAGTAAAATAATATTATACAGGGGATTCTATCTTTGTGAGGTAAACTCTAGGGCAAGAAATATTTAATTATTAATATATATACTTCATATACTTAGAATATACTGTATCATTAATATCAGAATATCTATATACAAGAAAACTATTATTTAAGATAAGTAAATATTAAGTTTAAAAAATTAAGAATTCCTAAATAAACCCATATATCAATGAATTAAGATTTAGTTGAGTTCAAATGATATGATAGACAAAGTAAAAATCAGCTTTGACTAATCTATGATGTGCTAGTAAAAATCCTTAACTAAACTTAATAAGACCATAAACTTCAAAAATTAATAGAAAAAATTCTTAATTATGTCGTATCTAACACATCTAATACAACCATTAAAGCAAGAAGAATTTTTAGAAAACAACTGGACTAAGAAAGCGATCGCTATCTCCAATAAAGGAGAGAAAGATTTTACAGACCTATTTTCATGGGAAAAACTTAACTACCTACTAAACTTTCATCAAATAAAATATCCCGATGTGCGACTTGCATTTGATGGAAAAGTTCTGGAGGAAAAAGAAAATAGAAATTTTACTCAATGGTGCGAAAAAGGAGCAACCTTAATTCTAGATCAAATTCATAGAAGGATTCCAGAAGTTGCTATATTTACTTCAAAACTCAGCTACGAATTAGGATACCCAACTCAAGTCAATGCTTATTGTTCTTGGTCTAGTAAAAAAGGATTTTCTCCTCACTACGACACTCACGATGTATTTATTTTGCAGGTAGAAGGAAATAAACAATGGTATGTGTATAATGACACCTTCAAATATCCATTGCCAAACCAAAAATCATCTTCTTTTACACCACCTGAAAAAGAAGCATATTTGAGTTGTATTTTACATCCAGGAGATGTACTTTATATACCTCGTGGACACTGGCATTATGCAGTGACAAAAGAGGAACCATCTATTCATCTTACTTTAGGTATTCACTCTTCAACAGGTGTGGATTTATTGGAATGGTTAATTGGTCAATTACAATACAGAGAAGAATGGAGAACAAGTCTAGCGTTAAGAATAGATGATACTTCTTTTAATGTTAGTGTAGAAAATTTAATTAAAGACTTAAAAGAGTATATAAATAATCACAATATTAGCGAAGAATATAATAATTACTTGGATGGTTTAGCAAAACCTTTTGAGCAGTATAATTTACCTTATCAAGCTGGATTTCATATTTTTCATAGGGATATCGATACTAAATTCAAAGTGTCTCAGTTTCAACGTTTAAAAATTTCCAAAATGGCTGATGATGATGGATATAAAATTTTAGTTTCTGGTAAAGAGGTATCTATTCGAGGAGTACCAGAATATTTAGTGAAAAATTTATTTAGCCGAGAAACATTTACTGGAAAAGATATCATAAATTTATTACCTGACTATGACTGGGAAATAGATATTATGCCCATGTTATCAAAGCTAGTTAATGAAAGAGTTATTTTTGTAGAATCAGGGCTGTAAATATGAATATATTTTTTTATTGATGTTGATTAAGGAGTTAAATGTTATGAAAATCAAATTGTAATTAATACTCAATTAGTATGTATCTGAATAGTAAGATAATATATCGTTTAAAACTCATTTATTAGAGAAAAATTGAGAGGTAAATTACTTATGAATTTATTACTTAAACATAACTGATAAATAGATACTATGGCTATATTATCAAAGCCAGTAACTGAAATTAGTGAAAAAGTTATTTTTATATAATTAAAATAGGAGTTTAAAGATGAATAAGTTTTTTTGTTCTAGCGCTTGCCGAGAAGCAGATGAAGACATTATTGGAAGTGGTACGAATTATTCAGTTTATGTATTGATAGAATGTCCTTACCCTTGGAAACATAATGCTTTCGAGTCTCGTTTTTTACCAAAAAACTTAGAGATGTTGATGGCAAAAGTGAAAAGGGATAAATTGTCTCTCAGATTTTTACTGATTACTCAAAATCAAAATTATAGGCAAAATAACAGAAAGATTTTAATTTATGAAAAAAATAAATCTTCATTTATCAATAGTTATAAAAAATATGAGTTTGACGTAGATCATCCTGAAAAAATAGCTCCAATTATTCAAAAATACTTAGCAGGAGATAATTTAGATACTAACACTCAAAATCCTCAAATAAGAGATCTATTAGTTTGTACTCATGGTAGTCACGATAAGTGTTGTGCTAAATATGGTAATCCGTTTTATGCGGAAGCTAAAAAAACTATTTCTGAATTGGGTTTAAAAAATACAAGAATTTGGAAAACAAGTCACTTTGGTGGTCATAGGTTTGCACCTACTATGATTAGCTTTCCTGATGGTAGATATTATGGATTACTTAATCGAGAATCTTTTCAAACAATTTTGCTACAAGCCGGGAATATAAAATTATTAAGCCAAGTTTATCGAGGTTGGAGTATTTTACCAACTTCTATTCAAGTGTTGGAAAGAGAACTTATCTTCCGCCACGGTTGGGAATGGTTTGAGTATAAAATTAATCTTTTACATCTGGATATTAATTTCGATAAAACATTAGTTCAAACTCAATTAGCTGTGCTTAAACCAGATGGTTATCAATATATTTGTCAAGCTAAATTAGTTAAAGATGAAAGTAAAACTATCTATATTAAAGGATCTTGTGATGCATCTCACGAGTCCGAATTTATAAAGTATGCTGTCAGTAATCTTAGCTTCATAATTGAGAAGAAAACTTCTGAAAAAGTGTTAATAAGTTCTCATACAAAGGTTAGTTGAAAACATGAATTGATTTGGTATTTCTCAAAACTAAAATTGCTGACTAGTATCTTTAATACCTATTATTTGATAAATTTATAATCATTCACAAAAGAGACTATTATCAAAAATTTTAGTTACTAATTTTCTCAAGTTTTTTTTGAATAAAAAGCTTTACCTATAAATTCTTAGGATAAAGTAAGTTAAGGAGTATATGATTGAACCTTTAGGAGCTAAAGTCCTCAATCTATCTAAATGCTCTCCTGATTTTAACCCTATTGAATTATGGTGGTTACAACTAAAGTCTTTTATAAGCAGTTTTTATCCCACTACAACAGAAATGGTTGATACGGTCATTTCTGTTGCATTTTAGTTAAGGGTACCTTGTCAAAAAATATGTCAAAAACATCATCAAACTCTTATTTAGTAAAGGTTTTACATGTAATCAACTTGTTCCATGACACATGACATATTCAGCTTTAATCCTTTTTTAGCTATAGCTTTGTATTTCCCTCGCTCCTACTAGCAACTACAGGTATTTTCTCGGTAAAAAATGTCAAAGTACCATTAATATTCTGCATTTAAAAAACTTGTTTATTAAGTGCTGTTATTGTAACTCATAACAATAAGAAGTGGTGTATAAATTTAAAATATATTAGTTGTTTGATTAGGCAAATTGAAGATTTTTTTTATTAAAGATAAATCTATAAATTCTGAACATCAGGTAAATTAAAGAGCATAAATTGGTGCGGTATTCCTAAAAAATTAAGTTGTTGACCAGTGCTTATAAAACCTATTTTTTCATAAAACTTAGATGCACTCAAACGAGACATTACTCTCAAAGATTTTAATTGTTTTTCTTTGGCAATTTCAATGATTTTTTGAATTAAAGCTGTGCCTACTCCCTGAGATTGAAATTTAGGTAAAACAGCAACATATGAAATACTTCCTAGTTCTGTAGATAATTGTCGCAGTCTAGCCGAACCAATAATTTGTTCCTCATAAACAGCAATAAAATGTAGAGAAGAATCATCATCGTCAGACTCATCTTTTTCTGTTCCTCTTTCCATATCTATCGGTTTTCTTAAAACTACCCAACGTTGATAATACATATTTTCTTTTTCTTGTTTGTTTTGAATTCGGCTAATCTTAAACTTTAACATTTTTCAATTTTAATTAATTCAAGGATCTCTATTTGATTTAATCTAGATTTTTATTTATGGGTTGCTAAATACAATTTGATAACTAATAAAGCAATCACTGAAAATACCCATAATGAAATACAATTCAGAATAATGAATCATTAATATCTTATTAATAAAAATAGACCACTTTTATACAATTAAATATAATGTCTATAAATTATAGATGGAATAAAAAGCAGTAAAGTAATATAATTAAATAATTCCATAACTATTAGCTACAATTAACCCCATCTCTGAGTTTTAAGTAGAAACTACTTAGACCAAGCTGGATGAGATAATATAGACGCAAACATTCGTACTCCACGGAGTAAATTAGAAAGAGGTAGATGACCTTTTGGAGCACTTAAATTCCAAGTAAATTCATTAGGGTATCTACTCCAAGTATTGCCATTTTTCCAGCCAATTTTTGGTAGAAACTTATCCCAATTTTTCCCTGATCCCAACCAAATTTCTCTCTGTACGGAATAGCCAAATTTACCTTCTGAATAAATTAACCACATGTTATTAATAGTTTTCATATCTGGAATTGGAATACTATCTACTTCTGAAAAATAAAGCCACTTTCTTTGTATCGCTGCTTCTCCTACTAACTCACACAATTTTTGCATTGTTAATTTATCAGCTTCTAAAAAATCTTGATGGGCTAATTTGACTTGTAAATGACTGTAGTCGATATTAGATGCTGAATTGATTGGTACAACTCCTAAGGGAAAGTTTTTTTGTATAAATTCATCAACTTTAGATGACTTAATTTGACGTAAAACTTGATATATTTTTCCCTTAACTATAGTTGGCGAATCTAATTTTTTCTTCTGCAAAAACTCCATGAGAATTTCTACACCTTCATCTCCTATTTTTGCTAAATTAGGAATTACCTGCAACTGTTTTTTTTCAGAACCAGATTCTAGTTGATACTCTAGTTCAGATATATTAAATGAAGGGTATTTTGTAAAGTTAGTTTGTGATTCTGTCATTTCATTTATTAGTTATTAGTTATTAGTTATTAGTTATTAGTTATCAGTTATTAGTATATCTAGGAGTCATAATTATATTCATAATTCTGTAGAACCTGTCAGTCAATTAATGGGTTTCAGAATTCTACAAAATTTGATTATTTACTAGTATTGAATTAGTAGTCATTCCCCTATCTCCTACTAAGATTAATTCTGACGACTCCTTGTTCAATAATATTTTGACATCCTCCCCGGCTATTAGGCATGGGGTAGGGGGTTATTGTAAACCGAAACTCCAATACAGTTTGACTTTTAATTGACTTCTGCAATTTTTGGTCGTGAGGACGAAACTTGCACTTGCCTTAGACTTACCTCCACGTCCGTTTTTTTCTGGTGACTGCCTGCCTGCGACTAATATATCTACTGCTGCATTTTGATCACGTTCGTGTTTAGCACCACAGTTGAGAGACTCCCATTCACGAATTAATAAATCTAATTTTCCTCCTTTAACATCAAATACAGCTAGAGTAAATTTGAAATGTTAGTTCTCAACGTCGAATTACTCTATGACTGCGGCTATATTTTTTTGCCTTTCCTTCTAACAAGGTTTCGGCATTACTTCATAACCATTCATTAGAGACCCAAACCTCTTGGGGACGGGTTACGCTTTTGACCACTAAAGAAACATATAATACCTCTACAAAAATCAATTGTTTGGTTTTCACTAATTATTTTAGTAGATAATTTATCCATAAAATCTGTTTTTATGTTCTTTTGTTTCCCATGAAATTTAGCAATTTTAACTTGTGCATTTTTATATTGTTTAAAACCCCCTACTTTTTTAGATAAATACTTACCTAACACGTTACACAGATCCTATGAAAGAGGGCACTTACTGATTAATCTTTTTCTTTAAGAGTTTTTGTGCATGAATTTTATTACTTTTACTCAAAGTAGCAAAAGTTTTAATACCTAAATAATTATCTACTTAATCATCAGTTTTAGGAATGTTTTCTAGATTAATTTATCTTACAAAACTTAATAAATATCTATTAGTAGAGTATTTAATAATACTTACTGATGATACTTAATCCTTACAACTTTCTCAACCAAACTACTCTTAATTTCCAAACTTTAAGCTATATTAGGAAATTTATGCTGAATAACTTTCAACCCTGACCGGACCTAACAGTTTGCATATAACTTCAAAGTTTTAAATTTAGGAGATTTAACAGGTTGACTTTTAGTTGATCTAAAAAAGTTTTGATAGACTTGGTTTAAATCATTTACACATTACTGCAATGGTATAGTAGAAACTTATGATAACTATTTTCTATCTTGAGTCTTTTTAGCTTGAGTAATAAACTGTTTTTCTAGTGTAGCGGGGGAGTTAACAGGCTTCTTCTCTCCTAATAATTACTTTTTATAATCATAAAGCTAGACTATCATTCAACACAAAATGGACACAGCTATTATGAGCTTTGCACTATCAGTATTTTCGCTTATGGCCGATGTTTTAAACCGAATTTTTTGGTAAAATACTATTAATAATTCCAGTAGTAGAAGTTGGCACTTCTATTTGAATTATAGATACTTTACCACCATAATTTTTTACTTTTTGAGCTTCTGGTAATGTTTCAACAGAATAATCGCCACCTTTAACATAAATATCAGGTTTAAGTCGTTCTATTATTTTAGTAGCAGTAGTTTCATTAAAAATTACTACTCCATCAACCGGTTTGAGAGCTGCTAAAACTTCAGCCCGTTGGGTTTGTGGTATAATTGGTCGCATTGGGTATCCCTCTTTTTGGGGTTTAAGATTTTGCACTGACCAATCACTATTTAATCCTACTATAAGCGATCGCCCTAGAGACTTAGTTGCCCACAAATAACGAACATGTCCAGCATGAATTAAGTCGAAGCACCCATTTGTAAATACTAAAGGTCGCCAAAAAGTTGCTTGAGAATTAATTAGTTGTTCTAGTTCAGTTAAATTGTATAGGCCAGAAATTAGTTTTTGGGAGTCCATTTTTTCTTATGTCCCTTGATACTTCACCTTAATTTATATCTTCTTCAGTAGGTGTTTGATATTTATGTTCAAAAGCATAATGAACTAAACTGGGAGAGAAAATATTTCAATGAGGGCTTTCTCATGATTTTACTCAAATGAGTTTATACATTTCGAGGACCAAGGATCAAGCGATCGCTAATCTGCTTATTTGTCAAATGTAGAAATAGAGAATACAAGTATAGCAAAGTTGTTGATAATTGGTATAATTCGATAGCAATGGCCTGGAAGTTTAGGAATATATAATCAAAGAGAAAGAAGCATAAAGCTACAATTAAACTCATCCAAAACAAAACAAGTCTAATAATGAGTTAAATTAGAAATAAAAATACTAAATATAATTTAAAGTAAAATGCCAAAAATTTGGTAAATTAATGTTAGTAAATATCCCATAAAAAAGTAATGCATGATGTAAAAAATGATTAAGTAAGGGGATGATAAAAAGCCCTAGTCAATGGTACTATCTGTCCAATATCCGAGAATATAAGCACTCAAAATTCAAGATAAAAAGGATGAATTGATTTAATTTATTTAGATAAAAGTTAGTTTTTTTGAAACATTATTCCTCTTAATAACTACTAGAGATAAGTAGAAGAATAACTTGTAAAAGTTTTAAGATAAAGCAATAAATTTTATGAGATTAATGAATTGCAAATAAGGAATTATCGCACTTCCATAGTCAAGGGAAATCTTAATAGTAAAGTATTGATTAAGCTTTGGAAAAATTTATTCATAAATTTTCTAAAGAAATTTATTTGTTATTAAATAAGGGTCAATTAATACTAATGATAGTATACTGAACAAATTACAATAATGGAAGTAAAAAAACTAAAAATATTTGGGTTGCTTACCTAGTAACAGAAACCAAATATAATATAAATAGGAGATTAATTAAAAATGAATAGGTTAAAGTAGAAGCTTCAACTGGAAAAGCTTACTTAAATCTATTAAAAGAGTTCTTAATAAAAAACAGAATAGAATAAGCATGCAATGAATCTTGCTTATGCACTTACTAAAAAATAGCAGATGAAATTTCTCATTTTTATTCAAAATTTTACTTAATTTATTGAAATATTATTATAAAAAAGTGAGTGATTTAAATTAAAATAAGAAACAATATTAAATAGTATATATACCAAACCCATAAAATCTAAGTTTTAAAGAAAAAGTCTAACTTTGTTCATTAATAATCAATTAAAATTATATAACTGAATAATTATAGTTTACACACAAAAGCTGAATATTGAGATAAGGTTTGGGAAAAATAGACAATTAGTAATAGTTGCAGAATATTAATTTTTATATATTTTTCAGGTAAGGGAAAATTTCAAGTGAGGGAATATGAATTGAAATACCAGTACAATATAATTTACCTATTCTATACCTATTCTAATTATATGGGGTCTTTAGAAGGTAAATAATTCAGCTTGTATAAATGTGTAATTAATTGTGTGTAACTGCTTAGTAATATAGGCACTTTTTTATGGGTAATACCACTTAAACTGATTGATCATCATAATTCTGTATTTATTCAACCAACTATAATTAGGACTTAAAAAAAATCTAGTAAAAATTAGAGATGGAAAAATCTGATGGGCTGTGCTTAAACCCTGTCATAATTGTAAAAACAGAATGCTATTTTGAAATGGGGAAAATATATTTCCACCATCAGTAATAGATTGTATCTTCAACATTCTTGATCTACTATTTCCAGTAAACTATAACTAAGAACTCAGTAAAATCCCATGAAAGCAACAAGTATCCGTCAATATTCCTCAATAGCTGCTAGGACTCTGATAATAGTAGGAGTAATTATGATTTTGTCCTCTATACTTGACTTTATAGTCCTATCAGTTCCTTCTAACATAGAGAACATATACAGCAAAACATGGCAAATAAATTTAGCAACTCAAATAGTCGATCGGGGGATCATTCCTATGATAGGAATGGCCTTATTATTCACAGGTTACTGGGTAAGAAGTAATTCCGGCCTTCAAAATAACTCTACATCTTCAATATTAGATTTAAGATTTTGGGCACTTTTACTAGCTAGCTTATTAGCATTGATATATCTACTACTATTTCCTTTACACTTAAATAATACTCGTTTAGACAAGGCTGAGTTGATTCAACGCATCGAGCAACAAGCAAGCCAAGCTGAAACACAATTAAAAGCTCGTCTAAGTAGTAATGAATTTAAAAATCAGATCCAGGAAAGACGAACTCAATTGAAAAATCAACTGACTACCTTGCTAGAAGATGAAACTAGGTTAAATGAAGCATTAGAAAATGAAGAATTACCAGACCAATTAAAAACTTTATTAAAAACATCAAAAACAAACAACAATTCTCAAGCTATCAATGAATTTATCAATGATCAATTCAAACAATTACCAAATCAACTTACAATGAGAATTCGTGATCGTAAGCAAGAATTAGAAAAACAAGCTAATAGAAATTCTTTTAAATCTAGTCTCAGAACAGGTATAAGCAGTTTACTTTTAGCAGTCGGTTATATTATGATTGGTTGGACAGGATTAAAAAATATGGGAATTATTAAAGGTAAGGGAAGTCGCCAAAATCCCGCTAGGTAATTACAAAGCAGTACATCACAATTACAATAGAAATCAGCAAAAGTAAATTAATAGTACTGAAAGAGAAAGTGTTAACTTAAACTTAATGCCCAATACCTTACCAATTGGATATTTATTTATAGCAGATTTCATCTGAGTAAGCTATAGCTGTTGCGGTCAAGATGCCGATGATAAAAAGGTTTGATTTAAACTCCACCGACCATGGGATGTCTTCTTTAATACTTGTACTTCATACACTTAGAATCTGCTGTAATTTAATTACCTAATTTAATATTTAAGTAAGTACACAAAATTAGTTACACATCTATACAAACTAATTATTTGCGTTTTAAAGATTGCAAAGAACTAGAATAAGTAAATAATTTTGTTTAAGTACTTATAAAAGAGCAATTGCTAAAATTAATAAAATGTTCTCAATTTATATACTGACTTACAATGAGGAAATAGATATTGCTGCTTGTATTAAGTCAGCAATGCTGTCAGATGACATTATAATAGTTGACTCCTTTAGTAGTGATCGGACAATAGAAATAGCTCAATCTTATCCTGTAAGAATAGTCCAAAACAAATTTAAAAGCCATGGACAACAAAGAACATGGATGTTACAGGAAATTAGTGCCAAATATGAGTGGGTCTATATCCTAGAAGCAGATGAACGGATAACCCCAGATCTATTTAATGAATGCCTAAAAGCAGTCCAAAGTGAAAAATATATTGGGTATTACGTCGCAGAACGAGTGATATTTATGGGAACTTGGATTCGCCATAGCACACAATATCCCCGCTATCAGATGCGCCTATTTCGTAAGGATAAAGTCTGGTTTAGTGACTATGGTCACACAGAACGAGAAGTTTGCGACGGTCCCACAAGTTTTTTGCAAGAAACTTACCCCCATTATACCTGTAGTAAAGGTATGTATCGTTGGATAGAAAAGCACAATCGCTATTCTACAGATGAAGCTTCTGAAACAGTTAAACAACTAGAAAAAGGAAGCATATCTTGGAAAAGCCTATTTTTGGGCGGGTCTGAAGTAGAGAGAAGACGTGCTCTAAAAGATTTTTCCCTACGCTTGCCTTTGAGACCAATAGTTCGTTTTATATATATGTATATTTTTCTCAGGGGATTTCTTGATGGCCAAGCTGGATTAGCTTGGTGTACCTTGCAAGCTTTCTATGAATATCTCATAATAATTAAAGTCTGGGAAATGAAAAATATGCCTGCACCATCATTAACTTCAGCTGTCGATACCAATTCGCCAAAATTAGAAATAGAGGCACAAAGGTGAAAGTTAAACTAAGGAATCCCATTTTCAGTTTCCCTTTATAGGGTCTGCTTGTTTTCAGAACTGGAAGTCAAGCTTTTACTTCATCTGGCTTTCTCTGCTAAATGTCCCTTTCCACGGGTATACTCAAAGACCTCCTACCTCAGACCTAATAGGCTTTTCCAAAAATGCCGATTTTGGAACGGCGGAGCAAGGAGTTGATAACCTTGTCTGGAGATGTCTAATAATTCCTAACGGTTAACTGCTTGTATATCCTTGGCAGTTTTCGAGTCATGGGAGTATTGTTGGAGTAACTACTTATTTTTGATTGCGTTACTACCCCACCCTCCGAACTTAGAGTAACGTGGTCAACCTCAATACTTAACCAGGACTTGTAACGCTCTGTCATACATCCCTAGGATGCCTAACGGGCGCTTTTCGTCTTTACCTTAGTTTGATATTGGTGACTCTTTCAGCTCGCCTTTAGGTTTTATATAGATTTACTAATTTTAGTCGCTGCTTAGGTGGGAGACTTTTAATTCCATCTATCCCGGCGGTTTTCTTATCTTGGTTTTCCTGACACACAAGTCTAACAGCTAGGAACAAGGGGTAATAACTTTTGGTCAGAAGTCTTTAGTATTTAGAGTGTAAAGCGGATTTCACTACGGTTGGACGCTCTGTAAATTAACTTTTGCAACTTAAATACCTTCTTCAATAGCCTTTTTCCAGTCTATGTCCTTCCATTTAAGACTAGGATTGACACTTGCCTAAGACGGTAAAATGTTCCGTGTCCCATCATACCCTTAAAAAGGATTTTGATTTTTTCTCTGATATTTAAGGTGAAAAAATCAGAGACTCTGTGAGAAAGTTTAGTAAATTATGGGGAGATATTTTAAGAGCTGTTTAATCTTACTGGGGGGACTCCTCTTAAATATTTCTTTAGAAAAATTACCACTACTTTGACAGAGCAACAATTATACTAAAAAATCTAATGCACTATTTTTAGCTGTTTCAGTCTACTACTGTGCATTATTAACAAATACTTATAGCGGCTGATTCATAGCTGGAAAAAAAGTAAATGTTAAGTTCAAAGTTTATCATTAAAAATACATCCAGTTACAGTCGCAAATCTACACCAGAATCTGAGTAAATTAAACTATGCATCTAAGCGAAATTACTCATCCTAAACAGTTACACAATCTTTCAATTCATCAACTAGAAGAAATTGCTAGACAAATACGAGAGAAACATCTAGAAACAGTTGCCACAAGTGGAGGCCATCTAGGTCCAGGGTTAGGAGTTGTAGAGCTGACATTAGGTCTCTACCAAACTCTCAATCTAGATCGGGACAAAGTTATTTGGGATGTAGGCCATCAAGCTTATCCTCATAAAATTATCACAGGTCGATATCACAATTTCCATACTTTGCGACAAAAAGATGGTATTGCAGGTTATTTAAAACGATGTGAAAGTAAATTCGACCATTTTGGTGCTGGTCATGCCTCTACAAGTATCTCTGCTGGTTTGGGGATGGCCTTAGCCAGAGATATGAAAGGAGATAACTTTAAAGTAGTTTCCATTATTGGGGATGGTGCTTTAACTGGTGGTATGGCTTTAGAAGCCATTAACCATGCAGGTCACTTACCCAAAACTAACATACTAGTTGTGTTAAACGATAACGAGATGTCCATTTCTCCTAACGTAGGTGCAATTTCTCGCTATCTCAACAAAATGCGCTTATCCCCACCGATACAGTTTCTTCAGGATAACTTAGAAGAACAATTCAAACAGATTCCTTTTGTTGGTGAAACCTTTACACCAGAAATGGAAGGCCTCAAAGGAGGAATGAAGCGTTTAGCAGTGTCAAAAGTGGGGGCTGTAATTGAAGAATTGGGCTTTACCTATATGGGTCCTGTTGATGGGCATAATTTAGAAGAATTAATTACAACTTTCAACCAAGCTCATCAAATTCCCGGACCAGTATTAGTTCATGTTGCCACAACTAAGGGTAAAGGATACCCAGTTGCTGAAGAGGATAAAGTTAGTTATCATGCTCAAAATCCCTTTAATTTGGCCACGGGTAAAGCTTTACCAGCAAGTAAGCCAAAGCCTCCTAAATACTCTAAAGTTTTTGCCCATACTTTGGTGAAACTTGCGGAAAATAACCCCAAAATTATTGGTATTACTGCTGCTATGGCAACTGGCACAGGTTTAGATAAACTTCATGGGAAACTGCCAAAACAATATATAGATGTTGGTATTGCAGAACAACATGCTGTGACTTTGGCAGCAGGTTTAGCTTCTGAAGGAATGCGACCAGTGGTTTGTATTTATTCAACTTTCTTGCAACGAGCTTATGACCAAATTATCCATGATGTCTGTATTCAAAAGTTACCTGTATTCTTCTGTTTAGACCGTGCTGGTATTGTAGGTGCAGATGGTCCGACTCACCAGGGAATGTATGATATTGCTTATTTACGTTGTATCCCAAATATGGTAGTTATGGCGCCTAAGGATGAGGGTGAGTTACAACGGATGGTGTTGACTGGTATTAAACATACGGATGGGGCGATCGCTATGCGTTATCCTCGTGGTAATGGTTATGGTGTGCCTCTGATGGAAGAGGGTTGGGAAGCTATTACTATTGGTAAGGGTGAGATTCTGCGGAATGGTGATGATGTGCTGATATTAGGTTATGGGTCTATGGTCTATTCGGCTATGCAAACAGCAGAAATTCTCAGCGAGCATGGTGTTGCTGCTACTGTCGTAAATGCTCGTTTTGTCAAGCCTTTGGATACAGAATTAATTCTACCTTTGGCACAACGCATTGGTCAGGTTGTGACTATGGAGGAAGGTTGTTTGATGGGTGGTTTTGGTTCGGCAGTTACGGAAGCATTGATGGATAATAATGTACTTGTACCTGTTTTACGTTTGGGTGTACCTGATAAGTTGGTGGATCATGCTAAACCTGATGAGTCGAAGGCTGATTTGGGTTTGACTCCTTCTCAAATGGCAGAACGTATTTTGCAGAGTTTTAAGCCTAGGTTATCGACTATTAATGTTTAATAGAGTTGTTGGAAGTCTTAAATAGACTTCTGGTAAAAAGTTAATCTAGGGAGGTTCCATGTTTATTTGGGTATTGGTAAAATGAAGGAATGAATTAAGCTTGAATGGGCACTTCTCCAAATTTGAGAAGCGTGATATCAATAGACCAATAGAATATTTGAGTATATCAATGCATTTTGAATAACACAAGGTTTTGCGATGGAAGCGACCTTGGGGTCGTGTAAGTGGGTGTTTTCCCCTTAGAAGTTGCTCATAGAGGTCCTACTTACAATCTTTTCTCCATTAGGTATCAAGCCTGGATAAACATGAGTGCCATAAGTAACCCAAAAGCAACACTGCCAACAAACGTTAGCAAAGCTTAACCTCATCAATAGCCTGCCATAGCGGTTGAAAAGTATCAGCACTGTGGTGTCCCATTATCCAACTCAGAATTCCTGGACGGAAATGGTTTAGCAAGGTCTAGAACCACACCTTGTTTTTCTTACAACCAACAAAGGTTGCGAGTTCATTAAGTTTTTCCACTTGGGTTAGTTTATCTGGGTCATAGCTATCAGATAAGCGTTCCCCAGTGTGTTTTATCTAATTGATCAGGCGTTAAATTTGTCGTCCCTCTCACTCTGGCAATTTCTCTAATACCCATACCGTTGACATACATTCTCAGATATAGCCACTTGATATCATCGCTGTATCTTCGTGGTTGAACTGGCTTGATGAACTGACGAGTACAAGCGACGCACATAAGGTTCTAGTTGCCCCATTGATAGCCCTTGTTTTCGGATGTGCTGGCTGCTATATTTAGCATATTTATGGGCTTATCTCTCATAATGGTTAGTGACGTTAACTATCATGAAGCAACAATAGATTCATTCTGCTATCTACCAACCTCTCTTATCTGTATTAACTAGTTAAGTAGGAAAAACTAAATTTATGTAAAAGGAGAAATAATGGACAATTAGATACACCGCAACTATCGCTAAATTAAAGTGTATCAGATCACAGGTTCAATTGACGCTGAGAGCCAAGAAGTGAATCTTGCAAAAATTTGGGAAACTGAAGTTGTTGAGGATATTCGCCCTACCTTTCTGGAACACTTAGCAATCTTTTCTATTAATTAATAACTCACACCTCACCAATAGCTTGCCTTTGCCAAGCAGGTTGTTGATATAATGGAATACCAACTGCTTGAATAATTGCCTGAATGTTCGCAGATCACACCGGTGCTAAAGTTGGAGCATGAGCGGGCAAACTTTGGATATCTGGGGTATTCTGATACCATATATCTAGAGTATCCGCCAATGGGGAGTATCCTCTAGGCTGTTAATCAGGGTTAAGATAAAGACACGATATATAGTGCATGGTAATTTAGTAACCTTCACGCTCTGGGAGTCATTAGGCCCGGCGCTCCTATACACTCCATGCGATCGCTGAACTATTTTTATGAGAGTCATCGCGAAATAGAGGAAAAAAATCGCTCCAACCTAGACAAAACAATAATTTAAAGTTTTTTTTGCTTGCCAATAGCCACAATCTTTACACAACAAAGTTTTTGGTAATTTTTTAAGTTATCAAGGGACAAGTATATTATATAAAATCCGGTTATATAGTTAATGTATATAGATTTCGGAACTTCTGGTGGAGATGATTTGATTTATGTTAATGATGATTATTATTGGAAGAATAAAACTAAAAAAACAGATTTAAAAAACAGGATTTGGATATTATTTGGGAGACTTGTTAGAGGTAGGGGAAAGACTAAAGAAAAAACCTATTATATAAGGCCAATACTAAATTTATTGAAGTAACTTACAATATATTATATCACTTTATCACTGATTATCCAAGGGAAGCAAGTAAAATTAATGAACGCTTTATAGAAAATATCCATCAACCCTCTAAAACCAAATTCATAAGAGGATTTAGCTTAATTTTAGATGATACTGGTCATTGCAAAATTTTAAATTCATATCTGAGATTCTATCCGGAAAATAGCACCAATAGCTTGAGACATTAGGAAACTTCCATGATTTCCTAGTAGGAGCTATGCCACCAAAAGCTTATTTGAAACAGTACCTAAC
The DNA here is from genome assembly GCA_018457135.1 of Trichodesmium erythraeum GBRTRLIN201. Classification (GTDB taxonomy): domain Bacteria; phylum Cyanobacteriota; class Cyanobacteriia; order Cyanobacteriales; family Microcoleaceae; genus Trichodesmium; species Trichodesmium erythraeum. The sequence goes on along the minus strand of JAGGDU010000086.1, from coordinate 17,350 downwards.
TATAGAAGAACTGAAAATTCGCTACCGACAAGCTCCAGACACCATTGAATCCCGTCGGTGGCATCTCCTGCTTCTAATTGCCCAAAAATGGTCTATTAAAAAGGCAGCTCAAGTTGTTGGACTTAATTATGATTATGCTAAAGAAATTTTTGGTCGGTACAACCGAGAAGGACCAGAGTCTGTAAAGAATCGTAGCAAAAATCGTCAACCACCACCTGCTAAATCTTTATTGACTCCTGAGCAACAACAGGAACTATTAGTAGCCTTACAAGGGCCAGCTCCTGATGGCGGGCTATGGTCTGGTCCAAAAGTAGCTCATTGGATAGCAAAGAAAACTGGTCGATCTCACGTTTGGCCTCAACGAGGTTGGGATTATCTTAAAAAGTTGGGTATTGACTGGAAAAAAAAATATCACAATGATTGATAATTCTTGATTAGATTTGGTCTTTAGTCTTTGGGAAACTTATTTTGTACGGAGCCTTCAGATTTCTGTCTGATACCAACTTTTTTTTATATAGACCTGGCCACAGTTATTGGGAAGCAGATCAGGAAGTGTAAGAAAGAAAAAAGGGAAAAAAGATTTAATTGTACTTTGACCAGATATCTGCAATGTTCTAAATACTTTTCCGGAGTCATCGTAAAAATCTTGATAAATTTGAATGAAGGTTGTCAAAACTATCAGTAATGAATAATTATCAATTATTTGTTTGGCAAAATCTGACATAGAAATATACCAAGATTTAGTGGTTATGAAAATTAATACTTCTACAAAAATAATTGTATTATTTGCATTATGTTTGGGAATTAACTTAAGTATCAATAATACCGCTGATGCTAGACCAAAAAATAGGTTAATTTGTCAAATAAGAGCAGAATTATGCTCAAAAAAAGAAAGTAATCTTTTATGTACAAAAGATGACAGTTGTTCTCAGAAAAAAGTAGAAAGTTGTGAGCAAGATAATCAGATATCCTGCGATAAAACACAGTCTACAATTCAGGAATTTAAACCTGTAATTCGACCTAATAAATTTTCTTGTGATGAAGGTGAAAGTGGTATTCCAACTACTTTTGTCAAAACACCACAAGGTGCTTATCCTGTGATTCGCTGGGTTTCTAATTATTTCTTATCTGCTGGATATAGTCCCATGACTCGTTGTCGTCAAGTATCAAACAAATTTCAATTATTTTATGATGATGGCAGACTAGATTATATTACTACTGGCATTGTTAACCGTCAACCTGTTGTCTGTATTTCTAGTCACAAGGGTGGTCCCTGTCAAGGGGTTTTATTTACTCTCAAACCTAATCAAAATGCTAGCAAAACAATTCAAAAATTATTTGATATTCGGGTTGGTGCTACCACAGGTCCACTATATGAAAGTAGTTCCCGTTTCTATTTAAACTTTAATGATTATTTAGAAAGTTTAGCAAACAAGGGTATGGAGTAATATTTTGTGAGTTTGCGATGGTTGATATTAGCAGTTTGTATTGGTAGTGAGTTATTTTATTTTTCAATACAAACGTTACCTAAAAAATTGCCTGACTTGGAAAGTTCAGCAACTCAAATACAAAGTAAAAATTGTACTAACTGTAATAATTTTTGTACCATTAAAGAGCTTAAAAGTTTAGCTAAATCAATCACCGTTAAAATTATTTCGGAAAATGGTTGGGGTTCAGGAATTATATTGAAACGAGAGAAAAAAGTTTATACAATTGTTACTAATCAGCACGTTTTAGATACTAACTATAAATCTTATCTGATTCAGACTCCAGATGGTCTTTTTTATCAAGCAAATCAAATAGAAAATGAAGGCTTTCAAGGAAATGATTTAGCTCTATTAAAGTTTCGTAGTACTAACTCCAACTATACTGTTGCATCTCTCGAAAATTCTGCTACCCTTTCTCCAGGAGATAAAACTTTTGCTGCCGGGTTTTCTGCTTTAGAAAAAACTCAATACATAGAACTTTTATTCACTAGAGGAAAAATTTCAATTTTGTCTGACCGCCCCTTAGAAAAGGGTTATCAAATTGGCTACACTAATTTGATAAAAAAGGGCATGAGTGGGGGTCCTTTACTGAATATTTACGGGCAAGTAGTTGGTATTAATGGAATGCACGCTTATCCTTTATGGGGAGATCCTTATGTATATCGTGATGGTTCCCAACCAACTGAAAGTTTACGTCAACAAATGAGTCATTTAGCATTTGCTATTCCTATTGAAACTGTAGCTAAATTAGCTCCAAATTTGCATCTATACAAATTATTAAGCTCCAGAAAATTTTTACTAGCAAGAAAAAGGCAAAAATAAAGAAGGGAAATAGATAACTCTATATAGTAATTGGCTTATAGTTTGTAATATTTTATAATTACGGAGTTTGTTCCCTTAACCTAAACAAATATAGTATAAAAAGACTAAACCCCTACAGTTTTTTTTATAAATTATTTAATGCTACTTATAGATTAATAAAGTTCACTTAAAGATTTTTTTTTAGGAATTAGTGTCGAAAGAGAATTAAAAAGTTATGTTTGCACATCATGACCTTTGCTCCCCATTCCATATGTTAGGAATGTTTTTGTTAAGAGAGGAAAATGTTAGGAATGTTATGTAATTGCTCATGAGGTAACTTTAGTATTTTATAGATTCAAAAGCTAAGAGCTAACTGCTAATAACTGAATGCTTACACATAATCGTTTCATAAATTATGAGCTTAGGTATTATATCGACCGTATTAATTTGCAGTTTTTTTATATTTATGCTCAAAATTTATCTCTTGTAAAAATATTAAAACACTAGAAATATTTAAGTAATTTTGCAAAATTAATTAAGTATATTTAATAATTAATTTTTAGTATAAAAAAACAAGAAATGTTTATATAATTATGATATTTATTAGAGACTTAATACTATGGAATAGAAAGCTTTTATAAAGTATGATTATCATAGTAATTTTAGTTAATTTAGGGATACAGCTAAATGTATAATATTCAGCAGTTAATAATTTACTATTAAATAATTTAGACAATGTTTAAGTCAGTAATAAATCGTTCTTATTTAATCTTTTCATGTCAATATCTAGCAATATTAGGACTATATCATCAAAGATTAAGATACAAAAAATAAAAATAAAAATCATAAAAAAAATTAAATGTTAGTTTTTTTTTTAATTAAAAGCACTAAATAAAATTAAAATTCAAACAAAAAAAATGGGGATTTAATATTAAAAAATATTCAATAAAATTAATTATAAAAAGTTAATCATGAGATTGAATGTATCAAAATTTAAATAAGTAAAAGCTCTAATAAATCATAGCTATAAGTAAAAAAAATGAGGCTATAAGCACTCCAAATTAAAGATAAAAAAGATAAATTGATTCAATTTAATTTTTTATAGGAAATTAGATTTGCTTTACTATATTTTTCTTATTTATTGCGTAAAAATGTATAAAAAAACTAGTAAAAACCGTAAAATTAAAGTAGTAATTTTTATTGGCAAATTAATTTACAGCTAATTATTTGATGTCTATATTAAATGTCAATATGAAGATTAAAGTAGTGTTATTTATTGAAAAAAACATTCATAAATTGTCTCATTAAGCCGTAGTTATTTTTGAGCAAGCGTCGATTCATACTAATAAAAATTTACTAAATAAATTTGAATAATAAAACTAAAAAAAATATAGAAATATGTGGGTTAACTGCCTATTCACTAAAAGCAAACAGAAGAGAAATATAATATAGAAATATTATGCAAATTTACTAAATCTAAATGGATTAAAGTAGAGTTAATTGATAACTGAAATAGCTTACTTTATAGTCCTGATAGAAGGTATACAAAGAATAAAACACACAGGATAAAAATACTCCCAGTGCTCTTAAGAGCAAATATTAGCGGACAATTCACGACAATTATAATGCACCACTAACCTTACTTCAATATTTCAAAAAAGTGCTTAGTAAAGCACGGAACAAAATATGTAATTAATTTAGCTTATACATTTATATTTATTCAAATAAAAATATGAGATTTCAAAAAAAATTATGGGATTTAATATTTTTTTTATTCCCAATTAAACAATTACTTATTAGTTTTTCCTTATTACTTATTTCTCCTACATTAATATTTTTCAAACAACCTGCTGCTATAGCCTTAATGGCGGATAAAATTAACCAAATCTCTACAGAATTTACAGTATTAATTGATGCTATAAATCCTGCTTCTGGAGTAATTATTTCTAGAAAAAAAGACACTTATTATGTTTTAACTGCGAACCACGTCGTCGAAACTCAAGATGAATATGCAATTTTTACCAAGGATGGAGAAAGATATGAAGTTGATTATCAAAAAATAATTAAATTGCCAGGAGTTGATTTAGCAGTTGTAGAGTTTCGGAGTAGTAAAAATTATCAAGTTGCTACTTTAGCTGATTATAATTATCAAGCAGAATTTCGTCATGTTTTTGTGTCTGGTTGGCCTGATTCAAGATTACCTTTTGATGAAAAAGAACATTTATTTAGTCCGGGATTATTAATTAATAAAGATTATGAATTAGCCTTTATTAAGGATCCTATTTCTAATGGTTATGAACTGTTTTATAATAATATTACTAAGGTAGGTTTGAGTGGTGCACCTGTTTTAGATACTCAAGGAAGAGTGATTGGAATTCATGGTGCCTCTGAAGGTACAAAAATTTATGATGAAGAGTCTAATTCAGTGGAAAGGGTGAGTATTGGTTTTAGCTATGGTATTCCTATTAATATTTTTTTGAAATTGGCAGATAAGTTAAATATGGGATTAAATTTTCAATTGGAATATTCATCGCCACCACCACTAACTCAAAAAGAAGCTTTTTCTATAGAAGCTTATTTAAAAGTTCCAGAAACAAGAGATATTTCTAGTGCAGTAGCATGGGCAAATCATGGGAATTATTTATATCGTTTAGATAAATTTGAAGAAGCATTAGTAGCTTTTGAACGCTCAATAAAAATCAGGAAAAATTTCTATCCAGCTTGGTATGGGAAGGCAAATGTATTGTCTGCTTTAGGTAGGTATGATACAGCAATAGATTGTTATAAAAAGACAGTAAAAATCAAACCAGACTTTTATTTAGCTTGGCGAGATAAAGGAGCTTTATTTGCTTATTTAAATCGACATTATGAGGCATTAATATCTTTTAATCAAGTAATTAGATATAAGCCAAATGATTTTGCTGTTTGGTATCTGAGAGGTAATATTTTAACAACACATTTTCAGGAATATAAAGAAGCGATCGCTGCCTATAACAGGGCAATTGAATTAAAGCCTAATTTTGCTTATGCTTGGATAGGAAAAGGGGAAGCTTTTTATCGTTTAGGAAACTATGAAAAAGCTAGAGAGGTTGCTCAAAAAGCAGTAAAACTTAAGCCTAATGATCCAGAATTTTTGACTTTTTTAAATATTCTGGAGAAACATAGTTTACCATCGGCTCCTATTAAGCCGATACCAAATAAAGGAAAGGTTGAAATAATAAATTATCCTTCTCGTAAACAACCTAACTTATTGTGGTAATTAACATATAAATGAATAGGAAATAGGAAATCACAAATGGTAAGTATTCAATTATTAACATTTTAGTAATGGAGTGACACGTCTAAAAATATAAGGCCTATAAGAAGGAAATAAAATCCAACAATGATAAAAGTAGGTTGGATTTTGTTCTAAGACTCAACAAAGCCTTATTTTACTATTTTAGTTTGTCGCTCCAGTCGTTATATTATTGAACATAAAAAAACATTATACTGTATTTTTTATTAGTTAAAATTAACGGGAACATCTAGACCATAAATGTCGGCATATTCTACAGATTAACCCCACAAAAATCGGGAATGTTATGACAAGTTTTTTGGAGCTCATTTGATTGTTGAATTAAGCATTCAGCTATTGATAGTCAGCTTTCGGCTGTTTAATTAATGGCATTAGTCGTAAAACTGAGTTATCTATCCGGATTTATTAAAATAGTTCAGAATATTAAAGTATAACTAGTAAACAAAATTTTTCTTAACTTGACACAACAAACAAAAATGTTTTCCTCAATATTAAAGATTGTTAACTACACAGCAGAATCAGAGCAGAGAATATTTTTTAACAAAATATTAACCTAGGAATTAATAGGATTAATTTATCTCAATTGCTAAGAGCAAAGGTAAGGTATTTATATCTGTACTTATAAATAAAATAATAGCTATACTTTAGTTAATATTTTAGGGGTATTTTCTGCTAATTAATAATTGTGTTTTCTTGCCATATCTTACTTATTATTTCCCATCTTATTTTTGATATTTTGTAATACATTTAATATCGACAATTCAAAAATATTAGTTTTTATATAGCAAAAGGAGTAATATATGACGATATCCAGATCATCTCAGTTGAATTCTACAAGTAATATTCATAATCTAAGTAACCCTGGTCAAATTAGTGGTGCTAAATTTAATGATATTAATTTCAATGCAATATTAGACCCTGGAGAATTAGGTTTACGAGATATTACTTTATACTTAGACCTGAATCAAAATAAATTTTTAGATGAGGGAGAACCTGCCACTATTACTGGTGTTAATGGTGAATATTCTTTCCGAAATTTACCTCCTAATACTTATATATTGCGAGAAATTTCTCCAATAGGTTTTGCTTCAACTACTCCCGACCCAATTTTAAATGTAATTCCAGGAAGTAATCTAATAGTAAATGTTGGGAATGTAAGCAACCGTGGTCAAATTAGCGGTGCTAAATTTAATGATATTAATTCCAATGGAAAATTTGACTCTGGAGAATTTGGTTTACAAGATATTACTTTATATTTAGACCTAAATCAAAATCAATTCTTAGACAACGGAGAACCTGTCACTATTACTGATGTTAATGGTGAATATTCTTTCCAAAATTTACCTCCTAATACTTATATATTGCGAGAAATTTCTCCAACAGGTTTTACCCCAACTACTCCCGACCCAATTTTAAATTTAACCCCTAACAGTAATCTAATAGCTAATATTGGGAGTGTAAGTAACCGTGGTCAAATTAGTGGTACTAAATTTAATGATATTAATTCCAATGGAAAATTTGACCCTGGAGAATTTGGTTTACAAGATATTACTTTATATTTAGACCTAAATCAAAATGGATTTTTGGATGAGAGAGAACCTGCCACTATTACTGGTGTTAATGGTGAATATTCTTTTCAAGATCTACCGCCTAATACTTATATATTACGAGACATTTCTCCAACAAATTTTATTTCAACTACTCCCAAATCAATTTTAAATGTAACTCCGGGAAGTAATTTAATAGCTAATATTGGGAGTGTAAATAACCAAGGTAGCATTAGTGGCATTAAATTTAATGATACGAATACTAATGGAATATTTGACCCTGGAGAATTAGGTTTACAAAATATTACTCTATATTTAGATCTGAATAAAAATGGATTATTAGATGGGGAAGAACCTTCCACTATGACTAATGTTAATGGTGAATATTCTTTCCAAAATTTACCTGTTAATACCTATATAATTAGGGAAAATCAAGTATCAGATTTTATCCAAACTACTCCCGACCCTATTATTAATGTTACTCCAGGAAGTAACATTAGAAATATCAATATTGGTAATGTAAATAATCGAGGTAAAATTAGTGGTACGAAATTTAATGACACAAATACTAATGGAATGTTTGACCCTGGAGAATTAGGTTTAGCAGATATTGCTTTATATTTAGACCTAAATCAAAATGGATTCTTGGATGAGGAAGAACCTTCTACTATTACTGATGTTAATGGTGAATATTCTTTCCAAGATTTACCTTCTAATACTTATATTTTGAGAGAAATTTCTCCTCCAGGTTTTGCTAAAACTACTCCCGAACCTGTCGTGAATGTCACTCCAGGTAGTAACATTACAAATATTAATATTGGTAATGTAAATAATCGAGGTGAAATTAGTGGTACGAAATTTAATGATACGAATACTAATGGAATATTGGACCCTGGAGAATCAGGTTTAGCCAATATTACTTTATATTTAGACCTGAATAAAAATGAATTATTGGATGAGGGAGAACCTCAGACTATTACTGATGTTAATGGTGAATATTCTTTCCAAGATTTACCGCCAAATACTTATATAATTAGGGACGATCAAGTGATAGATCTTGACCAAACTACTCCCGACCCAATTGTTAATATTACTCCAGGAAGTAACATTAGAAATATCAATATTGGGAATGTAAGTAATCGAGGTGAAATTAATGGCATTAAATTTAATGATAAAAATACAGATGGGATATTAAACCCTGGAGAAAATGGTTTAGGTAACTTTACCTTATATCTAGATTTGAATGACAATAGTCTCTTAGATTTTGGGGAACCTGCAACTATAACTGATGAATTTGGCTTCTATTCATTTAAAGATTTACCTCCCAATGTTTATATAATACGAGAAGTGCAAAAAATTGGTTTCTCTCAAACTACTACTGATCCAGTTGTTAATGTAACTCCTGGCAGTAATATTAATGATATTAATATTGGCAACTTTAATGAATTTATTTAAAATAGTTTGACAACATAAAGTTCGATATAAATCCTAAATAATTTTAGATAAAGTTCTATGATACTGCATTTATATTTAAAATTATTTAGTACTAGTATATGTTATAATAATACCATAGTATTTCTAAAGATTAACTATGGTATTATTGTATTATAATAGTACTATAAAATGAATTAGTATTAGTACTATTCTTTATCTATTTGACGAAATAATATTACTATGAAAGCTTATGTTAATCTAGAGATAGATTTTACAGGAAAAGATTATTTTTTATTTGAAATAACTCGCTAATCTCATAAAAAAAATGTGGTTTATCTGTAGAAATTGAAAAAAACATAGCCTCAATTTAGGGTAAAAGATAGTGGTTTAGTGATAGGTTAAAATATTGTTTCATTAGCTCTAACTGCTATGCAAATTTTTTTGTCTACTTTACAGTTTGGGGAATAAAGTAAAGACAACAAGGTAGTGCCTCAGTAAAGTGTGGGATAAGTAATTAAGTCGTTCCCACTCCAAGGAGCGATCGCGTTCCTCAGCTCTTTGCCTAGCAGTATTTTCTTTGGGACTATGAACCCAAATCAAATAAAGTAGGCCCTCGCCAACCTTACTGTTACCTCAGTTTGTTGCCAGAGCTTGCCAAATTTATTCTCTCGGCGATGCCATCGACCGAGCTGCTGTCTGATAATTCCATTTGTGCCTTCCAATTACAGGGCAATGGTTTTTACCAATAATGTGTTCTATTACAGGGCAATACTCGTTCATACCCTCCAATCATCAGTTAGCCATTTTTTACAGCTAGTTTTCCCTTCTGTGTTGACGACCAATTCCTCAATGAACTGGTCAGTATGTTTACTTACTCTAGCACTCAGAATTAATCTACTGGATGAAGCCTAGGGGCTTGCCAACCCAAGAATTCCCTTCTCTCAATTCCTGATACTGGCACTGTTTTTGTTTTTTTGGATGAGTGACCAAAACTCATCACTGTTGATTTGTGAGGTATTGATATTCTGGAGATGAGCATTATGAATCTATTTGTTCTTTTTCAGAGGGAGCTCTCACCAAACTAACTATCGTATTATCGGCCAAATTCACTGTTCGACTAATCCCTCTTAAACTACTGCCCTCAACGTGAGCCTCTAGAACCATTCGTATTTGTTCAGGTTGAATTGTTCTACAATAGTAGAGAGTGTCAAAAGTATCGGTAAAAGTTTGTAGGCATTCAGGACAATAATATTGTTGACAACATTACTGGTCTTTCCATTTTTATGAGTTTTCTGATGGGGACATAGAGTACATTATAGAAAGTATTTAAGGACAACGATTATATTACCATTCCCAAAATTTCTTGATGCACTAACCGTAATTCTTATAAATTAGATTTGTGTATGGGTAATGGCAATCAGATAGAGTTATTTTCATTTCCTAACTAACCAAGAAGATTGACTCAGCCATAAGCTTGTGGTCTAATAAATTTAGATTTAGAAGTAGATAATATTGATGAGTCTGTTGATTATTTTAAATATCACGGTATAGAAGTAGAAAATATTAGAACTGACGAAATAACTGGCAAATGTTTTACTTTCTTTCTAGATCCAGATAAATTACCCTTAGCAATTTATAAAATTTAATATTTTAATTAGTAGTTTGATGATTATTATTTAAAGTAAAGGTAGTAAATAGGAAGTAGCTAAGACTAAAATTGAGATAGTTTTTTGAGTAGTTTTATTTCCTACTTATTCATCTTTTGTTCTGTCGATAATTTTTGCCCAATTCGAGGTTCTTTACAAGCTAAAAGTCGTTCAATATTGCTAATGTGACGCCAAATCACATATATACCACCAGTAATAGCAAATATCTGATAAGGAAGTGGTTGACCTGTGAAAAACATCAAACCAGAAACAGAAATAGCAGCTATAATAGAACTCAAAGAAACAATACGACTAATAGTAAGAACAACAATAAATACAGAAAGTGTTCCTAAACCAACAACCCAAGAGATTGCTAATAAAATACCCAGACTAGAAGCAACAGACTTGCCTCCTTTAAAACCAATCCAAATAGATTTAGTATGACCTACTATAGCAATTAATCCGGCTATTATAACCATCCATTCTTTTGCTGTATCAATATCAGTTACTCCAGCAATAATAGTTAGGTTTTGAGCAAACACCAGAGAGTAAATATAGCGAACCAAAGCGATCGCTAATGCACCCTTAAAAATATCAATAACCAATACAACTAAAGCAGGCACATTTCCCAAAGTTCTTAATACATTAGTTGCGCCTGTGGAACCAGAACCCTGTTCACGAATGTCAACACCATAAAACCAAGAACCTATCCAATAACCACTAGGAGTAGCACCCAATAGATAGGCAACAATTAATATTACTGCATTTAGTACTAACCAATTAATCATTAACTTATTCCTTTAAAAAATTAGCATGGCGCTACGCACCAGTCAAAAGTCATGTATTCAAAAATAATTAATGAAGTGAGTTTTTCGGACTTTAAATGATCCGGAAATATGATTTATCAATGTCCCTACTCTACATAGGTAGTGCTATAATAGAAGCAATCAATGTTAGATATTTTTGGATAAATCTTTCCTCAATTAATGACATAGTTAAAAAATAAATTATAATTTTTCAATATGCAACACTTTTTGGTGTTAGTAATTTCAAAAATTAACCAGGCATTGGTAATAAAGAGAATAATTTATTTCATGTCTGCCCACTTTTTCCTTTTTTCTTCTTCAATAAAATTTATCGGTTGAGTTTTGAGAATTAAGCTCAGGAGCAAAGGCCAACCATAGAGGAAACTGTAACATAGAAAGACTAATTTTATCTTCCGTATCATCAATCACAATTATTGGTAACTTGCCCTGCCTCACCAACCGATCTGCTTTTTGGGCCAATACTTCCGATTCCTCAAACAAAGCCACACCTCTCTCTGGGCTAAAATCACGGCGGTCAATTCCCAGACAATCTTGTAAACCACGACGCCATTCTCCCAAACGCTCAGGAGAATTAGCAAGTATCAGAGGACGTAGCCTTGTATCATACAAATCTCTGAGTATAGAAACAATTGCCGAAGCCACCAAAATATTTTGTAAGCGACTACCCATAGTTCGGAGGGAACCACGACCACCTTGAGAGAAAAACCAATTTGAGACTCTTTCTGCATGAATAGGCTCAAATGTACGCCGTAATTTCCAAGGGAGACCATAATAATCAGGCATCTTCCTATATTCCTCCATAATCTGGCGAATCTGTCTAGTTTGTTCCTCAAAACCCATTTCAGCAAATTTAGGATTTTCATAATTGTTGACAGATATAGGAACATCTTCCACTATAGGAGTAGGATACTCCTCTTTTTGTGGAGTTAACTCTAACTGTTCGGCAGCAGCAGCCAAATCTTGCAAGCTTCCCACCAAATAATCTTTAAAACCCTTAATTCTAATTGCCAAATCCTGAGAAGTGCCAGCAAAAGTAGTCCGCATCTCCTTTTCAATACGTTCTTTGCGATGCTCTAGTTTTTCTACCTCTATTTGCAAGGTTTGTTTATGTTGCTCCAACTGACTTAAAGCTTCTGGGACTAAACTCCCTATAGCCTTAGTTTGGGCTATCACTTCTTGTTGTAATTTAGCCTTAATTTCTTGTAAAGTAGCTATTTCTTCTTTCAAGTTTTGTTGTTGCTGTAGTCGATCAATAACTACTGTTGTTAATTCTTTTTCATTTTTATCAACTGGCGCGGTTGTAGAGTCCTCAGTCAAACTAGAAGAATCTGTAGAAAGAGTTTCAATCTTGATTTTTTCATCTAAGTCGGTAGCTTCAGGAATTATTTGATTTAAGTTATCTGAATTCACTGAAGTTTTTGTTAATGGTTCTTTTGGTTCTTTTGGTTGTATTTTGTCTGGGTACATCATGAAAAAAAATATAAAAAATTTATACTATTGAAAAAGAAAAAATTCCCATAGCTAGACTAAAAAAGCTGTAGTAATTTATGAAGTGGAAATAACACAGAAAAACTTTTGTTTTTCCAATCTCAAACTTTACATATTCTAGCTAGTGCAGTTTGTGACAAATAAAATAACTGATAAATTACAAAATTATTAAAGTAATACTCATCAACAATACTTTTTAATTTTGATTTCTGGGTAGCGGCATCAGTTAATCCTGATTTAAAGGAAAGTTATTTTCTAGGCAAGTTCGCAACATTTTAGGATCAAAAATAATTGGTAGAAAATGGATACTTTTAATTTCCCTAAAATAGAATAGAATGGGAATAGGAGACCAGAATATTTCCCAGTTGAGCCAATCTTGATAAGGAAAGTTTCGTAAGAGTTTCTCTGAACGGTATACTTCTAAGGCTGTCTCAGTAAATTTCAGACGGATAGTTATTGTTTGAATTAATAGAAAAAGTCCCAATATAGCGATCGCTATACTCACCCATTTTTGTATAAATGCCAAAGGTAATGCAGCAATTATTAGGACTAAAGGAATTTTATAACTAGGGGCAAGTTCAATAGCTTGTTTTGCTTGTGAGGTAGAAATAGTAGTCATAGTTTTATGTTAATTAATTCAATATAATTATCTATTTTTATTTTCTGTTTCTTGTTATCTACAAAAATCAGTCAAACATAATATTTGAGTGATTAGTTATTTCTATTCGGTGCTTCAACTGGAAGTATATGCAATCTTTATTCTACAAGCATACGAGGTCGAACTGAGGTGACATTGCTAAGTTGTTGACTGCATTCAAACCTCATTTCACAACTAAAACTACACTAAAAGTATTTCAGCTAACATAACTTTTTGCTCTTTATTTGGGTGCAATTTATTTTTTAATCCAAGTATTATAAAGCAGATAATTGGTTATTGTTATATTATAGATAATATCAGATTACAGCAAATACTTACAAAGCCTAATTTTTAAAACTTCAAAAACTACAATTGCAATTACTTTTTTGGTAATGAATCTTACCACCCTCTTAAAAAAAGTTTTTTTATCTATGTTTTATCTATTTTTATCTCTTTATTATGCTTTATTTTACCCAAAAACTGTTTCGGCGGTTGGTTTTATTAGTTGAATCTATGCTTTAGCTAATAAATGATAATAAAAAAATGATTATAATTTTTTTTATTCAATCAAAAGTCAATTATGGTCCAATTTTTTTTTTCAGAAGCCCGTAGCAAAAGCACAGAGTATTATATAGTATATTCCAGATTAATATAGTTCAATTGACAGAATAAAATTTTTTTCCTATTCTACCCAACCCTAGTTCAAAGGCCCTGCTTCATGGCCCCACCCATACCTTGGAACATTGCCCAAGATAAAAAGAAATTAAAAATAAAGATAGATATTAAGGATGTCACAACGGCCGTAGTTGTAGATTTTCCCACACCTTTTGCCCCACCAGTAGTAGTTAAACCCCAGCTTGTACCAATTACAGCAATTAAAACACCAAAGACAACTGATTTAGTTAATCCACTGCACAGATCCCAAAGAGTTAAAAAACTCCGGACAGAATCAATATACATGCTTTGGGGAATATCGTATAGATTTACTGCAATTATTAGTCCACCAAATATAGCAGCCACCAAACACAATAAAGTTAAGATTGGCATCATTACACCACAAGCAATAACTCTGGGAATAACTAAATAATCTACTGGATCTGTTTTCAGTATATATAGAGCATCTATTTGCTCTGTCACTTTCATCGTGCCTATTTCTGCCGCAAATGCTGAACCTACTCGCCCCGCAACAACAACTGCTGTTAAAACAGGACCAAGTTCCCTAGATAAAGTTAGAGCCAACATACCTCCAACCATATTAGCTGTACCAAAAGCTACAAGTTCCCTGGCAACCTGAATAGTAAATACCATACCGACAAAACTAGCTGTCAGCAAGACAATTAGTAAAGATTCTGGACCGACGATCGCCATTTGCTCAATGGTATTACGACGATAAATTTTGCCATGGAATAAATGGACAAATACTTGGCCAGCTAAATATGTAGCTGCCAACATTCGTTGTCCCCACAACCCTAAACTAAAGTTAAAAAAAATTTTACTCAATATAAACTAGAATATTTACGAGAAATTTACTAATCTTCAACAAGATTTTTAGATCAAAATTTAAGTTTTCTTACAGATTTACTGATTTTAAGTGATATTTATCTATAATAAGCGAATTAGCTTATGTAGTTAACTTGCTACTGAAGTTGAATTACATCTGAACTTGTGGTTAATTATTATGACTATTTTAACTAATTTCCTACGTTCTTTACTATTAACAACTATTTTTAGCTTTATCACTCCCATTATTTTAATTGGGGTTAGCTGGGTTAGCTTTACTTTAATTAGTCGTCTTCCTAGTTTACAGGGAATTGGTCAATCTGGTATTGACCAAATGTGGGAATTATTAGCAACTTTCGGCAGTGGCCATCCTTGGCAAGGATGTTTAGTAATTGCTATTACCTGTAGTTTAGTAGGAGCTATGTTTGATACTTATGTGTTTTATCAAAATTCACCGAAAAAATGGGTCTAAAGTCTCTATCTTTTAGTTTGACCTTTTATGGATTAAAGTAGTAATGAATATATTATCATATGATTAATTTAGATAATAATTATGAAAGCTTAATTTAAGTTTAGTATTTATCCGAATCTTGTACAAAGACATCGACGTTGCAAAGCTATTTGTTGGTGTACTTGTTATTTGGAATGATACTCTGGCTTGCTGCCAATAAAATTATCAAATAGGAGCAAATAAACCATTATTATCTAAGCTACTCAACTATTTTCTTTAAGTGCCTAAATAAAGTTAATTACATATTTTAGGTTGAAATTATTAAGCACTTTTTTGAAATAATTAAGTAAACTTAGCTGATTCTCACTCATTTAAGCATCAAACTAAATCAATGCATATTTAATAAATTTCCTGAGAATCTCAATTAAGTTTTGTTTAAGTTAAGTAAGTAGATAACCCAAAAATATAGAAATTTATTGACTCCCATTACTATAGCTTTTTAATTAAATTATCATACTTTAGAATTGAGCCTTAAAACATAATTGCTACTGTAGGTTTAGACAAATTGTCACTAAATTAATCTCAAAATTTCCTGACTATTTTACTGTTGATAATTCCGTAGTTAATTTCATAATATAATTTATTTGTAGGATTCATTAACCCCAAACAAGATATTAATTCTTTGAATTTGACAGCTTTTCGTTGTTATTTTTACCTTTTTTTTCGGCAAAGCGAACATAAGGTCTAAAATCAAATCCACTATTTTCTAAATATCTCAAGTCAATTTCTCCCTTTTCTTTGGTAGGGAATTTTTTTTATTTCTAATAATTTAGGTTTTTTTACTTCTACTTCCCAGGAATCAGGAGTTTTATTAATTTATATTTTTTGATAATTTTTTTGATCGTTTCTTTCCTAACATCTATTCCCCATCATTGAGAAATTTTTATTCCAACCTATCTTAAGTTTTTTAAGCTTTCTTTGACCCACTGTTTGACTATATCTTTTTTGTTCCTTACTATATTTAACTTCCTATTTTTGCTTCTTCCTTTGTGATTATATAATTTTAATTCGCTATTTGTTTGCTATTAGTTTGTGATATGTTCGCTATTAATTCATTATTAATTCGCTATTAGTTCACTATATTTAGAAATTATGAATAATCTTTGGGCTATAAGAGACGATTACTAAAAGGCTAATAGTTGAAATTATCCCACTTTATTTTAAGATTTTATTCTATCTGAAGCTTTCTCGCTTCTCGTATAATGCTTAGATAATTCCAATAATTAGGAATATTTTTCTTTCACGGAGCCTTGCAGAGTTTGCTTTAGTCGCGATCGCTATTCCTTTCTTGAACAAATATGTGGGAAAATAGAAAAAACTTGACAACTTCTCCAACAAAAACCTACAGGAACTTTAATAAGCTCAAAAACTATTTTGAACTGAAATAACATGACAGAACAAAAGATGCACGGTAATTACGATCACATTTAAGGGAGGAACCGAATTCGATAATTCTTTCTCCTAAGTTACAATTAAGATAATTTGAAAAAAATTTAATTTAGTTCCTAAGACTTATAGTGTGTTTCATCATCAGTGATGTATGTCTGTGACTGGCAAGAGGCTCGCACTGTAAATACTTGATCATTAATGTTTATAGCTTATATACTCAATGTGATCCAAAATACTTTTTGGTGTACAAACTGGGAATTTTTTGAATATTATCCTAATCACAAAAACTTGAGTACGGCAACTGCGATCATATCTTTACCATTTTCCTCACTTACTGAAGACAAAATCTACTATAAAATAGAAATAGAAACAAAGAATTAAATGACACATAAAATATAAATTGAGGAGGTAATAAATATAGCTATTGTTGATTTTTATATTGCCCATGAAATTGATTCCTAACAAAAATAAATAAATGATTTAATTTGCTAAATTATAGCCTTGTATAAAGATGTGATTACATTAAAAAAAAAGAGTACGGCAACTGCGATCGCATCTTTAACGTTTTCCTCACTTACTGAAAACAAAATCTACTATAAAATAGAAATAGAAACAACAAATTAAATTATACATAAAACAGACATTGAGGAGGTAATAACTATAGATATTGTTAATTTTTTTATGTTGCTCATGATTTCGATTCCTTTAATTAGCTAAATATTAGATGTGATTATATAGCAATCGAAGCAAAGGTTAGGACGTTAACTTAACAGCATAATCAACTCTCA
>JAGGDU010000085.1 GCA_018457135.1 Trichodesmium erythraeum GBRTRLIN201 | reverse complement strand
AAGGCAATATAACAAACAGGTATAACAAACATATTCATTACTTCCTATATTGATACCTTTCTGTATAGTATTAAGTAATTTTTCTTCTACTATCTTGTCATTTATCAGCTTTCTCCAATGCCATATATATGCAAAAAAGTTATGAATTACTAAAGGTTCAAATTTAGTAACATTGTATTTCTCTAGTAATCTGAGAGACAGTTTTCCAAACTGATACCCAGAATCAATATCTCCTATTACTCCATATAGAAGCGCTCCATAAGAAACATAAATAGCAGCAGCTTGAGGAGGATTATTATATTTTATACAAAGACTTAGTTGAGTTAAAAGTATCTCTACAAATAATGACATATTTGTTGTCACTGTTGAAGTCCTAACTTGCTGCAATATTGATATGGCTGCTAGTTTATAAGGATCAGTTAATTCTGGCAAATCAGCTAATTCGGCAATTGTTTTTCTTTTTAATTTCAATTTTAGTGATTCATTTTCTTGTTTAATCCTATTTTTTATTTCACTTTCACTAACAACTTCTTGGGATAAAGATACACCCAGTTTTGTTAAAGCTTTCAAAGCAGTATTAATTGCTTTCTGTGTCTTAAATTGAGCAAAATAAGACATAATAATTAACTCATAAACTTTAACCTTATCAAGAATATTTTGACCTTTTTGCAGAATAGTTCTAGATAATTCTTCAGTTTGCTCCCACTTGGCATTTAAATATAAAATTTCTAAGGTTTCTACATGAAGTTCTAAAGTCAATTGATAATGATTCTGCCAGCTATTTTCCTCTAATAGTTCTAAACCAGTTTCTAAGTATCTTAAAGCTGGTGCATAAGCTGTTGAAGCTTTAGCTTTTTTACCTGCTTTAAAATTAAGTTTAACTAATTCATATCTTTCTGATTTTTTAGTTATTAAAGCACTCCCTTCATTCAATTGATTAACAATATCAAATATCTTCTTTTCTAACTCATCTTCTCCAATATTTCTCAGTAGTAGACGACCTATTTGTAAATGTAATTTATTTTTCTGATCTTCTGGAATTAAAGAATAGGCAGCTTGTTGAACTCGGTCATGCAAAAATTTGTAAGGGACGTACTTGGCTGATTCCAAATAGTTTTCTGGCAGCTCATTTGATAATTCTTCAGCATTCCAAAGTAAAACGATTTTATAGTTATTATCCAGAGGATTTATTAGTCCTTCCTGAATTGCATATTCTAATTCTTGGGCAGTAATTATTTGAGATTTTCTATTAATAATCGAAAGAATTTCTAAATTAAATTGGTTACCAATACAAGCTGCTAATTTGAGAATATTTTGAGTTTTTAGCTCTAGTTTTTCAATTTTACTTACCATCAATTCTACTACATTATCGGTAATAGATACCCTTTTAATCTCTTCTATATCCCATTGCCAATAACATTTTTGATGTTTTTTTGTATTAATTAAAGACTGAGGGTCCTGAAATACTAGCAAACTTTCTTGATACAAATAATAGAGAAGTTGAGTTAGGAAAAAAGGATTACCATTGGTTTTTTTCCTAATTAACTTAGCTAAAGGTTTTGAAATTTCTGAGCTGCAACTGAGGGTATCAGCAATTAATTGATTAATGTGGGTAAATTTTAAGGGCGAAAGGCTAATTTCATTAACTATAACTTTTCCTTGCTTAATTTTATTTAAGGTATTTACTAAAGGATGGGTTGAACTAACTTCATTATTTCTATATGCCCCCAGCATCAGAAAATATTGGTTGTCAGAATTTGACATTAATTGCTCTATTAAATTTAGAGAGGGTAAGTCTGCCCATTGTAAATCATCAATAAAGATAACTAGAGGGTGTTCTTTCTCACAAAAAACTTTCAGAAATCTTTGAAAATATAAATTAAAACGATTTTGACTTTCACTTCTATCTAGGTGTTCAACTGGTGGTTGCTGCCCGATAATTTTTTCGAGTTCAGGAATTACATCAATCAGAATTTGACCATTATTTCCTACAGCTTCTAGAATCTTTTTTTCCCAAATTTTTAGGGTTATTTCTGCTTCACTTAGTAGTTGATAGATTAAGTCGTGAAAAGCTTGAGAAATAGCTGAATAGGGAATATCTCGCTGTAATTGGTCGAATTTTCCCTTAATAAATTGTCCTCGTTTTTGTGTAATAGGTTTGTGAATTTCATTAACTAAAGCAGATTTACCAATTCCTGAATAACCAGAAATTAGAATCATTTCTGTTGTTCCTTGAGTAACCTTCTCAAATGTGTTTAAAAGTTGAGCTATTTCCTGTTCTCGACCATAGAGTTTTTGGGAAATATGAAACTTTTTAGAAATATCTTGACTACCTAAAGTAAACTCAGAAATTTTTCCTAAAGATTCTAACTGACTGAGACATTTTTTTAAGTCAGCTTCAATTCCTAAAGCATTTTGATATCTTTCTTCTGGAGATTTAGCTAACAATTTGATGATGATATTAGATAGAGAATTAGGAATATTAGGATTTAGTTTATGGGGTGGTAAAGGTTGTTGTGCAATATGACAATGAACTAACTCTATTGAGTCATTTGTTTCAAAAGGAAGTTGATTGGTTAAAAGCTCATAAAAAGTCACGCCAAGAGCATAAAAGTCACTGCGATAATCTATTCCTCGGTTCATTCTACCTGTTTGTTCTGGGGCGATATATGCTAAAGTTCCTTCTAGTTGATGAGGGGGAAAAACTTTGATAAATTCTTGGGATAAGCGGGTAGAAATGCCAAAGTCGATGATTTTTAGTTGACCTGTTTGAGGATTATAGATAATATTGGAAGGGTTGATATCTTTGTGGATGATATTATTTGTATGAATTACTGCTAAACCTTTAGTTATCTGAATAGCAATAGTGAGAAATTCTTCTAATGTGAATTGAGTTTGGGGTAATAATAACTTTAAAGATTTACCGCCAAAGTCTTCTAAAAGTATGACTAAACTATTGTTATATCGGTGTAAATCATAAACGATAATTATCTGCTCTCTCTTATTTAAAGAACGAGTAATTTCATATTCTTGTTTATAACGAGTTAGTTCTGAAGGTGTAGGATAGTTTTCTTTAAGAAACTTCAGAATAATAGGTTGATTATTTGGTTTTAATAAGCCTTGAAAAACTAAGGAATTAGGACTTTCATATATTTGCTTAGTAAGTTTATAGTTAGTTTCCATTTTATTATTTATTGAGCTTCAATAATCTTTTCAATAAGTCAGCTAT
>JAGGDU010000084.1 GCA_018457135.1 Trichodesmium erythraeum GBRTRLIN201 | reverse complement strand
AAATATTATCCATATGGGAAATATTCTTTTCATCTATACTAGTTGAGCATAACGGTCCGTGCATGCGCCCGTGCCGACCGCAGGGAGGTATGGACGTATGCACCTTGTTGTAGGCAGCCGTTCAATATAGTTTAGGTTCTCTCTTCTTTTTTGTCCACTTCGATAAAGTAAACTTCAGCTTCATATTCTTCTGCTAAATCTTTTATTTGTCTTATCCAAGAAGTTTCCTTTCTATCGTCCTTTGTTCCAATGATTCCCAGTATCAGGTTATCTTCATCATATTTCGAGTTAGTGTACTGTCTTAATTGCCCAGCCAACCTATTAAATTCAGATGTTTTAAAAAGTTTACTCGCCAACTTCAGTTCTATTCCAACTTTTCCTTCTCCTACATCAATATCTATCTTTATAGCATTTAAACCGCCTATTCCATATTCAGTATTAACATGCTCATAGTATTCTCTGAGGTAGTCACATAATTGTTTTTGGATTGACTTTTCGGTAAATCCAAATTTTAACTTAGGATTGAGCTTGGGTTTGAATTCATCCAAATGGTCCAGTACACTATCTTTATCCACAAACTTATCGGTAATCTTCCCATCTTTATTCTTTTTCTTCGAGCTTCCGAATAAAATTGCTCCAATTATACCAATTACAATCGCAATTATAGTTGTTTCATCCATCTCACAACATAGATTTAATTGAGTTTACGGTTCTATTTCTTATTTGTTACAAAAGATTAAGTTGTTGTTATCTGGTTGCCTACAACGGCCCGGCTACGTGACGTGCCGGACTCTAAATTTACCATTTTCGTCCCATTTCACAAATGCTAGCGCAGGCAGCAAAAGACCAATTTGGCGCAGCCTGGCTTTTGCTGACTGCGCAGGTTTTTCAATCTCCATTTTCCTCTCGATGATTTTTACCGGCATGGCATGTAGCCATTGTTGTGTGCTGTCTCAATAAAATTTTATTGAATTCCATCCATTTTCAAATTTACATAAGTCTTCTGTTTTTCGGTTCTGACCATATCTCATAAAATCAATCTGGATTATCGATTTATTACTCTCCCCTTGAAGATAGAAGCTCAAACTTAATGCTCTTTTAAAATACGGATCGTTTCTAAAAAAGTACAACCAGTAAACCTCTTTTTCATCCTTTTCTGTATTTCCTAATTCTAAAATTTCAAATGATTTATTTACTGCTGCACTGTCGGAAATAATTTTTATTGTCGAGGCAAAAAAATCAACAAGCATAAATTCATCGTTAAATTTATGTTCCATAACTTCCATTGAGCCCCATAATGTATCATTTTCATTCATCATGGACAATGTGTCTATTCCAACTATAAATTCATTAGTAGAACTAATTTCATGCTTTATTTCCCATTCTTTAGGAAAGCTTATTTTTTTTAAACCGCAACAGAGACTTGGGTAATCAACGAATGTCAATTTACCTTCTAGGGTTTTACAATTCTGCTGAAATGGGTCGATATTTTTGATTTCCAAATTATTTATTTTGGATATTTCTCTAGTATTACAGCCAATTATGATTGCGATTATTAAAACAGATAGAAATGCAATTTTCGTTTTGTTTTTTTTCATATCCTCTCAATATTCAAGCATAAATAGATTTTGTCTTTATCAGTGAAAAGCATTTAAAAGTTTTAAATAATCAGCTTCAGAATTTGAAAGGGAGGTCTATTATTTGAATTTAATATTATTGCAATACTACTCCTCTAATTAGGTTTATTTTTAAATTTCTTTTCCCTATTTCGAGTCATAAGTTACTATTTATGCCTGTTATTCATACCTGATAGCACACAACGGCCAGGCTACACGCAGTGGGGGATTTTTCCATCAACCCTTTCTGGTCTTGATTCAAATATACAGCGCAGACAGCAAAAAGACGAAATTGGCGAAGCTTGGCTTTTTGCTGACTGTGCGGATTTCTTACCCACACTTTTCATTTCTAAGACTTTACCCCCATTGTGTGTAGCCCTGTGTTGGGTGCAGGGCGGGTTGGCTGTGAGCCCGAGCAATTGCCGCACATAAGAGCCCTTAGGCGAGGATGTGCGCAGTGCCGGGCGGGCGGGATGGATCCCCCCGGTAGGGCTTGCACCCAACGCTCGGGACAGCTGCCGTGTGATGCGTAGCGAGCATGGACAGCTGTGCTTTGTTCATCGCTGTTTTTTACTGAAATATTTTAACTGTCAAATGAAATTAATTTATTCTACTTTTCTTTATCTTTTCAAAGGTCCAGTCATCAATTTTAGTCAAAGTATAAATGCCTTTTCTTTTCATCCTTCTAAATTTACGAATAGGTGAACTACTTTCATGTTCTTCTAGATTAATAATAGTATTGAATACCTTGCTTTTGTCTTTTTTGATGAAAATATAATTATATGCTTTTGAATATTTTTCTAAATATCCAGGTTTTCCTATTAACTCATTAGGTATTTGCATACCGTCATGTAAAGGAGGGAATCTGGCTGATTCATGTGTTTGAGCCAATCTAAAGCAATACAATTTTATATCTATTTTTGGTATTTCCCAAACTTTAAAATATCTACCTATAAGATTCTTGTTTTCTGTTGTTTCATTGAATCTTATTGAAAATTTGAATAACGAATCTATTTCACCAAAAGAGGAAACATCTTTTTTCCCTATATATTCCCTAATTGATAAATGTAAAGTTTTTGATCCAGGATTCTCTCTCATGAATAATAATTTTGCTATTCCTGAAAAATTCAAATAATCCTTTTCGCTATCAAATACTAATTTATCTTCTAATTTAAATTTATAAACCGAAATTGATTCTCTAGCGCTTTCAGATTCACCTTTGAAATATTCAGTAATTAAAAACGTATCAATTAGTTTTTCGATTAATATATCATGTTTGTACTTTACAATTTTTATAGTATCGTTATTTTGCGAGAGGTGGATGGCGTCTACGTTTCCCTTATAATATATTGGAAATTCACAAGTTGAATAACTTGCAACGAAATTCATTTTTGTCTGTGATGTGGCACATACATTCACCACTATGATAATGAATAAAATTAGGGGGACTCTTTTTGCCATTTGAAAGGTTGTTTTGTTTTTATAGCTTTTTTTAATTTTGAATAACTCCACAATATATTGATATTCAAAGTTCATGTTTTAACATTTGACTTCAAATTTGGCTTTTATATTCCTGAACCTTAGTTCTCTAAATTAATAGCGATGAACGGCCAGGCTACGTGACGTGCCGGACTCTAAATTTACCATTTTCGTTTCATTTCACAAATG
>JAGGDU010000083.1 GCA_018457135.1 Trichodesmium erythraeum GBRTRLIN201 | reverse complement strand
ATGGTCATTTATACACAGTTTCCTGGTTTTAGTGACCAACGAGTCGCACAGTATAGGTTAAGACATTAATTTCGGTTATATTCCAAATCCGGAATAGAGAGAGTGTCCTAAGCTTTTGTTCGATTGCTATAACTCTTTTTTTACCTGGGTTGTGAGTTAAATGGATTTAGATTTAGTTAGATAGCTGAGAATTTCAATACATATTTACTTAACTTACTAAGATTTGACATCAGTTTTAAAGCGATCAGCATTAGCACTTTCCGCAGTCGCGACATCCCCCTTACCAAAAAATGCAGGAAATGGTTTAGGGATTTCAAGTGCCCGTTGAGTTCTAGGTCTGTTGTCAATACATTCAAACCAAGCTTGAAGATTTTCTAGTCCATCTACTGATACTTTAGCCCAGTAGTAGGAGCGTGCCCAAGGATAAGTAGCTATATCTGCAATGCTAAACTCATCTCCAAGCAAGTAGGTTTTACCTTCAAGTTGCTTATCTAAAACTTCGAGTAGTCTACGTGACTCTTGGACATATCGCTTGATTGAAAATTCTTCATGATGTCCTTGAGGTTCAGCAATCCTTTGGAAGTACATAGCCTGACCCATCATTGGGCCAACACCACCCATCTGAAACATTAACCACTGAAGTGCTTGGGAGCGGGATTTTTCTTCTTTGGGAAGGAATTTTCCGTACTTTTCCGCTAGATACCAAAGAATTGCACCAGACTCGAAGACGACAAAATTATCATTGCTAAGATCTACGATAGTTGGGATGCGTCCATTGGGGTTAAGCTTCATATACCACTCAGATTTCTGATCCTTTTTGCTAAAGTCGATGGGTGTTAGGTTGTATTCGACTTCTGCTTCTTCAAGAAAAATTAAAGGCTTCCAACCATTCATGGTGGATGCTGTGTAAAGATGAATATCAGGTTGTGTTGACATTATATCTCCTTTAAGCTTATTGATTATATTAACAAAAATAGAAACCTAGTATCCCTTTCTAAAAATTTATACAATCCTAGAAAGATTTTCTATCGGTGAGAGAAAGCTATTTTTGACTTAACCTTTCATCGCGCTACTGGCAAAAAAGAAGGTAAATTTTTCGTTCAATTGTCTTGGGTGAGAATTTCCTCTGGATTTTTCATAAATAGTGAAAAGTTTATGCTAGATTTCTCTGGTTAAAGCATTCTTCTCAAGTTTTAATTTGAAATCTTCCACGGCTGTTAGGAGCGAATATCATTACCGTTCCCTAGACCTAATGTGGGTTTACTTTTTATAGGTTGCTGTACCCACCTCTTTTTCTCCCTTCCCACCGAGGGTATCGGGGTGGGTTACGCTTGCCTGGTATATCAGTTTTTTGTTTTGGGCTGCCCGACCCGCTACTAAACTAATTAATAGTTAGAATAACACATAAATTCAAAATAAACTAAACAGTCACCTTAGAAGGACGAAGCTTTAGACCCAATTTTTTTTTAAAAGCCCAATCTAACAACCTAGACATTTTGTAGATACTTTTTAAGATTACTTGAAATTTTAGACTTTTAATGCTTTCCTTAAGGTTCTATATCAATTTTTTAGCTAGTATTTTCTGACAACAAGAATCTCAAAAAGCGATATCAGTATTTCAGTATTAGACCTCTCCAACATAAAAATTAAGGTAAAATTGTAATGGCTAATTATATATACCCTGTTTCCAAATGAATAATGTATTAGAATATATTTATAACTATCCAAAAGAAACAAAAAGAATTATTGGTATTACAGATGAACAGCTAATGAAATTAATAGAAAACCCTCAAAAAGTTGAAAAAAAAAGACAGGTTAGTGCCAGCCAATAAAAAAGGTTAATCAAGGCAGGAGGAGGAAGAAAAAAGTCTTTAAGCAAGACAGAAGAGATAATGTTGACCTTATATTATTTGTATCATGTACCAACATTTCAGGGACTAGGAGCAATATTTGGAGTTAGCTCATCAACAGCAAATAATATTTTTCAGGCTTTGGATAGATATTTTGAGGGAATTATTACCATCTAGTTTACTAGAGGAATTCTCGGGAAAAGAAAACGAATATTTATGGATAAAAGAGGCTTTGACATAAAGAGAATTGATAGTTGATAGTACAGAGCAGGATAGGGAAAAGCAAAAAAAATGATGATAAACAGAAAAAGTATTATTCAGGAAAGCCAAAAAGTAATAAGTTTAAAAATCAGATAGTAATCACAGAAAAGGCAGAAAAAATTGTAGATATAATAGGAGGATAAAGAAGTCCAAAAAGTGATATAAAGTTATTCAAAAAAACCACAAAAAATTTGGGTAGAGAACCAAGATTTCAAAGAGATAAAGGATATCAAGATGGTCAAAAATTAACACGCTAAACAAAAAAAAGAAGCCATAAAATGTCAGAAGAAGTAAAGAAAGACAATCAAAAAAAAGCTCAAAAATAATATTTGTAGAACATATAATAAGACTGATAAAGATATTTAGAGTGGCACGAAAAAGATTGAGATTGAAAGAGAGTAATTATGAGAAAGTAATTTTAAAAATATGTGGTTTAGTAATATTAAGAAGAGGAGAATTAATATTATTATAAATCATACATTTTGCTTTCTCTGAAAAAATCAATAAAAAACTAGATAAAAATGGTAAATAACTAACAGTAACTATCTGTAATACTATAAAGCCCGTAAAAAATGACTATCTGGTGGAGCTGGCGATCGCTCCCCAAAAGATAGTTACAGTAAGGGAAGTGATAATTTTTGGAGATGTCTATTATTTATCTGTCAAAAACTCAAGTTTTGATTTTTCTCTGCTACTACTATAGCAGTTATATAATTAGATTGAGAAATAAACTGGTGTAAATACTAACGATAAGCTTTTTTAATATCTTGATTAACACTCAAAAACTCTACAATGCACTCAGGACTTTGTACTGTCAAGTAGTTTAAGTTCATGTTTTTTAAGTATAACTATGAGTTTTAGCTAAGTACAGGACAAAAAATTTAAACAATTAATAAATTCATTTTGTTTGAAATTGATGTCAAGAACGATCGCTTGTAAATGATCCAGCCTATAGGGAAAAATACTTTTTGCCCTAGGATCGTGTTTTTTGATTTCTAAGGGTATTTGTTCATATAACCATTCTCCAATTAAACTTCCCCAACTATAAATCCAAACTCATTAATAGCAGTAGTTTACTCAGTCTTTCGAGTTGATTAAAATGAGTTGGTTCCAAATTGAATTCTCTGGTGTTACATCCTGAACAGTGTTTCATTCCTCTATTAATGAGGATAAAATGTGAGCGCTATGAAAGCTGAATCATTGCTAGTCACAATTAGTAATTCTCCATCATCTAACTGTAAAGCTGAAACATACACTTGTCTGCCCCAAACCTATTGTTTTTCTGAAAGAGTTTGAGATTCTCTTTTACCCATCACAAATATTATGATCTGCTTTTGACTTTAGTCAAAAAGGAGTTTCAGGTTCAATCATTAATTAAGTTAACTACTCTTTATTGATAAACTCTCTATCACTAGAAAGATAGAATACTTGAGCATTGGGAAAAATGTCCGAGAATTTATCTGAAAAATCTATTTTTTTACAAGTGTTGGAGTTCCCTTTATTTTTAAGATCGTCTAAGTTACAGGGAAAGCAACACCGTTATGGATAATTCCTAAAACGAAAATATTAAAACAATTACAGCCAAAAGACTATTGTGTTCTATCAATACTAAAAGTCTAAGGTTGAGGTATGTTTATTAATGAGACAATAGTTTTGGCTCCCACTGTAAAATCTAAGTCAAATTTAAAGTCAAATTTAGGAAAAAAATGTTGTGGTCTTTTGTGGCTATATTCTGGTTTAACGGATGTGGGAAAAGCCAGAGATTAATCAAGTTTACTGTACGAAGACGGATGAGTGCAATTAAAAATAAAGCTAAAAAATTAAGTCGAGCACTATGGCAAGGTAAATGTTTTTCTCAAGTGTGAGGAAGTAAGTTAATCTGATCCAGAGGAGGGTTGTTCTGAATATTGTGGTTAATTTCTATTCCGCTGCGCGATCGCAAATTACTTGTTTCAGCTGTTCTAAAGAATCAAAAACTTTATTCATAATTGATTCGTCTAGTAAGATCCATAGCCTCTCTGCAGGCTATAGTTTAGGAGAATAAGTAGGTAATAACTTTAAAAACAAACCCGGCGGAATTTCTAACTTATCTGTGATCCGCTATCAAGCTCTATTGAGTACCAGTAACCCTTGATTATTCTGATTAATTCCCTGGGCTTGGGCAAAAGCTTCAAGAATCAGAATTATTATCGGGAATTTAGTGAAACAACATAAAAAAAAGGGTATTATATATATATGACAACTATTTTACGTTAATTACTGCCCGGGAAAAGTTCGATGAAAGAAACAAATCCAGTGACCATACTATCTTGTTTCCATCGATGGTGCGATCGCTCAACTGGGTTAAGAGACTATATAGGAGGATTACTCTTGAGAAAGTCAAAGAAAAAACTTGTCTCAAATGTCGAATAATACTATAGATATATCATACCACAAGTTACGGCATTTCTTAGTTGGAGCCAACTGGTCAATTGGTGCTGTCAATGAGCGTCGTCTTCAAGTTATGTGGCAATGTCGTCAAACTAAACCCTCTTGTTCATTTGTTGTGATTATAGATGACTCGGGACATAGAAAAAGTGGTAATTTAACTGCAGGAGTGGGGCAACAATACATAGGAGAAACTGGAAAAACAGATAATGATATAGTTGTCGTTATAACTCATCTTGATGATGGAGTAAAAAGTCTACCTTTAGATATAGCTTTATATCAAAAAGCAAATTCTTTACCTATAGGAAAAAAAGACCGAGAATAAGTTTAAGAAACCAGATGAGCGCAATATCTCTAGTTGACAAATGTTTGTCAGCCCGGATATCAACCAGAAATTGTGTTAATTGATAGGGGATATGGTAATAATACATTATTCTTAAATCAACTAGAGAAAAGAAATTTAACTTATATAGGAGGATTAGCTAAAAATCGAAAAGTCCAAATCCCAAAACAGGATGATATTAAAGAGGAAATTAAATTAGAAAAACTAGCTGAGAGTATATCCCCAAAGGCTTTTAACTTAGTTAAACTAAGTACAAAAAAAATGCGGGGTGTGGGTAGCCATATTAAAAGTAGAACTATCTAGGATGTCAGATCGAAAAACTATAGCTATCGTTATGAATACTAAAAATGTTTCTGAGGCCACTGATATTAACTATTATATTACTAATATTGATAGTAAATATGTAACTCCCCAGTGGATATTGTCTACTTATACTAAGAGAAATTAGGTGTAGGTTTTCTATAGAGAAGCCAAGGAATGGCTAGGGCTGAGAGAATATAAAATCAGTTTAAAAGGGATTTTATTTGAGTATGCAAGTGCTTAGACATTTATTATCTAACATCCGTTAACAGAGGGTATAATAAGATGTTATGATCACAAAACTTTAGAAGTATTTCGTATAGCAATATCTTACCATTTTATCAAGTGTTTAGATTAAAAAAAAGACGTATTTACCGCTTATAAAGAGAGTTTGGGATTTGCTTTGTCTTGAAATTTGATAAGGTCTTGCTAAAGCCTTAATGATGAACTGCCATCCTGTTAATGAAGCTACAAAATTCTGGTTGATATTTAATATAATTTCTTTAAATATTGTCTCAAAATTTCTGATAAATCTCCAAATATTATCTACTTCAACTTTTGTTTTATTGGTAACCATAACCTCTATATCTGGTTAATTTATGTACAATAAATTAGTTGAAGTATGAAAATAATATTCTCAATAATTATTAGGCTTAATGATTGATTATATCCATAATTATCTACTTAAATTATGTGTAAATTATTAGGGTAATTCTGGGAAAATATATCCTAAAATTTTTCCCCAAAAAAAAATTATCTAAATTACTAAAATCATAGAAAAAAAATCTCCTGAATAGAGTTTATGATAACCAATATAACCATAAATATTTATACTCCTATTGTTTAGTTTTTTTATCCTTGATTCCTTAGATTTCAGAATATCTAGTTTAACAAGACACACCATATTATTCAATGTTTTTATGTCGATTGTAAGTATAGTATTAGTTTTGAGAAATACTATTAGCTGGTCAAATTTAAGAATCATTAACTAGTATGCACCATTCCCTAACTTTTAACGGAGAGTGTTTTTTTTCTACCGAGAACTTTGTACCGTCCAGAATATTAATTGTTTAATTTTTTTGTCTTGTACTTAGGGCAGAAATATTTTCTTTTTGGCCAAAATTAATAGATCATGCAAAGCCTTGAAATTTTCTTAGGACTTCTGCCAAGAGACTAATGGTAGTGTAAACATCTAAAATAATTAGCAAAATACACCATATATAGAAGCATGACCTAAGTCTTATTTCTCTAAAAAAAGCCTAAAAAAAGTAGCCAAGTTTTCAGAAAAGAATTATAATATTTTTAATAAAATTGTTGGGAATTAAGGGAAAAAAATGGCTAAAGCCAAAAATAAGTCCAGGTTACCAGGCGTGCTTTTGAGGTCTGAAATTATGAAAATTTTTAAGAGTAAGCTTTTGAGCATTTTTAGTTTTTCCCAAACCAAACAACTCTAATAATTACGTAATTGAGCAATCTCCTTTTCTATCCCCTCTTTATTTAGGGGCCTTGATTAATCTGATCATCATTTTAGTTATACAGGACTTACGCATAACCACCATACCTAGTGAGGTATTTCATGTTCGGAGCACCTGCGCCTGGAAACTAACTATAGATGGTGTGTGATTTGATATGCTTGGGTAACTTCTATTATAAATATTCCCTAAAATCAACTTTAGAAAAGACTTGTTCAAAAAATGTTGTACAGGAATTTATTCTATACAAAAATATACTTTTACAGATGCCAAGATTAAATTCTCCAAGTATTTTTCCTCACTTTGACATTATAGTGGTAGGTTCAGGTGCTGCCGGACTTTATGCGGCTCTTTGTTTACCTGTTCATCTCCGAGTCGCCTTGGTTACTAAAAATACTATAAACATGGGTTCAAGTAACTATGCTCAGGGAGGTATTGCTGCTGCCATTGATCCTGCGGATAACCCCATCTTGCATCTAGAAGATACTCTCAAAGCAGGTGTAGGTTTATGTGACCAGGAAGCAGTAAGGTTTATGGTGGACAATGCGGCCAGAGCGATCGCTCATTTAGTAGAAATGGGAGTTGCCTTCGACCGCAAAGGAAAAAAACTGGCAATGACTCTCGAAGCTGCTCACTCTCATCCCCGGGTACTTCATTCAGCAGATACCACAGGTAGAGCTATTATTGATACACTCGTTATTGAAGCTCAAGAACGTCCAAATATTTAGATAATTTCCCAGGCAGTAGCATTAAATTTGTGGTTAGCCACACAAAAGGCTCGGGTTCAAGGTATTAGTCTTCTTCACGAAAGTAAAATCCAATGTTTAAAATCCTCTGTAGTAGTTTTGGCAACAGGTGGAGGCGGTCAAATATTTGCCCAAACTACTAATCCTGAGGTGAGTACGGGGAATGGAATTGCTATAGCGTGGCGTGCCGGGGCAGTTTTGCGAGATTTGGAATTTTTCCAATTTCATCCTACTGCCTTAATTAAACCAGGAGCACCTCGTTTTCTCATTAGTGAAGCTGTTCGTGGAGAAGGAGCGCACCTAATAGACAATAAGGGAAACCGCTTTGCCTTTGAGTATCATCCGGCTGGAGAGTTAGCTCCTAGAGATGTTGTCAGTAGAGCTATTTTCCATCATTTGCACAAAACTGCTACCAAGCCTACCAATGCTCATGTTTATTTGGACTTGCGAGCCATTGACTCAGACCGCGTTCGCGACAGATTTCCCAATATTATCAATGTCTGTCAAAAATGGGGTATTGATGTTTTTCAAGAACCTATTCCGGTTGCTCCTGCTGCTCATTATTGGATGGGTGGAGTGGCTTGCGATCTAATGAGTCAGACTTCAATTCCCGGACTATATGCAATTGGGGAAACAGCAAGTACAGGAGTTCACGGAGCAAATCGTTTAGCTAGCAATTCTTTGTTAGAATGTTTAGTATTTGCTTCTCAACTATCTCAGATTGAAATTGAGCCAAATTTGGTGGCACCTGATGCTGATATTTTTCAGGTAAGTTCTAATTGGAATATGGAAATGGAACAGATAGAGGCTATCCGACAAATGTTACCAAGTTTAATGTGGGAAAGTGCAGGAATTTCTCGTAAAGGAGAGTCATTAAGTCAGGCACTATATCAGGTGGCGCGCTGGCGAGATAGTTTAGCAAGTTTTGAGATAGTTAAGTTTTTAGCTAATCTCTTGCCTAACCAGACGATAAAATTAAATTCGACTAATGCTGAAGAGCAGTTGCGGATAACAGCAGAAACACTCAATATTTTAGACTTGGGTTATTTAATTCTTAAAAGTGCTGCATGGCGAACTGAAAGCAGAGGTGGGCATTATCGCAGTGATTATCCAAAAACTTCTAATGATTGGAAACTACATACTTTGGTTCAGGGCGATCGCTTATTAACTGGTTTTCCAAATGCCTCGCCCCCTGGCCAAGAGAGAGGGTCTTCAGTCAACATTGAAAAATTTTGAATACAGGACTTACGCTGGTGCACTACACCAGCGTAAGTCCTGTAATAGTTACAGAGTTGAGATCTAGTTGACTTCATAAGAGGGAATTGGATGTGTTGGCGGAGCCTAACGGTAGCTATATCACAGCCTTGATGCAACCAAGCTACTTTTTGTCTAAAATAATCGACTAAATCACAAATAAAAGTTATTAGGGCATTGGGAAAAATTTGCTAGAATTCTCTTGAGACAGAGAAGAGCATTTTTATTATGTGAATGAAAGTTCCAACATCTTTTGAATAGGTTTTAATGCTGCTACTCGTGTTTCTTCAGGAATCATAATTTCTGGCGTCTTATTTTTCATTGCTAAATAAAGCTTTTCTAAATTATTCAGCCTCATGTGGGGGCATTCGTTACAAGCACAATTATTCATTGCGGGTGCGGGAATAAAGTTTTTCTTGGGTTCTCTCTTTTGCATTTGGTGAATAATTCCCGGTTCAGTTGCCACAATAAATTCTTGCTCTTGGCTTTCTTGGCAATATTTTAATAAAGCAGTGGTCGAACCAATATAATTGGCATGACGCAATAAATTTGGTTCACATTCTGGATGAGCAATAATCTCAGCTTCAGGATGTTCTATTTTTAATTGCACAATCTTTTTCTCAGAGAATGTCTCGTGAACAATACAACTGCCTGACCACAAAATCAAATCTCGTCCAGTTTGTTCCATGACATAGCGACCGAGGTTCTTATCTGGGGCAAAAATTATCGGTTGGTCTGTTGGTATTTGTTTAACTATTTTGACAGAGTTGGAACTGGTGCAAATAATATCACTCATTGCCTTAATAGCAGCAGTACAATTAATATAAGAAACTACTATGGCATCAGGATGAGCCGCCTTAAATTTGCCAAATTCTTCTGGTGGACAACTATCGGCGAGGGAGCAACCTGCATCTAGATCTGGTAGCAGTACCAGTTTATTTGGGTTAAGAATTTTCGCAGTTTCTGCCATAAAATGAACTCCCGCAAAAACTATTACATCTGCATCAGTTTCAGCAGCTTTTTGAGAAAGGCCAAGAGAGTCACCAATATAGTCGGCAATATCTTGAATATCTGGTTCTTGGTAATAGTGAGCTAGAATAACAGCATTTAATTCTTTCTTTAGGTCGGCGATCGCTTCAAACAAATCATCTGGTATGCTATTAAAATTTTGGTTGATTCGAGTTTGAGTTGCAAACATTATTAAATTAAGTTTCTCTGTAATTTATTTGTAACTAAGTGGCCAATTATAGTTACTTTAGATAGTTTGATGAATTATACTATAATTAGGGTTTGATACAATTAGAATTAAAAAAAAAAGTCTTTTAACGAGCAGGGAACCCACCCCGATACTCTCCAAACGGGAGAGTAACTAGGAATGTTCCATAAAGGCGTCCCTACAGAATAACAGGAAATGTACCCACCCTTAAACCCTCCCGGTCGGGGAAAGGTTGGTAGTCGGATATGTTTGTCCCTTTATTTTTCTGCCATGGGAATGCCCAAAATACTAACTTTTTCATCCTTGTTGGAGCAAAAACCAGGCGCTTTTTTCAAAAAAAAAAGGTTAAGACCAATATGAGTCAATACTTTTGGATTTAATACGCAAACTCTAATTAGTCAAAAACTTAAATTTGAGTAGATATTTTTCAAGTACTTAAACAATACTAAAAACTTTGCCATGTATAATTAAGATTTAGGGGTAGTACTACATAGTAATGGTCATTTCAGTTATTAGTACCTCGTGTTCGGGAGGAGGCTGGAAATACAGAATCTTCTTACAGAAATTAGGCAGTATGGGTATACTAGGTTGTATTTTTGGCTCCAGTTAAGATATTTACACTACAATAAGTGCCTTTGCCTAAGTCCTAATTTAAAAAAAATTATCTTTCCAACTTGTGATATGGTTACTAGGAAAATAACTTAAAAACTTTTTACTATCCACTTTAAATAGAAGATAAATGACAGAAGCAGTAACAATTGCTCAAAAATATTATGATAGTACAGAAACCGACAAATTGTATGCTGCCATCTGGGGTGGGGAACATATTCATTATGGAATATACACTAGACCAGATGAACCTATCCACGATGCTTCCCTGAGTACAGTAAAAACTATCGCCCAAACTCTGAAAAAAATAGACCAAAATTCCCGAGTCATTGACCTCGGAGCAGGATATGGAGGGGCAGCTAGGTATTTAGCTAAAACCTACGGCTGTTCTGTATGTTGTCTCAACTTAAGCCAATTGCAAAATCAACGCAATGGCCAACTCAACCAAGAACAAAACTTAGATCCTTTGGTGGAAATAACTCAAGGAAGCTTTGAGGATATTCCCTACCCAAATAACTCTTTTGATATTGTTTGGTCTCAAGATGCTATTTTGCATAGTGGCGATCGCTGTCTAGTTTTTCAAGAAATCAAGAGAATTTTAAAACCAGGGGGCGAATTTATTTTTACTGACCCCATGGAGAGTGAAACTTTTCCCCCAGGAGCATTGCAAACTGCTTTTGACCGTTTGGGGATAAGTGACATGGGATCTTACCGCTTTTACAGTCAAACATTAAAAGATTTAGGTTTTGAGGAATTAAATTTTATTGACCTTTCGCAAAATGTAGCGATCCATTATCGGCGTTTTAGGGAAGAAGTACAGAAAAGGTACAATGAAGTAGTAAAACTGACATCAACGGAATTTGTAGATAAAACTTTAGATAGCATTCAACCTTGGATCGAACGTTACGAACAGGGATATATGCAATGGGCGATTTTACACTTCCGTTTGCTGGAGAAAAATTAAGGACAAAAAAATAAACTTCAGTACTTCAAACTTTTGGCTGAAGCTCAAGTTTATATTAACGAAGTTCCTCCGAAGGAGGCTAACTGATAACTGATAACCAAAATGACTATTTACTTTTTTGATGAAACAGAACAGCCTTATGGTTGTTTCTCCAACTTTTCCCCCCACGGTTTTGAACTAGATGGACTTTGGTGGCCAACTTCAGAGCATTATTTCCAAGCCCAAAAATTTTTGGGGGTTCAGCATCTTGAAGAAATTAGATGGGCTAAAACTCCTGCAGGTGCTGCTAAAATGGGACGAGAGCGTAGTCGTCCCCTCCGCAAAGACTGGGAGGAAATAAAAGAGGATGTGATGGAGCGAGGTTTACTTTGTAAATTTCAAAGCCATAAAGATATTGGCGAAATTCTTCTGAGTACCAAGGATGAGTTAATAGTAGAAAACGCTCCTGAAGATTATTATTGGGGATGTGGTAAAGATGGGAGTGGTAAAAATCGTTTGGGAGAGATTTTAATGAAAGTGCGCAATAGGTTACAGAATAATTAATAATTATAGGAACCCATGAGGATGGTAAGGTACAGTTGAAAATTAATCTTTATCTTTGTAAGAAAAGTATCCCACTTGTTGCCGGCTCGAAAGCTGTGTTGCCAAAATTACTAAATGAATTTTTGTACCTTACGCCCCTCCGAAATTGCTGTAATAATTCAGGTTAAAAGCCTCCCTTTTTAAGGGGAAAAAATATTTTTTTTTCCTTTTTAGTAAATCTTTTCCCTAAAAGTGAGAGGTAATTATTAATCGTTAATTACTGAAGGAATTTGTAGAATAAGCAAAAACAATGACTCATTTAATGAATGCGGTTATTCTTACTGGATTTGGTGGACCAGAAAAACTGGTCTATACTCAAGTTCCTAAACCAACTCCAAAACCAGGAGAAGTCTTGATTAAAGTGGGAGCTTGTTCGGTAAATAATACAGATATTAATACTCGCACTGGCTGGTATGCTGCAGAGGATAATTTTCAAGCTATCCTCCAAGATAACACAGAAAATGACCCCAATCATTCTGCTTGCTGGACACAACATGGTACCCAGTTTCCTCGAATACAAGGTGCTGATATCGTTGGGAAAGTAATAGAAATTGGGGAAAATGTAGATTCTAAATTTATCCAACAAAGGGTTATAGTTGATAGTTGGATTCGTAGTGAAAGTCCTAATAATTATCAATATATTGGCAGTGAATTAGATGGAGGTTTTGCTGAATATACAGTAGTTCCTATTACTAATGTTTATCCAATTAATTCTTCACTTTCTGATATTGAATTAGCTACATTTCCCTGTTCTTATTCGACAGCAGAAAATATGCTTACTAAAGGAAAAATTACAGCGGAAGATACTGTGGTAATTATAGGGGCTTCTGGTGGTGTTGGTAGTGCTTTAATTCAATTAAGTAAAATTAGGGGAGCAAAAGTTATTGCTATTGTTGGAGCTAATAAAGAAGCTTTTGCTAAAGATTTAGATGCAGATTATGTTTATCGACGAGATAATTTATTAGAGTCTAATTTAGCTCAACATAAAATTACTGTTGCTTTAGATGTCGTCGGAGGAGATTATTTTAATTTGATGATTAAATCTCTTGAGCCAAGAGGAAGATACGTTTCCTGTGGAGCGATTCGAAATCCAATGGTTTCTCTAGATTTACGAGATTTGATTTACAAAGATTTAGAGATGATTGGAGCAACACGCCTAGAATCAGATGTGTTTCAAAGGTTAGTTAGATACCTAGAAGCAGATTTATTAAAACCTCTGGTTGCTCAAGTTTTTCAGTTATCTAAAATAAAAGAGGCTCAACAATTTTTTCAAAGTAAAGGTTTCTTTGGAAAAGTTGTACTTAATATTGAAGAACAAAATATTACAAAAAATTGAGAATATTAAGAATGAATATTGTCTTAAAACTTGTTGATTGTACTCGGTCAAAACATAATTTGACCTTGCTTTACCAATACAACGAAATAACTTTTACAACTACTCTTTGGTATTCAACAGTTGACTTTCATCAGCTAGAATCAGAATATACTCAAGAATACATGGAGAAAATTTATTTCCATATTTTGTTATTTCATGGATTAAAGATATTAAGTTTAAAACCGACTCACCTTGACTTAGGAAAATATAGTAAATATTGGACAAGTAATCTACAAAATATTTGGGATTTAAGCGTCGAAGAATGTTTAGGACAGTGGCGTTATGAAACAAATAATTTAGATTATCAAGGAACTAAAATTATTCATCAGGATATTACTCTTATAAAAAATTCAGCAGTAACTATTATTCCTGGAAAAATCCCCTTACTTGTTGGCAATGGTGGTGGCAAAGATAGCCTGTTAATGGCTATAATTTTAGACGATAATCATATTCCTTTTGATAGTTTTAGCATCAATTTACATACTCATGCTAATCAAAACAAGTTGTTTGAAATGCATGAACAGCATCTTTATCAACTTAAAAATCCACCGGAAAAAGTTCACCGTCAGTACATTATTGAGTCATTCCTAAATTCTCCAGCAGCTCAACTTCATCGCGTAGAAAATTTAGAAATTTCTGATATTAGAAATTATGAAGATTTACCCTTAGCTTATGGAATGTTTGGAATTTTGCCTATTATTCTGCAAGAGAAATATACGCAATTATGTTATGGCAATGAAAAAAGTGCTGATAGGGAACAGGTGACAGTAGGGAATCAAAATATTAATCATGCTTGGTGTAAAAGTACCGAGTGTAAAGAAGTTTATGAAAAGTATATTCAAGAAGAATTTATTAGTAATTTAGTAGTCTTTAGTTTACTAAAACCATGTTCTGATATATTAGTATATCGAATTTTGGCTCACAAAGTTAAAAAAGGCGATTTAAAATTAGTTTACTCTTGTAATACTAAGCCGCCTTGGTGTAAATCCTGTCCTAAATGTGCTTATGTTTATTTATCCTATATGGCTTATCTAACTCCAGAACAGGCAAATGAAATTGAACAAGTTTTAAACAAAGAAAATCTTTTTGATAAACCTGAACTACAGCTTTATTATCGACAACTAATGGGGCTAAAAGCTCATAATGCTTTTGAATGTGTGGGTGAAATTGAAGAGACAAAA
Source organism: Trichodesmium erythraeum GBRTRLIN201 (assembly GCA_018457135.1). Taxonomy (GTDB): domain Bacteria; phylum Cyanobacteriota; class Cyanobacteriia; order Cyanobacteriales; family Microcoleaceae; genus Trichodesmium; species Trichodesmium erythraeum. Next base: position 24,276 of record JAGGDU010000083.1, on the reverse strand, counting down.
GTTGCTTTAGAAAAATGTCTGGAAAAAGGATTTACTGGGAAAGCAATTAATTGCTACACTCAAGAAGCGCGTTTAGATAAAGATGAATATCACAAGCTTTGGAAAGAATATCAACAATTAGATTTATCTTATCAGCGTATGCCACCAAAATTAATGGAAATTATGATAGATGAATGTCAAAATTTAAATTAATAGGATTTACAAAAACTAACCAAAAAAAACAGGTTTATTCCTCTGATATTGCTATTAAAACCAGGAGATTTACTTCATCAACCCAGTTTCTGCATAAGTTCTGATTAATTTGTATTTTTTGATTTTGAACAACTAAAAAAATAGGAGTTTTCCATGAAGAGTACAGCAACTTTAAATAAGACTTTTCTTACAGTCAAAGGCAAACGTTTTCACTATGTTTGGTTGCGGGATAATTGCTTATCTCCAAAATCTCGTCATCCAACTTCTTTTCAGAAACTATATGAAATGAAGCATACTTTATGCCCTGAACCATTATCTGTAGAAGAGAAAGATGGGGAACTGACTATCATTTGGAACGAAGATCCTCCTCACAAAAGTACATTCTCAATATCTTGGTTGTTGAGTCACGCTTACGATGACGGAGAGCAGGATAATGAAAATGAAGACTCTGAATCTAATTCTCAGAACCAGGAATTTTTATGGGATAAAGCTTGGATAGAAGCAAATATATCAAAGTTGCAGGAAGCTCTTTCATCCAATCCCGAATTGTGGCTCGAGCAGCTTTTTACTTTCGGATTCACCGTACTCCATAATATACCAGCCAAGGATTTGCAGGCTACAATAGAATCCATTGGGCCAATTTACAACGGTGACTACGGATTGTTCGCACCATCAAAGACTACAAATGAAGGAAAGGATTTAGCAGAGACTGGTAATGCGATGAGCTTCCATACTGACTATACTTATTGGCACACTCCACCTTTGCTCACCAGCTTGTATTGTGTAGAAAATAGTGCTTCTGGTGGGGAGTCGCTGATCGTAGACGGTTTTCGAGTTGTGGATGATTTTCGTCAGCAACATCCGGATTATTTTCAGATTTTGACTCAAACTCCCATCCAGTTCAAACAGGTGTACACAAAATGGCAATACTTTTATTCCAGAACTCAGCCTATATTAGAATTAGATGAATATGGAAAAGTGACTAGAATCAATTTTGCCAACTCTCACAGCTACACTTGGAAATTACCATTCGATCAAATGGAGGAATTTTATGCAGCTTACATAACCTTCTTTCAATATGTAAAAAATCCAGTTTATGAATACTGCTTTAGTCTAGAACCGGGAGACCTTCTGTTGATGAATGACTCCAGGATTATGCATGGACGGAAAGCTTTTACAGGTAATCGACATCTGGAAATAGCCTGTGTTTCTTGGGATTTTTTGCAGGCACGGCAGCGCTTTCATCAAAATAAACATCTTTTTATGTAGACTTTCAAAGTTATATAGCAACCCTAATCTCTCCTCCTAGAATGGGTTAGGGTTCTATACCAAGTTTATGGCTAAGGACGCTATGATTTAATAGTTATAGTCATTGCAAAAAGAGATGGAAAACTTTTTCTGCTGAAACGCGAGTTATAGCAAGAAATACTTGTCTTAATCTAAATTAAAATAACTATAAGTACTAACAAAAAATTAGTCCTTCCCGATTCAAAACTGATGAGATTTGAACAGAAAATCTCTTGAAAAAATAAGGATTAAAATAAATATGACTACAACTCTAGCTACTCCTGATACTAGTTTAGCAACCATTCAAGCTGCTTTACCTATTGATCCACAGCCCTATATTATAGCCGATCGCCCTACCGGACTCATAGTCGTAGATGTACTTAATGGTTTTTGCACTGTTGGTTTTGGACCATTAGCCCCCCAAGAGCCAAACGAACAAATCGCTACAATGGTCTCGGAAAGCGATCGCCTAGCTCGTACTTTTGTAGAAAAAGGTTGGCCTGTATTAGCCTTTTTAGATACCCATGAACCAGGAAAACCCGAGCCTCCTTATCCACCACATTGTGAAAAGGGTACGGGAGAAGAAGAACTCGTTCCCGAACTTCAATGGTTACACGATAACCCCCTGGCAACATTGGTTTTTAAGGATTGTATTAATGGATTTATAGGTTCTATTGACATAGATACCCAAGGTAATGTATTGTTGGATTGGATAAATAAGAATAAGCTTGAGGCCCTTGTTGTAGTTGGAATTTGTACTGATATCTGTGTCATGGACTTTGTTGTTACTATTCTGTCAGTACGCAATCATGGTTTAGCGCCTACCTTAAAAGATGTGGCTGTATACGATCAAGGTTGTGCTACTTTTGATATGACAGCACAAATGGCAGCCGAGAAAGGCTTACCCAAAACTGCTATTCATCCACAGAAAATATCTCATCATGTAGGGTTATATACAATGGCCGAACGTGGTGCATTTATTGCTTCTACTATTAAGCTTTAGAAGCTGATTCACTTAACTAGCTATTAGCTTTTAGCAGTCCTAGTTGAAATCACTAGTTTCTATAAACCGAAAGGTTTAAGAGAGTTTTAAATACCCTTCTAAATGTTTATCGCCGAGGGCTTATTGTTAGAAATGAAGGTAGAATTTGGCGTTTGAAATAAAATTTTAAAATTTTAGACCTAGATGTTGAATCCTACTTTTATTAAATGAAAATAATATAATTCTTTTTGAAGATACCAACATAAAAAATAGAGGCAAAAAATTTGATGAATACTCAATTAGCAATTGTCACCGGTGCAGGAGGCGCTGTTGGATCTTGCTACCTCAAACACTTTTTAAAACAAGAAAATACAAAATGTGTGGCTCTTTCCCGAAGCCATTTAGAAACAACCGATGTTATACAATTTAAAGTCGATCTGTTAGATGAAAAAAGAACTAGGGAAGCGATCAAACAATTAGACCTTAGTGAGGTTAATGATTTAATATTGGTGCATGGTGTAGGTAAATTTAAATACGAAGACCTCAAGTCTCTACCACACCTAAACCAGGAGCGGCACAAAATAGATGATGAAGTATTCTCATCGAACTATCATACTTTTGTTAACGTAGTCAACCCTTTAGTAGAAAAACTTAATGAAGAACATCAGCGAGGGAGAAAAACAACCCTCGCTCTTTGTGGTTTTGGTTCCATTAGTGATAAATACAAAATCCCATTTTGGCATTCTTATACTTATGCTAAGGATACTTTACGCCAATATATCAAAGACTTAGCTAAGTCAGAAGAGTGGCAAGGATTAATTAGGGGACGTTTTATTAATGTTAGTACCACAGATACAGGTAATGAAAATAAGTTGCGTCCTAATGTCACCCATGAAGAAAAACAATATTGGTTAAAACCAGAAAAAATTGTTTTTCAATCTATGGCAGTCATTGAAAGTTTACAACCTCTATGGCAAGAAATAGATGTTTTTGAAATATTGCCAGGATTTAATCCAGAAGAATATTACAATGATTATCAGACCATCAAAGAAAAATGGCAGCGTCAGATGGCGCTAACTAAAGTTGATGAGTGCTTGATCTAAACTTTGACTTATTCTGATATAGCGCATATTCTTAGTGAAGTTGGCTTGATTCTATTTCCTGGTTTTTCTAGATAGTGTCTTTGCGTAAGTCCTGTTATTGAAAGTCAATGACTAATAATATGGAGAATGCTGCCAAGGCGATCGCTCATCTAGTAGAAATGGGAGTTGCCTTCGACCGCAAAGGAAAAAAACTGGCAATGACTCTCGAAGCTGCTCACTCTCATCCCCGGGTACTTCATTCAGCAGATACCACAGGTAGAGCTATTATTGATACACTCGTTATTGAAGCTCAAGAACGTCCAAATATTTAGATAATTTCCCAGGCAGTAGCATTAAATTTGTGGTTAGCCACACAAAAGGCTCGGGTTCAAGGTATTAGTCTTCTTCACGAAAGTAAAATCCAATGTTTAAAATCCTCTGTAGTAGTTTTGGCAACAGGTGGAGGCGGTCAAATATTTGCCCAAACTACTAATCCTGAGGTGAGTACGGGGAATGGAATTGCTATAGCGTGGCGTGCCGGGGCAGTTTTGCGAGATTTGGAATTTTTCCAATTTCATCCTACTGCCTTAATTAAACCAGGAGCACCTCGTTTTCTCATTAGTGAAGCTGTTCGTGGAGAAGGAGCGCACCTAATAGACAATAAGGGAAACCGCTTTGCCTTTGAGTATCATCCGGCTGGAGAGTTAGCTCCTAGAGATGTTGTCAGTAGAGCTATTTTCCATCATTTGCACAAAACTGCTACCAAGCCTACCAATGCTCATGTTTATTTGGACTTGCGAGCCATTGACTCAGACCGCGTTCGCGACAGATTTCCCAATATTATCAATGTCTGTCAAAAATGGGGTATTGATGTTTTTCAAGAACCTATTCCGGTTGCTCCTGCTGCTCATTATTGGATGGGTGGAGTGGCTTGCGATCTAATGAGTCAGACTTCAATTCCCGGACTAATAGAATTTATCCCTTGATTCAGCAACCCCTGAATTTGAGGCCATAGTCAGCCCAAAATACTAGCTTTTTGCACCGAAAAACTGGCACTTTCCTTTTTGGCATCTACCTACTAAACTTTTTTTTCTACCCTCTTCTTCATTAGTTAGAGTTTTGATATCTTTACCTATGGAGTTGCTTAGAAAAGCCCAATTTCTATGAATAATTTTCCGTTGGTACATTTTTTTGAACTGAGTAGTAAGACTTACACATTTTTTGGGGCAGAAAAATGCTTGAAAGTCACTGTAGACAAGGAAATTGCATCAAAAATCTAAAAGAGACTAGAACCCTTGGTGATAAAGGAATCATACCTTTTTCAAGTAAAAGCCTCTGGTTATATATATTTGAGCCTATTTTTGACTGCTTTTTTGTGTAAGTCCTGGTGGTTAATTTTACTACTTGACAAGGCTAAAACCAAACCGTAATTTCCAAAGTCTTTGATTATGGTTTTGAATCTCACTTCAACTATCTTAGCCAACTACCAAACTCCGTAATAAACCTATCTTTCAAAATAGCATCCCGAATACGTTGGGTAAAACTAATCAATTCTGTAACATTATGCAAAGACAAAAGAGTATAACCCAAAGCTTCCTTTGCTCTAACCAAATGACTCAGATAAGCTCGACTAAAATTTTGACAACAATAACAAGGACAAAACTCATCAAGTGGTCTAAAATCTTCCTTAAACCTAGCATTCTTCAAATTCCACCTCTCACCCCTCACTAATGCTGCCCCATGTCGCCCCAAACGAGTAGGAATCACACAATCAAATAAATCTATACCCTCAGCGATCGCCCGTACCATTTCCCTATAAGTGCCAACTCCCATCAAATAACGAGGCTTATCCTCTGGCAAGAAAGGAGTTGTCACCTTCACAATATGATCTATTAACTCGCCTGGTTCTCCTACACTTACCCCACCAATAGCATAACCAGGCAGATCCAAATCTACCAACTGCCTTGCTGCTATAGAACGAAGTTCAGGATAAACACCACCTTGAACAATACCAAACAAAGCTTGATCCTGACGTTGATGAGCCTCTATGCAACGCTGCAACCATCGATAAGTGCGATTTGTTGCCAACTCCACCTCTTCCCAACTCGCTGGATAAGGTGGACACTCATCAAAAGCCATAATTACATCCCCTCCCAATTCATTCTGAATTTGGATCGAGCGTTCTGGAGTTAAATCAATCATGCTACCATCATGAGGAGAGCGAAACTTAACTCCTGCTTCGCTAATAGTTCGGATATCTCCTAAGCTAAATACCTGAAATCCTCCAGAGTCAGTTAATATTGGCCTATTCCAAGCCATAAATTTATGTAACCCACCAGCACCAGCAACAATACTTTCTCCTGGTTGTAAGTGAAGATGATAAGTATTTGCCAAGATCATCTGCGCACCTGCCGCCTCTAACTGAGCAGGTGTGAGAGTTTTTACATTTGCCAAGGTTCCCACAGGCATAAATCTAGGTGTATTTATACTCCCATGAGGAGTTATAAAAATACCTGCACGAGCTTTTGTATAGCTACAACGAGCCTGAGAATTAAAGGAAAAGTTTTGGGACATAAGATCGATCTTAGATTTTAGTAAGCGAGAAAATTTCACCTATTTTCTCTAGAATGAGAAATTTAGTCAGAGCCAAAATTTGATTTTAACTTCGCGCCTTCACGCCTTCAACCCTTTGTACCTTTGCTCCTTCTGATTTTAATCTTACTTCACCAGGGCGCTTCAGATATTCTTACCTCTCTTAAATTTACAATAGCAAGAATTTAACTTCGCGCTTTCGCCCCTTCTTAGTTCAATAAACATCTCCTATCCCTTATATTTTTCCTTTCTCCTTAAAATGGGCAATCATCATCTAACTCTAGATCCCAGTTAGATGACAAGACTTGATCCATTACTGCATCAAAAGCTGCAGCATTAATGTTTCTGCTATTTTCTTCTTGCAAGGGGTTTGATAGCGGAATTAGCCTTAACTGACGTCCTTCATTAAAAAAATTAAAATAAGTTTCTTGACATGGGGACCTCCTCAGTTCTAGGTAGTCAAAACTAAATACATTCAAATATATTGAGTGATTTGCAATTAAAGTTGACCGTTGATGATCGGCAAATACTTCTAGTATATATCCTTCTCCTTGGCTTTGAATTTGGCCATCTTGAGTATGGATGTACTTAACTCTGCCTAAATCTATTAATAGTCTTTGCATATCACGTTTGTTGACAATAATGCCATTGTCAATTATGCAAGGTGCAGATACCTTGTGGTCAAAATTGTTGGAACTCATATAGCAAAAGCCTCTAATTTAGTAGACAGTTATCAGAACAATTTTTTTATTCTCAGTTGTAAGATATTGCTATTCCTGTTCCAATTTTGGCACAGTTTCTCTGAATATGAATCAATAACAAGCACTACGAATTGAGTTTAAAACATTGCTAAATCCCGAAACCTAGTCAGAGATTACTTTTAACTTTTAACTTTTGAGTTTGGCTATATATCCTTTAGTATCATTCTTCAAATTTTTGCACAGATTATAAATTTAATGTTAACAATTAGCCAAATATTCTTTACTATAGAAAATTTATTTTGTCAACTTAAGATCATGTTTGGATAATTAGTTATAGATCAAATATCTGGCCACAAATTAATGGATTAGTGAGCAAGGTGTTATCAATTTAATTTTTAAATCTGACACCTGACACTTGACACCTGAACCATTAATCAACAACTAATTCTATTTTTACCTAACATTAGCTATTAAATATAATTATAACATATGTTAAAAAAAAATACAATTAAAAAGTCCTACGGCTATAGGCGAGGCTTTAAACCAAATTTTTGAGTAAAATAGTATAAAACTTGTCAAAACTGATTTGGTTGATCGGTTTTCCCGCTATGAGGCTCCCTTATAGAAGAGGGCGAGTCTTCAACCAACTTCAGGATCATAAATCATAAATTTGCGACGGTAAATATTGATGCAACTAATTAGAGAAACTCTTGCCAAGTTCATGGCTGGAATTGCTTTTTACACCTGTTTACCAATTCCCCATGATTGGAATTTAGATTTTCACGGTATTGCTCGTTTAGCTCCATTGATCGGATTGATACTTGGAGGTATTCAAGGTTTAGTAGATATAGGATTACATTCTTTAGGAATGCCTGTACTCACTAGATCAACTGTAGTGATTATATCTGGAATTGCTTTAACTGGCGGTTTACATTTGGATGGGGTAATGGATGCTGCTGATGGGTTAGCGGTACCAGAAAAAAAACGAAGACTCGAAGTAATGACAGATAGCGCTACAGGAGCTTTTGGTGCAATGGCAGCGATCGCTCTACTACTCATCAAAATTACAGCTTTAACAGATTTAGACAGCGATCGCCTTTTAATACTAATGGGAATAGCAGGTTGGGGGAGATGGGGTCAGTTAGTAGCGATCGCTTGTTACCCCTATCTTAAACCTACTGGAAAAGGAGCATTTCACAAAAAAGCAAAATATTCTATTTTGGATTTTTTACTAGGAATACTCTTATTACTGCTTATGAGTGGAATTCTTACTTTATTAGATCCTCAAAATTGGTTGGTAGCTTGTGGAATGGCAATAGGAGGAATAGCGATCGCTCTACTAACAGGTGCTTGGTTTAACCGTTATTTGGGCGGTCATACTGGCGACACTTACGGCGCTGTAGTTGAATGGACAGAAGCATTATTACTATGCGTTGTAGTTACTTTAGAATAAAGGATTGGGTTTTTGTGAAAAAATTTGAACAGAAAACTTACCCTAAACAAAACTATCACAATTTGAAAAAAACTGCTCAGGTCGGAACCTCCTGTATTTTCAACCCATAAATTTAAAAATGTTTCTTCAACTCCTATAACTGTCCACAATGTTTTTCCAGCAATATTTGCTCATACACTCAATAAAAATACTTCACTCCTTAGATTCAAATACTTCACAGTTTAATCAGTGTGAATGCTATTTTCAATCATCTTCTTTTAAAGCTTATTCTATATTTAGTATTTTTCTTCTCAATTTATTCTTGAATTATTTTATCCTCTATATCCAACAACTCTATTAATATAAAATGATCATTTCCTTCAAGCTTACAAACAAAATAGGCAGAATATTTAGAGGAATAGTTATCCTGTTTCTGCCATCTTAAAAAAGTCTAAATACTGAGCCCTAAGTGTTAACTCTTAAATTCTATCCAAACTTTAATTCCCTCTACCCTTAGAGATTTATTGCGAGTACCACAATATTGACCATTTGAATAAACTGGCAAATCTCCCATATTTTGCACATGAGCTGTGTAAAATACATCATAACTGCTAGCTTTATCACCTGTAAGCCGCATAGCAAATCCTTCTAGTCGACGAGCTTTTCCACGTTCTCCAGCTAATTTTCCAGCTTCTAACCAAGGAGTATCGCCAACTCCACCGATATTAGCCATATATTCCAAATTTAATCCAGCAATAGGAGGCTCTATATTAACTTGAAAAGCTTCCACACGGAAACTTTGACCGCGAGTACCTGCATATTCTCTAGCAGCAAATGAGCGATCGCCCAGATTTTGTATATGAACTATAACTTTTAATCCTACAGACACTCCTATTGGTCTTTGAGTTTTAGAAGAATTTTGAGGCATTTCTACACCAGGAACAATAATAAGTTCCTCTAGAGATTTTGCTGATGTAGAATCTTCTAAAATCATTATATCTGGATCATCAATAAGTGTTTGATTAGATTCACCACCACCAGATGGTACAACTATTAAAGGCGATAAATTTTTAGTAGTTGGCTTTTGTAAAGCAGTTGGTTGACTACCAAGATTTTCATCTCGCTCTAATTCTTCCAGTGTAGGTAATATGATTCTAGATTTTTTGCCTAAGGGGGCATTAGAAATTGTCAGTTTTCCTCTTGATATTGCTAAGGTTAGTTTTTTGTCAAAAGCTGCGTTAACTTTTTCCTCCCATTCTAACCACTCTTCGTCATCTAAATTTTTCCCCTGTTTCACAAGTTTTAATACTCCTGAAAGTGGGTGTCTATTTTCTATTAAAGCTTGAGCATCATCAGATAATTTTTCAGATTTTGTCTGAGAAATTGTTTGATATAATTCCTGAGCTTGTGCTTTAACTAATTCTAAAGGAGGAAATTCTGGTTGTTCTTCGTGAGCGATCGCCAAAATTTGATGAAGAATATCTAAAGCTGGTTGATTTATTGATAATTCTGCAGTTTCTATAACTGTTTTAATTAAGTGTTCTAACTCTGTCAAAGAAGATATTACCCCAGTAGAAACTTGAGATTTTTGTGCCAATTTTAGTCCCTGGTCTTTCAGGTCCGTAAAATTTTTACTGTAGTCCATCAGTTCTTCCAGTAAACTTTCTAAAGGAGGAGTACCTCTATTTTGTAGTTCTTTAGCTGCTAGGGAGAGGCGAATACCTAAATTAGAAAAATTTTTTGATAAGGACTCTAGTTTAGGTAATAAGTTATGGTCAGTTATTTCCATGGGTTTTTTAAAGTCAAATTATACAGTGACAATTTTACCGAAAAATGGGGCTTAAAGTCTTGTAAATAAGCAGACCACTTTATATTATTGTCTAGATCATAAAAGCAAAAAAACCTTTAACCCATCTAAAAAACTACCTATCTAGACCATAAACACACCTTAAAAACAGAGTTATAGTCTAATAGTTTTAGTTTGTGCATAGAAAAACTTTAAGCAACAAATGCCAGAAAACCATTTTTTTTGTTTGAAGTGTATTGTAGAGCTCATAGAAATAATCCTACAAGAAAAATAATTTAAGTATTGCCAATTTGAGACTAAAAATGCTACAGTTAATCATAACCTTACTAAGGGCGCGTAGCTCAGTGGATAGAGCACCAGATTCCGGTTCTGGGTGTCGGGGGTTCAAATCCCTCCGTGCTCGTTTTCTCAGATCATTTTTGTAATATAACTTACCAGGGCAAACTTAGAAACACTATTTTTTCCAGTGCCCTTCCAGTGCCTTTGTTAAAAACAAAGATTTATCTATTCTAGAAACAAGTCATATAAATCCGTAAATTCTAGTTATCTAATAGATATTTCCCAAAATGCCAATTTTTATAAAGGTTGAGTAAAGGTTTGAGAATCTTTTGTGGAAGTATATCATGATTATCTCAAGATTTTACTAAACTTAGCTAAACTGACTGACACCTAATTGGATAGACTTTCGATTCTGCCTCAGTACTTCAAAAATTACTACTTACCGTAGTATAAAACTTCTCTTTAAGATTAGGCTTGAAATTAATTTAAACTTAAACTGAAGCTTGTATATAATTTTCAGATTTAATAGCAGCGCTTACCTTCTGATGCTCAACAAACAAGTATCTGTAAGCTGTAAAACCACAGACACTAAATTCCTAGCTAGTTTGGTGTACAAGTAATGATTTTTTGCAGTTAGACTCCTGAGAATGAAAAGAGTTTACTTATAAACATTACTACATTTACAAGCTACCCATTCCTAGACCAAATCTTCCTAACTCAGAAAATCTAGATAACTTTTTTAGAAGAAAAAGAATGGCGTTGCATAATCTAATATAAATAATATAAATTATAAATATTCATCCCCTTTCACTGGTTATCATTATTCCTCGTAACTACTAGAACTACTTCTTACTCCCCAACCCCCAAAGAACTAATTACCACCAAAAGTAGGCGTTGACTCAGAGGGAGGAGCTGTTAGTACAGATTGATTATAGGGATTAATTATATCTGGAGTTCGAATAACTGGGGTACTAGAAAATTGTCGTCTTTGTTCATCTATATATAATTGGTTAATTCGAGTATCATCACTCTCAATAGCTTGCTCTGGATACTTAGGAATACCAAAATAACGACCTATCTGATGCAATAGGTTTCTTTTTCTAAAAAAGTTACCAGAACGTCTTTGAGTTGCTCGATTAAACTGTTCTGCAAAAGGTTGATATGTACCAGCAGTATCTTCTAGATGTTCTCCTTGAGCAACCTGGATAGATGTTAGGTTCGCGATCGCACAAAAAATAATAGTGCCACTGAAACTTTTCCAATTTATGGCCATAAACTCTAATTACGACATAGATTATTGCTAAATTGTTGATATTATAGCAGGGAGATTCTCAAGAAAAAGTTTATCGTTAGTATTTTGGGAAATAGGGAATAGAGATTAGATTAGTATTAAATTGTACCTAACTATCCTTAATCAGTTAGCTACTCACTTTTTTTTAGAGCATTTAAATACCACAGAGCATTTTTCACTCTATAACTACAGCAAAAAGCCTCCCCCAAAAAAAAAGGTGGAAAGCTTTAAACCAAATTGTTCGGTAAGTTTTTTTTACTAGCAGACACTGCCCATCTGTTCTTTTGTTATTTTAATATAACCGTTATTTCTTTCCTTATGCCTAGATATTTACCGATTCTATTGCTCCAATCGTTCCAATCATCCTCATAATGGGATTTATTGCCTTTTATTTTGACATGGCTTATAATACCTAAATCTAAGTGTAGGCTTAGTATAATTCTTTATTCTTTGTCATTTAATACCTAGTTTCGGGTGTTTGTGACAGAATAAAAATACTTCTCTTTCACCCATTTTGCTGACTAAGGTACAAAAGTAGTTAGCCCATCCTCTTATTATCACGTTTAATTTAGCTATTCAAGCCTTTACTGGGGTAGTTTTATATCCATTACATACTTCTGCAATTTTTCCGATAGTGAGTTTTTATACTCTCAGTGGATGATTTTATCTGTATCTTAAATCCTTATTTAGTTGACTTAACTTTTCATTTCCTGATAGTGAATATTAAGAAATCAAACCCGAGTTTATTTCCTTCATGTACTTCAATTGGTGTGGGCAACTTTAGTTTTTTCTGGTTTTAGTTCTAAATCCTACCTGGGCTAACCATTTATGTATTAGGGCTTTTGCTTGTAGCACTACTTCGTCCACTTGTCAGTCTCTTTTAACAGTCTCACTCATTTGGTAGTTAGAGCTTTGACCCCATTTAGACCAGCTTTGAAGATTGATATTCAGTCTCTACCCCGTGGCATGCTAAGCTGTCAACCTAACAATAAGGCAATAGAAATTGCAGCTATAAGGTAATAAGAATTATTCACAAGTCGAGGTTGTCCTCATATATTGACTTGGAACAGCCATTTATATCCTAATTAAAGGCTTAGTGGCCAACAGGTTATACTTAAATGTTGCACTTGATATGACAAACCAAATTAAATCTCTAAATTCATCATCTTTGGCTACTACTGATATAACAACTATTAGACAACAATTACTTGATCTTTTAAGTACATTAGCTTATCGTGAGGGAGACTTTATATTATCCTCTGGGCAAAGTAGCTCCTATTATATAAATGGTAAGTACGTTACTCTTCATCCCCTAGGAGCTCTGATAATTGGCAGATTAATCTTGTCTATGTTACCTGAAGATACTCAAGGAGTAGCTGGTTTAACATTAGGTGCTGATCCAATTGTCACTGCTGTTAGTGTGGTATCTGCTTATGAAAATCGTCCTATACCAGCTTTAATTATCCGCAAACAAGCTAAAGGACATGGTACAATGTCTTACATTGAAGGGCCAAGATTAGATGATAATGCCAAAGTAGTTGTTTTAGAAGATGTCGTGACAACTGGAGCATCAGCAATGATGGCAGTTCATCGACTGCGAGAGGCAGGTTATCAGGTTAATCATATTTTTTCTCTTGTTGATAGACAACAAGGTGCTCAAGAATTTTATCAAAAAGAAGGTATTTATTTTAAGTCAATATTTACTGTCTCAGAATTACAAGAAAATCTCAAAAATATTAATGATAAAAATGACGACTAAAGCAGATTTGAAAAACTCATAATGCTAGTTTTTATGAGAGAAAATTAGTTGAGTTATGATAATTGATTGCTTATTTATTTTACATTTTTATTGAGAGAAATTTACTTACTAAAAAAAATGTGATTATTAAAACAATCAACTTATTTACGGTTTATTAGCAGGTACTTAGAATTCAGAAGAAATAACCTCAATGAATAAGATATAAAATTCAGGAAATCTTGAATATTTTCTCAAAAATTTACTAAAAAAATCTAAGGCTGTTTTAGTGAAACCTTATCTTATACCAATGAATAAAAAACTTTCTTATGCTTGAATTTTATTTTTATAAATATTATTTGTAGATGAATTTTATTGTTAACTAAACTCTGTGATTTATCTGGTTATTTTTATTGCTTTTCTAGAGTCTAATTGCTAAGAAATAGCAAAAAACCTAAATTTAGTCAAAAAAGTTATAGTTCTAGAGTATATTAAAAAAGCTCTAGAACTAGATGAATTGATTGGATTAAATATGAGTGTATGAGAAACTAGACTTAGATTTATCCATTAATCTTCTCGCCATTCTTCTTTACCTATCAAGTCAGTAATGCGGTCTCTAGCAAGAAAATCATTTCTTTCTAATTCTGACTCAACTTCATCCCAATCTCGATGATGAATGTACGAACGAAGAGTATCAATAGATTGATGACGACTAATAAGTTCTTTTCTTAATAATTCTTGGACTTCATCCTTAATAGCATCAAGGGAGTAGATAGTGGCTTGAACCATTGATTTTTTTCCTATAGTAGATATTGTTAAATAGAATTAGTTATTTTAACACAACTAGCACTTTAGAGTGAATATTTTTGTAAAGAATTTCAATCATAAGTACCACTATAAAATTATTTACCTATTCTCATTTTCTGGGATCTTATAAGAAGGTAAAAAATTGAGCTTGTATAGATATAGAATTAGTTTCGTGTACTTGCAGCTCTAAAAAAACCAATGTAAATAATTATCTCAGAAATATTTTGCTTCTGATGTAGCTACTTTGACGTTTTAAAAAAATTATTTTTGGTAAATTTAATAGGTTTGGCTTTAAAAACTGAGATACTTTTAGAGCTTTATCAGTTATTAGTAGACTATTCAAGCTTTTGAGTTAACAAAGACAAAAGGGTAGCGATCGCTAGCTTGGTCACGGAAAGCAAATAGTACCGTACCATATAGGATCGGCCATGGTATCAGATGTACAAGGGGTGAATAGTAAAACTCTTGTTATATGGCCATCTTGCACCCTAAATGTTTACCTCATAGGCCGTGGTAAGTGCTGTAATGAAATAGTCACTCCTTACCTCTCTACTACGAGGAGAAAAGTTTTGAGTTGCTCACTCTATTAAAGTTTCAAATTAGCCAAGTTTATCAATTACCTTTGAAGAGAAATTTAGGAATTGTTTTTATTTAAGCTAACTGAAGCAAATATTTACTCAGATTTTAATGACATTTTGAAATTGAAAAATTAGCAAACTTTAGTAACTTTTTCTCTTTCTTTATCCCCTCTTTTCCCATCCTCTCTCCCATCATTAACTTACAATACTTTCCAACATCTCTACTTTCAAAGTTCTGCTTGATCAACGTCTTTCTTAAAATCAAACTTGACAAAACAGATAAGTTATAAATTTTCGATTAAATGGATATTTTCCAATAGTAAATATATTTAAAAAGGCGATCGCCTAACCAGGAAAATTGAAGGCTTATTGTATCTATTTTTTTCTTTATTAATGTAAGTATTCAGTTATTGAATGCTTACCTATCAACATCTAATAGTTTTGAATTTTATCCATTAAAAAATGCTGCAATAACTTGTGTCTGAAATTTTTTTATCAAACAAAAAAAGTTGAATTCTTTGCCATATATTGAATTTGGCGATGGAATAAGCGCCCTGTAATAAGCGGATTTGTATTAATTACTAAACGAAAATGGTTAGGTTAGAGAATAAAAAAACCCTACCAATACCTCCCCATAACCCCACTTAAAAAAAAGGGTTTTAGGAGTTCCTTAGTAAGGCATAACTTAACAAATTAGAATAGGTGGGATAGAAAGATTTAGATTTTTAGGATTCATCAATTCCATGGAGTATTTCTGAAACAGTTTTTCCAGAAAGCAGGAACACACAAAATACAAAGATTAACAATTAAACCCAAATATTAATTGTTTTCTACCCCACCCTAATTATTTTAAAATTAATATGTCTATTAACTTTGAGTTACAACTTCTTTTTCCTTGGCTAAAAACTTCTCTAATTCTGTCAAAGCGTCAGCATCAACCTTAGTTTGCATCGGACAGAATTTTGGTCCGCACATAGAACAAAATTCAGCAGTTTTATAGATATCCGCAGGCAAAGTTTCATCGTGATATTCTTTGGCTCGCTCTGGATCTAAAGATAACTCAAATTGACGGTTCCAATCAAAATTGTAACGAGCAGCAGAAAGTTCATCATCTCTATCCCTCGCTCCCTGACGATGCCGACCAATATCTGCTGCATGGGCTGCAATTTTATAAGCAATGAGTCCATTTCTGACATCCTCAGCGTTAGGCAAACCTAAATGTTCTTTCGGAGTAACGTAACATAACATTGCTGTACCATACCATCCCGCCATTGCTGCACCAATAGCAGAAGTAATATGATCATAACCAGGAGCAATATCTGTGACTAATGGACCTAAAACATAGAAAGGAGCTGGACCTAGAACATTAAACTTTTCCATCTGTTCATTGGCGTTGGATGCTAAGGGATCTAGATCCAAAGCATTCAAAGGAGGACTTGAACACTCTTCCATTTGTTTTTTCACATTAAACTCAATTTGGTCCATTGGTACATGACCAGGACCTTCTACCATAACTTGAACTTCATGTCCCCAGGCACGGCGAGTTAACTGACCTAATGTTTTTAATTCTGCTAGTTGGGCTTCATCAGAAGCATCATGGGTACAACCGGGTCGTAGAGAATCTCCTAAACTAAAGGAAACATCATATTTTTTGAAGATTTCAATAATATCGTCAAAATGAGTATAAAGAGGATTTTGTTTGTGATGGTGGAGCATCCACTTGGCGATAATTCCACCGCCACGGGAAACTATACCAGTGATACGGCTTCTGACTAGAGGTAGATGTTCAATTAAAATTCCGGCGTGGATGGTTTGATAGTCTACCCCTTGTTGAGCATGCTTTTCAATAACATGAAGAAAGTCATCAGCAGTCAGATTTTCTATTCTGCCATGAACGCTTTCTACTGCTTGGTATACTGGTACTGTTCCGATAGGTACTGGGGAAGCGTTGATAATAGCAGTTCTAATTTCATCCAAGTTACCGCCACCTGTGGATAAGTCCATCACGGTATCTGCACCATATTTAATGGATAGTTTTAGTTTATCAACTTCCTTAGTAATATCAGAAGTATTGGGAGAGGCGCCAATGTTGGCATTAACTTTACACCGAGAAGCAATTCCAATACACATTGGTTCAAGGTTAGTGTGGTTAATATTCGCAGGGATAATCATTCGTCCCCTTGCTACTTCTGCACGAATTAACTCAGCAGGAAGATTTTCTCGTTGGGCCACAAAGTTCATTTCTTCAGTGATGATTCCCTGACGACCGTAGTGCATCTGAGAGACATTTTTGTGTCCACTACGTTTGGCGATCCATTCTGTCCGCATATTTTTTTCCTTAAATAAACAGCTTCCCTCCGCTGGTATTAACCAGTCTCAGGTTCTAAGGGTATTTCTCAGCCTAAATATTTTAGGCACCCCTAGCTTAGTGGGTTACTATAGCACTTTTTTTTTGATTTGGTGGTGAAGTGTAGTAAAAGTCAAAAGTTAAAATCCAAAAATCAAAAGTTAAAAGCTAAAAAAGTTAATTATTTACAGCAGATTCATATGGTATAAACCGTGAAGTAAATATTTTTTTGTGCCCTATTCTACGCCGAATTTTTCGTTATTTCTACTACACTAATGGATATTTTTAGTACCACCTTAATGAGGCTGATTTTGATATTATCTTTATAAGTAGATAGGGGTTAAACTTTGTTGCTATATAACAAAATGTACATTTACCTCAAGTCAACTATTTTTTGTGTGCACCTACTTAATACCAAATATTACTGGTAATATTTTGTAGATGCTGACTCCATTTTTTTTAACGGACTTCAGATCGCATCCAGATATTGAGCATTAATACTAATACCATTTCTGAAAACTTTTCTACATTTTATTGAGTAGAAAAGTAGGGGATTAGATTAGATCAGTAGAGTTGGGGATGTTTCATAAGGACGTCTGCATAACATAAAAATAATTAACATTAATTTAGCTCAAGAGAGTCAAAAAGTTATTGATTTTATATTATTATTTAATAATTGAAATTTTAGATCAAATCTGCTTGCTTTGGAATGTTGCCAGAAACCTGGTTTGTGGGAGAGAAATATCAGTATATTTTATTTACTTATATAAATGGTTCTGGGAAATATTTGTGATAGATATATTGTTCAATTTACTTTTTATTTTTAAAATTTTTGATGATTTCTTTTCTTTTAATCTAATTTTTTTTCCTCTTACTCCAAATATTTTTATTAGCTTTAATTCTGTGTAATTTAATGAAATTACTGTAGGGTTAAAGTTTTAGGCATGAAAAAATCTGAAAAAGTATTAAGGGTATTAAGGGATTACTTTTGAATAGATGATTTAATTTTTGTTAAAGGGTATAAATTACACTACTGGATTGCTATTTATATTGATTGTTTTAGTCACAAAAATAAGCTAATCGCTTTGGTACTGTGGCTCTGATTATATATGCTTTTCTTTGTTCGTCTAACTATCAATTAATATTTGATAGATGAAAGCTAAATTCTTAGGTGAAAATTTGATTTTTTTTTACCGATAAATATTCCAATTATTTAAAGTTTCCTCTAGTTTATGATCACTAAAATCATTAATCACAATACTGGCTCCTATTTCTAATAAAGATTTAGGTTCGTGGGTAGAAGCAACTCCTATTGTATAAATTCCTGCTCCTACTGCTGATTTAACTCCAGAACGGGAATCTTCAAAAACAATTGCCTCTTCTGGGGAAATTGCTAGTTTTTCTAAACATAATTTATAAGGTGCTGGGTCGGGTTTGCCTACAGTCATTTCTCCACCTAATATTACTAATGGAAATGTATCTTTTAGCTTTAAAACTTCGAGCATAAATTTAGCGTTTTCTGGTGGTGCATTTGTTACTACGGCTTTCTGGAGTTTTTGGTTTTTAATCCATTCAATTAAGTCTAATAATCCTGTTAATGGCTGCAAGTTTTTAGCCATTTCTCGAAATTTAACTTCTTTATAGTCTGCTAGTTCTTCTGCTTCTGTAGTTGATAGTTTTGGCAGTAAATCTTGAATAATTTCTGGGTTAGTTCTACCACTAATATATTGTTTGTAAGAGTTATGATTAATTGGTATTCCGTGATTATCTAAAATTTCTTTCCAGGTCTGGTAATGCAAGGGGTCTGTGTTTGCTAGGGTGCCATCAAGGTCAAACAAAATTGCTTTGAGCATTTTAATTTATTTTTATTGATAAGTTGTATTTACTTTGGCGGTTTGAATTTAAAATTCGATGCGTTATAAATCTTTATGAATGTCTTTTCTATATTCAATTAACATATTTTTGACTTATCTGCAAGAATAACGTCTATTGGTAGGGATATAAGTCAAAAGTTAAAATTTTAAAGCCAAAAGACTGGTAGGTGGGTTTAGGGACGAAACCCAACAAATAAGCGATCGCTGCCAGTCAAATTTTAAGTTAAAAATTAAAAATTAAAAATTAAAAGTCAAAAGTTAAAAATTATAGCTGTAGGTGGGGTTGAGGGACGAAACTTAACAAATAAGCGATCGCTACTAGTAGAAAAAGTTATAGGTTAAGAGTTTTTTCATTGTTGAGCAAACTACTTCTAGTGGAAGCGATCGCTATGACAGAATAAACTGAACTTAATATCATCCCACAGGTTTATCAAAGATAGAGCCAGGATGGTCATAATATTTACTTTCAACCAGAAATTTCCCTCACTTCTTCAACTGTTAAACTAAGAATTTGTGCTACTTGTTCGACAGTTATTCCTGTTGCTAATAATTTAGGAATAGCATTTCTTCGTGTTTGTTCTGCTTTTTCTGCCCGTTGGCGTTCCGGCTCTGCCTGTTGGCGTTCTGGTTCTGCTATGTGAGCCAAGCGATCGCCACGAGATTTTTCTACTTTTACTCTTTCTGCTCCTGTCAATAACAGGTTCCGTTCAGGGTCCTACCAAGGTAACCATGATAGAGTTTGATTTTTATAGGAGCCCTGACATATTCCCAGTTCTATTCCTAGGGACTCAGTTAAATAGTGACCCGGGTCATTAGGAGGCTGGCGACAAGAGCCACCCACCAAATGATATATTTCTAAGTGGCCAGTTGTGATGATATACACTCCGCAATAAGATATTTTGATAATACGTTTATATACCCAAAGTTTTCCTGGTCTTGTTGTTTCACCATCCTGGGAAAATCAGAATGACGTTTTTTCTAACTATTCTGTTCCGTCTTCACTGGCAAATTCTAGATAAACTAAAGGTGCCATATATTCTCGCCATAGATAATAGGACGAATTTCACCATTTAACAGTGGTGGGACGTTAGGAATATAAAACTAGTTCGGCGCTTCTGACCTTTTTTCTGGGGGGTCAGTTTTTCGCTGATACTACTATCTTGGCCAATAGGATAATTTTTATCTGGATGTTGCTGTTGTAAAATAGGTTGGATAGAGTTAGTTAGGAGGATACTTTGGGGATGTTCTTGGAAATTTTTTACATGGGTGCTGTCCTCATCTGGTAGTTGAGTATGATCGCGAAAAGGTGGTGGTAGGTCAATTTGGTTTTTTGTCTGGTGAATTTCAGTTATTAATTATTAGTTATAGGACTTACCCAGAGCTACCTTCTAAAAATAGAAAGGGAAGACTTGAGGGTTTATTTATTATAAATCTTGAGAATAGTTAGGATAAATACTGGGTGTAAAATAATAAATAGGGTGACTTTTATTTTTGGAGGAGTAATTTTAATAAAAAGGGAAGGCTTGAGAGTTTATTTATTGTAAGTCTTGAGAATAGTTACTATGAATACTGGTTGTGAAGTAAGAAATAGGGTGGCTTTTGTTTTTGGAGGAGTAAGTTTAAGTGTCTAATGAATAGTTGAATTATTAAAGCAGGTTTTCCTATTTATGAAAGTCAGATATAGATATGTTAAAGTTCACAGAGGAAATTAATAAGTTCAATAACTAAAATTATCTGAAAATAAAAAAAAATAAGTTATAAATAAAGGAGAATTTAGATGAATTATTCAAAGGATAAGTTCTTATTATCTACGTTATTAGCTATCGGAGAGTTAGAGAATTCTTTAGGTTCTGAGGCTAAAGATGCTCTCTATGTTATTGCTGAACAACTATTTGTTAAACCTACTGCTTGGGAAACAGATATTGAGTCTAATTTAATGGGAATAATTAATGAAAATTCGTCTTTAAGTACAATCTTTCAGGACTTTAAATCTAAGTTAGATGAGGTTGATAATATTTATGATTTTATTCCCACTCAAGAAGAATTAGAAGCAGTTATTCCGGCGGCTGCTCTGAAACATACCCGTCCTATTATTAAGCCTAATTCTTCTGATCTAACAAGTGAAGAAGAAATTACTAATATGTCTATGCAGGTTTTATCATCGCCAGAGCCATCAGAAATAGCAAAAGAAATAGTAAAAAAATCTAGCAAGTTGGAGCGGCTATTAAATTTGATTCGTCCAAATAGGTCGAAGAATAAATAATTTCTAATTATTATGGAAAGCAGAAGGTTCTCAGCAGGGGGTAAGAGTGTTAGAATGATTTGGAAAAACTAGCTTTTTATGGATATGATTTGGTTTAGTGCCAATTTCTATAGATTGCATTAATTTTTGATTTAGACAGAAAGTAAATAACTTTTTTGCTGTCTTGGTTTTAGTTAATGTGAATTTTATAAGTGTTTGTTTTTTCCCTACTCTTTGATTTTCTTATTTCTCCTCCTGAGAATTTTTAGGAATGGGTTATTCTCCTGAAGATATAGGTGGAAAAGTTTTTGAGAAATGGTAATTCTATTCCCTAGAAAGGTGGGGGATGAAAACTTTTGTTCTCTGTTTGTAGGAGCTATGTTTTATCAACTTTTTTCTGAACATAAAGTTTGATAAATGAAAAGGAATTTTCTAGTTTTTAAGCCTCTAGCTCAAGTCGGAAATACTAATAACTAATAACTGAAATGCTCAATATTATTAATCCTACCATTGACTTATTTCTCTATGACTTAAGAAATAGTCTGAGTGATAATGAAAAAAGTATAGGGGAAAAACGCGAATATTTTTATCAAAAGTTCGATGAAACTGTTCAGGAAAGGTTAAAAGAAGACGGAAAGGATCTCGACCAAAGGCAGAAGCAAGAGGTTGGATATATTCAACTTCTTAAGGATATTTATGCTCCTTTAGATCCTGATACTCCTATAGAGAATGGTTATTACTATCCAGTACGGTTAGGAGATAGTTATGGACTGTTATTGGAGGTTGCTGAAGTTAATGGTTCTCAGGAAAAAACTCCAGAATATTTTGCTGAGTTAAAGGAAAGAATTCAACGAAAGTTAGGGGATAATAAAGCTACATTAGGTCAGACTTGGATGTTGTCTACTTACTTACCTAATTTCTCGGAAATAACTTCAGCAGAAATAGAACAAATTGCTCAAGAGTCTTACAAAGCTATTTTTCCTAATACAAAAGAAGAAGTTAAGTTTCACAAGAAAGGTGAGTTTATTGGTGCTACAATTTTTGAGTATTCTGACAAGGGTTTTAAGGAGGAGGTAGTTAAGTTAGGAGAGAAAGAAAATTCTATTTTTGTGCAAAATAAACATGTTATTGTTGCTATTTATCCAGATAAAGAAAGTTTCGAGATTTTAAGTGAGTTATATACGGACTGGATGTCCTTATTATATTACCATCACAAAATTATTTGGGCTTATGGTCAAGGTTCTGTTTTAATCAATAAAGCTAAGAAAATGTTTGCTAAAGTTTATTCTATAACTGGGTCTATAGAAGAAAAGGTTACTGAAGGGAATGGTAAGGTTAATAGGTTGGAGGAAATTGGTTCTATTCTGAGGAAAGTTCAGGTTATTATGAATCAATACACGAATAATATGAATAATCTTCAGTTTCAAAAGGTTACAATACAAATTAATTTAAGTAATTATGAGAAAAGATTAAAAACTATTTCTAAAAATGCTACTGAAAAGGTGCCTGGTTCTCGAACTAATATTGATTTTTTGGATGATTTTAGCAAGTTGGTTAAAGATAAGTATCTTTGGCAAATTAAAGAATATTTAGAAAGTTTTGAGTTAGGTTTGAGGTTATTAGAGAATAATATTAATGCTATTCGTAGCCAAACAGAAATAGAAAGGGCTAAGGTAGATCGCGATTTTAAAGGGTTAATTAGTGTGGTAGCTACAGGAGTTGCTATTGCTGGTTTAACAGGAGATAATGCGGCTACGGAATGTAAGTCTATTTTTAATGATAGGTTTTTTCTTTGTCAAAATACGTTTGTATATAATATAACCTTAGTTTTCTTTGTTAGTTTGTTAATTTGGCTTTTGAGAAAGTATATATTAAAGCGATCGTAGAAGTTGGGGGTTAAAATTTAAGGGTTAAAAGGCAATGGTTAAGCTAAATTTTTTTCCCCCCAAGGAGGTAAGTTAGAGGTTAAAAGTTAGAGGTTAAAGGTTAAAGGTTAAGGGTTAAAATTAGTCTTTAAATGAGTTTGAGAATTTACGGCATATTTGGGGCAAATGATTTACATAATAAATGGTAAAAGTTATCTAGTCCGGGCATCTTGCTCCCGTGGGCGTGCCTCATAAGTCTGAAGTATGCTGCATCAGTTTCCTAACCATAATATGTTGTTCTATAATGGTGGCTTACGACGGATTATTAAATACTTTTGATAGATAGTAATTAATGCTGTCTAACCATAAATTCGTCTATTATTTTTCAGCTCCTCCAATACTTCAGAATTAAAGGGATTTTCTCCTTTTTTCAAAGTCTCTATCCAACCCTCAAGTTTTGCTTTTTCATCCTCATCTTTTATGGATTCTACTAATACTTGAAAATCCTCAACTGCTCCCTGATAATTTCCTGTTAATGCTCTTGCTAAATCTTGATAATTCTGGATTTTTCCATCACAGGAAAGTATAACATCCCAATTATCCACATCTATTTCGACATCTGAATCTAATTTTTGTGCTTCATTATAAAGATTAATTGCTTCTTCTATTTTTCCCTCTATTGCTAATTTTTTACCTTATTTTAATTTGGCAGAAGCAGCAAGTTTATTTGCTACAAGTTGGGGGTCTGTTTCTCTAGTTTCTGTATCAGGATCGAGGTCAATTTCTGGTTCCAATTCTAGAGCTTTTTTGAAGATAGAAATTGCCTGTTTGATTTTCGGTTTTTCCCCTGTTTTTGCAAGATTTTTAGCTTCTGCAATTAAACTAGGATGAACGGGAATATTTTTGCAAGTTTTCTGATATGTCTCCAAGTCGCTGTTGATATACTGCTGCCATTCCTCTGCTGTTAAATTCCGACTGAGGCGGCGACAACCTTCTTGAATTAAGCCTTCTGGTGTTGCCCAATGGAGGCGGGCGGTATTGTCAGAACTTGCAGTAGCAATGGTTTTGCCGTCGGGGCTAAAGGCTACTGCAAATACCCAGTCCTGGTGGTTGAGAGTAGCTAATACATTGCCATTCTCAGTATCCCAGAGGCGGGCGGTTTTGTCAGAACTTGCAGTTGCAA
>JAGGDU010000082.1 GCA_018457135.1 Trichodesmium erythraeum GBRTRLIN201 | reverse complement strand
AAAACTTTTTCAGTATGAAATTTTGCCGCAACCTACTTAGGATTGCTATATAGATTATCTAGGTTAAGAAAACCTGATAATCAATTTAAATTAAGCAGGTAAACAAAATTAATTACACATTTTTTCAAGCTGAATTTATTATACTGTATATCTTGCATAAAAATAGGCAATGCCTACTGAAGTATTTAAGTTCCTATATACTAATATTAATTGTTAGGAAATTGGTGACTTGAATAATCTCAACATTGCTAAATATTGAAAAAGCTGAAAAGTATCAAGTAAATATAATCAAGTAATTTATTTAAAATAAATGCAAATTCGTCGCCGTCCGCCAAACCCAGCGGTAGAAATGGGCACTTTACGCTATGAGGTTTCCGTGCCAGAGTCAAAGCCTAAAAATATTCTAGAGGAAATAGTTTGGCATAAGGAAAAAGAGGTAGATTATTTGCGTGACAAAGAACCTTTAGTTGAGTTAAGAAAAAAGATTAACTTAATGCCTCCTCCTCTGGATTTTTTGACTACATTATCAACAGGAAAAACTCAACTTGCTGTAATAGCTGAAGTGAAAAAAGCTTCTCCTAGTAAAGGAGTAATTAGACAAGATTTTGAACCAGTTGCTATTGCTAAGTTATATCAGGAAAATGCTGCAACTTGTATCTCAGTTTTAACAGATAGAAAGTTCTTTCAAGGTAGTTTTGAAAATTTGGCAAATATTAGGGAAAATGTTGATTTACCATTACTTTGTAAAGACTTCCTAATTTATCCATATCAAATATACTTTGCTCGCTTATATGGAGCTGATGCTGTGCTATTAATAGCAGCAATTTTATCAGACCAAGACTTAAAATATTTTATCAAAATAGTTAATTCTTTAGGAATGACAGCATTAGTTGAAGTTCATACTTTGAAAGAATTAGATCGGGTATTAGGAATAGAAGGGGTTAAGTTAATTGGTATAAATAATCGCAACTTAGAAGATTTTTCAGTGGATTTACAAACAACTTTTCAACTGATGGAAGCTAGAAAGAAAGAATTAGAAAAACTCGGAATTTTAGTTGTAAGTGAATCTGGAATACATAGTTATGAAGATATCAATTTTATGATAAACGCTGGTGTAAATGCTGTTTTAGTAGGAGAGTCTTTAGTCAAAAAAACAAATCCAGGTACAGCATTGCTACAACTATTTAATGAAAATAAAAGTTAAAAGCTATGTCTATTTGTAATATTTAAATATGTTATAGAAGTATTTTTACTTACTTCTTATAAAAGAATATTTATGTTTTTCGTTAGGAAAAATTGAGGTGACGAGGTAATATAAGATTTATGCCTTTAGCGAAGATTAAATCCCCCAATACTTTAATTCGGGAAGTGGGAAATTACTAAATACAATGAGAGATAAAACTATGGAAAAAATACCAGTTCCCTCTCGTATTCATTATGAACTACTACTTCAATTATTAGAAAAAAAGACAATTGTGGCAGTAGATTATAACACAAAAGAGTCCCAAAAAGTTCAAGAACTTATTGTGGCTGTGAGGAAAGCTTTAGCACTGCAAAAACAGTTAGAAGAATGCTGTAAACAAGCAAATTTACCAATAGAATATTACTGGTCTATTAATGAAACTAAAAAATATTAAAAATATTAGGGGCTATGGCTAGATTAAATTATTTGTAGTGAATTTCTTAATGAAAAAAAAATAGCTTATAAACTTTTGTTTGGTAAAATTACTCTTTGCTAGGTTATTTATAACTACAATAAATAGTTGAGTAAAAAACTCAAAAAATTAAGAACTTAACTAAGTCGTAAGTAGTAATATAAAATTAATTACAGCTCTTCTAGAAAAGCTAAATTATTTGCTTTAATTACGAGGGTAGAGAATAAAAACAGGTAAATAGTTTTGTAATGTTACTTAACTTTTAGAAAATTAATCAAAAGATAAAATCCTACAATTTTCAAGCTTATGAAGCTTAAAGAAAAAGTAAGCTTTTACTGTGATGTGCTTCTGTATAAATAAACATAGACACCGTTCAAATTAAACATAATAAAGGAAAAAAAAATGGATGATAAATTGATGTTAATGATTCCTGGACCAACTCCAGTGCCAGAAACAGCATTACTCGCAATGGCCAAACATCCAATAGGCCATAGAAGCGGTGACTTTTCTAAAATTATGGCAGAGGTGACAGAAAACCTTAAATGGTTACATCAAACTAAAAATGATATGTTGATCTTAGCATCTAGTGGTACTGGAGCTATGGAGGCAGGTATAATTAATTTCCTCAGTCCAGGCGATCGCGTACTATGTGGATGTAATGGTAAATTTGGCGACCGCTGGGCAGAAGTCGCGACAGCTTATGGTCTCCAAGTTGAGAAAATTACAGCAGAGTGGGGTAAAGCTTTAGAGACAGAGAAATTTCGTCAACACCTAGAAGCAGATAAAGACAAACAAATTAAAGCAGTTATTCTTACCCATAGCGAAACTTCTACAGGTGTTCTAAATGATCTAGAAACTATTAATGGTTATGTTAAAGCTCATGGTGAAGCTTTGATTATTGTAGATGCTGTCACAAGTCTTGGGGCAGTCAGTATACCAGTAGATGAGTTGGGTCTTGATGTTGTTGCTTCTGGTTCTCAAAAAGGTTACATGATACCTCCTGGTTTAGCTTTTGTGGCAGTGGGACCTAAAGCTTGGACTGCTTATGAAACTGCTAAGTTACCACGCTACTACCTTGACTTAGGTAAGTATCGTAAAGATGCAGCTAAAAACACTACACCCTTTACCCCACCAGTAAATTTGTTCTTTGCTTTGCAGGCCACACTTAGAATAATGCAAGCCGAAGGATTAGAAAATATTTTTGCTCGACATGATCGTTTAAAAAGTGCAACTCGCGCAGCTATCAAAGCTTTAGGCTTGCCCTTACTGGCTTCAGATAAAGTAGCTAGTCCTGCTGTTACAGCAGTTGCTCCACCAACAGAAGTAGAGGCAGAAAAAGTACGGGCTATTATGAAAAAACGTTTTGATATTGCTTTAGCTGGTGGACAAGACCACTTGAAAGGGAAAATTTTTCGCATTGGACATTTAGGTTTTGTCTGTGAAAGAGACGTCACAAGCGCGATCGCTGCCTTAGAAGTTACTTTGAGAGATTTGGGATATGAATCTTTTACCCCAGGAGAAGCTCTAGCTGCTGCTTCTAGAGTTTTAGTAGAATCATAATTAAATTGATTAAATTAATAGTTTAGTAGTTATAGCAATCCTAAATTTGTTGCGATAATGTTTATAACAGTTAATTTTAACTGAAACCTTTAAAAGTCTGAGTCCTGAGTCCCGACTCCTAACTAGCATCAAAGTGTTATAGCTTTAATAGGATTGCTATAGTAATATATTGTGAAGATATTGATCGTTATATTAAATTTTTACTACTAGATACATATTTAAAAACCAAATTTAGTTATTTTTATCGTGCTTAATTTTAGTTTTTAATTAGACTTAAATTTGCTATTTTTAAGTAGTTGTAGTTTTTATATTTACTTGGTAAGCATTCAGCTTTTACTAATAACCAGTTCTTCAGTAATCATATTCTCTCCTAAAAAAGCGAGGTTTAAATGAATACTTATGACGATTAAAATAGCATATTTGGGTAGTAAATTTTAAATCTCTATCAATCTCAATTTATTAATAGCTATTCATGATTCTATTTCACAATAGCCGATGGCTAATAGCTGACAGCTGAGTGCTTGCTTTAGTTGAACTCATAAGTGTTTTGTAGCCAATCAAATATTTTGTCTAATTGTTCTAAAGTAACTAAACCATATTGCCACAAAATCATCGATAAAGCATTAGAATCTGGTTGAGGGCATGGTAATTCTGAAGTAATACTAGCTCGTTCAGCAATTGCGATATAAGCTGAAGATATAGATAATTCATTTTGCAAGAAATTAATAAAGCGGGTATAGTTATTTGATGTCATAATTGATTTTCACCTCCTTGTTTTTCATACAATATTTTCGTTATTCTTATTCTTAATAAAGTATATATTTTATACCACTTTCCCAAAATAATGCTATTTTTGATAAAAACTTCAGTTATTAAGAATAACCCAGTTAAAGTAAGTTTTTTAAACATTACATAGAAAGAGGAAAGATATATTATTCGTTTCTTTTCTTCCTAATATCTACGAGCAATAAAATATAGCAATGCTTTTGAGATTTGGTATTACATATTTGAGATAATTTGCAAGTCAATAAAATTAATCTTTTTGACTTGGACTAAGCAATTGTTGACTATGATAAAGTAAATATTTTTTTGTTTAAAGCTACTATTAGCCAGTTTTTGCTCTGTTCTATAGCTCTAAATTTTTTATAATCAAATTCAAAAACTTTTTGATGAACTAAACAAAAGTTATAAATTACCTATCAAAATAACAAGATAGCTGTAGCTTCCATCGATTTTGATCTACAGAACTTACCTTTGCTATTCCGCAAAATTTAGGTAGTAGTTCATACAAAATCTGCCAAGTGTAAGAAAATATTTTTTAAAGTTACAGCTATTGTTAAATAAGATATTAGGCGATGGGACAAGCCGGATTTTATACTTGGAGTTGATATCAGATAAATATTAGTGAAATTAGAGTTGCTCAAAATATGTACTTCTATGGGGAACACACTTATGGACTTGATACAGTCATACAAAAGTTTCCTCAGACTTATATCATTTCCTTGAGCATCGTTTGTGTATAATATCAAGTCACAAGTGGAATAAACTCTTATGCCTCTTGCATTCTAAACTCTGCCTTCCTTTCACTAAAATGTAAATATTCAAGGGAACATAACCGATATGTAGAAACTGGGTTATGAGACGAAATTTCGTAAGAGGACAAAGCAATAATTAAGACAATAAATCTGGTTTCTTATTTGAGTGCATAAGTCCTTTTTTCTACAATAGGTTTTTACAACAAACAATCGTTAAAATTTTGGTGTCACCTGTCTAAGCAAGTAGGCATTTTAGTAAGATTTCTTTCTTTCATGTTTAGGGAGAACTTCGAGGTCAAACCTTTGATTTACAGGCATTATAGTCTAATTTAAATTATTAAATTGTTTAAGTTTCACAATTCCCTATGACCTATTTCCTACGACCTATTTATTACCTATTCCCTATTGAATATAAATTACTCAAAGTATCTAATTTTTAGTAACTATTATCCGATCTCCTACCTTCAAACCTAATTCCGTGATACGACCTCCGCGCACTTCAATAACTTGATCGACTGGAGCACTAGATCCATACATAGGGCAAGGATCGGCCAAACAAGGAGGAACATCAAGAGCGATCGCCTTAACGACACTAGACCTAACAAATATTATATCAAGAGATATTTTACAATTTTTCATCCAGAAGTTAACCTTCCGAGGTGGGTCAAAAGAGAATAGCATTCCTCGATCGTCAGCTAATTCAGTTCTGTACATCAAACCCATTGCTTGCTCTTTGGGAGTTTTCGCCACCTCCAAATTAATTATTTGACCAGATATTTGAGCTTGAGCTGTAATTGGCAATACCTGGCCTTTCTGAAATACCTGAAAATTTGATGTGCGTTGAGCTTGTGCTTGAATATTAATAGCTTCTGAAATTTTAACAAATGTTATTTGTAGCGAAAAGCCAACCAAAAACAGAATTATCCCATACTTAAATAAATCAAACTCACTACCCATAACAATATCTCAAATTTTAGAACAACAGGACTTACACATTACCTCATATAGTTTATTTTTGCGGATTATTTTGAAGATTTACACTACAATTAGTGCCATCCGTGTAAGTCCTAAACAACTTACTTATCGTTACAAATAATGATTTCTTGCTAGCATAATTGTGAATGTAGATAAACAACCCTAAAAGGTAGGTAGAAAAATGCTGCTACTGACGATAACCCTTGAGAAAATCATAAAGTAGAAAGCCATTAGAATATACCCACCATCATATATAGCTTTAAGTTTCTCTTAATACATACCCAATACCACGGATAGTCTGAATTAATCTTTTTTCACCTTCTCTCTCAATTTTAAGACGTAAGTATCTAATATACACCTCAATGACATTAGACTCACCTAAAAAACTATAACCCCAAACATTTTCCAAAATCTGTTCACGACTCAATACTTCACGAGGATGCTCCATTAGAAACTTTAACAGTTCAAACTCTTTCATAGTCAACTCAATACTACGACCATGACAAAAAACTCGCCGACTAGCAAAATCTAAAATTAAATTTGCAAAGACCAACTGTTCTTTGTCTGATGTATTAGGTTGCAAATAAAATCTAATTAATTGTAAAAAGTCATCTCTTCGATAAGGTTTTAGAAAATAATCGTCAGCTCCAGACTCTAGACAAGCCACTCGATCTTCTACCTGATCACTAGCCATCAAAAGTAGCAGGGGCTTTTTGTTACCCATTTTCCTCAGATTACTGCATAATGATAGTCCAGATTCACCAGCCAACATTCGATCAATCACGATCAAAGCAGGTTGAAGCTCCATAGCTCTATGAAAACCATTACTAGAGTTATTAGCAACAATTGGATTGTAACCTGACTCTTGTAGGTCTAGACTCACATATTGGGCTAAAGTTTCATCAGTCTCTATTATTAAGACAGAAAGATTTTGGTCAACAGTTAGGGTACTCATACTAAGACTCATTGAATATTAGATTTACATCACTTAATATAATCCTGATTTTTTTAAAACATCAGAGTTAGTCTAGCACTGAGAATTGTTACAAAAAATGAGAACAAGAATAAAAACTAGCAAATAGCAGATTCAAATACTATATTGACCAAAAAATCGGGTTGAAAGCTTCACTTTAAGGTATAAGTCCACAGACTCCAGTTAGCATTTCGTTATTCTAATAGCAGGAGAATATCATGGCAGTTCCACAGAAGTTGGCTTGGCAATATGTGGTAGTCCCCACCCCAATTTCTCCCGAAGAATGTGAAAAAACTCCGGTGTTTTAAGTCGAATAAAACGTGCTTTATACTGAGATTGTTTGACTTGTATACTATCCTCTGGAAGAACATAACATCCTCCATTACCATCTACAACCATCATTAGACGATTTGGACCTGCTGGCAAAACAGTTATAGGTTCAGTATCAGCAAAAACTAAAGCGCGGGATGCAAGAGAATGGGGACAAATAGGTGAGAGCTCTAAAACTGGAACTCCTGGAGTGATAACAGGGCCACCTGCGGATAAAGAATAAGCAGTAGAACCAGTGGGAGTAGATATAATAATACCATCAGCAGCAATATCTATGGGAGCG
The DNA here is from genome assembly GCA_018457135.1 of Trichodesmium erythraeum GBRTRLIN201. Classification (GTDB taxonomy): domain Bacteria; phylum Cyanobacteriota; class Cyanobacteriia; order Cyanobacteriales; family Microcoleaceae; genus Trichodesmium; species Trichodesmium erythraeum. Next base: position 32,160 of record JAGGDU010000082.1, on the reverse strand, counting down.
TGTTTACCAATTTTAATTTCAAAATGGCACATACAAGTCATCGGTTCCCGATGCAAAACCATTTCATTTAAGCAGAGAGCTTCCCAGAATAACTTATCATTTCGGAACAGACGTACTTCTAGCATAGTCCGCTCTTCTATTTCATAGTTTCCTGCTAGAATCTGTTCAATAGCTGGGTACAAATGATTGACAAAAGTTTCAGTTAAGAAACCCATGTGGCCTGTATTGACAGTTAATAGTGGAATCTGGGAGGGTGCAGCTTGACGAAATGCGGATAGAACAGTACCATCTCCTCCTAAAACAATGGCAAATTTCATATCTTTTGTAAAACCAGAGGGAACTAGCTGGTCTATAGGAGTATGGCATACAGGGCGTTCTAGATTAGGATAACCTAAAATTCCCTCGGCCCCAATGACGAGATGAACATCATAGCCATAAGCCTTCAGCTTGTCTTTCAATTCATTAGTTATGCGACAAGCTATAGGTTTAGCATCGTTATAAATAATTCCTATTTTAGACACTCGCAAAAATCTAGTTCAGGGTAGTTAGAAGCTCTAGAAAAAGAAAGGTTTATTTTTAGAAGTTGTTTTTCCTAGTTTTGCTTGTTCGTATTCTATTTCCTTCAGTTTTTTCATAATTCGACTATAATACTCTTGCAAATAAGACTCTAGGGTGGTTATTTCTTGAGGATTAATACCAAATAAAGAATATACATCATCCATAGGAGCAATTATTGGCTGACCGCTGGCTAATACTTCTGCAAAAGCTAGCCTATCTGCCACATTCCAACCCCATTGAAATGACCTAGTAAACTGACGGAATATGCGCAATAGGTTAATATTAGTGCGAGTTACTTTGGCCTTTTCACCGGAAAGTCGTTCACACATCCGAATAATTTCATTGGCATCCCAAGCACGAGGACCTACTACTGGAAAGCTCTTATTTTCTGTTTCAGGAACTGAAAGAGCGCCCACAGCAAATTTTGCTATATCTTGAGTATCCATATATGCAATGGCTGACCCAAGACCAGGTACCCATACTGCTTGCTTATCTAAAATTGGTACTGCATATTGACCTATTAATCCTTGTAAAAAGCCACAGGGTTTCAATATTGTGTACTTTAACCCAGATTCAGCAATAAAAAGTTCTGTACACCGCTTAATTTCTAAAAGAGGAACTTGGGAGTATTTTTCTGCATTTAAAAAGGAGAAAAATATGAAACGTTCTATACCTTGAGCTACTAGAGTTTGAATTAGTGATACTTTTCCTTCCCAGTCTACCTGTTTGATACTTAGAGCGTCTGTTGCTCTTGCCGTTGCAGCATCTATAACTGCATCAATTCCTTCTAAAGCGGGTATTAGAGTTTTAGGTTTACAGAGATTTCCCCCTACTAGTTCGGCTCCCCACTCTTTTAAGAAGGATGCTTTACTATAACTTCTGATTACACAGCGTACTTCATAACCTTCATCGAGGGCATGACGTACTATTTGTCTACCCAGAGTACCAGTAGAACCTAAAATTAATAGTTTCATAAAAGTTGTGTTAATTATATTAAATATTCATTCATCACTTTAGCAAGTTTATCTCATTTTTTTACAAAACTTAATATTTTGCAGTAATAGTAATATTTGGATTGATCAATTGATCACTTTATTTCTTATTATTAAGGATACTATGATACTATAGTTAGGCTTATACACAGGATAAAAAAAGAAAATATTGCTAAGTATAGAGCTATGCCCATGCCCAAGTTGGGAGTAATATTGAAATGAGTTTTTCTCCATGGAATGCTCTGCAAGTATATTTATTGTGTAGCAAAACAGCATTTAGCAATATCTACGCCTTAAATGCGTAGTGCTATATCTTAAAGCAGAAAGTTATAGCTCTACGCGCAAGTTATAAGTCATAAGTCATAACTCATAACTCCCCACAATAAGTCAGGAGTTATATATGACTTGGTTTTAGTATTTAGTAATGTTGCTTATCTTTGCTTAGACTGCTATAACTATTCGCCTCCTTGTAATTTAAGTAAGAGGAAGCCTCCTGCTAAACCAATTAAGATTACAGAAAAAGACAAAATTGCTGCATTGAAAATCTCACCACTCATATTCTTAAAATACTCCTATACAAAGTGTATATGTATTTTAAGCCATTATGAAGACAGCCGTGAGTGAAATAAAAAGTCCAATTCCTCGTTTAGCAATAACTATTGGAGATCCTACAGGTATAGGACCAGAAATAGTTCTGAAAGCTTTAGCAGATCCGAAGGTGAGAGAAAATTGTGATTTGACAATAGTTGGGAGTCGTCAAATTTTGCAAGAAACTTACCAACAACTATCTCTGGAAAAACTTGTCTATTGGGAAAATTTGAAAATTTTAGATGTAGAGTTTGATGGAAATTTAGAAGATATTTCTCTGGGGAAAGGTAATGCTGTGAGTGGGGAAGCTAGTTTTTGTTACATAGAAACCGCGATCGCCCAAACTTTAGCTGGAGAGTTTCAAGGTATTGTCACTGCTCCTATTTCCAAAACCTGCTGGCAGATGGCTGGTCATAAATATCCTGGTCAAACAGAACTTTTAGCCGAAATTGCAGGAGTAAAAAATTTTGGAATGTTATTTGTTGCCCACTCACCCCACAGTAATTTTGTACTTCGTTCTCTTTTAGCTACCACACATATACCATTAAGTCAAGTACCAGCAGCTCTAACACCAGAGTTAATGAGTTGGAAATTAGAATTATTGGTGGAAAGTTTACAAAAGGATTTTGGTATTTCTAAACCAAAAATTGCTGTTGCCGGTTTAAATCCTCACAGTGGAGAAAATGGACAATTAGGAACAGAAGAAGAAGATTGGTTAATTCCTTGGTTAGAGAAAGAAAGCGATCGCCAACCAGATATACAATTGTATGGACCTGTGCCACCGGATACCATTTGGGTTAAACCGGGTCTTGCTTGGCGAGGTTTAGAAGCATTGACTTGCGATGCTTATTTGGCACTTTATCATGATCAAGGTTTAATTCCAATAAAACTAATGGCATTTGATTTAGCTGTTAATACTACTATTGGTTTACCATTTGTTAGGACTTCTCCTGATCATGGTACAGCATTTGATATAGCGGGTCGAGGTATTGCTGATGCTACGAGTATGAAAGCAGCGATAAAGTTAGGAAAAGAGTTAATTTTACAAAGAATTTAGGTAGGTAGATATGATTATAGGAGTGTATTAATCAAGAAAAGCTCACTTCCCAGGGCTATCAGGCCCAACCCATCTTTGATTTACTGATTCATATATATAGTGTTTTTCAAGCTTTTAGAAATACTAGAAGTGGAAAGTCTATTATTAACAAACGCCATAAAACCTTGTTTATTAATAATTTTCTCAGTTTATTGACAAGATGGGTAAGCCAAGTATTGAATCTGCCTTTTTTTAATTAGCTTTTCTGGTGGCAAAGATAATATATTTGTCCCCGGAGTTTTGGTCTGTCAATCTTTAATTTAGGGCCTAATCAACTATCAAAGTACTAATTTACTGGCTTTTCTAATTTTATCAACCTGTAATTTTTTCTTTAACATACAGATAGTGGTTTGTAAATTTTCAAATGATGGGTTAAAACTAAATGGAGAAGACAAGGAGAAAAAGTAGATAAGGGGGATAAAATCAATCTTGACAGACCAGTATTTAACTTTGTTAATCATGAATTTTAAATCCACACCGAACAAACTTTACACTTATGGTGTGGACTTCTGCTCAGATAGCTTCCTTATCCTGTCGGACTCCACGAGCTTTAAGAATACAATACCCTAGGGAAGTAATAAGAGTGCATTTTGGGAAATATTTGCTTGATTACAGTTATGATAACATCAACTTTTGCCAAGAATGCAAAAAGCAATATTTATAAATTAATAGGATTCAATGCCCCACTAATTGACGTTAGATTTATCTTATGCAATTCTCATAGGCTATAGTATTAAGCTTCTTGAAGCTTTAGTTAAAATAGAAAATATACAAATAGTTAGTATAAAGAAGCCAACAAATTCTATTGTTAGGTAAAATACTTGCTAGTAAAAATTTTGTTTCAGCTCATATTCTAGGAAAAAATTAGGAAATATAGGAAAAAATTAATAGCTAAAAATATACCTATTAAAGTATGAGCTAGCAAAAAATAAAATCCTTGGAAACTCAAAAATTATCTTAGATAACCTAGAATAAAATGTCCTTTGCTATGCAGGGAAAAATGGATTATGAAACTTTAGGGAAAACAGGAGGAATTACCACAACTCCTGGAACACCACAATGGGCACTTGCAATTAAGTTAAAATTACAATCTGTTCTCAAAAAAAGTATCGTTGCTAATGCAGAACAATTAAAAGCATGGCGTGAATTAATAAAACAACCAGCAGCTTATCAGCAATTACTTGATGAGGAAGGAAAGCCATTTAATAATTATGAAGAATTATGTCATGCTCAACCGCCATATGGATTAGGTTGTGAACCAAAAGAAATTGAGGAATTAATTACTGAACTAGAATCAACTGAAATCAAAAAAGTTGACATTTTAGAAGATCCACTTAAAGATTTAGGAAATCCATCAAATTATTTTCATAAGTTTTCTAAACTTGTGGAAGCTTGTCCAGAAAATCAAGTTTTAAACGCATCTAAAATAGGAGAAATATTAGATTATGCTCATAGTACTGCTCAACTATGGAGAAAACGATGGGAACATTTGGGATGGTTGGAACAATCAAAAAGTGGCGGAAGAGGTTTTTATCAAATTACTGAATCAGGAAAAACTGCAGTAAAAAATTGGTTGGAACAACAACCAGAAGGTCAATTAAATAAAGAATTATGGATAGTAGTTGCTAAGAATCCTAAGAAGGCAGCCGAAAAGTTAATTAAGTCATTTACAACTGAAGATTTAAGAGAAGTTTACAAACTAATTGGAGAATCTTTTAGTAAAAAATCAACTGTATTTCGTGGAGATATGAAATGAATATTATTCTGTAGTTATCATCGGCTTGACTTAGGTCATAATTCAATGTTTATAGCTTAGATTTAAGCTATTAGCTATATAATAGCTAATTGTAGATAAATACGTTATCAGATCAATTCAAAATTATTGTTTTTAAAGTATTTTAATTTTGTCAATTTCCTAATATTGTTTTGCATCTTTATAGTAGTAAAAGAGATTTTTTTTATTCAATATAACTTAATACTAACAAAAAAATGCTAAAGTAATTATTGTCTGTATTTGAAACATATTTATGTTGATATAAATAAAAATAACTGTAATAATTACTTTTAAATTAGGGATTTTGAGTCAACTAAATTACCTTATGGTTAAATGAGAATTGATCTGATTAAAAAAAAATTATCAGAATTATTCGTATTAAATTAAATTTAAATTTAATTTTATATTTATTCTCAGTTTATAAGCTGTGGAGATAGTCTATGTCACAGTTACAAATCTATTTCGTTTTATCTAGTAAAATGACTATTCTATAAATTTATACTTCAGGATTATTGGAAGTCTTAAATATATTCATTAATAAAATTAATAAGAGGAACTAATGAGAGAAATTTCGACTGAACAAATGCTTTATTTGCTTTACACTTTTGCTTACTCAATAGAGGGAACGGTAACTAAGAGTACAGTAAGGAACAATTTATCTGAAAAAGACCGCGTATGGGCAAAATCAGTGGCTGAGACTTTATGTGAGTTGAAGTTATTGGAATCTCCTAAACGAGGCAGAATTCAAATTACTGAGATTGGGATGAAGGCTCTGGTTATTAGTCTTCAAACAACAGAATATAAGTTCAGGTCTAACAAAGGAGCTAAAATTTTAAATGCTTTGATAGCTTGTTTAAAGTTAGCAACAAAATATAATCAGACAAGTTCTCAAAATGAAGATATGGATTTTGAGACTTTTGTAGATAAGTTTAAAGAGCTTTACCTTGAAGAAAGAAAGCGTCAAGAATTGGAAGGTGTTGTGGCTATTTGTAGTCAAGAAATGTGCTATAAGTTTAGGCAAAATAATCATATTTCTGAATTGCTACTAGAAAAATATTTTGACAAATTGAAGTCTAATGGTCTAGTATTTGCAGTACAAGAAAACAATAAAGAATTAATTCAATGGGTGGAATAAATTATGCCGGAAGATGCAGGAAAAAAAAGATATATTAGAAATTTTTTAAACGAAATTAAACCAGGAGAAGGTTATGTAGAAGATATTTGGATTGAACGTGATGTAAGATTACCAGGGAAAGACGGTGAAGGTTATATTACAGCTCAAAGTATATCTCGCAAGTCCTCAATATCAAATATAACAGAACTACTTCAAGACGATCTTGAACATACTTTTGATGATAGATATTTTACATTTAGATTCGTGGCGGCACCTCTTGGCAGTGGTAAAACTTCCCTATTAAATTATTTGCATAAGTTAATACAAACTCAGGCAAATTATGAAAACCATTCTGTAGTAGTTAAGTTTCCACTTTATAGTTTGCGGACAGTTCGTAGTAATCATAATTTTAGCGTTAAATTTTACCATTATGTTTTAGGGTATACTTTTTGGACGTTAATACATAATCAAAAGCTATTACCATCTGTAAAAGAAGTTGCTAAAAATATCCTTGCAGAATATGATGCAGAGTCGTTATTAAATACAGGAATTAAAAAGGAGGTAAAATTAAATCCTTTCCTCTCAAAATTTAATAAACTTTTCAACCAAATTGAAGTAAATTTGGTAGAGTTATTTTTTGATGTGATATCCCAAGTCACAAGAGTAGACCCTAGCTTTACTTTTGTATATCTAATAGATGAATTAGATTCATTAGCAAAATTTCCTCAAGATCTAGAAGAAACTAGAGTTATTTTTAGAGCATTACTAAAGCATACTGTTCAGAAATTTGGAGGAAATATTCCTCTACTAATTTATTTGGTAGGTACATCAGTTAATGTAAGTTCTTTAATTGAAGGAGACTTTGTATTAAAAAGCTTGGTAAAAGAGTCTGTAATTAATCTTAGTAAAGGTTCTAAGAAAGAATTTATGATGATTAAACAAGAGATTGATGAAAGGTTAAAAGGAGCATATAAAGGATATAAAAAATTTCATAAAGCCTGGCAAGAAATTCAAAATATACCCTTGAAATTTGATAAACATTTCCGAGAATTTTGTAACTATTATTCAGGAAAAGTTCTAGAAATACATGAAAAGTATTTTTCCGAAGCAGAAGAGCAAAAATTTGAAGGTGATGCTCGTGAATTAGTCAAAGCAGAATGTCAAAAAAGATGGGAAAAATATTTAATTAAGAAAGCATATACACTATCAGCAGTTGAAACTACAAAAGTACTTCAAGGCAAAAAAACTAGACAAAAACACGCTTTAGATTGTTATGTAGAATTGCTGCATAATGATAGAATAATAGCTAGAGCTTTTGGTGAAGCGAAAAATTATAAATTGATTCTTGGCCACTTGGATGATTTTAGTTCCTGGTTAGATGATTTAGACTTTAGGCCATACCCTTCAGAAGATGTTCCTCCAGACTTAGCTTTTATTATTGCTCCTTCATGTTCAGAACTTCTGAAAAGAAAGCTAGATTTGAAAAATATAGAATTTATTCAAGCAGATAAAGTTATTGATAAAGTATCAACTAAATTACCAAATTTAACAAGTTCAACTAGAAATAAAGGTATTGAAACAAAACCAACTTCATCATTAGATTCAAAGGTATCAACTACTATTAATATCAATACAGCAAGTGAAGCTGAGTTAGAAATTGCTTTCAAAGGTTTGCGTATTAGGGCTGACAAAAGAAAAAAGCTGATAAATAATAGAAAAAATGATCCCTATAGAGATTTAGCTGATCTAGTATTTGACCTGAAGTTTAACAATAGTATAGAAGCAAAACTGCAACAAAAACTTGATAAAGGTGAAATTTGTTTCTGAGGTTAAATTACTGATTAACAAATCAAAAATATAAAATAATAAAAATAATTTTTAGCATATATTGCTACTGATAAAGCAGGATCAGTAGAAAATTGTTATGGCATTCAAATTTTCTATCCTTATCAATGATTAGAAGACCCTAAATCAGAAAAAAAATCAAGGTTGGGTTAAGTCTAAAAATAAAACTATTTTTAATTGTCTGGCAGAAAATTCCTAAGTTAAAACTATAAAAAAATGACTAACTTAAATTTGGGAATATGAAAAATATAGTATTCCTTTTAAATAAGGCGATCGCTACTTCTATTACAAAAATGATGGTTGACAAAATCAAATTCTTTTATAGACTTTACCTACTCTATACCCAGAAACCAAAACTTTGATAAACCCCAATAAATTCTCAGAAGATAGAACAGTTTATCTTTGAAGAATTGCTATTATTTAAGATGCTAAATATATCGTTTATGGTATTTATAAAGCTGGTTTATCTTGGCAATAATGGCAGATAAAAAAAGTATTAAAAAGCTCCTAAATAATAGAAAAAGTAGCTCTTCTAAAGGTTTAATTTATCTTGTATATGATCTGAATTTTAGCATTTTAGCGAGAATGTCAAAGCTAAATTTATAAAAAACTTGATCAAAGGTAAATTTACTTCTAAGATTAAACTAATCATTCACTATTCAATAATATGAAAGAGAAAAAACAACCTTTAACATATCCTATCACTGAGAAAACAGATACAGTAGAAAATTATCACGGTGTTGAAGTTGCAGATCCTTATCGATGGTTAGAAGACCCTAACTTAGAAAAAACTAAAGAGTGGGTAAAATCTCAAAATGAAATTACTTTTAACTATTTGGCAGAAATTTCCGAAGGAGAAACTATCAAAAAACGACTAACTAAAATCTGGGATTATGAAAAATATAGTGTCCCATTTAAAGAAGGCGATCGCTACTTCTATTATAAAAATGATGGTTTACAAAATCAAAGTATATTATATACATTGCCTACTCTAGATGCAGAACCAAAAGTTTTGATAGATCCTAACCAATTCTCAGAAGATGGAACAGTCGCTCTTTCAGGAATTGCTATTAGTAAAGATGGCAAATATATCGCCTATGGTATTTCCAAGTCTGGTTCAGACTGGCAAGAATGGCGCATCAAAAATATTGATACTGGAGAACATTTCCCGGATGTTTTGCAATGGATTAAATTCTATATACCAACTTGGAAAAATGATAATCAGGGTCTGTTTTATAGTCGTTACGAACAACCAAAAGAAGGGAAGTTAAAAGATACTAACTATTTACATAAGGTTTACTATCATAGTTTAGGAACTTCTCAAGATAATGATGTACTAATTTATGAAAAACCTGAACAAAAAGAATGGAGTTTTAATTGTCATGTCACAGAAGATAATAAGTATTTAATTATTACAGTTTGGCAAAGTACAGAACGCAAAAATCTAGTTTTTTATCAGGATTTAAGTATACCAAATGCGCCAATAGTGGAACTTATTAGCGAATTTGAAGCTGAATACCTTTTGATAGATAATTATCAGAATATTTTTTGGTTTTTCACAGATTTAAATGCTCCAAAAAGACGAGTTATTGCCATTGATATTAACAACCCTCCATCTCCTTCTTTAGTGAGAGGAGAAAATCAAAATAAATGGCAAGAAATTATTCCTGAAGCTACAGATGCATTGCAAGGGATAGGAACACTTAATAATCAGTTTGTTACTTTCTATTTAAAAGATGCTCATACTCAGATAAAAATATTTAATCTTGATGGTTCCCCAGTCAGAAATGTAGAATTACCTGGCATTGGTTCAGTAGTTGGTTTTTATGGTAGACGTCACGACACAAGCACATTTTATAGTTATGTTAGTTTCACAACTCCCTCAACTATTTATCATTACGATATGGTGAGTGGTGAAAGTAAAATTTATCGTCAGTCAAATGTAGATTTTAATCCTAATCAATTTGAAACAAAGCAAGTTTTTTATAGTAGTAAGGATGGTACAAGCATCCCCATGTTTATTACTCATAAAAAAGGTGTAAAACTAGATGGCAATAACCCAACTATTCTTTATGGATATGGAGGATTTAATATTTCTCTGACTCCTAACTTTTCTATTAGTAGATTAATTTGGTTAGAGATGGGGGGAGTCTACGCAGTGCCCAATATTCGTGGAGGTGGAGAATATGGTGAAGGGTGGCATCAAGCAGGAATAAAACAACAAAAACAAAATGTATTTGATGATTTTATTAGTGCTGCTGAATGGTTGATAGAAAATAATTGGTCTTCTTCTCCAAAGTTAGCTATTACTGGTGCTAGTAATGGTGGTTTATTAGTAGGTGCTTGTATAACTCAAAGACCAGAATTATTTGGTGCTGCTTTACCCGCAGTAGGAGTAATGGATATGTTACGTTTCCATAAATTTACTATTGGTTGGGCATGGACTGCTGAGTATGGTTCCCCAGATGATCCCGAAGAATTTAAAGCTTTATATGCTTATTCTCCTCTACATAATTTAAAGCCAAAAACATCTTATCCTCCAACTTTTATTACTACTGCTGACCATGATGATCGGGTTGTTCCAGCTCATAGTTTTAAGTTTATTTCTACCTTACAAGAAGTTCATATAGGAGATCATCCAGTGTTAATTAGAATTGAAACTAAAGCAGGTCATGGAGCCGGAAAACCTACTACGAAAATAATTGCAGAAATTACAGATGAATTTGCTTTTTTGCTGAGAAACCTTAAGATAGAATTACCTGAAAATTTTGGTAATTAATTTAAGTAAAATATAGTTGAATTAGGAGTGTTTTATTGAATTTTACTTGGGTTCTAACTGCTAAAAATAAAGAGCTAATTCATAAACAAAATATTAAACTAGCTCTCGTTATGGCTCATCAAAATCTATATCAATAAGGAGCTTAGTAGATGTCAATTATTCTAGTAATTCATTCTGCTGGATTTTGAAATATAGGTAGCTCCATTACTTTCCCTAATAATTTGCTACCTTACTACGCCTAAATTTTTTATTTTGATGCTCTAACCTACCAAAATACATCAAATTTAGGATTAATTTTTTTCTTGATTAAATATAATTGCTACTATAAATATAATTACACCGCCGACATTACTAATAATAGTTTTTAAGGCATTATTATTATTAGTATTAATCGCTTTTATGGCACTGATGATAATAAACCATTAAAATTTTATTTCTTATTTCACAGCTATTTGTGGTACTTGAGTAGTCATAAAGATTAGGTATAAAATTTTATCTTACTGATTTATTTAGGTTATTTTTTTATATTTTTTAATGCATCTGTTATTGTTTCACAATCTCCAAAATATTATGTCCTATATCTAGCATAAGAACATAATATATCTTTTTATCTGAGGCTCATATTGTTCAGCTAGTTTTAGTCCATCATGTGTAGCAAAGATCTATATTTTTACTTCAATTTCTTTCCAGTCTTTTTGGGGGTTGCTATCCTTTTTACATTGACGTTTTGCTCAAGCCCAAAATTGTTGCTATCTAAGAAATCTTTTTTGGGTCTAGTAATTTTTAGCTCATGTATTTGGATACCTGCTTCATTGGAATATGCTATTACTATGAGCTTTAATCAATATTATTTTCTCCTAATTCCTGATTTTTTATTTATACTTAAGTTTTGACTAATGGATGCAGATTAAATCTTAACCTGAAAAAGATTTACGCAAAAGTAACTTTCGGGGTTGCCCAAATAGTAGAGAGCCAAAAGTCCACTCAGCTTCTTCTAATCTGTAACCAGCTTTATAATAAAGTCTCTGGGCACTATGATTATTTTCTAATACATGAAGGTATAGTTCAGAAAACCCCCATTCTAACACCTTATGTTCACAAAAATTTAACAACTGTTGGGCAATTCCTAGTCTTCTATAATCAGGATCAACAGCTAAATTTGACAAGTAAGCATACTCAAGATTATCTAACTGCCAAGGATTTATCAACAAAAGTCTATTCTGCTGAAGTGACCGTATACTAATTTCTACAGTTCCCACCAAATCATGGCCCTCAAGAGCAGATAAATTCTCAGTAGACTTAGTCTCTTTGAGAAGCATAGCAATAATACATAAATAATGATCACTTTTAGAGCCGATACGATTACGTAAATCTTCGTAAATACTTACTTGTAAAAAAGGATAAATATAACCCATAATTCCTTTACGGGAATGAAAACTATTAGTTAATATTTCGGAAATACTCTTGAGGTCCTGTGGTTTAGCAATGCGGATTGAAAAGTCAAATTGATGATATTTTCTGACTTGAGGTTTAACAGACTTTGAGAAAAAAAATAAAGGATTCACAATATACTTAAAAACTATATCTATATAAATTAAAAATGTCTATAATTAACTACCACGAGCTATTCATTTTGAGAGACATAGATTGAAAAAATGCTTATATACAAATCTTGAATAGCCAAACTTTTTTACTGATTCGATGGACTCTTCTATATTTATTGGTGTATAATCTCACTTTGAAAAATACGAAGATTTATCTTATTTAAGATATAGTTTACTAATATACATCATCATGTGTTTTTCGTCTAAGTAAGTCGGTGTTGAAATTGGTTGCTATGTAATAAAATGTAAATTAAACTCAAATCAAATCTGTAGAAGAGCTTGAAGTTAATATATAAATCTTAATATAGCTAGTTTTTTCACATCTACCTACTTAATATGGAGTAATAGTGTATTGCTATAAGTATTTATATATCAATATGACTATTTGCAAATGAAATTTTAGCTTTTATTGAATAAACAATTTTAATGCCCTAGAAAAGAACAATTGTGAATTTATATAAATTAATAGTGTATCTGAGCATATAGGTATACTATTGGCTGTAACTACAACAACATTTTAGTAAATTATTTAACTAAATTAGTACAGAAACCAAGATAATATTTTCTAACAATTTTTATGATAAATTTACCAAAGTTTATTAGAAAAAAAAGTGTTTTTTCATGGAATTTATTATGTGTATAAGTGGCGTTATATTCTTATTTACTTATTCTAATTAGTTAGGACTTGCTGAATATATTTATGGGGAGGGTAAGAGGCAGGCAGACAGGATTGGATTGAGGCACAGAGTAATGAATATATGGGGATTAGAGAAGATGTAGTCAGAATTGCTATTTTCAATTTTTCTACCCTTAATCACTCAAAATTATTCATTTTGAACTAACTAATACCAAATTATTTTACATTAAAAAAAAATATTTAGTAATATTTAAGTAAATTCTTTCAGTTTTTTTAGCTAAGCCTAATTATTTTAAAACACAATAAGGTGAATAATTTAGCTTGTATAGATGTGTAATTAATTTGGAACAACTACTTAACTGTTATATTCTAAGAGCAATTGTCAAAAAAATTAAGTATATTAAAGTTTTATATTTCTAAATACTATTTATTGAGGTAATTTCATTGTTAACTAATTTCTGTGATTTATCCAGTCCTAGTTGAATACCTTCAGTTGGTAGTATTATTTTCAAGAGATAGTATAATACGAAATTATGGTATAAAAGCCGGATTTTTTTATCGCCAAACCCCTGATTTAGTAATGGCTGAAAGTGAAAAAAAATACCTTCTCATACTCAGTAGATTTGGTGTTAGTGTTGAAAAATTCAAGGAATACATTGATGAAATTCTTCATTCATGATAATAATCCCTTGGTATTGTTATAATAGTTCTCTTATATTGTGTTATCTTTCACCTTGGCATCGGGTAGAAAACTTACCTAAGAACACAGGTATTCTGCTTAAATTCAGATTAAAGTTTTAAATAGATTTAAAGATAAATCGTAATTTTTGTATGAAAATATGAAAACTGGTTACAATTAATAGATGATTCTAATAAATTTTTTCACAGGCTTGAGTATACTAAATTAAAGGGATAGCAAGGGGGTAATTGATAAAAAAAGGCCAAATAAAATTTACTATATGGGAAAAAAGTAATGTGTGGAGAAAGGTTAAAAAATGATAAAATATATCAAATTTAGTTGATTTTGTTCTAAAAAGAAACAGTTTTTGTTCTGAATAAAAAACTATTATAAAATGTTCAAGAATTGAATCTTACAAACAAACACTCATTTATAAATATTACAAATTTAATGGAGTGAACCTTTAATCACAACTATAGCATTTCTCTGAAGAATGAGGTACATATTTAAAGCTGAAAAGCTTGTTAATTCAAGCTTTTATTGTATCTTATTTAATTTTGAACCGCAATATTACTATGGAAGTAGCCTTTTTCACTTAAACAAATACCAAAGTGAAGAAATAAGGCTTCTTGGTTGATTAAATAGATATGATTGGCCATCTATCAATCAGTAGGGAAGCGGAATGGAGTTATATCTATACTGTACCTGCGAAATAATAATTTATTATAACTGACCTGAAAGCACGGAGAGCGGTGCATGAGTTTCAGACAAGAAAAACCTAAAACGAAAATTTTGGTTGTCGATGACGAACCATATAATTTAGATCTTCTGTACCGCACCTTTTTCCAAAACTACAAGGTGCTACGAGCCGAAGGTGGTTCAGAAGCCCTCGAAGTTCTGGAAAAATCTGGGGAAGTAGCTGTAATTATTTCAGACCAACGAATGCCCAAAATGAGTGGTACAGAATTTTTAAGTCTTACTGCTGAAAAATATCCTAATACTATTAGGATTATTTTGACTGGGTATACAGATGTAGAAGACTTAGTAGAAGCAATAAACTCTGGTAAGGTCTTTAAATATGTAACTAAACCTTGGGATGATCATGAGCTTAAAGCATTAGTAAAGCAGGGAGTTGACACCCACAATGTCCTAAAATCCCATACTGAGGAACTACGTCGTGCTCTTCAGCAAGAATCTCTTCTATACGCAGTTACTAATACTATTCGCTCTGCCCCAAATTATCGGGAGATGCTTCAGAGGATAGTGGAAAGTATTGGTCAAATGTTGGAAGTGAACTTGGCGATCTGCTGTCCTTTCCAAGATAACCATGGAGAAGATGAATGGTTTGCTATTTATCAGGATCAAGAACATAACTCTAAACAATCAACCAATAATAATCTTCCTAAAATACCACAAGAAATTTTGGCTTCATTAATCTGGAAAACAGATACTGTAGAAATAATTTCAGATACAAAAAATCACGAAAAGCTCAAAGGAGAAACTGTAGAAGCTCAAAAACGCCAACAAGCTTATCTAGAAGCAAATGTCTATTCTAGTTTAATTGTGCCTCTATTTTCCCGATCAGAATTAATTGCAGTTTTAGCACTACACCAGTGTGGAGAATACCGTAATTGGTTAGACTATGAAGTTCAATTGTTAATTACAGTTACTGATCAAGCTGCTCTAGCTCTATCTCAAGCTCGTGCTTATGAACAACTGAGAAGTCTAGCTCAACGAGAAACTCTGGTGAATACGATCACAACTGCTATTCGCTCTAGTCTTAACCCTCAAGAGATTTTTACTGCTATCACTCAAGAGTTAGGCCAAGCCTTGGAAGTAGATGGTTGTGCTCTTTCTTTGTGGACAGAAGCAGATGAATATGTTCAGACTGTGGGGTTATATGATGCTCAAGCTAAATCTTCTGTAAGTACCACTGAAGTCGAAGCTCTTTCAGATCAATCTGTGATGGAAACACAAGTTTCTAATGATGAAAACTTCTTGATTTCAATGAACTTACCTCAGTCAGTGGTTCCTATTAGTAGTAATCCTGTTTTAGGAGAATTGCTAAAAACAAAAAAAACGGTGGCAATTAGCGATCTGAATAAACATCAAAAACTTGATAAATCTGATCTCCCGTTACGATCTAATTCTCGTGCTTTGATGGTGGTACCTCTCATTGTTGATGGTGAAATTATTGGTAGTATTTCTCTACGCAATAATTCTTATGAGCGCCAATGGCAGGCTTCAGAAATTGAACTGGCTGAAGCACTAGCTTCCCAAGCGGCGATCGCTGTTCAACAATCCCGTCTTTATCAAACTACTAGAAAACAAGCAGAAAGACTACTGGAAGCAGATCGCCTCAAAACAGAATTTTTCCAGAATATATCCCATGAGTTTCGTACTCCTCTGACTCTGATGATTGGATTATTAGAGGAAGCAGTCAACTATCAACAAGATTTACCTTTAGAATCTTCTGCGATCGCTCTGCGTAATTCTCGTCGTCTCTTAAGATTAGTTAATCAATTACTAGATTTACAAAGACTTGATGCGGGACGAATGCAGCCTTCTTTTCGCCCTTGTAGTCTTGTGGATCTGTGTCGTAATATTGTTGAATCATTTACCCCCTACTGCCAGAAAAAAGAACTAAGTTTAGTTACAGACTTTAGTGATACTTGTTTACTAGTTTATTTAGATGTAGAAAAATTTGATAAAGTTATCTATAATTTGCTCTCAAATGCTATGAAATTTACTCCTGCTGGAGGTAGTATTAGGATCTCAATTGAATCTAGTCAGGAATATTGTCTGTTGAAGGTAGAAGACACTGGTATTGGAATTCGTCAAGAACAAATTCCCTTTTTGTTTCAAAGATTTCGGCAGGCAGAAGGTTCAGCAAATCGTTCTTACGAAGGAAGTGGTTTGGGTTTAGCTTTAGTCAAAGAATTAGTGGAACTTCACGGTGCTCAAATAAGTGTAGAGTCAGTTTATGGTCAAGGTACTACTTTTAAAGTTTGGATGCGAACAGGAAAGAGTCATTTACCTGTAGCCCAAGTATTAGAAACACCAGCTGAATTTGATGCTACTAAGTTGGCTGTTGAGTTGGCGGATGTAGAAGCAGAGTTACAAGAAGTAGAGGATTTACAAACTGTAGACCAACAAGAAAGTATTGCTACAGTTAATTATG
Source organism: Trichodesmium erythraeum GBRTRLIN201 (assembly GCA_018457135.1). Classification (GTDB taxonomy): domain Bacteria; phylum Cyanobacteriota; class Cyanobacteriia; order Cyanobacteriales; family Microcoleaceae; genus Trichodesmium; species Trichodesmium erythraeum. The sequence continues at coordinate 15,313 of JAGGDU010000082.1, read as the reverse complement.
ATGATATGGCAGTAACTACTATTTTGGTTGTAGATGATAATCCAGATTTGAGAAACTATGTCTCAAGAATTCTGCGAAAGTCTAACTTTAATGTAGTGTTAGCTAGGGATGGAGCTGAGGGATTTGAGTTTGCAGAAATTCATCATCCTCATGTAATTATAACTGATTTGATGATGCCAGTTGTGTCTGGTTTGGATTTAATTAAGATGATTAGAGAAGAAAAACAATTGCGAGGTACGCCTATTATTTTGTTAACTGCTAAAGCAGATGAAGATACTAGAATTGAAGGGGTAGAAAGAGGAGCAGATGCTTATTTGTCAAAACCGTTTAATGATAGAGAATTGTTAGCAGAAGTTAGAAATTTATTGGTTTTGAAAGAGAATGAGCGACATATGCAGGAGTTGAATTATTATTTGACGGAGTCAGTTTTACAGCGGTTTTTACCATCGGAAATGGTGCAACGGGCAGCAGCAGGAGAGTTGGTTTTGGATTTTACACCAGAAACAAGGTTGGTAACTGTTTTATTTAGTGATATTGTCGGTTTTACTCGGATGTCGAATATTTTGCAGTCGTCTCGTATTGCAGACTTATTGAATGAATATTTGGCAGAAATGACAAGAGCTATTTTTGCTAATGGTGGTACTGTAGATAAGTTTGTGGGAGATGCTGTGATGGCAATTTATGGTTCACCTGAAGAGTTGACTCCACAGGAGCAGGCGCGACGGGCAGTAGCTTCGGCTCAGGCAATGTTGAAAGCTTTAGATAAGTTGAATGAGCGCTGGCAAAATCTGCAATTGATTGGAAGTAATGGGGTGCCTCCTGTGAGGTTTCGTTGTGGAATTCATCAGGGGAATGCTGTAGTAGGGATGTTTGGTGGTCCAAAGCGTTCTGATTATACAGCGATTGGCCCATCAGTAAATATTGCAGCTCGTTTAGAAGAGGCCGCAGAGCCAAATACAATTTTGGTATCAGCAACAGTGGCCCAGTATTTAGATAGTCGGATGGTGAAGAAGTATGGATTTTTAAAGCTAAAAGGCATAGATGAAGATATTTTGGGCTTTCTGGTGAGTAGAAGTCCCATAAGTGAAAATTGATAGAGCCAAAATATTTTTTTCTGATTTACTTGCAATTTTGAGAAACTGTGCTATATTTATTAAATGACTACTGCGGGTGTAGTTTAGTGGTAAAACCTTAGCCTTCCAAGCTAATGATGGGGGTTCGATTCCCCCCACCCGCTTTTACTTAAACATAATGAAAATTTCTTATCTTAATTTTTTAGTCCTGTAAAGTAGAAAATTCGGGGCTAAGTTTTTATTTTGTTTGGCGATCGCTAGCTAATTTTTTCCCTAATTGGCCAGAGTTATATGTACGTTGCTCTTTTGTTAGGCATTGTTCTAGAAAGACCATATCTTCTTCAGACCACTTTAGTTTTTCCTCTCGCCCTGGTGAGTCCAAAAGTCTTTCTTAGCTAAGTTTTTGCCATTTATGCAATACTGTTGTGACTGTTTGTGAACTCCAGTTGAAGTGAGCTGCTATTTTTTCGACATACCAACCATAGACATTGAGCCTAATTACTTCTGCTCGGTGTTTGACTTTCTGTGGTACATCCTCAGTTTTAAGCTTCAGTAGTTTTTGGTCTTGCTCACTAGTGAGAAAAATCCTGAAACGAGCGCCCATAAAAAAATAACCTTGATAGATAAACTTATTGTCGGGATACAGCTATTTCAGAAGTTTATGTTGAAGCACATTCCATGTATCAAAAATAAGTATGTATAACTAGGGGATATTGATGCTCTTTCAAAAGAACAGATAAAATGCTTGCCCGTAAATTATAACTCTATCCGTTCTATCAAGATAATCAACTGCTTCAGGTAGAGCAAGGTCTTTTTTGGGCGTTGGTAGATAGCGGGATGAATCTATTTTTTTTAAATAGCTTGTTGGTTTATAATAGTTGACGTCATTAACACCTGTGAGAGTTCAACCTATGCAATATCCTGGCTGTGGCTGCTAGCATATCCGCAAAAATGGCCATCAATGAGGCAAGCAGAATTATATTGGTGTCCCTTGTAGCAGTCAGTTCATCGAACCTTCTCAACCACGAGAATACGGCGATGATCTTAAAAGGCTGTGCTTGAGAATGTACGTTAACGGTATGGGTATTAGAGGAATTGCGCGGGTGAAAGGGATTACACCACCAATAGTAAGCGATCGCTCTCTAAAAATTATAGCCATCGCTTTACTGACTATGCGCTATATATAGTGTCTTTGCGTAAGTCCTGATAAAATTATCAGTTTCATCTTAAGAAGTGCGGAATGTGGGATAGGAGTAGTTTGGGTAGAAACACGGTGAAACCCAACACCCCCTTAATTTTTATGAGGTTTCCTACCTCAACCCACCTAGATCAAAAATCAGATACAGCATATTTCAGATAAATGAGGTACAAGATAAACCATAAAAACACTGTATTACTTAAATATTATCTGCGTAAGTGTGCCTCACAAAAGTTAAATCCGGTCTTTATTATAGATTTTATGAGATTTTTGCATATTTCTAGGAAAGAGACATAATATCAAAAGCTTATCTGTGACCTAATTTATGTCTAGCTTTGTTGTTGTTGGTGACAAGCTTCACAGTTTTTGCACATAATCTTAGGAGGATGTTCCCCACCTATATATTTGCTCAAAAATATCCAGTGCTTGTTTGAGCAATACTTCCACTGGTTCGTATTTCCTTTGAGAATAATATAAGAAAGCCTGGTTATTCAGTTGCGTGGCCAGATATGGGTGCTTAGGAAGTAGAGCAACTTTAACAATTTTGATGCTTGCATTGATCTGTGCAAGGCTTACAGATTTCTCTAATTGTTTGAGATACTTATTGATAGATGAAATTTTTATCACTATTATTGAGATGGAGAAAATTTTATCTCAAATAAATGATGGGGTTGATGATAGGTAAACATTTGGAAAAACCGGGTTTCTCTACATGGCCCAAAAACCGGTTAACTCATTGGAAAAATGAATGCTTGAAGTTGAAGTTGACGCCCCCTGCCCCAAAAGTTAGAATAAAATTTAAGGGTAAAGCTAGTCAAACTGCTAGTACGCCAAGTAAAGGAGAGGACAGCAGTGCTTTTATCGACTAAACACACTAACAGGAGTTAAAAATACATGATTCTCGACTATTTAGTTAAAGCAGCTTTTGGAATTATCAATACCGTGGCTCCGTCTTTGACTCCACAAAGGTTCCTTGATGGCATGAGAGATGATTTTGACCCCAATTTATCAGATGAAGAAAACAAGAAAATAATGATGCAAAAAATCCGTGGAGGTAAATTGGGAACAGGTTTAGCGGAGGTGGCTTCTTACGAACCAGGAACCGATAGAAATTTTGAAGAGGTATTAGCGGAAGTTGAGTCTTCACAGCTAAAAAAACAGCCTACTTCCGTTGTAGAGGTAGGGGAAGAAAACGAGCAAAAGACACAGAAATTCCAGTCTTGAAGTTTCTCAAAATTAATGTTAACTTAAGCAAAACAACTTGATAGTGAGGAGAAAAAATGTCGGTTTGGACTGAATTCTTAAAGACTGTCGCTAAAGAAGTTGCTAAAGAGCTTCTACGCAAGGCAGTAGATTATTGTGTAGAGTGGTTAATAGCTCAGTATCGCAAAGGTTACTAGGCTATTGTTTAGTAATCTACTCTAAAAGTTGACTTGGTCGCCGGAGTTGCTGAATATAATTGCTTTTTGTTATCTAAAACAGCACTCCTGCTTCTCACAAAATACAAGGCTAATTTATCAAAAAAGCATGAGATTTGATGAAAAAAGTGGTTGACGATAGTTTCAAAATACGATGGATTCAGGAATTTGAAAAGCTGATTCACCGTCGCCAACATATTATTTTATACGGAAACATTTACGACCATTTTTTGTGGCGCGGCGCTTATCAGAGTATCCACCATTTCCTAAAATCTTATTTCTTAGATAACCAGTTCGATCTGGTTGTTAGTTACGACGATATAGAAAAGTTCAAGTTTGCTAAACCTGATATGACGGAACTTTTTGATAACTTGGCATTGCGTCGTGGTGCTTTGGAAACTTATCTACCTATAGAAGAATCGTTTCGGCAAATATTTGGGTTATTATCCCAACCAAAAACATCCGTGGCGGTGACGGTGGAACTGGGGGATATGTTGGCGTCGAAGAGTATTAGTCAAGGCAGCGGGCGACATCCTCTCATGATGTTGAAAAAATCTACTTTAGAAGCATCTTTAATCGCCAATGGTGCTTTAAAAGGATTTCGCAATACTCTGGTAATTTTAGTTAACGAACTTGAAACTGTACCCCAATGGTTTTACCATAAAAACCCTTTTTTGCGGAGAATACAAGTTTCGCTTCCCAGTAAGGACGAACGCCGCGAGTTTGCATTGCGCTTTTTTGCTCCTATGGCTAACGGGATGGGGGGATTTTATGAGGGCGATCGTATCGAAGTCCATCCCCCTTCTCCAGAACAGCCCTCGGAACTAGAAGTCTTGGCAGAGGAGTTTGCGGACCTGACGGAGGAATTTCAAATCTGGGATCTGGAGGCTTTGCGTCATACTTCCTGGCAGGAAAAAATTCCCCTGGAAACTAATAAAATATGGCGGTTGGTTAACTTTTATAAGTTTGGCCAACGGGAAGACCCCTGGGAAAAGTTGAGCGCGGATAAAGTCGCAAATGCCGGGAAAGAACTGTCTGAGATGGTCTTGGGACAAGAGAGGGCGATTTCTGCTGTCACTACGATGTTGAGTTCCGCTAGGGTGGGGTTGAGCATGAGCAGCAACAAGGGTCCCAGCGGTAAACCGAAAGGGGTTTTCTTTTTTGTGGGGCCGACGGGTGTGGGCAAAACCGAACTGGCAAAGGCGATGACTAAGCTGGTTTTTGGTAATGAGGAGGCTTTTGCCCGCTTTGATATGAGTGAGTATAGGGAAGAAAACGCGGACCAAAAGCTAATTGGTGCCCCTCCTGGCTATACGGGTTATGAGGAAGGGGGACAGCTAACTAATCGAGTTATTGACTACCCTTACAGCATTTTACTGTTTGATGAAATTGAGAAAGCACATCCTAAAATTTTAGATAAATTTCTGCAAATTTTGGAGGATGGCAGACTGACCGATGGTAAGGGACAAACTGCTTATTTTAGCCAAACGGCGATTATTTTTACTAGCAATATTGGAGCATCTGACAAAACTGACCCCCAAACTGGTAATATTATCCGAGAGGGAATTATGAATCGCGTTAAAGATGGGGATGTTTTTGGTTATGAAGAGGTAAAAACTCATTTTGAGGCTGAGGTGTATTGGTATTTTACGAGTCTCATTGGTCGGGCCGAGTTGCTGAGTCGTTTGGGGGACAATATTGTGGTGTTTGATTTGTTGCGATCGCAATTTGTCAGTATGATTGGAAAAAAGTTATTACTAAAATTGGCAGAAGTAGCAGCAGAAAAGTATCAGTTAATACTCAAATTTCAGCCTTCAGTTTATGGTGTTTTGAGGAAAAGGATGGGAGAAGGAGATAATTTGCTGTTTGGAGGACGACGAATTAAAACTGTATTGGAAAGTTTGGTTGAACGTCCGCTTAATAGTTGGATTTTTAAGAATTTTTCTGACACCAGCGAATTAGCAGGACATACGCTGAAAGTGGGGATAAAAAGCAATGGAGAGTTAGAGGTAGATCGAGTTTGAGGGATTAATTAATAGAGTTCAACTAATTAGTAAAAGAATCTACTATGAACAATACTTTACTTTGGAAAATGCTAGAAGGGCAAGTTATTGAAAAAAAATATTATCTCCGAGAACTTTTAGGTGCGGGTGGTTTTGGAGGAGTTTTTCTTGCTGATGATGTTGTTAGAAATAAGCTGATGCGTCAGGTGGCGATAAAACTGATTGTTGCCGATGATAATAACCAGGCTCAATTAAACGAACTCCAGGCATCTATGTCTTTAAAACATCCCAATCTCATCAGTTGCTTTGATGTCAACGAATGTCATCTTAATGCTGCCGATTTTCTTTATTTAGTAATGGAGGTAGCTGAGTTTAGTTTGGAAAAGCAGTTAAATGAGGGGGTTTTATCGGAAACAGAAACGCTGCAGTTAGTAAACTATATTGCAGGAGCTTTAGACTATCTCCACAATGAACAAAATTCCATTGCCCATAGAGATTTAAAGCCTGGAAATATACTTAGGGTGGGAGATAAATGGAAATTATCAGATTTTGGGTTGGTAAGGGCGATCGGAAAAAATAGTGTGATGGATACTGTTAATCTTACAGGAACTCCAGGCTACTCCCCACCAGAGGCTTATGAAGGTAAAGTAGCGACATCATGGGATGTTTGGTCTTTGGGGGTAATTATTGTGCAAGTGTTGACAGGAAAAATGCCATTTGAAGGAGATACGCCACAACAGTTACAAAAACAGGTGTGCAATGGAGAACCAGATTTATCAGGCTTGCCAAAAAGTTTTGAGCAGATGGTTCGGGGATGTTTGCAAAAAAATCGGCAAAAACGTTGGTCAGTAAAGCAAATTTTAACAGAAGTGGAATATACTTTTTCTAATGATTCAAAAACTACAAAGTTAAGTCCCCAAACTCAAATTTTTACAAGAATTGTAGATTCTAGCACCCTAGTAGAACTACCGATTAACCCAGTAAATGAAGGGGAAGATACTTCATCTAACCATCCAAAACCTACAGAATCAAGTCCCCAAAATCAAGAAATTCATCCTGATCGATGGGGAAGAGCCAAGGGATTTTGGGGATGGTTTAGTTCTTTATTTGACGATAACTCTTTCTAAAGGTAGTAAGTTTTTATTCACAAAATACTGTAATGGAGAAATAATTATGACAAAAAATCCAGATAAAGGTTCAAAACAGGAGATTAGAATTTCTTCTAGTTTGCTTAAAAGAGCATCGAAAGACAATCAAGACGCAATTCGTACCATGTTTCAACAGTTCATTCCAGAAGCAGAAGAAATTTGTTTGGTTCGGTATTTGGGATTGCAAGGACTATGGGGTTTTGGAAATCGAGAGTTTGTGTGTCTAACAGATCGTCGTGTCGCCGATATTACCGTAGGCCGATTTGGTCAAGTTACTTATCAAGATGGTTATTTAGAACATATCAACAGCACTTTTATTTATCAACCTTCTAAGTTATGGTTGTACTTAATAGTTGCAGTAGTAGGAATTACCGTAATAGGTTTGTTGTTATTACCTTTTGTCGTTCAAACATATTACAGATTCAACAAATGTGGAATAGTTATAGCAGTTAGAGGGGGACTGCCTGTGTATATTTTTACAAATCGTGGTTTGTTAACACGGGCAAATGAACTTCTTCGCGATCTTACGATCGCTAGAGAAAATCGCATTAAGTTAAGAGGTGTTGTTTAATAATAGACATCTTTAGTAAAGTAACTTTAAATTATTGTCAATCAAGTAAAAATAAACTGGTTGGGTAAAAAATGAGCAATCCATTTTCTAATATTTATTCCACTCAAATAGAGCCTAAAAAGGGCGATATTAAACTTCAGAAAAGTCTGCTTAAGCTAGGTTGTGAAGGTGATTTTGATGCTATTAAAACCATGTTTCAACAATTTATTCCTGAAGATGAGGAGATTTATGATGCGAGATATTTAGGTATTCAAGGTTTTTTTTGTTTGGGAAATCGTCAATTTGCTTGTGTGACTGAGCGTCGGATAGCACATATTAGTGTAGGTTATTTTGGGGAACTGAATTATGAAGATGGTTATTTAGAGCACATAAATAGTGGTTTTGTTTACAAACCGAGTAAATTAGCTTTGTATATTCATATAGGAGCTGTAATAGCAGCAATAACTTACACTCTTAGTTCGATTGCAGGGATAATTTTTGCTCTGGTTTTGGCATTAATCATCCTGCCATTTTCCGGAAAAATATACTATCTAATTTTTAAGTGCGGGCTTGTATTACCCATTAGAGAAGGAAATTTTGTTCTCGCTCCTTATGGAGACAATGTGTATTGGTACACAAATCGCTTGCTTTACATTTTTACCGATCATAAATTACTAACAAGGGCAAATGCTCTTTACCGTCAATTTATTATCAGCAGAGAAGAACGACTTAATACAGTTGAAAAATATCCTTTACCAGACTTGGTATCCAGAAGTGAAATCCCTGAATTAACTCCGTTACCCTTATCGTCATTACCATCAGTTGATGCTCCTGAAAACAGGCCTCTCCAGAAAAGGTTCTCAAGCCTTTATGCTACCGTTCGTAAATTGGTGTTTTTGGAGAGGTCTAATATTAAACCTAAAATAATCACAGGTTTAATAGTTACAATGGGAATAGGAGGATTTTTTGCTGTCACTAATATTCTGATTCCTCAGTTAAAAGAAAAAAAAGCTAAAATTTTACTTGAAGAAGCTAATAGCCTAGAAGAAATAGGGAATTATGAAAGTGCGCTAGAAAAATACCTTGAAGTTTTTGAACTTCTACCTGAATCAGCGGATGCTCCGATACGAGCTTGTTTGATACTCAATCTTGTAAAAAACTCTGAGCCAGAAACAACTATTTCTGTCTGTAAAGCAGCTATTAGTTTTAATCGCTATAATCACTTTCTATGGAAAGAAAAGGGAGATGCTTTATGGAAATTGGATCAAAAAGAAGAAGCATTAGAATCCTATCAAAAAGTTGTAGAAATTCAATCAGATGATTCAGAAGTTTGGTACAAGATAGGTTTGATTTGGGAAAACAAAGGAGAGATAAATGAAGCTTTAAATGCTTTTAACAAAGCTATAAAGGGTAATGGAGAATTTGGAGAATTCAGTATAGCGGATGTTTGGCAGAAAAAATGCTATCTTTTAGCTGAACAGGGAGAAGACACTCAAGAAACTTATTATGCCTGCAATCAAAGAGTCGAGCTGGTTGATTATGATTATCGAGCTTGGAAGGAGCGAGGGAATGCTTTGTCGAAGTTAAAGGGTAAACGTCAAGCATTAAATTCCTACTGGAGAGCTGTTCAATTTAAATCAGACGATTCAGAAGTCTGGTATAAAATAGGAGTGATTTACCAGGACAGAGGATGGCGAGATAAGGCTTTAGATGCTTTTGAGAAGGCGATAGAAGGTAATGGGGAATTTGGAGAATATAGTATAACCCATGTTTGGGACAAAAAATGTTCTATTTACCTTGACTTAGAAAAATTTCCAGACGCTTTTGCAGCTTGCAAAAAAATAAATAAAAAACTGACAAATGCAACTGTTACAGGCACTTCTTGGGAGACCAAGAATGTTCGCTCTGGAAGCTCTACTGAGACAGAGGTTCTTTTTGAATTAACTATTGGGAGTCCTGTTAGAGTCCTCGACGAGAGGTATAACTCAGATAATTATCTTTGGTACAAAATTTATAGTCCACAGTATCAGAGACAGGGATGGATTGCAAGTCAGTTGATTAAACGCGACTAACGATCTAGAGATCGATATTTTTAAAGACCAGTAAAGAGTAAAATCAAATCAATTACCGCAAAATAACCAACTATGTTTGACCTAGAACTAACCTGGGATAGACCAGCAAAACTTAACTCCCAACAGGCAAATTACCGAGACGGCAGTCACGTCCTACGAGTCCGCATTCAGCCTAAAACAGATGCCAATTTGCCCAGTTTACCAATACGGATGGCGATCGCTCTTGATACCAGTCAATCAATGAAAGGGGAAAAACTGCAACGCGCTAAAGAAGCTTGTCTTGCCGTCGTTTCTCATTTACGGGACCCAGACTACTTATCTCTAGCAGGTTACTCTACCAGAGTCACACCTTTGCTGGAATCTCTAGCAGGTGGGGGTGCTGCTGCGGGATTCGCCGAAGGGGCGATCGCTGATTTACAAGCAAGGGGTGTTACTCGCATCGACTTAGCATTAGATTGGATTGAAGAAAGTCTCCTTCCAGAAAAAAGCCCACCACTCGTGGGGGTTTTAATTACCGATGGTCATGCTACAAATGCTGGAGGAACGCCTTTAGATGATATGAAACCCTTTATTGTCAAAGCCAGGAACATGAAAAGTTGTGGCATTATCCTGTGTGCTGTAGGACTAGGTGATGCTGCTAACTTCAACACATCCTTTTTGACAGACTTAAGCGATCAAGGTGGAGGAGCATTTATCTATGCTGATACTCCAGACAAGCTATTGAGCGATCTACAAAACAGATTAAAAGCGGATCAGGAAATTGCCATTGTAGATGCCAAACTTCACTTAACACTATTAGCTTCCGGAGTTAAAGCGACAAGCTACTGTCGCTTCCGTCCAGAATATTTACCCCTAGAAGAAACCCGCCCCAATGAATTAAGCCTGGGAACACTCCGTAGGGATTACCCTACAGATATTTTAATTAGTTTGGATCTTCCCTCCATCAGTTTTGGCGAACCCCTAGGAAGTCGCGACATAATTTCAGTAGAACTAACAGCTAGGGGATTAGAAACCCCCATAAAAAAAACAGCCGCTATTACCTACACCACTGCCTACAGCGAAGCACAAAAAGTTAATACAGAAGTAAATCGTGATCGGCAATGTTGGGAAATCAACCTTTACAGCAAAGAGATGATAGACATTGGTAATAGTAATCCTAAGCGCACTGGAGAGTTGCTAACAGAAATTCAAGTTACAGCAGCCAAAGCCGGGGAACTAGATCTTGCCAGCCAAGCCGCCCAACAACTAGACGATTTGCAAAAGACAGGAAATTTGAATCCAGACAAAGCCACGGGAATATTGAGGGATTCGCGCAATCTTGGAAAGACAGACTAATCCCCAGTTTTCCAGTTTAAATATTATCTTCAAAACCAACATGAGTAACAGCTTCGGCATCGACACCCCTCCAGGTTTAAATCGGTTTACTCCCGATACCGCACAACTGCAGGTACTCAATGGACCTGGAGCCCACAGGATATTTCCCCTCAACCAGATGCGAATAGTTATTGGTCGCAACGACCCACCCAATATCAAAGTAGACATCAATTTAACTGATTGCGAAATCGGTAGTCCGCCAGCTATATCCCGCCGTCATGCAGAGATTGAGTGGGTAGGATGCAACCTGCAAATTGTAGATTTAGGCAGTAGTAACGGCACTTTTGTAGATGGAGAAAAGCTCTCTCCCGTTATCCCCAACCAGCCCTCATCTCCTGTCAGTTTAAAACCAGGAAGTCAGGTCAAACTAGGTAATTTAAAATTTGAGGTGATAATTAATGAATAAACCATTAGTGGTAGGGTCCCTAACTCGTGAAGTCAAAACCCATCGGGGCAACAAGCGGGAAATCAATCAAGATAATTATTTGCTGGAACTCTGGGAAGACGAAACTGCCATATTAGCCGTAGTAGCTGATGGTATGGGAGGAAATAAAGGAGGAGAGGTAGCCTCAAAAATTGCTGTGGATACCTTTCGGGGATTGCTGGAACAACCCTTTCCCCCAGAAGCTTTTGGACGATATGAATTACTGCTCAAAGGATTTTACGAAGCTGATCGCGCCATTCGAGAGCAAGCTTCTCAAGACTTCAAATTGATGAATATGGGGACAACGATAATAGCAGCGATCGTCACCCCCACAGAATTAATCCATCTCTATGCCGGAGACTGTCGCTTATACCACTTTAGTTGTAACTCTCCCCCCTACATCACCGCCGATCATTCAGTAGTAGGGGTACTCCTGGAGTTAGGAAAAATTACCCCTGAAGAAGTGTCGAGTCATCCGATGCGTTCCGTCGTTAACTCTTGTTTGGGAGGCAGGGGAAAAGCACAATTATCTATTGACCCAAAATGGGATTCTCCCCCTTCACCAGTAAGAAAATTGCATTCTGGAGATTTATTGTTGTTGTGCAGCGACGGGTTACATGGAGAAGTAAGTCAGGAAGTATTAGAAAGTTTGGTCGAACAGTTTAGAGATTCGTCAGAAAAGCTAACAAAGGCTTGTGTAAAAGCAGCTTTAGAGAATGGGGGCAAGGATAATATTACCGTAATTGCGATTAGAGTGAAGAAGAACTCACGGGGTGAAAAGCAAGCTTAATGGTAGATTTAATAAAAATTTGAGGCAATAACTTGAGAGGATATCTGTAAATAAAACCTTAAGGGACAAGGCGATTTAAAATCAGTGAAATCATAGCTATATGAACAACGAATTTACTTACTTCCAGTAAACCCTCCTAATCTTTACTGAGTTGTCTTTGGCGTCCCAGCCTACCTAAAGTTTTATCCACCACCTAACCTCAAAGTTCAAACTCAAAATTCTTTTAATAACGTTCAACCTCCTCCTGGTGAAGCTCCCATTCATCCGCGACTTGCTGTAACCCCTCACCTCGAACACCTCGTTCAGCCCAAACCTTTTATAGCCTTGGAACTGAAAGGCTAGATTCTGCTAGCAATATCCTCCCAGCTATCAAATATGATATATTTGCAGCATGAACTAGCACCACTAATACCAGCCCCAATGTTTCTACTAGGGTGTGGCGTTTCCGACCTTTGACTTTTTAGCCTCAATAAAAGCCACGCTCTACTCATCGTATCTAAGTTTTTTTCACTAATTTGCTATCAATTATCCCCCCTATGGATTTTAGGTTTTGTCCCTCTTATTAGCATACATGAGCTCGTGGGCGAGGGTGAATCTGTTGTCAGATTCCAATACTCCTGCCATTTTCGGCAAATCACCATACACAGTCAAGGCTGCTGGGAAGTCATGGGGTAAAAGTTCCCAGGCACAACTACTACTACGACTGTAGAGAATACTTTTAACAACTTCTGATAACTCCACTGTTTGTTTCCTACCTCTGGATGTTTCGGAATTAGCCACAGGTAGTATGGGGGCTATCACTTTCTTAGGTCTGTGGAATAGGGAAGAGCAAGTCATGTTCTCAATGTTTCACTTCTAGTTGATCACTTCCATTTTCTCTGTTTTACTTACCCCTTGTTTTATTTTAATCTTTTTTTTTACAGATACCCTCTTAGAGTTAGTATACAAATTTTAATATAGCCAAGTTTTTTTCATGCCTCCTTGCTTAAATATTAGGAAAGTTTACCATACCATTAGATATCATATATTTCAAAGAGAAGGTTTTAAATTTATTGGTATTGTCTGATATATTTGGGGAATTTTGTTTAGTTTTAAAGCCAAATAAATAATTTAATTATTTTTAGTTTTTGAAAGCTTTATAAAGTAAATCTTCAATTAATATTATGTCCGCATTTATAGTTATAATTAAAGCTTGTAGTAGGGCAAGATATCTAGGGTAAATATTTAAAATTGGAAAGCCCTACTACAAACCATAGGCTTTTTTATAATTATCCGGACATGATCTAAGCTATTCCTACTTATTTTTTAATAAATGTTTTAACTATTTTATTTACTAACTTTTTTAGCTTCTTGGTTAATAAAATTATCACCCCATAGTTGAGGAATAATTAAACCTGAATTAGTCTTATATTCTGTAAATTCTAGGTAACGAGACAAAGATTTATCTTTTTTCAGAATATTAGGAATAAATATTAAGGCAAAAAAACCTCCTAAAATTAAAAAAGGTAGCCAATGTTGGGCTAACATTGCAAAGGAAATATAAATAAACATTTCCCCTAAATAGTTTGTATTTCGGCAACGAGCAAAGAATCCTTCTGTGATTAATCCTGGCTTATATTTGAGGGTATAATATTTTTGAGCGTCGCTACTATAGTGGAGGAAAACTCCAAAAATATTAAGACAAATAGCAGCAGCTACTAAAGGTATTGGAGGTTCAGTTCCACTGCTAATTAAAATATAAGGAGCTACCCAATATAAACCTATAATTACAAACATCATAATACTTTGTATAACAGGTATTTCTTCCTCCCATTGTTTGTCTGGATAGATACGGTCTTTTAGTAGCCATAAAATTCCATAGGTACCATGTAGAGCTAGATAAATCCAAGGACCTAAAGTAAAGTTTTGGTAGGCTATCATTAGTACCAATATGAAAATCAAGGTGGTACCCTTATGGAGATTAATTGAATGTTTGATTTTAATCATAAGTGATAGTTATTTTTTCATTAAACTGGGCTTCTATTATAACCCTAACCAAGAAACCAGATTTATTACCCTAATTTAACGCAAAATGATTGTAAATTGTAGTTCATCAACCCGGTTTCTGGGTAAGTCTTGATTAATAATCAGCTATCCTAAATCATTTGTAAAATCACTAGACTTCTTAAAAAATTACTCAAACTCTTGTTCTTTAAGCATCAGTGCCTTCTGCCTCCTGCCTTCTAGTGGTCCATCTCTTTAACTCTTCAGATAGAATTGTTGTATCTACCAATAATACCATTCATAAAAAACAGAAATCAAATTATTAAAATTACAATAATTATAATAATCAAATTTAACAATTTCGATAACTTATTTCTTGAATTATGTAGATATCATGTCTAATTACTATTATTTTGCCAAAGAAGTAATTTAAGTGTGAACATACCAATATTATAAATTATATCTTGAAATATACCCATTACTAAGACTGATATTATGCAAATTACCTATATATTTTAAATCTGATAATATTTTTTTGCTGGTCAATACTAACATATTTGTTTTAAGATACAAACTTATTTTTTGAAATCTGATAATTGATAATTAAGTATATAGAATTTGGATCTTTTAAGAAAAGCATAAAAGGTTGAATAAAAATCATCCACAGAGTAGTTTATAATATTAAAATTAATAGTAGATCCGTATATTTTTTTCTGATATTTGTTTTGTTAAATAACAGTTATAATTTTTGAAGTAGATATAAGTAAACAGTCCTTATAATTCCACTATCAGCAGTAGTAGTACAAGTAGATGAATATAGCTGAAGTTCCTTAACACAGCACGGACTATATTTGAAAATATCGACATTCTAAATGGGTAGGACTATATCAATTCCTGCAACAAATTTTATAGCCTGCAACTTTTTATTTTACGCAACAGTTTATATTGGTACTTAAACATTTTCTGGTTGAAAAAATAAGTCAAAGTCTCTCCATATCAGAGCATGACGTCGATGCGCTAAAAATTGCTATAACCCCTGCTCCCCCCAAATTGAAGTAAAAGCCTTTGTTGGTCTATATTTGTTCGTATTATATAGAACCCTAGCAGTTGTGCTCCCAGGTTACCAAAAAAGTGATTGCCGACTTCAATGCACACCAGACTATAAGAGAGCGGTGGTCCTGTATATGTAGTGATAAGCCAATATAAATGATTATTTATTGACATTAATCTTGAAAACATTAAGTTTTTTATGCTTAATAATTCAAAATTTTTATCTAGGC
>JAGGDU010000081.1:30627-39574 GCA_018457135.1 Trichodesmium erythraeum GBRTRLIN201 | reverse complement strand
ATAGTGGATGTAATAGTAGGAGAAAAAGGTCCAGTAAGTGATGTAAAAATATTAAGAAAACAACTGGATAAATTTGATAAAAAACAAAAATTTTAAGGAGATAAAGCTGATGAAGGAGTAGAAAGAACTACTACACTAAAAAAGAAACTAAGAAAAAAATAAATGCTACCATAAATCAAAGAAGAAAATCAAGAAAAAGCAAAAAAAATAATATTTGTATAACATGTAATAAGATTAATTAAAATATTTAAATTTCCTAGATAAAGATTTAGATTAAAAGATAATAATTATCAAAAATTAATTTTAACAATATGTGGTTTAGTGTGAATAATAATTGGCTCATTTATATTATTAAAAATCATCAAAAACTGAGATAAAAATAATAAATCAAAGTCTAATAAATATTTGAATTAGTAACACGAAGTATCTCTGATACCCATAAAACTGTACAAATTAACTATCTTCAAGGTGAGCTAACGCTCCACTAAAAATAGTTAGTATAAGCGTTTGAGTATTTTTGGAGATGTCTAATAGGGTGGGATTGATATTAGCGAAGAATCTAGCAGTTTCATGAAAATCTGGGTATGGGTTGGACACAGCTAAGGAAGCTCTATGGAACAGTCATTCTGCTTTTAGGGTAGAAGTAAAGTAAACATAGAGACGGACTCAAAGTACTCGAAATCAATTACATTGGTTGGACTGAGGGAATTAGTTAAAGGGATGATCAAAGGCAGAAGATAGGTAGGGCTTCAAACTACTAGCAATAGACTAATTGTTAAAGGGGAAGAGATAATATAGATTGAATGGGGGACTAGGGGTAGTTATTGTCAATCTTGGTGAAACTGTTTAGATTCAAGATTAGCTTAATAAATTAGAAAAAAATATTTTAAATATCTATTAAAATTAGCTTAATTAATAAATTTTTCCTAGTAAATGGTAATTTCAAATTTACATAAATTTTTGACTCATCCTATTAATAAAAAATCCTATCAAGGGGTGATATTTTGGTTTAGTATTAGCATGACTTTTGCTGTTATTTATGGTTTTTTAGCAGTTAAAAAAGCTTTTATTAGTAGCCTTAGTGTTCAAGATGATGCTAGACAACATATTTTTTGGATGCAACGTTTTTTTGATCCTGATTTATTTCCTAATGATTTAATTGCTGACTATTTTCAGTCGGTGGCTCCAGCCGGATATACTTGGCTTTATAAAAGTGCAGCATTTGTAGGAATTAATCCGTTGATTTTAGCAAAAATTATTCCTTTTATCTTGGGTTTAATCTGTACTTACTATATTTTTAGAATTACTTTAGAAATATTGCCGGTCCCAATGGCAGGGTTTATTGCTACTTTGGTAATGAATCAGGCTATTTGGATGAAAGATGATGTGGCTTCGGCTACGCCTAGAGCATTTGTTTATCCATTTTTTATGGCTTTTTTATATTATTTAATCTGTGGTTCTTTAGTCAGAATGGGGATAGCGATCGCTCTGGTGGGATTATTTTATCCACAGTATGTTTTTGTGGCTTCTGGAATGTTAATTTTGAGGTTGATTTGCTGGAGAAATGGCAGGTTTCAATTCTCATCGAAAAAACAAGATTTTATATTTTGTGGAGTGGGTTTAAGTATGGCATTTTTTATTTTATTACCTTATGCTTTAACTTCTTCGGAATTCGGACCTGCTATTAGTCGAGAAGCAGCAATGAAATTAAGAGAATTTTATCCCAATGGGAGGAGTACATTTTTTCATGTTCATCCAAAAGATTTTTGGTTAACTGGCAAACGTAGTGGAATGTTTCCTAAGTCTTTGTTTACTCCTGCTACTCAATGTGCGGGGTTAGTATTACCCTTTTTATTGTCTTTTGGTTCTGCTTTTCCTTTAATTAAAAATATTACTAGCCGTATTTGGTTATTACTGCATTTATTATTGTCATCTTTGGGAATGTTTTTTATTGCCCACGTCTTACTTTTTCGACTACATCTTCCTAGTAGATATACAGGATTAAGTTTCCGCATAATTATTGCTTTGGCAACGGCGATCGCTCTTACTTTGATTATTGATGCTTTATTTAATTGGGCAAAAAATATACACAAGTTTCCTGTTGCATTTCGGGGTATTATTTCTTTAAGTTTAATAGGTTTAATTCTGGCATCTCTGGTGTTATATCCTTCTTTTGTTAAAGGTTTTCCTCTGGTTAAATATAAGGTGGGAAGGGCTACATATTTATATGATTTTTTTCAAGAACAACCTAAAGATATTCTGATTGCTTCTTTGGAAGAAGAGGCGAATTTATTACCTACATTTGCTCAACGTTCTATTTTGTTGGGTAGGGAATATGCTATTCCTTATCAAGTTGGTTATTATAGTCAATTTCGCGAACGAACTATAGATTTAATTGTGGCTCAATATAGTTCGGATTTAACGGATGTTAAAGATTTTATTCAAAAGTATGGAATTGATTTTTGGATGGTACATCGTGGTGCTTTTACGCCAGAATATGTTGAGGATAATAGTTGGTTAATGCAATATAAATTTGCACAAGAGGCGGTTACTTTTTTGCAGTTAGGAAATATTCCTGCTTTGGCAACAACTATATCTAATTGTGTTGTTTTTCAGAGTGATAGTTTATTTGTTTTGGATGCTAATTGTATACTTAGGAAGGGTGTAGGGGAGTAGGAAGTAGGGAAGTGTGAGAGGAGTTAGTCTAGTAGAGTAGTGGGCTATTGCATCTAAAACGATGCAATAGCAAATTTTTAAATGACTTTCTCTTGCTAGAATAGTAAGTAATTCCATAAAATACTCCATTAGAGGGGATGAAGAGTGAATATAACTATAATTCATTCATTTCCTGAAGCACCACGATGCCAGGGATAAGTTATAATGTTTTCCAACTATTGCGCAATAGTTAATTCATTCATTTTCTGAAGCACCACGATGCCAGAGATAAGTTATAATGTCTTCCAACTATTGCGCAATAGTTAATTCATTCATTTTCTGAAGCACCACGATGTCAGAGATAAGTTATAATGTTTTCCAACTATTGCGCAATAGTTAATTCATTCATTTTCTGAAGCACCACGATGCCAGAGATAAGTTATAATGTCTTCCAACTATTGCGCAATAGTTAATTCATTCATTTTCTGAAGCACCACGATGTCAGGGGTAAGTTATAATATATTCCAACTATTGCGCAATAGTTAATTCATTCATTTTCTGAAGCACCACGATGCCAGAGATAAGTTATAATGTCTTCCAACTATTGCGCAATAGTTAATTCATTCATTTTCTGAAGCACCACGATGTCAGGGGTAAGTTATAATATATTCCAACTATTGCGCAATAGTTAATTCATTCATTTTCTGAAGCACCAAGATACCAGAGATGAGTCTAGAAATTTTCTGACTATTGCGTATAGAGCAATAGTTAATTAATTTTCTAAAATACCAGAATATCAGAGGAGTATTAATTAATCAGCGTACTGTAAAATAATTCAAGTCTTGATAATCACAAAATAATGAAAGATAGAAATAAGACATTACAAGGTAGAACCGCTAGACTGACAGATTAAGGCCAGAATATTGGAAGAGCGATCGCGTTATTATTTGCCTCATCTGGTGCCAATGTAGTGATTGATGGTCATCGCAATTAAAAAGCGATGGAAGAAGTTGCTGAAAAAACTCGTGATTTAGGGGGATCAAGAAATAGCGGTGATGGCTGGTGTGAATAATCCTGATACAGTACAAAAAATGGTTGATTTTGCTATTGAAAAGTTTGGTGCAGTTGATATTGCTGTCTCTAATATTTCCCTGGAAAAAAGACAAAATTTTTTAGATATCTCCCTTAAAGATTGGCATGAAGTAATTAAAACGAACCTTAATTCTGCATTCTATCTAGCTAAGGCTATAATTCCAGGGATGAAAGCTAGAAGATGGGGTCGGATTATTTATATTTCTGGTTATTATGGTTCAATAGGTACACTATACCAAGCTCATAATGTTACCTGTAAAGGAGGTCTTAATGCTTTTGCTAAAGCGATCGCTACATAATTTGGACCTTACGGAATTACTGCAAAGAGGGTTAGTCCAGGGACAATTGATACTATCCGTATTTCTAAAGATTACCCCAATTTAGACACTAAATACGAAATTATGGAAAAAATGATTCCTGTGGGTCGTCTTGCTTCTTGTCAAGATATAGTTGAAACTTGTTTGTACATTGCTTCAGATTGTAGTG
Organism: Trichodesmium erythraeum GBRTRLIN201; assembly: GCA_018457135.1. Taxonomy (GTDB): domain Bacteria; phylum Cyanobacteriota; class Cyanobacteriia; order Cyanobacteriales; family Microcoleaceae; genus Trichodesmium; species Trichodesmium erythraeum. Next base: position 35,341 of record JAGGDU010000081.1, on the reverse strand, counting down.
GCTTTGTTAATGGTCAAGTTATTAATGTTAATGGTGGTGGCTTGATAATTACTGCCCATTTAGATCCAATTATTTAACAACTCTACTCCTAATATAAATTGGACTTTTACCTTGGCCTAATTTACCTGAAAAACTTTGGCCTAGACGTCAATCTATAGACTGTTAATTGCAAATAACTATATTTAACAAAAAAAAATCAACAATGGTTCAAATTGTAGATAGCACCCTAAGAGAAGGAAGGCAGACTGCCCCTGGGATAAATTTTAGTTGGGAACAATCCCTGAAGATTGCTAAACTACTTCATAGTCTGGGCATTGATATAATTGAAGTCTGCCACCCTGTTGTTTCTATTGAGCAAAAACAAATTGTCCGAGAAATTGTAGCTTCAAATCTCTGCCCAGTTATTGCTCATGCACGTGCTAATTTAGCTGATATTGAGGCAGTCAAAGAAACATCGGCTCAATGGGTTGGTATATTCTTGGGAATTAATGAAGAAACTAGGCTGACTCGTGCGAGATGGACTATTAGCAAAATTTTTAACTGCATCAAAGAGTCAGTAATGTATGCCAAAACCCTTGGTTTGAAGGTAAGATATACTGCTGAAGATGCTTCTCGCACTGACTATTGTTTGCTAAAAAGCGTTTATAGTGTAGCTATAGAAGCTGGTGCAGATTGCATTTGCTTTTCTGATACAGTAGGAATCATGGAGCCTAATGAGGTTACTGAGACGATTGAAAAGTTGAAGAGTGATTTTTCAACAGTACCTTTAGAAGTCCATTTTCATAATGATCGGGGTTTGGCAATGGCTAATGCTCTTGCTGCTTCTGATGCTGGCGCAGAAAGGATTTCTTCTTCTGTTAACGGGTTAGGGGAAAGATGTGGCATAACTGATACATTAGGTCTGTTAGTTAATCTTTATTATAAGGGACTGCGTTCCCTACCGTCAGGAGAGATAATTCAACGAACAAGTAAGTATGTAGCAGCTTTTTCGCGTTACCCTGTTAATTTTAACCAACCAATCTCAGGGGGGAATGCTTTTATTCACACTGCTCATCTACATCAAAAAGCAGTCAAACGTGATCCTTCTAGCTATAGCTGGATTTTGCCAGAATATGTGGGGAAAACTATGGAGTTATCTGGTAAAAGCATACCCTCTGTTCATTCTTTATTTCTTACACCAATAGTAAAGTGTGCTAGTGAGCTTGGATATCATAGATATGGAGATAGTGTAGGACATTTGATGATTGATGAGTGCATGGTTCCAAACTGTCGGCAATCTTGTATTGTACGTGAAATAAGAGTGGTGGAAGAAAAACCTCTTGCTTATGTGGATGTTCAGACTCTTTATGTAGATAGCTTGTTCTTGTTTTTAGGTCACGAACTTGGTATGAAAGGATTGCAGGTTGAAGTATGTCTAGGACAAGTTGTTCAAAAAATTGATAGTCCAGCAAGTGTGTTTATTCCAGCAGGTGTAGCTCACACTTATCGAATTCTTAATGGTAGTGGCTTTTGCATAAACCACGTTCTTTCTGGTTCTTATAATGATAGTCTTTTAGAACCTTTAGATATATCTAGCAATAGTTATAGCTGAGCTCAGGACTCAGAATTCAGAACTCAGAAGTTAAATTCTTGCTATGACTAAAATTGAGAGGTGTGAGAATGTTCTAAGATTAATGGGGGCTGCTACATGTAAAGTTTTTGGCAGAAATTGGAGGCAATGATTGCTACGGTTAATGAATTAGGTGGCGATGCTGGTTTAGTCTTGGGAATTCAACTTACTCGAATGTTAATTCTCCTGTTTGTTGCCCCTCTGCTAAGAAATTTTATAGTTAAGAAAGAGAAACCTATTGATATTGTGTCAGAACAATAAAATAACTGAATTATTGGGATTATGCCAAGGAAAATATTAGCAGTGATAGTGGTCAAGTTCACTCATTAAGGATACATATTCTTTGTTAATAGCAGTTACTAATTAATGGGGTATATTTTCCCAGGGTAAGCTCATCTAAAATTTTATTGACAAATAAATATTTTTATAATTCTATCGCAATACAATTTTTTCAAGGAATTATAAATATCAGAGAATTTTCATCTTATTGATTTTCCCAGCTTAACAATTGGAATGTACTTTCGTCACTAAATTAATCTCAAAAGCTATCAGGGCAATAAGATTAGAAAATATACTATTTGTCAATCATTGTTAAGATGAGTTGACAAATAGTATATTTTCCAGCTAAATACTTACAAATTTCTAGAGTCTAATTATCAATAAAAAAGTCAGTTGCTTCTAGTGCAGGTCTTCCTTCTAAACGAGCAAATAAACCACCACTACCAAACCCATTATTACTACCATTTTGGTTGTAATATAAATTGCCATTACTTTGATTATAGACAATAAAAGCATTACTTTTTATCGCAGCATTGTTACTATCAACAACCTCAAATTCTTGAAGTATACTTCCAGCTAAACTTTCTATTTTGCTGAAGGTTGTTCGAGACAAAACAATGGTATCTTCATCTAACATGAAATCTACTATTTTATCTACACCTATATCTCGTCTCCGAAAATTACGACCTGTGTCATAAACAAAAGTATCTACACCTGCAGCACCAGTCAAAGTATCATTTCCTGCCCCACCATTAAGCTTGTCATTACCACTTCCTCCGTTGAGTCTATCTTTACCGCTTCCTCCAATGAGGATATCATCTCCTCCTCTACCTATGAGTTGATCATTTCCTCCTCTTCCATCTAATCTTTCGTCTCTGTTACTACCTGTAAGTTTGTCTGCTCTACTAGTTCCTATTCCTTTATCAAGTTCTATTTTGGCGTACAGACCTGCTGTTGTTCTTGCGTCTTCTAATACTCGAAATTCTCGGGTAAATGTTCGACCTTTATCTTGACTAAAGCCGAGTATTCTAATAGTATAATCTTTTCCTTTATATTTGAAACTACTATCAGTAACTTTGTTAAGAGGAAAAACAAAATCAGCACTTTCTTGAGGGTTGCTGGTGTTAGTTGTTGCAACAATATCAAAGTCAAACTCAAAAGATTCGGTACGTCTAATTGGGTCATATAATTCTAGTTCTATATCCAGGGGTACTAATTCAACACTTGTATTAGTATTAACTGAGCCATTAAAGTAGATTAAATCTCCTACTTTGAACTTTTAGTTGAGTGGAAAAAGGATCGATGACAAAGCTCAGTTCATTTGGGTATGTTCGAGAGTTTGCTGGAGATCCCCATTTAAATGAGTGAGTATCAACACCTACAAAAACTGGAGCTTGGTTATCTTTCCCTGGAATAGGTTCTCCCCATTTACTATTAAAGAAGCCTGCAAATTTAAGTGCCATAATGAATAAATTATTTGATGAAATTGAAGAAGTTTTATTGATAATTTAATTCCATAAAAATATTATTGATAATATTTGTATACTTTTTTTTATATTTGCTTTTTATATGAACAATATCTGAGTTATTTTAAATAAATATTTATTGTATTTTTTGTCATTAGTATCAAAAGAATATTTAGATAATAACTGGAGTTGAGACTAAATTCTGGGAGCAAGGAAAAAATAAATCTGAGAAGGATGTTAACATGATACTTATAACTAAAGATTAATATAAGCTTTTGGTATGTAATAAGTAGATGTCTCCAAAATCAAAATTAAGCTATAATCTTGGGGTTAATTTGTGAAAAAATATACTAATGAACAAAATATTAGAGTATATAAATTACTACCCAAAAGAAGCCAAAATAGTTATAGATATTAATACTAAGTGATTTAAAAAATTAATAGGAAATTCTCAATTTATATCTGAAAATAAAAGAGCATAAATCAATAAATAAGTATATTTTGATTTTTTTTACGATTAAGATGATATAAATTCACTTCAAATTAACTGTGCAGAAGCTCTTAAAGTCAGTATAAAAAGATTAAGATATCTAAGTTTTTATACTTACCTATTTAGCTCAGATAAAAAAATGATTTATAACATCAGAGGTTGGTAGAAAAAAAGATTAAAAGTGGAATAATAAATTATTTTACTTTTATACGATTTACATCATATACAAATATTTTAAATCCTATAAATTAACTTTGAAGCAACTGAATTAACTGCTAAAAATATGTTTTATTCTTGGGTAGATGTGGAGATAATTATTGCTACAAAGTTGATTATAAAAATTATCAGAAAAAGAAGATAAATATTTATGGATACAATAATTTTTAATAGAATAAGAATTAATTTTAGATAGCACAAAATAAAGTATAAGTAGGCTGAATGATGATAACAAGAACAAAAAAATCTGAAAAAAAAGAAAAGGTATACATTTAAAAATAAAGTAATAACTACTATTGAATAAGATAAATAGTAGATGTATTCATATAATAAGGAGGGTAAAAAATTGATATAAATTTACTTAAAAAATAACCAAATAATTTAATCCAAATAAAAAAAATAGGTCGATAAATTATATAAAATTGCCATTGCCTTAAAAATCACGATACATAAAGCTAATAAAACGGCAATAAAAAATATAAATTTCACTATAAATCAAACAATAAAATTTAAAAAAAGCGAAAAAAAATAATCTTTATAGAATATATGATTAGATTGATAAAAATATTTTGATTAGTTAGGGAAGGCTTCAGATTAAGAATAGAATAAGAATTAATTTTAGATAGCACAAAATAAAGTATAAGTAGGCTGAAT
>JAGGDU010000081.1:0-30527 GCA_018457135.1 Trichodesmium erythraeum GBRTRLIN201 | reverse complement strand
AATCTTTATAGAATATATGATTAGATTGATAAAAATATTTTGATTAGTTAGGGAAAGCTTCAGGTTAAGAGATGGTAATTATAAAAAAGTATTTATAAGAATATGTGGCTTAGTTAGATTAAGAATAGGAAGCTTGATTTTAGTATAAATTCAAAAGAATTTAGTTTAAAAAAAAGAGGCAATAAAATATTGAATTATTAATAATAAATACTCTAAATATTTAGAATGGCGTTCGATTAGATAATGTATTTTTTACAATTATTAAGAATCCTTAGTCAAGGGAAAGAAGGATTTGAAAAATTTTTGGAGGTGTCTAGTGATTAATATTATTTGTCTTTTTTGATGAGTTTGGATAATATTTGTATTATTCAAATTATTTCAAAAGTTTTGCGATCGCTTAATTTTTTCTATAGGACAGGCTGGGAAAAATAAACTTAAAAGCTATTATAATGCTGATGCTTGAAAGAGTTTTAGTAAGTTTTGATGCTTGTCTTTCGGTGAGTTCGACAAGTTTCAGGTTAGCTTAAATTAGTTTAAATTCTAGTAATAAGTAAAACTATAAATATTGTCTAAACGCCAGATATAAAACAATTTTTTTAACCATAAATGGAGAGTTTAAACTATCAGGATAATCTGGCATTTGTGGGTTAAAATAATGATAATTATTCGCAGAGATAGAAAAGGTTTATCAAGGAATATTTAAACAATTTATACTTTCTATTTCAATTGTAATTGAATAACTAAAGTGAGGTAAAATAATTGATGAGTAAGTAGTGTTTGATGAATTAGAAAAAGATATTAGGCAAATAGAAATTTCTATGGAAGAGAAGAATAAAAATTAAATGGGTAGATATGTTTTTGTTTCTTTAGGATGATTAGATTTGAAATATTCTGGAAGTTACGCTTACGGGACAATGTGGGTATCTTCAACTAGAGGGGCTTTGACTGCTATTTTGAGCTGAGGTAATGTATTCCTCTTTTTTTTATAAAAATACTACCCACTCCTAGCTGAAGGGGTGGGTCATTTATTGTCTCTGTCTAGTTTCTGTCTAAATTTAGGATATGAATAGGTTTCGTGTCGCACAGCGAAAGGCTCTGATCAGCTTTTCGAGACTTTGTTTAAGTATTCCCAACAATTTTGAGATGTACCTATTGGGTCTACTTTGATAATTTTTTTGCCAAGCTTCCAGGCTACATACTCTAAAATTTGAAGAAACTGACTAAAGGCTGCACCCTGCAAAGACTTATTTAATCCTAATTTGACTGACTGACCATTGGGTAAGAACTTACTATTATCGGGAGACTAATATTTAGGAAGCATAACGTACTAACCAAAATATTTGGGATAAAAATATTTGGCAGAGGTGGTGCGTTATATTCTATTAACGCATCCTACCTTACAAGATAACTGCTAAATTAAAGCTGCCATTTTCACATCATTAGTTGCCAACAACTCCTGTAACTCATCAGAGTCAACAGTCTCCTTATCAACCAACATCTCTGCCAACCTATCCAAAATATGACGGTTGCCTACTAAAACTTCTTTAGCACGACGATAAGCTTGGTCTACCAAATTACTAACCTCATCATCAATAGCAGCAGCAGTTTCCTCAGAAAAATCACGCTCAGACATAATATCTCTACCTAAGAACATATTACCGTTCTGACGACCAAGAGCTACAGGACCGAGGCGATCGCTCATTCCAAACCTAGTTACCATCTGGCGGGCCACACGAGCCACTTGCTGCAAATCATTAGAAGCTCCAGTGGTGACCTCTTCATCACCAAAAACAATTTCCTCAGCAAGACGACCACCCAAAGCTACAGCCATCTGATTTTGTAGGTAAGCGCGAGAATACAAACCAGAGTCCATTCGGTCTTCACTAGGAGTAAACCAAGTTAAACCACCAGCTCTACCACGAGGAATAATACTAATCTTCTGTACTGGGTCATAATCAGGCATTAAAGCTCCAACCAAAGCATGACCAGCCTCATGATATGCCACTAACTCCTTACGCTTCTCGCTCATTACTCGATCTTTCTTTTCTGGGCCAGCCAATACCCGATCAATGGAATCATTAACTTCATCCATAGAAATTTCAGTTAAATTGCGACGAGCTGCTAGAATAGCTCCCTCATTTAATAGATTAGATAAATCTGCACCAGTAAACCCTGGTGTCCGACGGGCAATTTTTTCTAAGTCTACATCTTTGGAGAGACTTTTGCCACGAGCATGAACGTTGAGAATTTCAAGACGACCTGCATAGTCGGGGCGGTCTACTACTACCTGGCGGTCAAAACGACCAGGGCGGAGTAGGGCAGCGTCTAAAACATCAGGGCGGTTAGTAGCAGCTATAATAATAATACCTGTGTTTCCTTCAAAGCCATCCATCTCGGTGAGTAGCTGGTTCAAAGTTTGTTCTCTTTCATCATTACCACCACCTAAACCAGCACCTCTTTGACGACCTACTGCATCTATTTCATCTATAAATACGATACAGGGAGCACTAGACTTGGCCTGTTCAAATAGGTCTCGAACCCGGGAAGCACCTACACCTACAAACATTTCTACAAATTCAGAGCCGGAGATGGAGAAGAATGGTACTCCTGCTTCCCCAGCAACAGCCTTAGCTAATAGAGTTTTACCTGTTCCGGGAGGGCCTACTAATAGTACACCTTTAGGAATTTTGGCTCCTATTGCTGTGAAGCGATCGGCATTTTTGAGGAAGTCTACTACTTCTGTTAGTTCTAGTTTGGCCTGTTCAATACCTGCTACATCGCTAAATGTGACTTGGGTTTGAGGTTCCATTTGCACTCTAGCTTTAGATTTGCCAAAGTTCATCGCTTGACTACCAGGTCCACTTTGAGCCCGTCGTAGTAGGAAGAACAATCCTACCAACAATAGGATAGGGAAGAATAAACTGCTTAATGCTCTGACCCAGAAACCTTCTTCATTCTGAGGTAGTACTGAAATATCTATATTGTTTTGAGTGAGTATGTTAATTAGGTCCGGGTCATTAGGTAGATTAACTCGGACTACACTGCCGTCAGCTACTTTGACTCTAGCTACTGTCCGGTCAGCGCTTATATCTACTTTCTCTACATTTTTGTTTTCTACTTGCTGAATAAACTGACTGTATTTCCAGGTTTCGCGAGCTTGGGGTTGTTGATCGAAGAATGCTGTTGCTAAAGCGATGACCACTATTGCCAATAGGGCATACAGGCCAGCGTTTCTCCACTTTTTATTATTCACAATTAGTTACTCCTCTTAGTTTTTTAGGATATGGGATCTATTTTATTCAATCTTTGTATATTAACTTATGTTAACTTATCTTTAATATTTTATCACATTCCTAACTATAGTGCTACGGGCAAGTCAGGAGTTAAAATTCAAAATTCAAAATTCAAGATTTAAATCATTAAGGAGTCATACCTGACTGAACTTTAGCATTTATAAGTGCCTTAATCTTTGCCTTAACTGCCATAAGTAATAACTGACATGACTAATTTGAACTATCTAGAAACTTCAGGATGGCTGAAGTCGTTAAAAGAGGGAAAATCAATAGATTACAATTCTAATCCTTTGCCTTGGTATTCTTATCCTGCTATTGAATTTATTGAAGATAAATTAAAGAGTGATTTCCGAGTATTTGAATATGGGAGTGGGCAATCAACTTTGTGGTATGCTCAAAGAGTAAAAGAGGTAATTTCTGTAGAACATAATCCTGATTATTTTTGTCAAATAAAAAGTTATACCCCAGAAAATGTCATACTTTCTTTATTGGAAGATCAAGAAAAATATGCTGCTGAAATTAATAGATATAATGATAGTTATTTTGATATAATTGTAATTGATGGAATTAATAGGGGACGTTGTGCTGAGTTGTGTTATCGGAAATTAACAGCAAATGGCTTGATAATTTTTGATAATTCGGATCGAGAAGAAAGTGATGCGTCCCTGGAGTTTCTCCAAGAAAGAAAATTTAAACGGTTAGATTTTTACGGATTACTTCCTACTCAAAAATATAAGATTTGTACTTCTATTTTTTGGCAGGATGAAGAACTATTTAATCGGGCTAGTTTGCCTAGTAAAAAAAATTCTTGTTTGGGTATTTCTTTAGGGCAAGTTGAGGCAATAAATAAAAGAAAAAATAAAAATAAAGCTAGTCAAGATAATCAGATTTTAGCTTGTTACGAAGCTATTAAAAATCAACCCTATTTTGCTGAAGCTTACCAGAGATTAGGGGATATGTGTTATTCCCAAGGTCAAATTGAAAAGTCTATTCGTTCTTACAAGAAAGCAATAGAATTACAACCAGATTTGGCAGTAGTTTATGCAAAGCTAGGCAAAATTTATTACCAAAAGTCTCAGCTACAAGAGGCGATCGCTTATTATCAGAAAGTTATTACACTTGAACCAAAATCGGCAGATATATATTGGGGTATTAGTCAGATTTTACAACAACAGGGCAGATTATCTGAGGCGAATATTTATCGGCAAAAAGCATTAGAAACTGAACGAGATCTAACTGTAAAATCATTTGCTTTGAATCAGCTAGATCTTAAACTTGCCCCTTACTTAACTTGGGAAAATGGATTTTTTATTGAAGCTGGAGCGAATGATGGGATAAGTCAAAGTAACACTTTATATTTTGAAAAATATAAAAACTGGCAAGGTATCCTGATAGAAGCAATACCAGAGTTAGCGGAAAAATGTAGAGTTAATCGCTCTAAATCAGTAGTAGAAAATTATGCTTTAGTTCCTTTTGATTATGGTCAAGATTATATAAAATTGTACTATTGTAATCTGATGTCTTTTGTTGATGGAGCTATGAAGTCGGAGGAGGAAAAAAAGGTTCACTTAAAGGCGGGTTGCCAAGTCCAAAACATTAATCATAGTTATGAAATAAATGTACCAGCAACGACATTAACTGCAATTATTGACAAGTATGGAGTTGAAAATATAGATTTGTTTTCGTTAGATGTTGAAGGTTTTGAATTAGGTGTGTTGCAAGGTATTGACTTTGATAAATACCAACCCAAATTTATGTTAATAGAAGTACGTTTAAGAGATAGAAAAACAATTGACTCTTTTTTAAAACCATTATATGAACCTATTGCAGTACTATCTGATTCTATAAATCAGACTCTACCGGAACGGTCTTATCAAGATATCTTATATAAAGCTACTAATATCAAATCCCGTTAAATACTTATTATATAGTTGGAGGAGATGGGGAAGTAGGGACCTGGGGAGATTAAATATTGAAGTAATTATAGAATTATAAATATATACCGTATAATATAACCGGGTGATATATAAGATTTGAGGGTGAAAGAAAGCTAAAAATGACTCAATTTCAATTAACAACTCCTGTAGTTATAATTATATTTAATCGACCAGATACAACAGAAAAAGTATTTCAGAGAATTCGTCAAGTAAAGCCCCCTCAATTACTTGTAATAGCTGATGCTCCTCGCCCCGATAAACCAGGAGAAGTTGAGAAATGTATAGCAGCAAGAAAGATAGTTGATCTTGTTGATTGGAAATGTGAAGTTTTAACTAATTATGCTGAGGTTAATTTAGGTTGCAGAGAGCGTATTTATAGTGGATTAAATTGGGCTTTTAGTTTAGTAGAATCAGCGATTATTTTGGAGGATGACTGTGTACCTCATCTAACCTTTTTTCGATTTTGTCAGGAGTTATTAGATATATATCAAGATAATAATAAAGTAATGGCTATATCTGGGGATAATTTTCAGTTTGGTAATAATTCAATAGAATATAGTTATTATTTCTCTCGTTATCCTCATTGTTGGGGTTGGGCAACTTGGCGAAGAGCGTGGAAAAATTATGATAATCAGATGCAGCTATGGCCGAAACTTAGAGATAGTAAGTGGTTAGAAAATATTCTGCAAAATAGTCACGCAGTTCAGTATTGGTCAAAGATTTTTCAGAATAATTATCAAGGGTTTAATTCTTGGGCTTATGCTTGGATATTTGCCTCTTGGAATCATCATAGTTTAATTATTTTACCCAAGGTTAATTTAGTTTCTAATATTGGTTTTGGTGAGGAAGCTACCCACACTTTAAGTATCAATAAATTTGCCAATATGTCTACAGAAGAAATGATTTTTCCTCTGAATCATCCTCCCTCTATTATCCGAAATATTGAAGCTGACGAATTTACAGAAAAAACAATGTTTAGTGGTAGTTTACAGCTCCAAAATGTTCATTGCAAAGTTTGTGGTTCAATATCTTGTAAATTTGATGACGCTAAGGTTTTAAATAAATATAATGTTGAATATTTTCAATGTTCTAATTGTGGGTTTGTACAAACGGAAAATCCTTATTGGTTAGCTGAAGCTTATAAAGAAGCAATTGCTAGTAGTGATGTAGGTCTGGTATCTAGAAATCAAAACTTTTCTCTGATTACAGAAAACTTAATTCTTAATTTATTTAATACTAATAGTAAATTCCTAGATTATGGTTGTGGATATGGTTTATTTGTCCGCATGATGCGTGACTTAGGGTTAGATTTTTATGGATATGATAAGTATTGCCAAAATATTTTTTATCAAGGATGGGAAGGAGAAATAAATAAGCAGCAGAAATATGAAATAATTACAGCTTTTGAAGTATTTGAACATTTCATAAATCCTCTGGCAGAAATTGAGAATATACTGCAACACACTAGAAATATTTTATTTAGTACAAAGCTACTACCACCTAATAATCCTCATCCTAATGATTGGTGGTATTATGCTCTGGAAGAAGGTCAACATATTTCTATATACACCACAAAAGCATTATCTGTAATTGGTCAAAAGTTTAAACTTAACTTATATTCAGATGGAGAATCTTTACACCTGTTAACAGAGAAAAGTTTATCACATAGCGAGTTTCAAAACATCTTTAAGGTGGCTAGATATAAACCTGAGAACAGGAAAAAAACTTTAACTCAACTAGACCATGAAAAAGTTACAGAAAAAAAGAAAAAAAATCAGCAGCAATTGGATTTAAAACTTCTTATAGATGGTGTATTTTTCCAAATCAATAATACAGGTATTGCCCGTGTTTGGAAATCTTTATTAGAAGTATGGTCAAAAGATAGTTTTGCTAAAAATATATTAGTGCTTGATAGAGCAAAAACAGCACCAAAAATTCCGGGTATCAACTATCGGTCTGTGCCTGGATATAACTACGGAAAAATAGATGCAGATCGTCAAATGTTGCAGACAATATGTGATGAAGAAAATGCTGATATTTTCATTTCTACTTATTACACAACACCTATCTTAACGCCATCTGTATTTATGGCTTATGATATGATTCCAGAAGTTTTAGCCAAAAATCTTAATAACCCTTCATGGCAAGAAAAACATCGTAGTATTCGACAGGCAATTTCTTATGTTGCAATTTCAGAAAATACAGCTCGGGATTTGATAAAATATTTTCCTCAAATACCTGCAAATTATATCAGGGTAGCTCCCTGTGGAATTGAAGCTAAATTTTCCAGAACAACTCCTCAAGAAGTTGCTAGTTTTAAGTCAAAATATCACATTAATAAGCCATACTTTTTAATAGTGGGTGAGAGAATAGGTTGGTTAGGTTATAAAAATACTATTTTATTCTTTCAAGCTTTTTCTAAATTAAAGAAATCCACAGAATTTGATATTGTTTGTATAGGAGGAAATAGAAAACTAGAGCCAGAATTAAGTAAATATATCTCAGGTAGTAAAATCCATTTATTACAACTAAGTGACCAAGAATTAAAATCAGCTTACTCGGCAGCGATCGCTTTAGTTTATCCCTCAAAATATGAAGGTTTTGGACTGCCTATTTTAGAAGCAATGGCTTGTGGTTGTCCTGTTATTACTTGTAAAAATTCTTCAATTCCAGAAGTGGCAGGAACAGCAGCTTTATATATAAATGATAATGATATTAATAGCTTAGTAAATGCTTTGGGTGAAGTGCAAAAATCTGAAGTTCAGCAAAAATTAATTACTGCTGGTTTAGCACAAGCTCAAAAGTTTTCTTGGTCTCAAATGGCTAAGATTATGAGTGACGTATTTATTCAGACTTTTAATCAGATTAAAGCAAAGAGATTATCTACTATGGAAGACAGGAAAAATTTAGGGGAAATTCAATTTAAAATAAATCATGGACAGTTAGAAATGCAGCGCCATTTTTGGAATGTAAATTCTCTAGATGAAGCTATGTTTGGGCGGGTGTTAGCTTATAACGGAATGGATACGCTTTCCCCAGAAGAAAAAAAGCAAGCTTGGGAAAAGTCAATAGAAAATTGGGTGCCACAAATTATGGAAGGTATCCCTACTAAACCAGAGTGGAAAGTATTAGAAATTGGCTGTGGTGTTGGTCGTCTTATTAAGTATTTACGAGCAAAATTTGCGCGGGTAGATGGTGTAGATATTTCTGAAAATATGATTCAGTTTGCACGGCAATATTTAGCCGATGGGAAACAAAATGGAGAAGTATATGTTAATAATGGCTATGATTTACAACAGTTGCCTGATGAAAATTATGACTTTGTTTTTTCGACAATAGTTTTTCAGCACATCCGTTCTATTTCTATTGTCAAAAATTATTTTCGTGAAATATTTCGGGTCTTAAAAATGGGGGGATATTTTAGAATTCAAGTACATGATTATAGTGCTGAAAGTTTAGGAAAATTTGATGAAGAAGGAGCAAAAGATCAACAATATTATTTTTCTGGCAATGCTTATACTGAAGAACAATTAAAAGATTTATTAATTGCAGCAGGGTTTAATTTAGTTTCTTTAAAATCTGCTAAACCTTGGATTTGGGCAACGGCAAGGCGTGAACAACAAGTAGAAGTAGGTGTAGAAAAAATACCTCAAATAGTTACCCTAAAAAATAACCAAATGGGTATTGAGTATCCAGAAATTAATCGATTATCATACAATAAAGATAGACCATTTTGGTCTGTGATGATTCCTACTTATAAAAAGGTAAAATATTTAGAACAAACTCTAAAAAGTGTATTGCAACAAGCTCCTCCTCCAGAGGAAATGCAGATTGAAGTAGTTAATGATTGTCCTGATTATAAAATTCAAGCTGAAATAGAAGCTATTGTCCGAAAAGTAGGGGGTGAAAGAATTAATTGTTATCGGCATTTCCCACAAGATATTGGTCAAGCTCCTATTTTTAATATTTGTCTACAACGAGCAAAAGGATATTGGGTTCATCTACTCCATGATGATGATTTTGTCTTGCCTGGTTTTTATGAAAAATTGCGTCGTGGAATAGAAAAAAATACAACACTAGGAGCAGCATTTTGTCGTCACTATTATATAGATGAAAATGACCATAAAAAGTATTTATCTGTATTGGAAAGAGACACTCCTGGTGTTATAGAAAAGTTTATAGAAAAGATTACCGTTGAGCAACGTATTCAGGTTGTGGGAATGGTTGTTAAACGTGAGGTTTATGAACATTTGGGTGGTTTTTGTTCCCAAGCTGCTTCGGCTGCTGACTGGGAAATTTGGAAGCGAATAGCTGCTTTTTATCCTATTTGGTTTGAACCAGAAATTTTGGCCTGTTTCCGTTTACATTCTTCTTCGGAAACTTCCCGCTTAATGCAGTCTGGAGGTAATATAGAAAATGCGAGGAAAGCTATAGAAATTACTCAAACTTATTTACCAAGAAATATGGCTGCTGAATTATCAAATCAAGCTAGGGAACATTATGGAATTGAAGCAATGAAAATGGCTGCTTCGATGTTGAAAATAGGTAATAATAATGGAGCGATCGCTCAAATGCGCGAAGGTCTTAAATGCAGTAATTCTTCCTCGGTAATTAATTTATTGGTTTCTATTTTGATTAATGCAGAAACGGAGGCTGAAACTTCTTTAATTCAAGCAACAAGTCAGCATCTACTATCTTTAGAACCTCAGTTAATAGAATCAAAAAAAACCCCACATAAAGTTGAAACTAATTTATTACCTTCTCTGGCAGAAATCAACAAAGAGATTGAGCTTTACAAACAAAACCAGTTGGATAAATCTGCTTTAGTTAAGTTGCAGGAAATAAGAAAAAAAATTGCATATTTTTGGTTAAGTATAGATACCTTAGAAAATCTAAAAATTGCTTATTTAGGAGATTTTTGTCAAATACATAAAGCCTTATTAACAAGCAGTATTACAGATGAAAGCTTAACCGAAACTGAGAAAAAAATTGTCACTCAAATAAAAGCTAATATTGTTAAAGGATTTAAGGAACCTTTAGACATTAAGTATCTTTTGGCAGGTATGCTTTATCAAAGAGCAGATCAACTGGAAGTTAAATATGAGAAAGCTCCAATTCCTAAATGGTTTGCTATAGACTATTTAAATTTTATGTTTGCTTCTCCTCAGGTTTTCCAGGAAATAGGAGAAACAGATAATTACTATCATTTTATGACTGGATGGTTGAGTTATGTTCATAATAACATATCGATTAATTCAGAGTCGGAATTATGGCAAGCGATCGCTAGGATTTTTGTCGAAAATGCTAATTGGATACCTCTATATTTTACGACTCGGCCAAATTTAAAAAATCTCTACATCAAACGGGCAGAAATTATTGAATTTGCTCTAAAAAAACTTGGGTTAGAGCTAAATTATACTATGCCTCCTTATCAATTTAACCGCTCAAAAATTCGCTTAGGAATTATCAAAGATCACTATACTCCTCAAACAGAAACATACTCTTTACTCCCAGTATTTGAACATTTAGATCGGAGTAAATTTGAGATATTTCTTTATGCAATAAAATCTAACGGACACCCCTTAGAACAATATTGCCAAAGTCGTGCTGATAAATTCCTGCAACTACCAAATGAACTAAAAAATCAAGTACAAACCATTCGTGATGACAATCTCGATATTTTGTTCTTCGGTTCTAATATTACTGCTACTATCAAAAATTCTACCTTACTAGCAACTCACCGATTAGCAAGAGTTCAAGTAACATCCATTAATTCTCCCACTACTACCGGGATGGCATCTATAGACTATTACATTTCTGGCAAATTAACCGCCCCAACAGAAATGACCAAGGAACACTATACAGAAAAATTGGTCAACCTAGAAGGTTCCGGACTATGTTTCCAAGATCCCATCGCCGAAACTCTTCCAGTAGTGCAACCCCTCCGCTCCAGTTGGGGGGCAACAAACGAAACTACCATTTTTATTTCAGGTGCCAATTTCTACAAAATTATACCCGAGATACGGGAGACTTGGGCCAAAATTCTCCGTGCCGTGCCCAATTCGATTTTAGTTTTGTATCCTTTTAACCCCAATTGGACAAATTCTTATCCAGTTGGATCTTTTATCCAACAGATGCGAGGTACTTTAGAACGACATGGTATTCATAGTAAGCGCTTGGTTGTCATTAAACCACTACCGAGCAAATCAGATATTAAAAAATGCTTAGAGTTAGCAGATATTTATTTAGACTCTTTCCCTTACGGTGGGGCAACTTCTCTACTAGATCCCTTAATGCTAGGACTACCACCAGTTGTTGTGGAAGGAAATGCCTTAAGGTTTAGGCAAGGGCCCGCTTTGTTGCGGGAAATTAATATAGAGGATCTTATTGCTGATGGAGAAGAGAGTTATATTAATTTGGCAGTAAAATTGGCAACTAATTCCGAGTGGCGACAACAAAAACGGCAAGAAATTAAGGAAAAAATGCAGCAAAACCCGGCATTTTTAGACAGTCGTAGTTATTCTGCAGAGATAGGTAAATTGTTCCAAGAATTATTCCAAAAATGGCAAAATATTCATGCACCAAAAACTATAGAATCTCAAGATAATAATTCTCTAACTTCTGAATTTATTAATCGTTTAGTTGGTTGTGTCAACCTCTACAAAATTGACCCAAATGACCAATCTTTAATCGAAGAATTACGTCAAATTCGTAAACAAATAGCTAATTTTTGGTTAGATACAAATCCCCAAAAATTAGAGATTATTTATCAAGGTAAAGTTCGACAAGCATATCTAAGTTTATTATCAAGTGGAATTCAAAACGAACCTCAAACAGAAAAAGAAGAGAAATTTATCAAAGAATTAACTGATATAAGTATGGGTTTAACTAATTCTAAATCAATTAATGCACTTTTAGGAGGAATGCTATATTTTTTACCAGGTAAAATGTTAGTCAGAGATGCTAAAAATCGTTTGCCAGAATGGTTGATTAATGATTATCAACAGGTATTTGAAAGTAGAGAAGTTGTACAGAAATTGGAAAAAGATTTTCAAACTAAGTTACCTCATTTTTCAGAAGATTCTATTAGTAGAGATTTAGTAAGCAAACCCATAAAAATTGCTGAAGTTCAAACTGAAAAGAATATATTTTTAACAGAAAATAAGGCAGATAATTTAGATTTTGTCATCTCTAAGTTTCTAAATCAATTATTAGGTAATGTGAATCTTTATTATATAGATCCTTCTGATGAGTCTGTTGTTAAAGAGTTGCGTCAACTTCGTAAACAAATGGCTGATTTTTGGATAAATTTAGAACCACAAAAGCTAGAAAATTTTTACTTAGGTGAGATGGGTAAAGCTTATCAAGCATTACTTAATAGTGAGATTCAAAATCAATCTTTAATAGAAAGTGAACAGGAATTTTTACAACAGTTAGCTACCCAACTTTCTCAAGGAATAGAAGCGCCGAAAGCTATAAATTATTTACTAGCCGCAATTTTATATTGTCGTCCAGAACAATTACGAATTGAGGATGCAACTAAGTTACCTCAATGGTTACTTTCAGACTATCAAAAGTTTATTGGAAACTGATGTTTTTTTTGCAATTATATTATTCTGGTATGGTTAACTAACATACTAATTGTAGTAGAAAATTAACTATGAGTATAATGTACTGGTATTACTGATTATTTCTTTTGATTATACAAAGCTATTATGGTTATTAAAAACTTCCCAAAGAAGTCTATCCTTGGATGAAAGGTGCCTCGAAAAAAATAGTTTAATTAGGTGTAAGAAAGGAATAGGGCTATTAACAGAAAAATTAAGATTACTTACTCCCAAGGTTGAATTTATGGGAGTAAATACTACCTCATCAATGCTTGACATTGATAAAAAGAGATTAGGAAAATAGGGAAAATTAGTAGAAGCAGATGTCTATGATATGGATCTCCAAGAAACTTTTGATATTGCTATTTATAATGGAGGGGTTTGGTAAATAAACAAACAAGACGATCAGATAGACTTAGGAAGTCATACAAAGGATATTGATGAGGAGATTAAGAGATTATTAATATTGCTAAACACCTGTATAAAAACGGTTTATTACTATTAAGTATTCAAGAAGAACATAAAAATTATCAACAAAATCTAGCTACAAGAATTCTTTACTCTCAGAAGATATAAAAAATTGGGAAAAATGACGACATTAAATCCATTGATAAAAATTATTTTTTCAATAAAAATTGAGAAATATTAGCGCAAAAAAAATTGGGAAATATTAGCTCAACAAAAACTGAAATTGAATTACATTAAACAATGGAAAAAAGAAGAAACTATGGAACAAGCTAGATTCATTTTTGAAACTATACATAATAGCCAAAAGTTTCATATTTATAGAAAAAAATAGAATTGATAAGAAGGTATCTATAAAAATAAATCTTCAGGAAGGTATCTACAAAAATAAATCTTCAGGTCTGCTCAAATCAAAAATATAGAGCGACACGTAAGTCAGAAGTTAGAAGTCGCTGCTATAAGTATGAGTATTTATAGCAGTGATATCTGGCATATTGGTTCAAATTCTCTAAAGACAGTTTAAACCCTCTAAAGTAAGTCTTTATAACAAAAATTGTAAATATACAAGCACACTTTACTATATAGCAGTTTCCACACTGTTAAGGTACAAAATTTATTTGTTTTAGTAGGGAAGCTGTATGCAACATCCCTTAAAGAATAGTAAGCAAGTAAAATAAGGAAAATAGGGTAGAAAAAAGAATAAAAAAACTGTACTGACTGTTCCTTGAAAAATGCTATATAAATGTTTCTACTCTATTTGTATATTGCTATAGTTATTAGAATTTTTGGGAATTAAGAAAAAAAAGACTAAAACCAAAATTCAGTCAGAATTTATAGTTTTTTTCAGTCTTAAAATACTAAAAATACTATCTAGTAAGATAGAGTAAAATTTTGATAATTTTAAATTTTTAAAAATCAAAAAAATCTATTTTAAGCTGATAGCTGATAGCTGATAGCTGACCTAAAGCCAATCTTCTTTGTCAGTATTTTTCTGTTTATATGCCTTACCTTTCCGATGAATATCACGAGTTTTTTCATAAAGTTTTTCTTCAGTTATTTTCCACTTTGCTAATACTTCCTCTAGATCTTTCTGAATATCTTTTGCTCCAGGAAAACCTTGATAACGAATTTTTAATCTTGCTAATTCTGCTAAGTTATAAGAAGTATTTTCTTCTGCTAATAGGGTATTAACTATTTCTCTATCTTTATGATATTGAGGATGCTGTTGTTCTTCTGATTTCATAAAACTAAGGAAGAAAGAAAAAGAGTAAGAGTAATTCAATTATGAGTCCTTCAAATTTCTAAGAAAACCTATTCGGCTCTCCTACTCGCAAAATGCTAGATATTGATGAACAACACTACCGCAAAGGATACTTCCTTTGTTCTTGAGCAAAATAATTATAATAGACTTCCATTAAAATGTACCACCACCTATTTTACCTTCTAAATTATTCCACTTTTGAAAATGACTATCTTGATGATTATTTTGAGTATTATCAACTAAACTTGGCTGGAGTTTTAAAGCTTTTTCTTGAAAAAAAAATGCCTCATAAAATCTGCCCTCTTGCTCTAAAACCTTCCCTAAATTCCAATAAGCTACCCCGAAATCAGGTTTTATTTTAATTGCTTTTCTATAATTAATCATTGCTGCATCAATTTGCCCTTTCTTATAAAACATACTGGCTAAATTGACAATAGCTTCAATAAAATTTGGATTAATTTTTATGGCTAATGAATAAGCACGAATAGCAGCATCTATTTTATTTTGTGCTTGTAGAATATTTCCCAAAGTTTTGTAGACTGGAGCAAAATTTGCTTGTTTTTTTAATGCTTTGTGACAAAGAGCGATCGCTGATGTAAAATTTCTTTTATTATAATAAGTCTCCGCTAACTTATTAATAGTATCAACATCATCTTGTTCATATTTACTTAACTCTGAGTAATAGTTTGTTACTTGACTTAATTCGCTATAATTTTGAGATTTATTATTCTGTTGAAAAGTGTTTTTATCTTGTAAATTTTGATTCATATTCTAATCGCAGTATTCTAAAAAATTTTCTGGAACTATTTTCAACTCTCTCGATTTAAATCTATCTATTGAAACCCAGAGCGCCTTTTTTTTTCGTTCCTTTTCCCAAAAAGTTAACTCCTCTATTTGATAAAACTTAAAGTCAGCAAAATCACACTTATATAATTGAATTAATTCATGTCTTTCCTCTCCATCAAACATAAAAATATTTTCCATACAACCCAAATATTTAATATTAGTCAACTCAGCTTCAATCTCTTCTTTAAACTCTCTTTGTAAAGCATCGCGACTATATTCTCCAAAATCAACACCTCCACCCATAACCCGATAAAAAGTTTCCTGTTTTATAGAATCATAACCTTGAGAAATAAACAAGCGATCACCATCCCTAATTAACCCCAAAGCTAGCACCCTAATTTTATTCTTTTTACTCATAATTTTATCATATAAATAAAAGAGACAATACAATTAATTTTCATCAAACCAGCCCTTTTCATAATTATTTTCTGGTACTAGCCAATCTTCATTTTGACCACCAATAATCAGTTTTTCTATCTTGACCAACTCTTTACTTAACTGTTGAAAACTATTCACCAAAATATCAATTGCTAAAGCATCGCTAGTTCCCAAGTCAAACCAACAACGACCCCATAATCCTTCATATTCTACATCTCCCATATTGTGCATAACAGCCATCATACTTTGACTAGCAACATTATAACTATATTCCATATAACTAATCTCTATTCCTACCTCTTGAACTTGTAAATTTTCAGCATTAAAACCACCCAATTTACCTAATAAAAACCATGAATCAAATAGTTCTTCTATGTAATGTTTTTCTGCCATAGAAGGAACAGTACTAAACTCTAACCAAATCCACACATCAAAAGGATTAAATTCCCGAAATTGTACTTCCATAAATATTTAACAAATAAATTTCCTAATTAATAGAGACAACTCTATCCTACCGACATTTTTTCTGATAATATTGTACTTAACTTATATAAAATTTTCTATAAATTTTACAGATAATTCAGTGATTTATGAAATAGAGAAAACTAGATTTTTAAATAGTTTTTTAAGTCTGCAATTAAACTCTAAAGTTTTTCAGACAATTTACTATAACTCCTGTATTAAACTTACAAAGTAATTAGCCAAAATTTGTTTATACTTCCATAGATAGACGTATAAAAAAACAGAAACCTGACCAATATAAATCAAACTTTCTAGCTACAAACTATTGAGTTAAGATATAAACTTACTCATTTTTTGAGTATAAATTTATTTTTATTATTTTGTTTCTCCTATTCTCTATTTTCTGTTTCCTAAAAACTGGAGATGTCTAGCTCACCAGTATAAAAATTTATGATAAATTAATTTTAATTAAATTTAGAATTAGCGAAGAGCTGGTAACTCTTGAGGCCCCCATGTACCTGAACCATCTCTAATTATATCTCGCATTGAGTCACAACTTCGTTTTCTATCATCTATATTATTAATATTTTTACATTGTTCAAAAAATATTTGTGCTACCAAACGTCTCGGCATTTGTTCTGACTTTGCCAAAGCTTTATCAAAGTTTTTTTTAGCTTTTTTTCTAAGAGATAAATTGTTATCTTTCTCCCGAGCCTGAGCAACTAAAATTTGTGCTTTTAGGTAATGTACCTCTGGATTTTCTGGAACTTCTGACAAAGCTTTATCTACATATTGTAGAGCTTTTTTGAAATCATCTAAATCTCGATGAGCTACTGCCAATCCCCGATAAGCTAAATGATGAGGATAAGCTTTATTTTCTAATATTTCTATTGCTTTACTAATGTCAGAAAATGGCAAATTTACTGCTAACATTAAATCCATATATCCCTTGAGCAAATTTAACTCTGGGTCCGATGAATTTATTCTTTCTGCTGACTCAAAATGACTCAAAACTTTTCTAAGTTTTTCTAAAGCTTTTGGGGCTCCCTTTAATGTACCTTCAGTAGATATAATATAAGCACCTTCTAGAAAGTAACCTGTTGCAGCATAAATATTACCACGAACTGGATCAATTGCAATTAAATTTTCTGCTACCTCAGTAGTTTTTTGAGCATATAATTTTAGTGAATCCCAATTTTTATCTAAGTAATGCAAGGAAGAAATCATAGCATAAATAAGAGGCTCACCTATCTCTTCACATTCAGCTATTTTAAGATAGTCTCTTGCTTCTTTATAATTTCCTTCTTCAAACATAGCTTCAAAAGCTGCTTCGGTTTTTTCTCCTATTTCAATAGGATTTATTTTACGAAATGGATCTCCTATAGCTGGAGTTACCCAAAAGTTGAAACCAACTAAAGTTACACTATAAAAAACTGATATTTTCTTCAATACTGGAAAATTTTTACACCAGCTAAATAATGTTTTTAGCATAAGTCCTATTTAATACTAACTATGATTTTCAATTGAACAAATTGTTATTACTTCAGCTAGGCTATTGGTCTGTCAAAAGTAATTGACAGATATAACTGCTTCAATTTAACCTGAGCCTCCTTGGAGATAAATTACCAATCTACCACCGAAGCCCTTTCATTTCTTCAATTTTCCCAAGCTGTCACTTCCTCTTTGAAAACTTCTGGAGAATAAATTCTTCCCCCTAAGCATTATCGGTAATATGCACTTAACTCTATTTCTTTCATCTTCAACCAACTGCCATGTTTGGGAGTATAATAAAATTTCAACAAGTTTAAAATCCTACAGGTTTCAGATGGGATAAATGCTTTGTAGAGAGATACCTTCACATGAGTATTGAAGTTATCTTAAACAACTTTAATCTTCTGAGCTTGAGACAAATTCTCATCGACTAAATATTTCCAGTTCGATGAGCATAATTCATTTGAGTTCGTCGAGCAGTAACTTCCACATATCTTCAAACTAAAAGACCCTTTGACTTATAAATGCTACATCTAAAAAACCTATATTATCATCCAGCAGCTAGCCTTATCCCTATCCTCGAAAACATTAATATGGAACTAGCACCCAAAGAAATGGGTTTAATTATCGGTCGTAGTGGTTCGGGCAAAACTACATTATTAGAAATATTAGCCGGCCTAGCTAAATGCTCCCAAGGAGAAATATACTGGCGAGAGCAAAAATTAACCTCCGAAAATTTACAACAACTAGGTGGTTTAGTATTTCAATTCCCAGAAAGACATTTTTGTGGCAGTACTATTTTAGAAGAATTACGATTAGGTCATCCAGAATTACGATTAGAACAAATATCTTCCGCTTTAGAAGAAGTAGGACTTCAGGAGTTGCCATTAAGCACTTCGCCCCAAGCATTAAGTGGGGGTCAGCAAAGACGTCTCGCTTTGGCAGTACAATTAATTAGGCAACCTCATCTTTTAATGTTAGATGAACCAACTGCTGGATTAGATTGGTCAATACGAAAACAACTAGTAAATTTATTAGCTAAACTAAAAAATCATTGGAGTTTATTGGTTGTCACTCATGATTCTAGTGACCTTTTATCAATAGCAGATAAATACTGGATCTTAAATAAGGGTCATTTGGAGGAAAAGTCACAGGATAAATTAGAAATTAAAAGTTAATGGAGGTAGTATTTTTTTATAGATATCTCCTAAAATTTATATAAAAGTTAAAATTTATCAAGGCGATCGCTCAAATCAAATTCCTACTATCTAATAGTATTTATTTTTAACTCCTCCTTAGCTTTAAGTTATTCAATTAAATCTAATTCTGAAGTTAATAATCTAATTCTGAAGTTAATGGAGTTAGTCTTTTACTATTATAAATATCTCCTAAATTTATTACAGGAGTTATTGATTTAGGGTAATATCCCAAATATCAAATCATATACTATATTTAGTGGTCAACGACCGTTAATTAATCAGATATAAAGTAGCTCTTGGTAAGTCCTTTTAGATAAAAGTTAAAAGTTAAAGGTAATCAGAAGCTGATCGCTCAAATTAAATCCCTATCCTGCTAATAGTTGGCTTAACTGTCAATGCTTGTGGACATAGTTCTGGCAACAAGATTAGCCGTCTGGTTGGGGATCTATCTGGTAGGAGCAGGAAGAAAAAAATCAAATACATTATAGCCAGCGAAATTTTAGCAGCGAAATTTTAGCTCCGACTTCTAATTAGCGCTCTTCCTTCTTCTAGCAAAAATATCTCCACTAGCAACTTCATAGAAAATTTGATAAATCTTGTCTAAAATAATAATTCCTGGTGCAGGTAATGAGTTGGCTTTTGATTTTAGTATTAGACTTGTCACTTTATCACTTGAAAAATTACCAAAAAGCTTGTTTTGTAAAAGTTTTAGCCATTAGCAAGTAAAAAAAGACTTGAAATTATTGCTATGTCTAGGTTGGGGCTATTTTTTTTCCTCTATTTAGCCACAACTAAGAATGAATTATTAGGGACTAACCTACTATCAACCAAGGTAGAGATTAGTAAAAATCTACAACAGTTGAGCATTTATATATTAGTTTAGTTTAAGTGAAGTATAGTTGACGATAGCCCAATTAAAACTCTATCTAACTATTCTAACTATAACTATAATATAGGGGATTAATCTGATATGGAATGGCATATTACAGACGCCCAAAGCTTAAGAATTATTGACAAGGAAATCGGTCTTCATACTTTATCTCCCGCAGAGTATGAGATAGTTAAACGGGTAATATATGCTACGGCAGACTTTGAATATAAGTCTCTGGTTAGTTTTTCTGAACATGCTTTACAGTCTGGAGCTGCTGCTTTAGCAGCCCGTACAACCATTGTAGTGGATGTGCCAATGTTACAAGTGGGTATTACCCCAGTTATCCAAAATACCTTTGTTAACCCTGTTTACTGTTCAATGGATGCTATTACTAGACCCCAGAAGGAAAAAACTACCGCTGCCTGGGGAATTGAAACTTTAGCTAGACGTTATCCAGAAGGCATCTTTGTTATTGGTCAGGCTCAAACTGCTCTCTGTGCAATTGTTGATTTAATTGAAGCCGACGAAATTAGACCGGCTTTAGTTATTGGGACTCCTTCTGGTTTTGTAGGGGTGGATGTAGCTAAGTCACGTTTATATGATTCGATGATTCCTCACATTAGAATTGATGGCCGTAAGGGTAGTGCTGTGGTAGCAGTTGCTATTATTAATGGTTTAGTAGACTTGGCCTGGCAGGCTTATGGCCAAAAAAGTCCAGGTAATTAGGATGTGCTCTTCTTTGTCTTTTTAAGGAGTAGAGGAATAGGTAGGAACTTGGCATCTAAAGTCCCTACAATTAAGAGAAACGGGGAATTTATGGAGGAGGTAGTCGGATCTATTTTCCCCTGGCTTACCTCTGCCATTTTCGGCAAAAAAAAATGATAACTTTTTCAGCTCAAGATACCGACAACCAGGAAATTTTTAAAGGCTAAAAAAAAGCTGAATTCAATATCAGTCAATGCTTTTAGATTTAATCAGTAACTCTTAATTAATAGCAAGTAAGTAGGTAGGCATGAAAAAATTAGCTATATTAAGGTTTGTAGACTGACTTCAAGTTCCTCTACAGAGTTGATTTGAAGTCAATTTACATTTTGTTACATAGCAACCAATTTCAACACCGACTTACTTATTCAGCACTCAACTATCAGAAATATTTAGGGCATTATAAGCATTCAGCGATCATTTATTCGCTATGCGCAATATTTATCCTAAAAGGAGGAAAAAGCAATTGAGAGATTTATAATAATTAGTTAAATGTAGTATAAGTGAATGGGAAAGCTTGCTTTATTCACTAAAAAAAAACTGAAAGCTGACAGCTAATAGCTGAATGCTTACTTAGCATTTATTACTCAAATTTAAAATTAGGTTGTTGATGTTGTTTATTTTTTCTGCGAGATGAACGCACCTGATTAATTACCTCAACAAACACATCTTTTCTAAGATATGGATAATTACTAACCCATAAATTTACAGTAGGAAGATAAACATCTGAATATTTAGCAATTTTCTCTAAATCTTGTTGATAAGACATTACCAACATTACAGCTATCTGACCTCGAGAAATACCTTGATGATAACGACGTAGAGGAGCTTGTATTTCAACTTTAAACCCTGTTTTATCCTGCAATTCTAAATTTATTCGTTGCTCTAAATTTTCTACTATTATTAATTCCCCCTTTTTATTAACTTTTTCTTCTTGACCGACTACTTCTTCACTAAGATATACATCGAAAACCTTTCCTTGCCATAAACCACTATATGGGTATCTTCTCAATTCAACATTCTGAAAACTAGCTAATAAAACAGGTCCCCAGAACCAATAAAGACCAGCAGTAATACCAACCAATAAGAATAAAGGATCACCATCATCATGAACAAGCACATTAATTAAAACAATTACCAAAACTGAAACAGCAGAAATTAAAGCTCGTTTCAAAACTTCAGATAACCTACCCCAATAATATTTATATTGATCGCCTGTAGCTACAATTGGAATTAATTGTTCAAATGTTTTACGTGTTAAAGGAACTAGCATTTCTCAGTTTAAAAGTGTAGATTAATTAAATTTATATGTAATTTACAGCAGTTTCTTACTCAATTAAGTAAATACACATATTAGGGAGTAGGATTGGAGGATTGGGAAACTATATATTCTTAAGGTAAAATTGGTTTAATTGTTTTGATTATTCATGGTAGGATTAAATTATAATTATTTATATTAATCAAACAAATACCTTATGCAAAAGTTGATCCCGCCAATTATCAGCAGTATAATCCTGGCACTTTGGGTGAGCTCTATTGCAATACTCTCAGTTCAGAATGCTACGCCAATATCTTTAAAATTTCTCAGTTTCCAATCTATCGAGATTCCTATAGGAGTAATATTGTCCTTTAGCGTGAGTATAGGAGTTATCATTAGTTCAATTATCTTGCCATCCTTATTTCATCTTGAACAAATAAAAGATCATCAAAAAAATTTTTGATTTTAGGAGAAACTATAAATTTGGCTTAGTTTTAGTACTGAAAAAAAACATCAAGTCTCATATCAAATCCACCAAATGTGAGAAGGTCTTTTTTCAAGTTACAGCCTTTCTCTAAATAAGGTATTGGTAGATAGGACCAGCCTGCTTTTATGCCCAGACTTGCTATCAAGTCTTTAACTTCAGTCGGAAAAACTGATAAGCTGATCAGGTAATCACCAAAATGATATGCTGCAGACATAATGCTTTAGCTACAAAGCAGGATTTTTTGAATTCACGATTAATTGATTTTTCCTCAACACTTCTTTAGTTCTCATTATAACTTGTACACTTGACCATCAATTAGTAGTCGAGTAATTCCTTTCGCTTGCAAATAGACGGTAGTTTTTTGTAACATTCTACCATCAGGAACCTTCAGAACCCTTTGGTTGCGGGCTGAAAATCGATGAGCTACTCGATGATTGTTAAAAACTGGTAAAGTTTTTTTCTGAGACTCTTCCACAGGTATTTGTCCTAATTCCCCAAAAGCTATCAACGGTTTAGTCACTAACTCTGTAAATTTATCTACTACCAAGTAACAAATTTTTGGCAGAACTGCCTCAGTCAGATTATATACTTTAACTTCAGAGTAACTAGAATTCTGAATAGATATATTATAAGAAGTGTCTACTACTTCTTCAACTTCAACTTCTCCTTCAAGCTTATCCTTATCTTCATCATCAAACTCCTCATCAAAATCTTCTAAATCATCATTCTCAAAATCATCTAAATTTTGAGGTTTCTCTCGTAAATCTACTGCTAAAATCTCTTGTATTTCTTTAGTAGGGGAATCATAACTACCCTCAAATGCATTGTTTGATTTCTCAGTATATTCAGAAGTCAAAGACAATTTGGGCAATTCTGTTAGTTCTTCAGTTTCAGCATCACTAGATGAAGAAGAACGTCGGCGTCGTCTTTTTACCATCCCATCTACTTCATTTGCCCTATAACCTGATTCTTCTAACTCTAAATTACCCCCATCTACTGATTCATCCAAGTTCTCCTCAGTATCATGACCGATATTTCTTGGGGAACGAGATGGACGCTTTTGCTTCTGTTGAACTAGCTCTTTATATTCATATTCTGGTATGCTACTTTGTAATATCCTTCTAATTGTAGAACTACTCACTCCATAGCGGTCTGCTAGAGTAATAGTATTCTCTTGTGTAGTTTGATACAGTTCAATAATTTCTAATTTTTCTGAATCTGACAACTTTGTAGGCGTCATACCACCTTCCCCAACAAATAGTTTATTTATTTATTTTGCTATAGTTTATAAAAATATAGTCACATAAGACATATCCTTATTTTGCAGGTATTAACCTGATTGTGTTAACTACAATACCACGATACCACAACAGTTTTAAGTCAGGGAAACCGGCCTAGTTACTGCCTCCTAATTCCCATAATTAAAGGCGTTTGCGAATAATTTTCTCATAATACTCTCTTAAACGTTCACACTACTCTTTGATTAATTCTTTGCTTGTGTGACAGTAAAAACCTCTTTTTACTCTAAAGATAGTAAATAAGTAGCTTGATTTTTCTTACCTTTTTTATCAACTTGAATTTTTTTTTCTCTATAAAATGGAATTTAGAGGTACAAGATTTCTTAGTTATAATTACTTTAATTTCTACCATTTTAACTTGATAAGATAACCCAATCAATTAACCTCAGTAGGTAGGCATAGAAATTGCTTAACTATATAAAATTTTATCAAGTAACCACAAGCTCCTCTAGACAATTAATTTAAGAGTAAATTGACAGTTTTTTACATAGGAAAAAATTTTAATGCGTATCTACTTAATTATACGAGTCGGTTAACATTCTATTTCGAGTCTGGACTATAGCCAATTATCGAAGTTCCTCTATATTTTATTCATTAGGTTCTCAATAATTAAATGGGACGCCATGAGTGAGATAATCATTGATTTTAAATTTTATTTAATTATAAAGTTTTTCATTCTCTTACTTAATCAATTTTATGATATAAGAGATTGTAGGAAATTTTTAACAATATTTAAGTGTCTTGATTAATATATTTTAGCTATTTTCAACTTATCAATAGTGGATTAATTCCTCTTATATTATAAGTTTCGGCTGTAGACTCCATAAAAATTTAGCTAAATTTTTTAATCCAATATCAATACTAGCAACACGGTTTTGTTCTAAGAGATATTATTTTTTTAGCTTTATAAATTACCTTAATCACATAATATTTAACCCAAGAAAGGATGCGGGCTTGTTTGAATTCTCAAGTATCAACTTTAGTTGGCAAATAAATCTCATTCATTTTTACTATAGTTGATTATTCCTTATACTTAAGCCAAGAAAGGATGCGGACTTGTTTGAATTCTCAAGTATCAACTTTAGTTGGCAAATAAATCTCATTTTTACTAGAGTTGATTATTCCTTGTTTTAATTAAAGTTTACTAAGACCAAGTACAGTATAAACTAGGATGTTTATCCCTATTATTTTATTTTTATATCTAGATAGACAAGGCTAGCTTTTCAACTTTGATAGGTTTTATTTATAAGCTTTATAAATTGGGTGAAAAAGTCTTCGAGTTTCTCTCTAAAATTATCAATATTTGTAGAGAGGTTTTGGCTGGAAGCTTTATAGGGTTTACTGTTTTGTACAGTTTTTGTAATTAATAATAATTTTTCTCAAAAACAAAATACTAAAGAATTAAATAATAAGCATATTGATAAAGATTTTTATAGCAGAAACACAGTCGGTGAATTTCACGATATAACCGATGATTTTGTTGAATTATGAGCTTCCAGTATTAATCTTGTAAATCAATAAGCTAAAATTACATGATTGATTCGAGCATTAATTAATCTTTATTATCGTTATTTAGCCTTAAACTTTCAGGTGTCTTTACTGTACCATTAAACTTAATAACTTAATGATTAAGTTTTGTCAAATATTTAGTTGATGTCTAGTAAAAACCAATGAAGACATAGGTCAATACTTGAACTATATTTGCCTAAATCTCTTTATAACTTTTCTTGTACTATTCAACAAATTTAATCTCAAAATTTTGTTGGCGCCATTATAATAGCAATATCCCTTATAGCTAAAGTATTTACAATGAAAAATTTAACCTTTCCAATATAAAGTTTCTTTTGTTAGATTTATAAATAGACATTTATGGCAATTTTAATGAGCATAGACTCAACTAATTAATATTGCTTTAAATCCTTGCAACACAAATTATTTATAAGTTAGAAATTTTATCGGCTAATCAAGTACCCAGTTATTAGATAATATTTCTTATTTCTTTTTTCTTGGTTCTTGAGCGGGACTAATTTATTATTTTTAGTTGAAGCTATCCTATTTATGATTTACACTTATGCTATGAGTATTGCTTCCTAAGTTTATTAATAAAATTTTGGTATTTCAAAGGTCTTTGAATAAAGTAATCAAAGCTTTCAGAATTAGTATTCATAATAAAAATTACTTTTTGATACTTCACAAATTTATGATGATCAATTAAATAAGTAAAGACTACAAATTTGAAATAACTTCATACATATATATATCAAAGCCCGTGACGAGGATTGAACTCGTGACCTCACCCTTACCAAGGGTGTGCTCTACCACTGAGCCACACGGGCGTTTTTCTTCAATCCTTTTAGTGAATGGGCCGAGCTGGATTTGAACCAGCGTAGGCGTAGCCAGCGGATTTACAGTCCGCCCCCATTAACCACTCGGGCATCGACCCTTGTTATTCACATCTATATATAATAACACAAAAAATATTTATTGCAACAGTTTTATGAAAAAAATATTTTATAAAAAATTGGACCTCTATTGTCTCGCCCTTATAGATCGACTTTTGAGTTGATTTTTTTCTATAAATATATGGGTCCTATACTCCCTTCAAAAACCTTTGTTTCAATAGTTCTAGGGTTTTACATTTTAGTACGGTGGATTTTGACCTGTAAGACATTTATTTTTGATTTATAGTGGGCAAAGCTTCTACTTCACACCTTGGACGCTAAATTTGCCTTTCCAACAGTTTCTGTTTCCCACCAACCTTCTTACCTCCCCACGTCTAAATATTTTGAACATTTATTCAGACAAGCTTGCTTGGGTAATCTTTGTCCCTAGAAGACTTATGTTAAACTTTTCCTACTCAGAGCTTGAGGTCTGAGAGTTATTTGGGGTTATTTCATCTCCAGCATATCATTTCTTGTTGCAGTTAGCCTCCTAGCAACTCTAGACCAAGTTGTTACTGACCGAATTCTGAACAACTGAAGTCAAGGACCTATCCCGAAGGGCGGGAATTTAACCTGCATGATTACATTTAGTTATCCCTAGTTTTTGGGACTTATCTTATGAGCTGGTTAAGCTAAAGGACAAGTATTCTTTCTGACTAACCGAGAAATTCTTTGACCTCAAGTGTTCTTTAATCTTTTGCTTTTTAGGCGTTAAACCTGTTTCTTTCCCTACGTCTTTGTCTCTTCAATTAGGAAAAACTAGATTCTAATATTAATTTCTTAAAGTCCAACTACAGATAATGCTTCAAGAATAAAATTATATCTTGTACAAGAAACAATATATTTTTGACTAAATTTAGTTAATCTATTTCTTAGAATTATGCGTAAGAAATCTCAGGAATTGAAAGATCTATTTTTCCAGATTTTTTTCACGTCTTTCCACAGTCTTTCAATGGGATTAAATTCTGGAAAATAAGGAGTTTGGAATAGCAAAATAATATTATTACTTCCTAAATTATTGCCTAGATAATCTCCCCTGCTATCTAGTTAAGTAATTAGAATTTCTGGCTGGATATTTTTGATAAAAAAGCTCTAAAAATTTTTCAATGCAAGGGGTATCTGGATAAATAAATTTATCAAAGAAGGAATCTCCTATTTTTGGTTCTACTACACCATAAATCCATAGATATTTAAATAACTATTGATATAAGCTAATGGGCTTAACACTACAAGCATTAATGACTTTAGCTGTTATAGTTTTTAATCTCATTAAAGTTGCGTCTTGAAACTAATAGGGAAACAGCAATTTTATCTTCTAGTTGAGATGAGAGTTTTTTTTAAAGTTTTCTTGAGCTTCTTTATTTTGTTTGATGTGATTTGGATGTGGAACTTTTAATTTACTTTTTAATTTATATCTGACTAGTTGATGAACTGTTCTATAAGATAGATAGATGTCAAAATAAGTTGTTAACTACTTCTGGATTTCACCACAGCTTTGAAAACCTTCTGGGATTTATAATTGTGGTCCTAATTTTTCGATGACATTTGGTGAAATTTAACTTAGTCTCTTTCCTATATTTTTCTCTGGTTATAGTAAAAACTTGAGTCTACCTGTAGGATGTTTACCTAACTATTTTTGTACTGTTACTTGATTATATCCTAAAATTATCTCAATTTTTTTTACTATTTATAATGTTTAATTTTTCGAGCAGTAAATAATTTAAAGTCTTTCCTTTTCTTGAAATATAATATAACTTTTTCATTTTTTTTGAGAGTTTATACTGATTCATTTATCTCAATTTTTACTACTCCTGAAATGGTTGTTTTCTACCTCAAATAAATTTTAAAAGTTTAGCTGAAGTTTATTAAATTGTTATTACTACAACTTTTATGTGAAAAAAAATATTTTTCTAAATACTTTTTTATCTGGAGTTTACATCAAAAAAATGTAAGTTTTAATTAAATCAAGGTAGGTACTTAAGCTTTAGTTAAAACTAATATTCTTAGACAGTGTAACTCTGAGCTTAAAGTTGATTAGTGCTTAGAAGCTGTAGAATATTTAGTTTCAGAATGTCACAAAGTAGTCGTTTTTTGCGAATTTTTATCTAGTATAAATGACGTTTATTCTAAACTGAGGAAAGCAAATATTTCTTGTAGAAAATTAACAGGTGCTTCTTCTATATTAATTCCTACACAAGATATTCAAGATTTTCAAAAAAGCAAGTATGAGGTATTCATAGGAAGTACGAAAGCTGGTGGTGTTGGGCTAACTTTAACTAATTTTAGCAATTTAATTGTTCTTGACATGCCTTGGACTTCTGGAGACACTGAACAAGCAGAAGACATAATTCACCGAATTGGTCAGACAAAAACTGCTAATATTTACTAGCTTTAGCTAGGATAAATAGACAAAGTAGTTGATGCTTTATTGGTCAGACAAAAACTGCTAATATTTACTAGCCTCAGCTAGGATAAATAGACAAAGTAGTTGATGCTTTGCTTCAGTCAAAGTCTAAGACTGTTGATATTATTTTGTCTGGAAAAAACATCACTTTTGAAAGCAATAAACTTGCTAAACTTCAAAAACAAATAACTAAGTACTATGAAGAAAAGCACTAAATTTAACAGTCACTAATTGCTCTAAAACAAGCATATACTACATAAGCAATACGGCTCTATGGAAAAATTTTCGACTCGCCTTAGGTGAGACTAAATAGGGCAAAAGAGCAAGAGGGCAAGAGGGCTATTCAAGAGTCCTGGGGGGGAACACTCACAAGACGAAAACCAATATCGAAGTCGTCCTCGACGGAGATATAGACGTTGCGACTCGCAGAGCGATACCTCAAAGGAAGAACGTCCCAGGACCCATCACAAATTACTTTATAAATTTTAGTATTATCTTTTTTATTACTAATAATCCAAAAAGTTTCATCTATTAGGATCACCATTGTAATTGTGATGGAAATCATCAGTACAGAATTCCGAGATATTCCCATGCATATCATATAAACCAAAAACATTTGGTGGAAATTGACATCGAGGAGTTGTTTGTCTTCTAAATTCTCCCTTAGAACTGTTGCCATAAGTATAATGCCCATAGTAGTTAACTCAATCAGATGTTATAGTTTCTCCAAAATAGAATGGTGTAGTTCTTCTTGCATGGCAAGCATATTCTCACTGACTCTCACTTGGTAAACTGTATTTTTCACCCATTTTCTTAGATAACTTTTGATAAAACTCTGTAGCATCATTCCAACTAACTTTTTCTATAGGGCGGTTTTCTCTTTTAAAATATGAAATATTTTTACCCATAATGATTTGGTATTGTTCTTGAGTAACAGGGTATTTGCTCATATAAAAAGTCTGAATAATTACTTTATTTTGCAGTTCCTATTTTTGATATGGCGGTCGTTGTAGGATATTTAGTATAACCAAAATCTACTAATAACAATTTATTATTTTTACTTCTCCTTATAATATTTTTATACTTAATATCTCTATGAATAATTTGTAATAAATAAATTTTAAAACAGGCAATATATTTATTAACAACTCTAATATTTAATTTTGATTAAAAGCACATGACTTTTCTATTTCATTTTTTAAACTTTTTCTTTCAATAAATTATTGAAATATATATTGTGTACTATAGTAATCCGCGCATAGGTCGCAACAGATATAATAATAATATATCCACTTCACTAGACAAAAAATGAATATTTTAGATGAACTAGACGATTTTATAAATAAAACATGCATAGTCAAAAGAAATAAAAAGAGCCAAGGCATGTCAAAATGATTTTTTCGGGAAAATCCTACCGTGAAATTAAAGAATTATTAAATGTAACTCAGCAGTTTTATTAGTGAATGGAAAAATCAAGTAATGTTTCATTGTGTAGAAAGTTTAAAGCTTCAATTATATTGGAATACAAGGTTACTTAAAAGTTGTCGAAAAAGAGCAAATAATTGAGTGGATGAGGATACAAGGTTACTTAAGATTATAAGATTTGAAAAATATTTAAAGAAGCAATATGATGTGTTTTTTTAGTCTAATCAAAGTTATTATAACTTACTCAAAGAAG
Source organism: Trichodesmium erythraeum GBRTRLIN201 (assembly GCA_018457135.1). Lineage (GTDB taxonomy): Bacteria > Cyanobacteriota > Cyanobacteriia > Cyanobacteriales > Microcoleaceae > Trichodesmium > Trichodesmium erythraeum. Next base: position 389 of record JAGGDU010000081.1, on the reverse strand, counting down.
CGGGAATAACTTGGAAAAAAACTCACTCATATAAATCCGGCTAAAAATGATGAATTAGTGAAAGCAAAAAAAAAGAAATAGAGAAACTATTGGTCACATGGCAATCATAAATAAAAGCTGAAAAGTTTGTAATATTTATGGTTCACGAATGTCATTTATTATGGGTTTATCTCCTAAATTCTTCTTGGGGAATAAAAGATAAACAAATAGAAATTCCTATTAAAAATGAAAGAGAAAGACAAACTTATTATGGAGCAAATTATTATTAAACTGAGGAATTTATTGTGCAATAATTAAAGAAGTGGAAAGACTGAAAATACTATGGAGTTTGTTAAATAGACATCTCCAAAATAGAAAATAAGATAAGATTGTCATGTTCATTTATAATT
>JAGGDU010000080.1 GCA_018457135.1 Trichodesmium erythraeum GBRTRLIN201 | reverse complement strand
ACTTTATCTAAAATCTAAAAACTCAAACGCAATAGTTAAGTTAATAGCCAGTAGAGGTCATGAAAAGAAAAATTGATCAAGCGATCGCTACCCCACCCACTTTATCTAAAATCTAAAAACTCAAACGCAATAGTTAAGTTAATAGCCAGTAGAGGTCATGAAAAGAAAAATTGATCAAGCGATCGCTACCCCACCCACTTTATCTAAAATATAAAAACTCAAGCGCAATAGTTAAGTAAATAGTCAGTAGAGGTCATGAAAAGAAAAATTGATCAAGCGATCGCTAGACGCCATAGAATAAAATAACCTTTATTAAATGAAAAACCATTCCTTGAATTAACAGTTCAAAAAAAGAAAAAGACCACTATATTGAGAAGCATAGACCAGATAAAAAGTAGATAAATAAACATAAAAAGTTTCAATAATTGAAAAAGCTTTCCCAAGAGGTAGGGTTATCTAAAAAAGTCAAAAAAAGAGAAGTAAACTTTGGAATTTCCTCGTTATATAACAATTTGCCCTTATGTTATAATATTTTATCTAACAGGCTTTTGTATCCAAACCGAAGGCTAAGATAGTTAGTAGTAGGCTGTTATGAATTTGTTAATTTTAAACCTCAAACTTAACACCTAACACCTGCAACCTAAAACCTGCAACCTAAAACCTACCACCTAAAACCTCAAACCTAAAACCTAAAACCTCAAACCTCAAAAAATTAACACCTCAAAAAATTAACACCTCAAAAAATTGACACCTAACACCTAAAACCTGCAACCTAAAACCTCAAAAAATTAACACCTAAAACCTGTCACCTAAAACCTCAAAAAATTGACGCCTCAAAAAATTAACACCTCAAAAAATTAACACCTCAAACTTAAAACCTAAAACCTAAAACCTGCAACCTAAAACCTCAAAAAATTGACGTCTAAAACCTACCACCTAAAACCTCAAAAAATTGACGCCTCAAAAAATTAACACCTCAAAAAATTGACACCTCAAACTTAAAACCTAAAACCTAAAACCTGCCACCTAAAACCTCAAAAAATTGACGTCTAAAACCTACCACCTAAAACCTCAGAAAATTAACACAAAAAAAAATTGACACCTAAAACTTAAAAACCTAAAACTTAAAACCTAAAACTTAAAACCTAAAAACTAAAACCTAAAACCTCAAAAAATTGACACCTAAAACTTAAAACCTAAAACCTAAAACCTAAAACCTAAAACCTCAAAAAATTGACACCTAAAACTTAAAACCTAAAACCTCAAACCTAAAACCTAAAACCTATTCTATTTTTGTCTAACAAAGGAGTTATTCTCGTGGTAAAAATTGTCTCTCGCAAACTTGCCAAAACAGAAAATGTTTATGACATTGGTGTAACTAAAGACCATAATTTTGTATTAGCAAACGGGTTAATTGCTTCCAACTGTTTTAATAAATCTCATTCCACAGCTTACGCTTATGTAGCTTATCAAACTGCTTATTTAAAAGCTAATTATTCACTCGAATATATGGCAGCTTTACTAACCGCAAATAGTGGCGACCAAGATAAAGTACAAAAATATCTTGCTAATTGTCAGAAATTTAATATCGAAGTCGAACCACCAAATATTAATCAGTCAGAAGTAGACTTTACTCCTTTGCCAAAAGTAGCCACAAAAGAAATAAAAGATAAAATTTTAGTAGGATTATCCGCTGTAAAAAATGTAGGAGAAGGAGCAATAGAAGCAATTTTAAAAGCCAGAAAAGAAGGAGGAGAATTTAAGTCTTTAGCAGATTTATGTGACCGCGTTAATCTTAATGCCCTTAATAGTCGTACTTTAGAATCTTTAATAAAATGTGGAGCCTTCGATAAAATTGAAGCAAACCGTCACCAATTAATTAAAGACTTAGAAGGTGTAATGAAATGGGCACAAGATCGAAATAAAGACCGCAATATAGGACAATTAAGTTTATTTGATAATCATATCCCTGGAGCAAAAAATTCAGCTTTTGATTCTGTTCCTAAATCTTCCCCAGTTTCAGATTTTCCAGCCAAAGAAAAATTGGAATATGAAAAAGAAATTCTAGGATTTTATGTATCTGATCATCCCCTTAAATATGCACAAGAACAAAATCAAATTCAAGATGCTATTTCTATCGCTCAAATGAAAGAAAAAAAATCTAATTCCAAAATAAAATTAGTAGTAATGTTAGCTGGAATTAAACCTCATGTTACAAAAAAAGGCGACCCTATGGCATTTATTCAAGTAGAAGATATGACCGGGCAACTAGATGCCGTAGTTTTTCCAAAAGTATATCAAGAAATTAAAGAATTACTAACAGAAAATTCTCTTTTAGTTTTGAAAGGAAAAGTTGATAATAAAGATGACGAAAGTCAATTATTAGTAGAGAGTGCAGAAACAATAGAAAAGGTAATGGCAGATGCAGTTAAACAAGAGGAAAAACCAGTGACAGAATTAGATAATTATCAAAATGAGTCAAGAGATGAAGAGATAAAAAAATATCAAGATATTGGAAAAGCAGAAAAACCAGTAGAGCAATTAGAGACTCAAAGAAATCTTAGAAAAACTGAATTATCAAAAACTGAAAATAGTTCTGCAAAACAAAGACAAATAATTATCTTGGAACTGTCAGTAGATAAGATTCCTGAAGATAATTCTTTGTTTGAACAAATTCAAGCTATTTTGAAAGAACAATCTTCTGGAGATGAGGAAAAAGCAAAGGTAGCAGTTGGAACATTAATATTTGATGATCAACGACAACAGCTAGTACAATTCGGTCGTGAATTTTGGGTAGAAGATGGGCAGACAACTATTAATCGTTTTATAGGTATAGGAATTGAAGCCAAGATTATTCCTTTTCCTTATTAATATTCATCATATATAAGATTAGAATCAGGCTTTCCCATCAAATATTTCCATCCATCCTGACCCTTAGTTTTTATTTTATGAAGCTCAAAAAAAATAGCGTCGTTATTCAGTTGCATCCCCACTAAAATTCTGATACTATGAAATATATAAGGGTTACTTCGCCCATATACATGACTTTTTATTCAACCTCAAATCAGCTTAATGTACTGAGATTTTTCTATCCATTCTTCATTTCTTCCTTAACAGAAAACCACCAAAATTTTTATCTCTATAATTTTTATTTCTATTGTCATTACATTAAGCTTAAAAAAATAGGGTAGTTATTCAGTTGCATCCTCACTAAAATTCTGATACTATGAAATTTATAAGGGTCAACTCGCCCATATACATGACTTTTTATTCAACCTCAAATCAGCTTAATGTACTGAGATTTTTCTATCCATTCTTCATTTCTTCCTTAACAGAAAACCACCAAAATTTTTATCTCTATAATTTTTATTTCTATTGTCATTACATTAAGCTTAAAAAAATAGGGTAGTTATTCAGTTGCATCCTCACTAAAATTCTGATACTATGAAATTTATAAGGGTCAACTCGCCCATATACATGACTTTTTATTCAACCTCAAATCAGCTTAATGTACTGAGATTTTTCTATCCATTCTTCATTTCTTCCTTAACAGAAAACCACCAAAATTTTTATCCCTATAATTTTTATCCCTATAATTTTTATTTCTATTGTCATTACATTAAGCTCAAAAAAAATAGGGTAGTTATTTAGTTGCATCCTCACTAAAATTCTGATACTATAAAAGCTATAAGGGTTACTTCGCCCATATACATGACTTTTTATTCAACCTCAAATCAGCTTAATGTACTGAGATTTTTCTATCCATTCTTCATTTCTTCCTTAACAGAAAACCACCAAAATTTTTATCTCTATAATTTTTATTTCTATTGTCATTACATTAAGCTTAAAAAAATAGGGTAGTTATTCAGTTGCATCCTCACTAAAATTCTGATACTATGAAAGTTATAAGGGTTACCTCGCCCATATATATGACTTTTTATTCAACCATAGATGCACAACACTTAATTAGCTCACAGAGTGACAAGCAGCTTGAAACCATTGAGTAGCTGCCGCGCTTTCCTCTTAACTCTAATCGCCAGCTTGATAATGTACCGTTCCTTCAAAGGGAAGGAAACATTCATCATCTAAAAAGCATTCAAATAAACCGTTAGGTTCGTCGTACTTCCAAATATCACCCAAGAGTATTTGCTGAGTGATGCCCCCAATTGCTGCAGATGGACATCAGCTCCTTACCCTTGAGATTCAGTAAGTATTTCACCGCCTTCACTTCCGGTTCCATCACAGTTTTATCACAGAGTTGAGTTAAGGAGGTACAGGAACAGAAAATCCAGCTATTGCGCCACCTATGTCACCACCACCAACAACAATAGGAGGTTGGAACAAAAGCAACGGTTGCTTAATTGAGAGACAAATCTCGTCAACACTCTTTTCGAGGAGGCATTTTGGCTCGTTTACGCACTGTTGAAGACAAATTATTTTATATCCTCTTCTACTTGAAAAGTTATCCCTCCTTTGATTTTGCTAGTATTCGGAATTTAGATTGTATATACTTAACCGTAAATAGCTGACAATACATAGAACATAGTCCTACCTGGAAGTCAAAGTCATGCATTCAAAAGTTAAAAGTAATCCCTGACTAAACTTCAGAATTTACGAATATCCTGACCTAAATGGGTAGTATTATATTATCCGTATATCCCTTTCAAAAATCCTTTTTTTTCTACTTCCTTATTAAAATCACCAATCTTCTTTTTTATTCCGACTTTCTGTTTTCCAATCATCATAATCATATACTTTTTTATCAGACTGAGAATAATAATTTATTTCAGCTTCTGACTCAGTTTCAACTTTTTCATCAGAAGAATAAATATTAGTCAAAGGTTCAACAAACTTAGTGATTGCATCCTGAATAAATAACTTAACAAACTCATCTTTTTTGGTCAATTGAAACTGTTTTTTTACAGCCTCTGTAATCCCACCATCTCCCCAATCTTGATTCTGACTAAAATATTCAATAAAACTTTGACCAGCAATTCTAGTTAAATAAGCTGCAGTTACTCCTTGAATAGCCTTACCAAGAATAAAAGTAGCTACATTTAATTGTAAAGCCATAGAAATCAATTTTATTACCCCTTCAACAATACCCAAACTAGCAAGAGTTTTTGCCAAAGACATTGCCAATTCTTGCCCTCTTTTCAGATTTAATTCACAACCATAAACCTTGCCAATTTCTATTACCATTTGAGCATTAACAGCCGCAGTTGCCAACACATCTATAACTGGTACAGGCGTAGCTGCTATCACACCCGCTCCTATCCACTGAAACTTTTCGACAACCCTTTCCCCTCGTTTTCTTCTTTGACTATCAATTAAACTCCTTGCTTCCTCCCCCAAAAGTTGAGACTGTAGCAAAATATTATCAGCAATTAAATCTTCCCCCTCAAGTCGTAAAACTGCAGCTAAACGTTCAATTAAAGCTATAATATCCGGTTCCGGTTGATATACTTCCCCTGTTTCCAGTCGCACAGAATTAGGACAAGCAGCGATCGCCACAATATCCATTTTACTTATAACCCCAACTAACCTTTCCCTCAAGCGAACTAAAATTGCTTCGTGATCTTCAGTCGTATAAAGATCAGTTTTGTTAAACACTACAAGCGATCGCTTACCAATAGCCGCCAAACTTTTCAAAGCCATATATTCCGACTGTTGTAGATCATTATCAACCACAAACAACAAAAGATTAGCTTCCGTCGCCAAAACTTTTGCCAGTTGACCCCTTTCCCTACCTGCCACCCCTGCCTCTAAAATACCTGGTGTATCAGTAATCAAAATTTCCCTTTCCAAAGCCGATAACTTTAAACAATAGGTTTCTTCTACTTTTGTCGATCCTATTGGTGCTTCCGCCCTTCCCACCATTCGTCCCATTAGAGCATTAACCACAGAAGTTTTACCAGCTGAACCCGTACCAAAAACTACAACTTTTATATTACCTTGTGCTGCAATATATTCTATTTTTTGAGAACGGTTCAACAATGCTTGTCTAGCTACTTCATCTTGTATTTGAATTATTTGCTGCCTAACCGCCTTCAGAGATTCGGAAACCGCCTCAGACTTAACAACAGGAATAGTAATTTTTGATGATCGTTGCCTTTTATTTTTGCCAATTGTGTATAGTCTCAGATAATAGACAAGAGTAAAAAGGACAATTCCCATGAGCATAATTAACAACAGTAGTAATAAATTGGCCACAAGTGGAGGAGCTGACCATAAGATTTGACTGTACAACCATGATAAAGAACCAACCAGCCAAATTATCAACAATAAGATTAAACTAAAACCTAAAATTAGTGTTAACAAGCGAGAAGTAGGCATTGACTAAAATCAACTTAATAAAAAGAGAGTACGGAGTAGGGAAAACCTTTGCCCCTTATTTAATTTTCCTGTATAGCAAAATCCTAATCTTCTCTAACTACAAAGACTAGGAGTAGGGAAAACCCTTATTTCTTTTAGCCAGAGATAGGTACTAGCTCTCCCACCCAACAAAACTAATAAAATTCCAAACAGGATAAAGGAACTATTAGACCAGAAAACTATAGCAAATTCAAGAAAATGCTAAATATTAATTCTTGAATAGCAATTCACTGAATTTGATGGCACAAATACTTTCAAAGTTATTATGTCAAATAATTCCTTTAAATTACTCTCAAGTCAAAATTTTCAGCCCAGCCTCCCTTGCTTTTGACTTTTAAATTTTGACTTTTGACTTCTATAACTTTTTCGTGATGGCCATTAAAATTGAAGATCTATGAAACTATTTAAAAGTTCAAACCTACCAGAAGAAACACAAGCCACTCCCAAAACATCTCCCGAGCGTATAAATGAAAAAGGTTTAGGGACATTCGGAGGTGTATATACTCCCTCAATTTTGACAATCTTGGGTGTAATTATGTATCTCCGCTTTGGATGGGTAGTAGGTAATGTAGGTTTATTGGGAACCTTACTTATTGTTACTCTCTCCACAGTTATTACCTTGCTCACATCTTTGTCAGTTAGCGCGATCGCCACAGACAGAATAGTTAGAGGGGGAGGAGCATACTATATGATTAGTCGATCTCTGGGTCTTGAAACAGGTGGTGCAGTAGGAATACCCCTTTATTTTGCCCAAGCTCTCTCTGTTGCCCTTTATACCATTGGTTTTGCAGAAAGCATTGTAGATACTTTTGGTAGCTTTAACAAATTGTATGTAGCTTTAATTACCACCATAGCTGTAGCAGTATTGGCCTTTACCTCAGCAGAAATCGCTATTAAGGCCCAATATTTTATTATGGGAGCGATCGCCTTATCCCTAATCTCATTTGCCTTTGGACATCCCCTAGAAATAACAAGTATAGACATTTTGGCAACTCCAGAGCAATCTACAGAACCTTTTTGGACAGTTTTTGCCGTCTTCTTTCCAGCAGTAACAGGAATAATGGCAGGAGTCAGTATGTCTGGAGACTTGCAAGAACCTAACCGTTCTATTCCTATAGGTACTCTAGCAGCAGTTGGTACAGGATATGTAATCTATATGATATTACCAATTATTCTGGCCATGCGTGCAGATCCAACTACGTTAATAGAAAAACCCTTGATCATGAAAGAAATGGCTGTTTGGGAACCAGCTATTTTATTTGGAGTTTGGGGTGCAACTCTTTCCAGCGCCATCGGTAGTATATTGGGAGCTCCCAGAGTCTTACAAGCTTTAGCAAGAGATGGAGTTTTACCACGTTGGTTATCTTTTCTTGGCAATGGTAGTAAGCTTAAAGACGAACCTCGAATTGGTACAGCAGTGACTTTAGGAGTTGCTACTGCTACAGTTTGCATAGGCGACCTAAATATTATTGCCCCAGTACTGACCATGTTCTTTTTAACAACATATATGGTTTTAAACGTCTCAGCAGGTATAGAAGGCTTCTTACAAAGTCCTTCTTTTCGTCCTACATTTAAAGTCCATTGGTCATTATCAATGCTGGGTGCCCTGGGTTGTTTAGCAGTAATGTTTCTGATTAATGCTATAGCTACAGTTATTGCTGCTGTGATAGTGCTAACAATATTTATCTGGCTACAAAGACGGGAATTAGAGACCACTTGGGGAGATGCTAGACGAGGAATATGGATGGCCTTAGTACGGGAAGGGATTTTGCTCCTAGGTGAAGAAGATACTAAAAACTGGCGTCCTCATATTTTAGTCTTATCTGGAGTACCAAAAAAACGTTGGTTATTAATTCGGTTTGCAGATCACCTAACCCATAACCGAGGGATAATTACAGTCTGTAGTGTTTTACCCAGTTCATCTCGCGATGTTTCTCAGCAGAGTGATACCGAAGAAACTATTCGTGAGTACGTTGAAAAGCGTGGAGTGCAAGTGTTGGTAAGAGTTGTAACAGCTACAGACTTTTTTGATGGGGCAAAACTCTTGGTAGAAACTTATGGTATTGGACCACTAACACCAAATACAGTGGTGCTTGGAGATAGTCAGGAAGCTTCTCGTCGCGATCGCTACTGTCAGTTGGTTGCTCATATTCATAAAGCCAAAAAAAATGTAGTAATTTTCCGGGAAAATAGCGATCACGGCTTTGGTCAATATCGTCGAATAGATGTATGGTGGGGCGGTTTACAAAATAATGGTGGCTTAATGTTACTTTTGGCCTATTTGTTGCGTACGGATATGGATTGGCGGAATGCTCAAATTAACTTAAAACTAGTAGTTCCTGAACAAACTGCAGCTCAAAAAACCCAAGCAAATGTTGATAATTTAATTCAAAGTTTACGCATTAGTGCAAGTTCTCAAGTTTTGGTCTCTAATGGTCGTTCTTTTTATGATATTTTGCATGAGTCTTCTCGGAATGCAGATTTAATTTTCCTTGGTATTCGCACTCCAGGAGAGAATTTTACCGAATATTATCAGGATTTACAGTCTAAAACTCTTGGTCTTCCTACTACAGTTTTTGTTCTGGCAGCTCCAGGTTTTTCTTATGGTGAAGTTCTCAGCGATCGATAAGAACGAACCAACTGAATAAATATAAAATCCTGATAATATATCAGTTTAAGCAATGGTTTACTTTAAGAAAAGTGCCCAAAACTTACGAGATTAATATTCGATCACTTGGGATTTGTTCCCACAAAACCCATAAAAAATCAATAAAAATTCACAGATCGCAACTATTACTTATTAGACCAATTCCCATCCATTAATAATAGAGTTGTTGGGAATTAAGCCCAAAAAATGTCTAAAACCCAAAACAAGTACAGGTTTAAGCGTGATTTTGAGCATTAAAATCCTGAAAAGCTTATAGAGTAAGCTTTTGAGTATTTTAAATTTTCCCACACCAAACAACTCTAGTTTACTTAGGTAAAACTTCATAAATTTAAGCAATTAACATCAAGGGAATAAACTTTTTGCTTATTGTACGATTAACACTCTAGAATTGTTTTAATTTTATAAATATTTACTTCTCTCCCACTCCCCCACTCAAAGCGTAAAGTTTAAAAATTTTTGAGGAATGGTATTAGACATCTCCGATCATAAAATATCAAAGCAATTATCTTATACAAATGATTAATTATTTATCACTACTCCTTACTCCCTAATGCCTTGTTTCTAAAGATTGTTTACTGTCAATTAGCCATTCCTTATCCTTACAAAACGACTTTTTCCGCAAATCCTAATTGATGGTAATTAGATGTCTGTATATCAGTCGCTATTAGTACTAGAACATTCTAGTACTTTTCAAATATATCTTACTTTTGAATAAAGTGCAGTGGCCAATTTATCCATTCATTAATCTTCACTCAAAAATGACTTGATATGATTGACAAATTCTTGATGATCCACTACTGGTTTAGAAATATAACCGTCAGCGCCACTTTTATTTAAAAAATTTTCTCGATCACCTGACATGGCATGAGCTGTTAATAATATAATTGGTAGCTTACATGTTTGAGGATCAGATTTGAGAAGTTGAGTAATTTGAATGCCATCAAAAGCCTTACCATTATAGACGCTGCGAGTTAGAGAAACATCCATTAAAATCAAATCTGCTTCCTTTGACCTAGCAATTTTCACTACTTCTTCCACATCTTCTGTATGCTTAACATTTAAACCACCCCTTTTTGTCAAAATCTTGGAAAAAACCTTAGCATTAACCTGATCATCTTCTACTATTAAAATGGTACTCATATAATTCTCCTACTAAATACTTGTAAGTGTAATCACTACTCTACCATCATAAAGTTTAGACTAAATTCCATAGGTTTAACTAGTAATAGTTAATTCGCTTTAACATAAAACGAACTAAAAATTAAACGAAGGCTTTCTCAACTCATAAACAGCTATGATCCAAGTTTTGATCATGCTTTACTAACCTCATCAGTTATCAATACCAACCAATGAAGCCAAAGGTTTGAAATACGCAAGTTGATTTTTTTTCATACCCTATTCAAGAAGAGGTTTGACATCTTAATTTTTGGATCATGGATAAAATTAATTTGGGACTTTTAAATACCCACTGATAGTTGCCTAGTAGTAAGATAATATTAGAATAAAGTAGTTAACGATATATTTTTTTATGACTGCTATTATAATTAAATACAACAGATTCCCACACTGATCAAATACAAATACTAAACCATCAAACCTTTTTTACGGGAAAATATAGCCCGTGACAACTATACCTCACCCTTGATGAAACCCACTATAAGTATCCCATAAATACTGGCATAATCAATTCCCAAAAAATAACCTAAAATATTAAAACTCATACTTACTGACAATTTTAAAATTAGAATATATATTTTATTATAGCAGTTTTTCAGTTGATGAGGTGCAAAGTTTTACAAATTTTGGGAATATAGATTAGTATTAAAATTAGCTGTAAGTTAAAAGTAAGACTTAAATTACTTCAGTATTACTGAAGATCTACTATGCCTAAAAATAGTTTAATTATCAAGTGAGTAAATAAAATAAATTACACACTTTAAAAGCTGAAATCTAATCCTTGTATAAACATCGAGTTTTGCCAATAATTTTGTGTAGGTATTTATTTTGACTAGTCTAGCAGATATTTTGATTTGTCTTTTGTTAAAAATACTAGTAAGCTTTGAGAGTGCTAGGACAGTAATTTTAGAAAAAGGCAGTCCGTAATTAGCAATCTTAATAGATATCTTCATAAAAGGCTCTCAAACCCTTAAACTGCCTTTCCTGAATCGACATTTATGGAGAGGAATAGTTATTTCAAATGTTTTTAGGTTAGTCAATACTTTAACTAAGCTCAAAAAAAATCAACCAGGCAAGTTATTCATGAAAAAAGCTGATGCCTGATAAGTAGATTTAGCAGAGCTTCTGCAGCAAGAGGTAACTAGAATAGTTGGATAAATATCAATAAATTTTTCTACAATTTTCGTAAAATTTCAGGGTTTTAGCTGTGTTATTTACTATCTTAAACATTCCCTATTTCCTATCTTCGTTTTTTGTATCTCCTTTACAAATAACCTATTATTAGATATTTCTAATAATTAATTATAATAGCTGAGGTTACATAACAAGAAAAAGGCCATAAATATAACTTCTAAAGAAACAATATCAAAAGTTTTAATCCCTTAGCTAAACTTCTTATAAAAATGTCTCAATTAATAACTATTTGAAAAACTTGTCTAAAAATATGAGAAAATTACTTCCATTAGCTAGCTTAATTGTATACTTATCTAATTATATTTAAACTCCTATTTAGTAATGGGAATCTAACACTTTAGCCTTTTTACTTTGGCTGAATTTCCTAATAATATCCTCAAAATTATCTCAATTAATAAAATTAAAGCAATTTTTAGGATGGTGAGGTATAGTTTAATACTAATTTATATTCCCTATTCCCATTTATATTCTCTATTCCATATTCCCTCCCTATTCCCTATCTAAAATACTAACTCATGGCCAAAAAATTAAATTTACTTTCCGGAAAAGTTATTACTACATCACTCCATACAGAAATGCAACAATCATATCTTGAATATGCCATGAGTGTGATTGTTGGCCGAGCTTTGCCAGATGTTAGAGATGGACAAAAACCAGTTCATCGTCGAATAATATACGCTATGCACGAACTTGGTCTCACTCCAGATAGACCATTTCGCAAATGCGCCAGAGTAGTTGGTGACGTTCTCGGAAAATACCATCCCCACGGCGACCAGGCTGTTTATGATGCTATGGTGCGGATGATTCAAAATTTTTCTAGTCGTTATCCATTACTAGATGGCCACGGTAACTTTGGCTCCATTGACAATGACCCTGCCGCTGCTATGCGTTACACAGAAAGTCGCTTGGCATCAATTGGCAATGAAGGTTTATTAACCCAAATTAGTGAAGCTATAGTTGACTTTACCAACAACTTTGATGGTTCCCAACAAGAGCCTAAAGTATTACCGGCACAATTACCATTTTTATTACTAAATGGTTCTTCTGGAATTGCTGTAGGAATGGCAACTAATGTTCCACCGCATAATTTAGGTGAGGTCGTAGATGGCCTCATTGCTTTAATTGACAATCCTAATATTTCTGATCAAAAGTTATTTGAATTAATTCCTGGGCCTGACTTTCCCACTGGAGGAGAAATTGTTAGCACAGATGGAATTATTGATACTTATACTAAGGGTCGAGGTAGCATCCCCATGAGGGGTGTGGCAACTATTGAGCAAGTGCCTACAGGTCGTGGACGACGGACAAAAACAGCTATTGTGGTCACAGAGTTACCTTTCCAAGTTAATAAAGCAGGCTGGATAGAAAAAACAGCAGACTTAGTTAATGCAGGCAAGATCGAAGGTATTGCTGATTTGCGAGATGAGAGCGATCGCTCTGGTATTAGAGTTGTTATTGAGCTAAAACGTGAAGCTGACCCTAGTGTTGTACTTCACCATCTCTACCGAAATACTGACTTACTTTCTAAATTTGGTGCAATTATGCTAGCTTTGGTTAATGGACAACCACAGCAATTATCTTTGCGAACACTTTTACAAGAATTTCTCAATTTTAGAGAAGAGACTCTCACCCGTCACTATACCCATGAGCTACAAATAGCTCAAGCTAGAAGTCACATTGTTGCAGGTTTACTAACTGCTCTAAAAGAATTGGATAGAGTAATTGATATTCTCAGAAATGCACCGGATGGTAATACTGCTAAAGTTAGCTTCCAAGAAAGTTTGGGTTTAAGCGAAAATCAAGCTGATGCTATCCTAGCAATGCCAATGCGAAGACTAACTGGTTTGGAAAAACAAAAGTTAGAGGAAGAACATGAGCAACTCATGGGAAAAATACAAGAGCTAGAAAATTTATTAGGCGATCGCCATCAACTTCTCAAAGCCCTCAAAAAAGAATTGCGAACCCTAAAGCGTAAATATAACGACCCTAGACGTACTCGAATTATCGACCAAATAAAATTAAAAAATGCTGATGATTTTGCATCTATTTCTCAACAGAAAAAATATCTAGAAGCTGGAAATAAAGAAATAGATATAAAAACAAAAGGTAGAGTAATAAAATCAAAAAATATAACAGTTAAATCGCCAATTTTGACTTTGGAAGCTGCTCCGCCACCTACAGAAAAAGTTGTTATAGAATTTAGCCACCGAGGATATGTAAGACGAATTCCTGCTAAAGGATTTGAGAAGTATAAAATTGATAAAAAATCTCATATAACTATGGAAAATAGTGAGGATTTTACTACTAATATAATTGAGGCAACTACTGACAAAACTTTAGTATTACTAACTCGTACTGGTAAAGCATATCCTTTGAAAGTCAATAATATTCCTTCTGCTTCTAACCGTTCGACAATACGGAATGAAAATAAAGGGGTACCTTTAGTAACTTTACTACCCCCATCAGCTACAAAAGAAATTACTGATGCTCGTAAAGAAATTATTATTGGTCAATTTATTTTAAATGAAGCTAAGGAGAATAAAGACTTAATTATGTTGACTCAAAATGGCAAAATTAAACGTTTATGTTTGTCTGATTTGAGTGATATGAGAAATCGTGGAGTGACAGTAATTAAGCTTAAAGAAGATGATGAATTACGTTATGTTAGTTTGGGTAAAACTGGAGAACAAGTGGTTTTGGCTACTTCTGGTGGGCGATTATTAAGATTACAAATAGATGACGAAAAATTACCATTAATGGGGCGTGCTGCTCAAGGTTCTCAAGCAACTAGGTTAAGGAAACAAGAAGAGTTAGTTGGTTGTGTGACTTTGGATATAGGAAGTAATTTATTGTTAGTTTCTCAACACAGTTATGGTAAGCAAATTCCTGTTACTGCTTTGCGAGTAGCTAATCGTGGTGGTATTGGTCAAAATGTTTTTCAGTTTACCAGACAAGATGATATTTTAGCGGGGATAGTTGCTAGTAGTTCAAATGTTCTGGTTCAGGTGTTGACAACTGATGGTAGAGTTTTTGGAATGATTGCTGACAGGGTAAAAGTTGATCAACAAGATGATCACGGCCATCGTCTACTGAAGTTGGGTGCCAAAGAAAAAATTATTAAAGTGGTTGGTTATTAATCAGTTATCAGTTACAGCAAATTTCCAGTATATGAGGTACAGATATTAAAACTTCTATCTTGCTATTGCGGGCATATTGCCCGCACAAGTGTACCTTAGTAAGTAGGAAGCAATCTCTGCCAAACTTAATCCTGATCTTTTGAAACTATTGGCATCTCAAGCACAAAATATTCTGGAGGCTTTTTCTTCCAGGACTCCAATAAATTCGTACTAGCCCGAGCCTGATTTTGCAAATTTATCTGATTTATCAACCATTTCTGAAAATTCTCTTTACTACTGGAAGATCGAAAGTACCAGCTTTTATCTTCATCTTGCCAAATCCATCGAGTGTTTACAGAAAGCCAAGTGAGCAAATTTTGGTATTCATCTTTATTGTTATCGCTTTTTTCTATTTCAATAGTTTCATTTTCTGATTTCGATAGTAACAGGTTTAAAAACTCCACAATTTTACCATCTTTTATTTGCAAGGTCAATGTTTGTTGTCGTTGACGAGTTACCTGGGGGCGAATTTCAACACCAATTCCTAACAAAATGATACAGCCATCAATTAGCAAAGCCATAATGACAGATGCTATGGCAGAACCTTCACCTTTCATGACTTTAAGAATGGGCGCAAGAAAATCAACCTCTAGATCTGGATCGATGTATGTCAATCTTAGCCTTTCGTAATTTTCAGAATTTTGTGGGTTTAAAGCCTTCAAATATTGATCGGGCAAACAAGTAATCTCTAGCTGTGATAACAGCTCTTTTGGTAAACAATTTTCCCCAACTTTAGATAAAGCTTTGAAGTCAGTGTCAAAAATTTCTTTTGGTGACTTACCTTCCACATTGTAGTTAAATAAAGGCTGTAAGCGGTTGACTAATGGTTTAAGTTGAGCTTTTTGTTCTTCGAGTATTTCTCTTTCTTCTTTTAGTTGCTGACACACTTTTCCACAACCTTTTGGTCTTCCTCCCCTCTCTCCTTGAGTTTCTTTCTCTATTTTTTTGTTAATAATACCTATCTCGCTTTCCAAGGAATTAACTTTATTTTGAATCGGGGTAAAGAATTCTCCTACTAAGCTTTGATGACCAGAATTAGCTAGCTCAATACGAGTCTTTTCCCGTGTCTCTCGATTTAGTAAATCATAGTAAGCAAAAAAGCTAGTGTAAACGCTAAAAGTTGAAAAGCAGCCTACAACTACCCATTTAATTAAGGGGGCGTGTTTCAGGAATAAACGAGCAATTAAGGCAAATAGCACTCCCTGAATAGTAATACCCATAGGATAAGCGACAAAACTCGGGAGAATTTGCGACGCACCACGAACAGTCGTAAATGCACTCCCCAGGTTCAAAATCGTAAGTGCCCCAACAAGAGGCCAGTCGCGTTTTGACTTTTGTCCTGTTGGGGATACTTGAGAAGCAGTTGGTCTAGTACCTTTAATACTATTGGTGTCGACCTCTGGGGGTACTTCAAAATCGGTTGGTCTAGTAATATTAATGGTGTCTGGGTTTGGAGGAGGTGGGTTCCGTTTGATTTTTTTGACATTGTGGCAAATAGGACACTCATCACCGTAATGAAGCATTTGCGGGGGATGAGGCAGGTTTTTTTCCTCTCCATTGCATATCCAAAAATTTGTTTCCTGATTTTGGCTGTTATCATTAATCATTTAAAAAAAACTCCAATTTGACTAAGTTTTTATTAACTTGCACTACCTTAAAGCTGAACAAAAAGCCTAGTTACCCTGTTGGCTACACTTCTTATAATGGTGAGACAGCAATCACTTCAATCCCTGACGTGCCCAAGAGGCTAGAGAATCAACAGCTAGCTCCCGAAGCTCTTTGTCTCCTTCCCCAATCATATTCTTTCCTATATCTCTCACAAAATCGATAATTTTGTCTCGCTCTTTAGTGTTGCTTTGAATTTGAGATAACATTTTTTCAAAGCAACGAATATATTCTGTGCTGTTTCTATCATAATTTTTGCTATGCAGATACTTGAAGAAGACACCAGGGCAATTTTTTAAATCCACTTCCACTAAAACTTCCAGTATTTTTATTTCAAAGGTTTCACAAAGCTCAAGAAAACCTTCAATTTTCTCAGGGTCGTCCTTGAATTTATTAATTTTTTTTCTAGCAAGTTCAGTTAATAAATGCAGTGTTTTTTGTTCTTTATTGTAGAGTGGCAAGTCTCTCCTGGACTCGTTGACTTTGCCCTCATTTTGGTTATTATTAGACATCTGAGTAGATGTCGAGTTTGTTAAAGGATCATCAGTGCTTGAAACATTTTCCTGAATAGTTTTATGTGCAGTATATTTCTTAAAAAGATCTCTTGGTTTTTTTTGCTGTGACTCGCTTTTATTTTGTCTTTCTTTAGAAATATTTTGGCTTTTAATTTCAACATTATTTGTCAAGGATAGTGAATTTGGTTCACACAATAAATCAGCAATTCTCATTCTAAAACGCTTTTCATTGGATAAGTTTGCTTGTACTGGTGAAAACATTAAAATTTGCCAAGTTTGTTGATCAATTGTCTTATTATTTTCCCAAATTTCTATGGCAGATTCGGTGAGTTTTCCGTTAATCAAATCAAACCTACTTTTTTCAGAGGCCCATTGTATTAACTTACTTACATAATCTGGGACCTCAGTTGTTAGATAACAGTACATATTTTTAATAGTTTCGTCCCTTAAATTCTTCCAGGTTTTTCCATTCAAAAAACTTTCTTTAATCTTGGGATTATTCGGTTCACTTTTTAATAAGTTGAACCAAGTTTTTAAAACCTCAGCGGTGAATTTTTGAGCAACTATTTTGTCAAGAAAATAAACCCTATTTTCTTGATTATGATCATCTGGGTACAAAAAAGATGCAAGTTCTTCCCAGTCTGACCATGATGGATTAGTGCTATAAAGTTTACTTAAATTATCGAATAACCCTGGTTTCTTCTTATAAAACCATTGGTAAACATCAGAAAGATCTTGAATTTTAAGGACTGTTGTTTTTAGATCGATACTCCTATTAATAGTATCTATTAACAAATCCTGGCTACTTTCATAGGTTGGTGATTGAGACTCTAAAAAGTTTAGGTAAAGCTTATTGGTTGTGGCATTATTTATTTTTAAGTCACTAGAAACTAGGCAAAGCTTTGAGAAATTTCGATTTGATAAAACATCTTGCAATCCTAAAAATACAATAGGAAATGAAGATTTTAGGTATTTAATTAGATAGCTGTTTTCAAAGATTTCTAAGTCAATTTTAGGCATTAAAGGAATAAGTTGTTCGTTAAACAAATCCAGAAACTTTTCCCGATCAATTTCCTGAGCTAAAAATGAATCCCATAGTTGAAATTTTTCTACATCTGAGAAAAATATTTCTTGTAAATGAATGCTAACAAATTTTTTAAATTCTTCGTATTTGTATCTCTTTCTTTCTTCTTTTATGAATTTTAAGGAAATAAGTTGTAATTCTTTGTTTATGAATTCTAAAGAGTCTTCTTTATTGACATTTTTTTGAGTTTCTTTCCATAAGCCATGACTTATTAGCTCCATAACATCGGCTGCTTTAAGTTCCTGAAGTCGCTTTAAAAACTCATCTTTAGTTAATAAAGCAAACATTTTACTCAAACAGAGGACCGCTATATCAGCATCAGTCGTTAAATTTTGTTTGATAGCCTCCCAAAGGATTATTAACACTGTCTTTTGATCTTTACCCACATTCTCAAGAAAGATTTTTAGCTCGGATTTCATGGGTAAAAAGTATTTGGAAAATAGTTGTGTTTTATAGGTATCGTCCTTGGGGTAATTAGCTATAAAATCAACAGATGGATGACTAAAGTCTAAAGGCTTACCCTGTAATAAAAGACTAACATTAGACGAATCTGGCCTAAATCCTGATGAGTTTTTCTGATTGTTGGTGGTCTTCAGTTTAAGACCAACATTTTCATTTTCAGCAAATTTTTTACATAGAATAGTTAAACTTCCAAAATCATCCTTAAGTGGTTCAATAAAATCTTTAACGTATTCACTTTCAATACTTAGATTTGGAGTAATTATTGTTGATGCTAAATCTAGACAAACCCAATCATCAGTCCAATAGCTCGGTTTTTCTTCCTGAAAACTAACTACTATATTTGCCCATTTACAAACTTCTAGATCGATGTCTTTTCCCATTGCGATCGAGAGTTTACTTCGCCAAACCATCGGAATGAAAAGTAATAAAAGATTGTCCAGTTTTGACAGGAATTTACTTATTTCATCTTTATTATCTGCGATCGCAATCAAAAGCTTTTTACCTCTCATAATTGCATCCAACGCCTGAACCCAGAGGTTTCGTTCATTGTTGCTAAGTTTCTGCCAAACATCTGCTATGATTTTTTTTGGGTTTGCCTTTTCAGTCTGTTGGTCAGTTAATGAGAAGTCACTTTGAGGAAAAAACCAAGACCCAGAGTCACCGGAACCATTGGGTTTATTGAGTGCTTTAAATGTAGGCACTTTGTTGAGGGAAAATTTGGTAAGCCACAGAAAAATGATCTTGTTGAATTTCAGCGCTGTTGCTTCGGAAGCAAAAATATAAAGTCGCTGATAAAATCTACGACTTCCGCTAAAAACAAAGCTTTTGTTCAAATTCTGAGCCGACCTTTCTTGAATAAATATAATTTCCTGTTCCGGACAAATCTGAGTATTATTTCGACAAATGCCAACCCCCCAGAGATTATAATCCGAAGGCTGTTGCCAAAAGCGACATTCTTGCTCGGCTATCTCTTCTATAGCCTGTTTGTCTTCTAAGTTAGAACTATGGGCAACGATGCAATATCCGCTTTCTGGACCGACAAATTTACCGTAAATAAACTGCTCTAGTTCTTGCTGTTGTTGCATAATTTTTTCTCCTAATTGATTAACTGTTGTTACTCTGTTTGTTGCTATTCATCAAAAATTTTGGGAGGATGATTTTCTATACGCTGAATCAACCACTCAATAGGCTCAACTACATTTTGAGGTCTCCACTCAACGCGTGTATCAATCTTGTATTTTCCCTGTTTTTGATTTGGTTCATCATCATTAGTTGTACTGGGTGTGTCATAGTCATCATTGTCACTACTGTGGCCTTCCCTTTGACCACCTTCAGAATTGTCAGCCGTACTGGGTGTTTCATAATCATCATTATTCTTTTGCTTCTTACCTAGATTTTTTTTAAAAGGGTCTTCTCGCTGTTTCTCCTGTCGCTTACCAGCAGCTTTTGGCGGCTCCTGCTGTGACTCATTTGCCCTTGGTTCTTCCTCTGTTTTATTTTCAATAACAGGGGATATCATTTTACCACCATCTTCATCGTAATATTTTGCGAAGGGTGAAATAGGAAGAAAACAGCAACGATTATTTTCTCCATTTACATTCACTCGCTTTGTTCCATCTTTCTCTTCCACTATTTCTAGATGAAAATAGCTTTCGAGCCCTTCTAGGCTTGCTTGGGGTCCTATAATTTCCATAATCAATTGATAAAAATTCCTGTCTATTGTCCGCTGGTAAATTTCATCGTGATCTGCTTTAGTTATACCAAAAACAACATATTGCTCTAGTTTGAATTCGGATTCGGGAATTTCTCTTAGCATTAATCTAAATAAGCCTTCTAATAATGAGAAATATGAGTTTTTAGGAGGGTAGTCTTCCTTTAAGGGACTCAATAAAATTAAAATTCCATGGCACTGTGTCAAGTATTTTGCTACACTTACATCCTCGTTTTTCTTGTTATTTGTCTTTACCTTGTATCCTCTGCTTTTCCAGATTTCTCCTGAGAGATCGAGAAAGGTCAACTCTACTATTGTGTCGCTATTATTCCTTTTCAGCTTATAAGAATATGAGTTATATTTATCTTCCTTTGTTGTTGTGCTTGGAAATTCTCCTTTATAAATCCTTGAAATTAAATGTTTTTTCAGAAACTTGTCTGTTTGTTCATTACCAGCCTTAACTAAGAACCTGTCTTTTCTTTTTGACCTTTGAAGGTAATGATATAGCATGAGCATATAAACTGTTTTTCCTGCACTGCTAGTTCCCCAAATTCCCAGTTTAATTCTTGTGTTTTTTTGCCGTTGTTGTTCTTGAACCATGATTATAAATAACCCCTGTGTTTGGTTGACTAACTACAAGTTAATATAGCAATCCTCTCTGAACAACGAATAGCTAACATTTTTTGATTTTTATTGAGCAAATAACTTGTTCTAAGTTACTTTGCTCAATATGCTTAATCAACTAAATTTATAGCTAACATTTTGCCTAGTTTAACTCACTTTAAATCAATCGAGTTATCAAAAAGAGAGCTTAATTTGTTCATTAATAGCCAGTGCTTCTTGAACTAAAGACAGCCAATATTTTCGTAACTGCTCTTGTTCTTCCATCTCCTTAAGTTCTGGCCAAACTTTACTGCGGTTATTGCTCAAAAAAATGTCCCATTCCCCCTGTACCCCTTCTGCACGTGTAATGTAATCTGCAAATTCTTCTACCATTGATATTCGTCCATTATTAAAGTATATTCCTATATCATCTAAAATCTCTTCACATACTTCAATCGCTTTTTGATGGAGTTTCTGAAGGTCATGAACAACCAAATTCATATTATCTGATGCCTTAGTAAAATCTATAGTATTAGGAGACAAATCACCATTATTTATATTATCTGATACCTTAGTAAAAGTCATGGTATTAGGAGGTAAAATATCAACAATCTCCTTCCAAACTCGGTATTGAATAATTCCTTTATAAGTAACTTCAAAAGAATCAATAAATTCAAAGGCAAACCTAAGATTCGGCAAACTACTACTTTTGTTCAAAATCTCTACCATAGCAGGGAAAAACTCCAGTCCATTATCTTTCACTATATTTCCAATTCCTAGTTGAATTAGAATATTTGCTAATTCTAATTTTGTCTGATCAACCGCAGCTTTGAGACCAGTTTCCATTAAGTGAAAATTCTTCAATATTCCCGGACGCATTTGTTGTTTAGCTCGAAAATAAACAGCATTAATTCCATCTTTTCTTGCCCAACTATTTAAACGCTCTAAATCAGGAATATTAAACTCTTGTTGGCACCGGTTAATTGCTGCATCAACCTCAGCTTTAAATTCTGGGTTAGAAGTGTCCAATTCTTCTCGCTTTTCTTCTCGGAACTTTTCTATATCATTGTAAAGTTGAAGCACAAATTTATCTCTGAGCACTACATACTGAGCATTGATATCCCCATAACTAGCTATTGCTTGCTCCAGTCCTTGTAGTTCTAGTTTCACTTGCTGTTGGCGCTTAAATGATTGTTGATAAGTTGACGACATATACTGTTTGTCTAATCTGACTAGGTTTCTTTCCAAATATGTAAGTATTTTTGTTAACACTTCTTTCGCTGATGTTGAATTCTTGCAGTTAGACTGAAGATCTTCCTTAACATGAATTCCTTTAGACTTAATCGTATTTTGAAAATCTTGACACGCTCTCCCATTTTCTCCATCATAATTAAGTAGCATAAAAGACCACTGTTCCAGAGGTAATTTATCTTCCAAAGCTTGATGTGCCGCATCATACAAATCAACATCTCGTTGTCCCCAGAAATCACCAGTAGCATTCGGCTTGCGAATAAACAAAATAAAATCAGTATCTTCCGCAAGGGCTTTAATCATTCGTTCTGCATCCCCTAGCCGGGTATCCCCAAGACCAGGCAGATCAATTACAGCAATTTTTTCTACTCCTCTATTTGGAAATGGGCAAAAAATCTCTACCTTTTCCACAGCTAAGTGATGAAAAAGGGTTGGTTGACTGGCCAAATCATACTTTTGAGAAACATACTCCTTAATTTCATCTTGTCTAATTTTCTGGACATGTTTTTCA
Source organism: Trichodesmium erythraeum GBRTRLIN201 (assembly GCA_018457135.1). GTDB lineage: Bacteria > Cyanobacteriota > Cyanobacteriia > Cyanobacteriales > Microcoleaceae > Trichodesmium > Trichodesmium erythraeum. The sequence continues at coordinate 17,694 of JAGGDU010000080.1, read as the reverse complement.
TTTTTTAGTAGGTGGGAATAGTCAGAAAAGTGTCTGTAATACTCATCTTTTAGATGATTATAAATAGACTGATCATTAGCAGAAAAATTTTCTCGTAAATATGGTAGTTGTGCCCGACCAAAATCTTCAATTCTTTGAGGGAAACTTGTAAAGCCTAATTTCTTGAAATAAGGTATAATTACTTCTTCCAAAAAAGAACTTTTAGAATGAAAATAAACTCTGCCATAACTTTCGTTTGGTGAATGATAAATATTGCTTTGAGTAGTAGTGCAAGGTTGACCATCACTGGCAGGAATTTCTGCATCTGTCAACAAAGTTATTTGCTGTAGAAATGTACTTTTTCCTTGACGTGCTAAACCCACAACAGCAATATTAATAGTATCCCTATTCAGGCGTTTCTCAATCCTTCCCCACAGCTCTCGTTCTTGAGTAATAATATCAAGGATGCCTTGAAGGTCAACTTTTTCTAAGCGCTCAGAGACGACAGAAGTAATACCAGGTGCTTTAATAATTTCTGGTCTTAACCTCTGAAGCTCCTTAATTTTCCTCTCAAGTTCTTCTAAGTCTTCCTTCTTTTTTATCGCAGTAGTAGCGTTGGCTTTGCGATTATTAATGATGTCATTAATTTCAGGCATAGTTTTTAATCTTATTTATTGTCTTAAAACTAGAAAAACTGTAATTTAGTTAGTTTTACCAGAGAAAATTATGGATTCCTAACTGTTGCAAAAATTCGCCAAAACTAGAAGATATATATCTTGTTTTGTAATCGAATTTTGGCAATATAAAATTAAGGTTAAATATCCCATTTAATTAATATAACTTATTCATGTACTTTTTATATATATAGCTAGGTTAAATAAATTTGTCGATAATAATAACCACCACCAACAATTATTTTTATCTTCATCCTCAAATCCCATAAATGATAACTATCAAGGAAAGAAACCTCCAAGAGTAAACTGTTTTTCAATTTCAAGCAGCTTAATAAATAGGATAAAATTTATGATTAGTAAGAAAAGAACCAAAAATTTGCTCGTGACTATGGCAGTAAGTATTTCACCAGTAGCTTTCCTTCAAAACGCTTTACCAATATTCATATTTAGAAGCAGTTGCCACCAGTTACTACTTTTACTTACTGATAACTGATAAATGAAATGCTAACCCCGTAAAATATGAACAGAACAATGAGCACGGTGAATCATATAGCTACTTACACCGCCTAATACAGTTGCACTCAAAATAGAATGTCCACGATATCCTATAACAATTAAATCAGTATTCCATTCTTAGGCTAGACAAATTTCTCGACCAGGGTTGCCTCTTAGCTAAGTAAATTCTGTTTGAAAACCAGTATCTTTTCCTCTACTTACTTTTGATTGCAACATTTGTCAACATTCTTTCTCAAGTTTTTCTCTCAATGATGATGATCTGCCTTCATGATCTGTGGATCATAACCAATATTCATTGGCCAAAACCTGAGAGGACTTTCTTGTGCTACTTCTGAGAGAATATGAACTAACAGAAGACTTGAGTGACCAAGTTTTGCTAATTGTAGAGCGATATTAAACATGCGATCGCCGATAACAGATGTATCAATAGCAACTAAAATGTTTTTATACATAATTAATTAATATTCCCTAAGTTTCTTTGAATACAGAACTGACAGAAGCGAACCTAGAAAACATTTTTTCTGTAGAGATATATTGTTAAAAACAACTATAATTTTTCCCGAAACCTGATTTACTGTGGGTAAATCTTAAAATATCCACTTATATCTTATAAAATTACTGAATTTATCTAACAATTTGCGTAACTCAAAAATCATGAATCTTAATATCTTACCCGGTAATACTTTTCCCATTGGTGCCACTGTCTGCCAAGACCCCAAAGGAGTAAACTTCTCTATCTATTCCAAAAATGCTACAGCAATAGAATTACTACTATTTGATGAACCATTAGCAGCTAAACCAAAGCAAGTAATTTTACTTGACCCAACACAACACAGAACTCATCATTACTGGCATATTTTTATTTCTGGTATTGGAGCGGGACAAATATATGCCTATCGAGTCTATGGACCCTTTAACCCAGAAAAAGGTCATCGGTTTGATGGTACAAAAGTTTTACTTGACCCTTATGCTAGAATTGTAGTGGGACAAGAAAAATATAGTCGTAAAGCTGCTACAGGTAACGGTAATAATTGTGCTTACGCTCTCAAGGGGGTGGTAGTTGACCCAACTACCTATGACTGGGAAGATGACAAACCTTTAGAAACTCCCTATGCTAAAACAGTTATCTATGAAATGCATGTTGGTGGATTTACTCGTCATCCTAATTCTGGTGTTGCTCCTGAAAAACGGGGTACTTTTGCTGGGCTAATAGAAAAAATTCCCTATCTCAAAGAATTGGGAATTACTGCAGTGGAATTATTACCAGTCCAGCAATTTGATGAACAAGATGTGCGCGAACCCCTAATCAATTATTGGGGCTATAGTCAGATCGCTTTTTTTGCACCTCACCACAGTTATAGTTCCCGCAAAGATATTTTCGGACCAATGGATGAGTTCCGAGATATGGTAAAGGCATTGCATAAAGAAGGAATAGAAGTCATTCTGGATGTAGTTTTTAATCACACTGCAGAGGGTAACGAAAACGGACCAACAGTTTCTTTCCGGGGGTTAGAAAACTCAACTTACTACATTCTAGAAAAGAATGATCGTGGATACTACAGCAATTATACCGGTTGTGGCAATACCTTCAATACAAATAATCCTTTTGTACATCGCTTAATTGTTGACTGTCTTTGTTACTGGGTTAGAGAAATGCATGTTGATGGGTTCCGGTTTGACTTGGCATCTGTTATGTCTCGGAGCATGACTGGTGATCCCTTAGAAGATCCTCCTGTTTTGTGGGCAATTGAGTCAGATCCGGTTTTGGCAGGCACAAAAATTATTGCTGAAGCTTGGGATGCAGCCGGACTTTATCAGGTGGGTTCATTTATTGGCGATCGCTTTGCTGAATGGAACGGACATTATCGTGACGATGTTCGTCAATTTGTCAAAAGTGATCCCCAAATAGTTGAGAAATTGGCAGCAAGAATTATGGGTAGTCCTGATATTTATCCTAAACCAGATCGAGAACCAAATCATAGTATTAACTTTATTACTTGTCATGATGGTTTTACTATGAATGATCTGGTTTCTTATAATGAGAAACATAATGAAGCTAATTGTGAAGATAACCGCGATGGTGCTAATCATAATTTTAGTTGGAATTGTGGAATTGAAGGAACTACAGATCAAGAAGAAATTGAAATGTTAAGACTGCGACAAATTAAGAACTTTTTTACTATACTGTTTTTTTCTCAAGGTACACCTATGATTTTGATGGGAGATGAAGTCAGGCGAACTCAATTAGGTAACAACAATAGTTATTGTCAGAATAATAAAAGTAGTTGGTTTGACTGGAGTCAAATTGATCAACAAAATGATTTATTACGATTTGTCAAAAAGATTATTCATTTCACTCAAGAATTACAAATTACACAGTTAGATAAGGTTTTAGCTACTGTAGGAGCGATACCCGAATCATCTTTGGTTAGCACTAAAGAGAAAACTAACTTGAATAAAGTACCTAATATTAGTTGGCATGGAATACATTTAGGTATACCTGATTGGAATGTAGGTTCCAGGACTCTAGCTTTTAGTTTAAAACATCCAGAAAGTGGTGAATATTTTCACATTATGTTGAATGCTTATTGGAAACCTTTAATGTTTGAATTGCCACCTTTGGAAAGGGGGGAAAATTGGTATTTAATTGTTAATACTGCTTTTACTTCTCCTAAAGATTTTAATAACCTTGATGTGGCAACAAAAGTTATTGGTGTTAGATACCGCTTAGAGCCCCGGGCTGCTGTTATTTTAATGACAAAAAGAGATTAGGCAGTCCTGAAGTTAGAACTCAGAAGTCAGAAGTTATATAATAGAGTTGTTGGGAATTCAGAAAAAAATGACTATAACCATTATCATTCAAAACTTATAGTGCTATTTAAACTAAAATCCTGAAAACCTTGTAGAGTAGGAGGGTATCTTTAAAAAAAAGATTAAAATAAAACCATGGGGAAGTAAAACAGAAAAAATGGAACTAGTCAACTAGAGGTGAAACATTGAGAATATGACTCGCTCTGAACTATTCCACAGACTTAAGGTATCGCTCTTAGGAAATGATAGATCCCATGCTACCTGTCGCTAAATATGAAACATCTAGAGGAAGGAAACAAACCGTGGAGTTACCAGCAGTTGTTAATAGTATTCTCTAGAGTCGTCGTAGTGGTTGTACCTGGGAACTTTTACCCCATGATTTCCCACCGGCTTTGACTGCGTATGGTGATTTGCCGAAAATGGCAGAACTCTTGGAGTCTGGCAACTGATTCACCCTAGCCTATGAACTCATGTCCGCCAACAATAGGGACGAAACCCAGAACCAACAAGGGCAATAATTGATAGGCTATCAGTGAAAACAACGGAGATAGGAGAACCAGAGCGGGGCTTTGATGGAGGCAAAAAAGTCAAAGGTCGGAAACGCTATATCCTAGTATAAACATTGGGGTTGGTATTAGTGGTGCTAGTTCATGTTGCTAATATATCAGATGTCACACCTGGGAAGATGTTGCTAGCAGAATATAGCCTGTCAGTTCCAAGCCTACAAAAGCTTTGGGCTGAATGAGGCTATAAAAGCCAGGGGTTACAGCAAGTCACGAATGGATGGGAGCTTCACCAGGAGGTGCTTGAAGGTTCTCAAAAAAAATTTGAGGTTGAACCTTGAGGTTGGGTGGTGGAGAGAAATTTAGGTAGGCTTTGACCCCACAAACGACTCAGTAAAGATTAGGAGGGTTTACCGGAAGTAAGTGAATACGTTATTTATATAGCCATGATTTCACTGATGTTAAATCGTCTTGTCGCTTAAGGTTTTATTTACAGATATCTTCTAAAGGTTTATCTAAAAATTCGGATAATACTGATAAAGTAATCAATACCAAGTTAGAACCCGAAACTTATTTTGCCATAGTTAATGGTGCTCCTGGCAATACCTACTATGACTTACAACTCTCTGCAACTTCACTAGTTGAAAGTACAGGCAATGATTTCAAAGCTGCTAAAGATATTGATAATTTAACAAACTTTAATCAGACTGAGTGGGTAGGTAGTTTTGACGAAGACGATTTTTACAGGTTTATGTTACCAACTAAAAGTACAGTTGACCTCAGTTTGACAATATGAATGGCAATGATAATTTGAACTTTTACAAGGATAGTGAGTTATATATAGATGGATCTTTTGCTAGAGGTAATGCCAATGAAAAAATTAGTTGTAATGAACGAACCTGGAACTTACTTCATTCATATTAAATCCGCCGATATTGGTGTGAATTATGATTTTGCAGCATCGACCATATCGTTAAAAGCCTCGCTTTTCTAGGGTTATTTTTTTACTTGTTTTTTTTGAATACATGATGCTAGTTTCAGAAGTCTTGATAACTGATAACTGAAATGAGCACCCCTAGTGGGGGAAGTAATATCTGAATGAGTTTTTCAGAGGGAAAATTTTTAGTAAACATGATTTACCAATATCTACGCCCTAAATATGTAGTGTTATATCTGTTGTTGCTACTATAAATAATTTGATATTATATACGAGTATCATTTTTAAGCTAATTAGTCAATAGTTTTCAAGGAAAACCTAACATAAAGAAATCATTTATTTTTCTGTTATTTTTCTGTGTAGTGATCGCTATTCTTCCTATTACTTACGTGTTTTTACTTACTTTCTAAATGTGTAGTGCTATATCTGTTCTTGTTGCTATAAAAATTTGATATTATATATGACTATCATTTTTTATACATTATTTTTGAGATAATTAGTCAATATTTTTTGAAGAAAACCTAACAACAATAAACAAATAATTAATTTTTTTCTGTGGAGCGATCGCTATTCTTCCTATTACTTACGTGTTTTTACTCACTTTCTAAATGTGTAGTGCTATATCTGTTCTTGTTGCTAGAAATAATTTGAAAATTATAGATAAATATCATTTTTGAGATAATTAGTCAATATTTTTTTAGAAAAACCTAACAGAAACAAACAAATAATTAATTTTTTTTTCTGTGGAGCGATCGCTATTAAATTAAGTGTTAGTATTAAAAAATATCTAAATAACATAATATAGCAACATAAATTATAATTAGGATGACGACAAATGAAAAAACGTAATTTAGGGATTATTTTTAATCTCCTTAGTTGGGGGGTAGAGTAGGCTTACTTTTGAGCTGTCTGTGGTACTATATATATGCATAGATAAATCATATAATTCTTATGAGAGAAGAAGTAATAGGATTAGAACCATCACAAAACATACTAGGATTTGAATTAGAATCAAAACATCAGTCTGTTAATATGATGTTCCCAGTTTATTCTGTGCAGGAACCTGATGTGCTGGAACAAGTACCTATGGACGAGGTAGACAACCAACTGCCACAAATTATAGTGCCCAGTAAAATCATCAATTCGTCTCAGCTAGACCTAACAACTGTTGCTTCAACACCAGAGGACATTGATGGTAAAGATCCTCTCACTGGTCTTACAACAGAGGAAGCCAATATTCCCCCAGAAAAAAATGCATATACTATAAAGCAGAGAAAAGCTAGAAAGAAAGACCCAGGCAATAATGTGAAAACAGCTCTAAACTTAGGGCGGGTGGGAGACGACGTCATAACATACAATGATAATATAGGTATGAAATCTGGTAAGGCCAGAGACAAAAATGACTACTACAAATTTAACCTAAAAGGTAAAGAGAATGATGTCAGCATAGTAGTAGATGGCCTGAAAGATAACGCTAACCTAGAATTACGGAATAAAAATGGTAAGTCTGTTTTATTTAACTCCACACAAAAAGGTAAGAAACCAGAAACCATTGAGCAAGAATTAGCTCAAGGTACTTATTTCTTGCGGGTTTACCCCAAAGGGAACGCGAAAACTAAATATGAGCTCAGTATTAGTGCGGAAGAAATACTCCAAGACCCCGATAGCAAATCACCTGGAGCCACTAATTTAGGGCCATTAGGTAAGAAGAAAAAAGTAATTACGGACGAGATAGGTTTTAAGGAAAAAGGCACTCGGGATAATAGGGACTTCTATAAATTTACCTTAACCGAAAAGTTAAATAATCTAAATATTGTTTTGGATGGTCTCAAGGACGATGCTAATATCCAACTTTTAGATGAAGATGGCAAAACAATTATCGACCAGTCAAGAAGCAAGGGCAAGAAGAAAGAAATAATTGACCAAATTTTAGAAGGGGGTACTTATTACCTGAAAGTTACTCCAACCGGAAATGCTAGGACTAAATATCGGCTAAGTTTGGATGGGGATAAAATTGACGACCCAGATGGTACTCGAACACGGGCAGAGAATTTGGGAACTCTTGGTAATAAACCGATAAAAAAACGAGACGAAATAGGTTTTGAGGTAGGTGGAAAGCGAGACCAAAAAGATTATTATCAATTTAATTTGAATAGGGATAGTGAGGTAAATTTTTCCCTGGATGGTCTCAACCAAAATGTAGATTTGAAGTTGTTGGGCAGTAAAGGAAATTTGCTTTACAGTTCTACTAATAAGGGCAAAGAAGTAGAAAAAATTAGCACTATTTTAGATAAGGGTAAATATTATGCCTTGGTTGAGCCAATGGGTAGCGATCGCTCAGAATATACCTTATCTATAGATGGGGATAGTAAAATTCAAGACCCCGATGCTAAATTACCGGGGAAAAATCTGGGTAAATTAAAGGGAAAAACTATTTCTCGAATTGACGATATTGGTTTAAAGAAAAAAGGTTTTTTAGATACGAGTGACTTCTGGAGAATTGAGTTAACAAAGGAAACAGACTTAACTATTACTTTAGACAGGTTGAGTCAAAATGCGGATTTAGAATTATACGACAAAGATGGAACTACTCTGATTTATAGTTCAAAAGAAAAGGGCAAAAAACCAGAAGAAATTAGCAGTATCTTGGATAAAGGTATCTACTACATTAAGGTAAAATCTAAGGGTGGTAGCAGTAGCAAATATAAATTGAGCGTAACTGGCAATACGCAAATAGGAGAAAAAGATGATGCTTTGCCGGGGACGAATTTGGGAGAATTGGGAAATCAAAAGATTGTTAAAAAGGACGAAATTGGTTTTGAATCTTCCCAAAATATCCGGGATGTTGGGGATTTCTATAATTTCAGTTTAGCAGAACAAAGGGGGGTTAATATTACTCTAGATGGTTTAACCGGTGATGCTAATTTATTCTTGGTAGGAAATGATGGGGGAGAAATAGAAGTTTCTAACAATAAAGGTAAGAGAAATGAAATTATCAACGAGATTTTGCAGCCAGGAAATTATTATATTGGTGTGAAACCAAATGGGGGAAAGGTTAAGACTAATTACAATTTAGAAGTAACAACTAATCTTCAGAAGGATGATTTTAATAATCGTCAGAATGCCCAGCAATTAGGGACTCTTAATTTGCAAGACCAGGTGACACAAAACAATAGGGTAGGGTTCAAAGAAGGTAGCCTTATAGACCAAGCAGATTTCTACAGTTTTAAACTGACTGAAACCAGTGATGTTAATTTGTCTTTGGATGGCCTGGATGGAGATGCAAATTTGTTATTGCTGGATAATAAGAACACCCTTGATGAATCTACTGCCAAAGGTCTCAAAGCTGAAAATATTAAGAAAAAGTTAGAAGCAGGGACTTATTATGCGGCAATTTTCCCGGTTTCTGGAGCTAAAACTGATTACGAATTAACTCTGGGGGTAACACAGAAAACTGTAGATTTGTCTAGTTTGAAGTTTGAAGCCCTGGATGTGCAAGATGGATTAAAAGCCGGGGAGAGACTTAAGGTTAATTACCAGGTTAATAACATCGGTAATACTAAGGCAGATGCTTTTGAGGTTGGATTTTATTTGTCCAAAGATGAGGGTATAGACAAGGGAGATTTCCTCTTGGGGACTGCCAAGGTTAAGTCTCTTTCCGGTGATAAGAATACCAAGAAGTTGGCGAAGCAATTGACTCTGCCAGAGTCCGGGGACAATTTCTGGCAGGGCTCTGGAGACTACTATCTGGGTATGATGGTGGATGTTCAGGACGCTATTGTCGAAAATAACGAACTGAATAATACCGGCAGTCAGAGAGTGGGTGTTGATCTTTCCAGCGATTTGATTGTTAGCGGTTTTGATGTGCAGGAAAAAACTGTTAACCCCGGACAAAAGTTTAATGCCAAAGTCACTTTGAATAATGCTGGTGGTAAGCTTGATGATTTCCGGGTGGGATTTTATGTGTCAGAGGATAATGAAATTACTACCAGTGATGAGTTACTCGGTTCTAAGATGGTCACATCTTTGGGGGGTAAGAAGAGTACTACCATCAACAAGCAGTTGACTTTACCAGTGGCCAGCGTCAGTGGAGTTAAGAAATATTTTATTGGGGCGATCGCTGACGACCAAGATGTATTGAGGGAAGTCAACGAGACTAACAATGTTAGCAAAGAAAAAGTCTCCCTGAGTCCTGTACCCCAGGACAATGCGGGCAACAAACTAAATAAAGGGCGAAAAGTTGGTGTCCTTGGTAATAAAACTCAGAAGTTCTCAGACTGGGTGGGTGATTTCTATGGCGTCTCGGAAGATACCCACGACTACTACAAGATAGAACTTGATGACAGAAGTCGTCTCAATTTAAATCTCAAGGGTTTGAGCGCTAATGCCAACCTCTACTTGTACGACAGCGATGGAGATTTGCTACAAAAGTCTGAGGAGTCGGAGAATAAAGAGGAAGCAATTGATATAAAATTATTACCTGGTACTTATTATGGTTTAGTTTGGAAGGATGACGGAGGCAACACCAACTATGACTTGGAAATGTCAGCATTGCCACTAGAATATCCAGTGCCGCAAATTACGGGCTGGAACCGCAATACTGCCCTGAATATTGGTGCGGTCAGTGCTACTCCCATAGCAAAAACTGAATATGTGGGTAACCCCCACGGGTTTGTAGATGACCTGAATGATTTCTATAAGTTTCAGGTAGAGGGTAGCGGTAGCCAGGTTCAAATTGATTTGACGGGGTTGAACAAGAATGCCGATCTATATCTTTATAACAGCGAAAGCAGTAGTAGTATCGCCAGGTCGGAGACGCTGCAAAAAGCTGATGAAAGTATTGTCAAAAATTTGAGTCCAGGAACTTATTTTATTGAGGTTCAAAGCATTAACAACGCTAAAACTAACTACAATTTACAGGTGGTGGGAACTCCACTGCCAGATAATGGTGCTGGAGAAAATCCTGACCAAGCACTAGATTTAGGGACCTTAGGAGAAACAATAGTTAATGATTGGGTGGGAGATATTGATGGCACTGACTACTATATGTTCGCTGTAAGTGAAAATAGTACAGTTGATATGAGTTTGACGGGAATGAGTGGCAATGCTAATCTGAAACTGTTCGATAATAAGGAAAAAAGTCTGTCCTCTTCTTCACAAGAGGGTAATGCCGATGATGGGATAGCTATTAACTTAACTCCCAGTAACTATTTCGTTGAAGTAGAGCGTTACAGTGGAGTCGTAGGTACCCCCTACAATTTCCAAATATCAGCTACTTCCCGGGCAGAAGATTTGGTCGGCAACGACTTGGAGACAGCAAAAGATATTGGAGCTTTAACAACTTTCAACCAGACTGAATGGGTAGGTAGCTTCGATGTCAGTGATTACTACAAGTTTAGTCTGGCTGAGGATAGTGAGGTTGACCTCAATCTAACAGGAATGAATAGCAACGGCCAACTTTATCTTTACGACAGTGAGGGAGAAGTACTGACAAGTTCCAGAAATGACAGCAATACGGATGAAGCTATTATCACTAACTTGAACCCGGGTACATATTATGTTGGGGTCTGGCGCTATAAATTATATAGCCGGGAAGCAACTAGCGTTAACTACAATTTAACGGCATCGGCAACCACTATTCCTGACTCTGGAGGAAACACCCGAGAAACAGCAGGGGATATAGGTGATATATCTACTCCTAAGACGCTTAGTAATTGGGTAGGGAATGTCGACCCCAATGACTACTATAAATTCACCTTGACTCAAGATAGCGATGTTAGTCTCAATCTAACAGGGATGGATGATAATGGTCAACTTTATCTTTACGACAGTGAGGGAGAAGTACTGACAAGTTCCATAAATGACAGCAATACGGATGAAGCTATTATCACTAACTTGAACCCGGGTACATATTATGTCAGGGTCTGGCGCTATAAATCATATAGCCGGGAAGCAACTAGCGTTAACTATAATTTAACGGCATCGGCAACCACTATTCCTGACTCTGGAGGAGACACCCTAGAAACAGCAGGGGATATGGGTGATATATCTACTCCTAAGACGCTTAGTAATTGGGTAGGTAGTGCCGATCCCAACGATTACTATAAATTCACGTTGACTGAGGATAGTAACGTCAATCTCAATCTAACAGGAATGGATGACAATGGTCAACTTTATCTTTATGACAGTGAGGGAGAAGTACTGACAAGTTCCATAAATGACAGCAATACGGATGAAGCTATTATCACTAACTTGAACCCGGGTATATATTATGTCAGGATCTTGCGCTATAAATCATATAGCCGGGAAGCAACTAGCGTCAACTACAATTTGACGGCATCGGCAACCACTCTTCCCAACTCTGCGGGTGATGATTTTGAAACGGCAAGGGATTTAGGCATGGTCAGCGCCGCTCAAACTATCAGGGACTGGGTTGGCGACCTCCAATATGATGATTACTACAAATTCAGCGTTGCCGCCAATAGCTCTATTAACCTCAAGCTTGCAGGTTTAACCGCGAATACCGGCCTATACTTGTACGATAGCAAGGAGAAACTAATAGGGAGTTCCGACAACGATAGTAACGCTGATGAATCTATTGTCTATAATTTGGCAAGTGGTAATACCTATTATGTTAAAGTTGAGGGACGTTCTCCTTATTATGGTGGGGACAACACCTATTATAACCTTGAACTCTCGGCCACTCCCCTGACCTACTCGCCAGATAATATCGTCGGCAACACCGAAGCTCAAACTAAGAATATTGGTGCTTTGGGTGCGACCCAGAGTTTCACAGATTTTGTCGGCAATCAATATGTTGATCGTGACAAGAATGACTTCTACCAGTTTGTCCTAGGAGAGACTAGCACTGTCAACCTTAATCTCGGGAGTATGACAGCAGATGCAGACCTGGTACTGCTTGATAGCGAATATTCCCAGATTACTGAATCTAGTCAGCTTACCAATGTTGACGAAGTGATTATCCGTAACTTACAGGCTGGAACTTATATCGCTGGAGTCAAGAGTATAGAGAATGGGAATACCGGTTATAATTTGCAATTGTCCGCAACAGCCCACCCAGATGGTGCCGGAGATACTGTTGGAACAGCCCGACTAATTGGCACTTTAGCAGGGCCTCAAACCTTTAACGACTGGATCGGGAATGTTGATGAAAAGGATTACTATCAGTTTGTCATAGATGCTGTTAGCACTGTCAACATTAACCTGGGAGGAATGACTGGCAATGGTAATATTGGACTGTATGATATTGAGGAAAGTCCTCTGCTCTATTCCCAAAATACTGAGAATGCTGATGATGTAATTGTTGCTGATTTAAATCCCGGAACTTACTACGTCCAAGTTTGGAATGATAGGGGTAACTTTGGTACTAACTACAGTTTGCAACTGTCTCCCACAGTCCGGGTGGATAATGCTGGTGGTGCTGACTCGCCTCTAGATTTGGGAGCGCTGACTACTATTAATGCTACTAACTGGGTATCCCCAGGAATAGATGAAGAAGACTATTATAAGTTTTCTGTAGGTGAGAATAGTGCAGTTAGTTTGAACTTAACTGGTTTGACAGATGCTATCAATTTCAATCTTTATAACAGCGCCATGGAGGAAATTGCTTCAGCTCCTAATGACGAGAATACTGAGACGGCGATCGCTAAAAATCTAACCCCAGGTAATTACTTGGTTGAGATAAGCAACTTCTGGGGCAACGGAACTGAATACAATTTCGTCGCTACTGCAACTCCTATTTCTGATAATGCCGGAAATGATTTTGATGTAGCGCGGAATATCGGTGCAGTCAGCGCAACTCAAGCCTTTAGTGACTGGGTAGGAAGAATAGATCGTAATGACTACTACAAGTTTGATATCCCCCAAAACAGCGAAGTAACCATTAATCTGACAGGTTTAGCAAGCGACGCCGACCTCTACTTGTACGATAGCCAAGAAAACGAGATAGTTAGTTCTACTAATGATGACACCAATAACGAATTAATTACGGAAAAACTACCATCGGGTACTTATTACGCTTTAGTATGGCAGTCAAGTGGTCACACTAACTACAACCTAGATTTTTCGGCCACTCCCCTGACCTACTCGGCACCTAATATAGTGGGCAATACGGAAGCTCAAACTAAGAATATTGGTGCTTTGGGTGAGGCCCAGACCTTTACTGATTTTGTCGGCATCTCCCAGAATATCGACAGTGACAAGGAAGATTTCTACCAATTTACCCTCGCGGAGGATAGTACTGTCAGCCTCAGTCTCAATGGTTTGAGTGCCAATGCGGATCTAACCTTACGCAATAACGAATACTACTGGTTAGATGATTCTACAAACTTCTTGAATGCTTCGGAAAATATTACTCGCAACCTGGTAGCAGGGACTTATATTGTTGAGGTCGAAAGCATCGGCGATGCTAGTACTGGTTATAATTTACAACTATCGGCAGTAGCACATCCAGATGCTGCGGGGAATACATTCGATACCTCAAAGCCAGTGGAAAATCTAGCAGAAGTTCAAACCTTTAATGACTGGGTAAGTAATATTGACGAGAATGACTACTATAAGTTTAATCTTAGTGAAAAACGGACTGTTAATATTGAGCTATCTGGTTTGAGTGACGAGGCTTCCTTGTATCTCTATAACTCCTCTGGGGACACTTTTAGTTACGATGCTAATGGGCATTATCAGGGTAGTTCCTATGTTTGGAAAATTAACTCTGGTGAGATGGGTTCTATTTCTCGGTTGTTAAATTCTGGGAACTATTTTGTCGGAGTGTTTTACGAGAGTTATAATGGTTTGGGTACTAATTACAGTTTGAGTATGTCTGCTACTTAATATGTTTTTCTAGATGGAGATTTTGGGACATTATGTCATCAAAAAAAATTTTGAGAAAAAATGTTGCTTTTTCAGATAGTAGTGGTATAATAGTATCACTGAAAAATATTTCAGTTCAACTTAGTTTAGTTTTTTGATATATCTTCTAATCTGAATGCATTTGGCCATAAGTTGGGGATAATTATTAATAAACTATGGTTTATCTAAATGTTGTCAAAAAGCCTGCGCTCTCCTGATAAGGTAGTGTCGGGATGAATGCCAAAGTTACCATGACTTAAGCTTGGTATAAACAACAAAAACGAGTAGGTTACAAACAAACCTTACCTTTTTGGCTGCGGGGCTGGCAGTGTCAGTGTGGGTCAGCTTTTTTATAACTGAAGAGAGTAAATCTCTAAAGACGGTTGCTATGAATTAGAAAGACCCTAACAGCGATTTTAGAGAATCCTTTGCTGTCTCGTAAGAGCAGCACTGGGATGATTTTAAAATACGATAGTGACTCAAATAATTAAGAAATGCAGGCCGGCAAGGCCTATCAATATCTGTGGATAAGTAACCACCGATGGTCTAAATGGAGGCAGGAAGTAAAAATTAGATTGTCACCTTATGTGACGTTGTGACGTTTTGTATCAGTTTTATATAGCAAAAAAATAATTATGGCTAACGACACCAGAGCAGATGCGTTAGACCTGGGAGTCATCGAACTAGAACCGACTGTAACGAACGATCAGATCGGTTTTAGAGTAGATGGTAAACGGGAGCGCAACGACTTCTACAAATTTAAGCTCGACGAGGAAAGCGACTTTAATCTAACCCTAGACAAGTTAGATAAGAATGCTAATGTCCAAATATTAGATAGTGATGGCTCAGTATTATTCAAGTCGACAAAACCTGGTAAACAACGAGAAGTTATTGATGCGGAATTAGATGCAGGAGAATATTTTGTCCGCGTCTTACCAAAAGGCATGGCACAAACAGATTATAGGTTGAGTCTTAATGCTGATCCAATAACTGACGATGAGCTTCCTGGTGTCTCCCTAGGAGTCCTGGATAGTGAAGAAGAGGTTACGTTTACCGATGAAATTGGTTTTGCCAAGGGAGGCCAAAGGGACAAAAACGATTACTTCAACTTTACCTTAGATCAGGATAGTGATGTCAGCCTCACTCTAGACCAGCTAAAAAAGAATGCCAACGTCCAAATTTGGGACGATAAAGGGAAGACCTTGTTGCTGCAATCTCGAAATAAGGGACGCCAGGAAGAAACGATTAACGCTATCTTGGAAAAAGGGGATTATCTGGTGCGGGTCTTCCCTCAGGGTAGGGCTAGAACTTCCTACCGCTTGGGGTTGAGCGCCGACGAAATATTGCCACCGGAAAAGCTTCCGGGCACTGATGTTGGGGACCTTCTAGCTTCAGAAGAACCACACTTTGCTATTGAAGATATCGGCTTTGGTCGCGGTCGGCAGCGCAACACAAAGGATTATTACACTTTTGAGTTGAGTCAAGAAGCTTCCTTTTATGCAGAACTAGATCAACTACAGCGGAACGCTGATATCTATTTATACGAATATGATCCTGATGAACCAGAAGAACTAGGTTCCCGGTTGAATAAGTCTACCCGCAAAGGCAGAAGACCAGATACCATCAGCGAATTTTTACCTGAAGGACACTATGCCCTAGAGGTACGCCCTAGAGGTGCGGCTAAGACCGACTACCGACTGGAATTGGACGCCAGGATCAATGTAGATGATTTCCCCGCTCCAGAAATGGCGAAGGACTTGGGGGAGTTGGTACCTACACCCACTAATGAGACGGGTAATAATGTGGGGCTATTGACAGACGATCGATTCCGAGACCAAGCGGACTGGTTTAAGTTCACCCTCAGCGCTGAGAAAAATGTCGATTTAACCTTAGATGAACTGCGGGTAAATGCGGCAGATGCCGAAATTTATGATGCCGATGGCACTACACGGCTCTACAAATCAAAAAATAAAGGTAAGCAACGGGAAACTATTAACGAAAACCTAGATGCCGGTACCTATTATGTAAAGGTAGTCGCTAGGGGTAGTAGTAATACCAACTATCGCCTGAGTCTGAGCGCGGATGAACCCATCTCACCAACAGATACCTTTCCTTTGGGAACTCTGGAGTCTCCCACAGAATATAGCAATAACGACAAAATAGGTGGAGAAGGCGGCGGGGTACGCAACTCACAGGACGAATATACTTTTACTATCAACGAGTTAACTGAGTTTAATGCCACTCTAGACCAAATCAAGCGAAATGTTGACCTAGAGCTTTATAAGGGCTCCATGCTGGTGGACAGCTCCAAGGAAAAGAGAAATAATCCAGAAATAATTGATCAAGTCTTAGAGCCAGGGGATTACACTTTGCGAGTGATGCCAATGGGCAATGCTGAGACTACCTACCGTCTGGGTATAGACACTGAAGTAGTCGCCGAGGGAGATGAAACTTTTGAGGTCGGTTCTTTACTTGATCTGAACAATAACGAGTACAAAAAGAAAGGAAGAATTGGGGATTTCCAGAATGGTTCTCGGAACCTCAACGACTTCTACAACTTAACCTTAGATAACAACAGCAACTTCATGCTCACCCTAGACGAAATGACGCGGGATGCTAATGTGATGGTGTTGGATAGCGAAGGTGATATGGTCCTTAGTGGCTTTAACCCTGAGAATGCTCCAGAAATTTTGAGTGACACTTTGGATGCTGGGGACTACACAGTGCAAGTCTTCCCGGTGGGCAATGCTAAAACTAGCTATTTCCTGAAAATGAACGCCGACCCGCTTCCTGATCCTCCTGATGACATGGATGACGGGGATGATGATGACATGGGAGATGATGGTGATGAAACGGAAGTAGATCCCATTACGGGAGACCCAGATGGCACCCCGGAGGATGCTACAGATTTGGGAAGTGATCTGCTTACTCAAAGTGGTAAAATAGGTTTTATGGAAGACGGAGTAGATGACGTCAATGACTACTATAAATTTACTCTCGACGCAAACGATGACATCCGGATAATTTTGTCCGGCCTGACCCAAAATGCTGACTTAACTCTCTTGGGTAGTGACGGCGAAACCGAAATCTTTACCGAAATCTTTAAGTCTTCTAATCCCGGTACGAATACCGAAAGGATCAATGCCACTTTAGAAGCGGGGGATTATTACCTGCAAGTTGAGGCTGTCGGTGATGCCCAAAGTGACTATACAATTAATTTTTTCTAAACTCATTTTGTAGTAAGCGCTTTAGCTCTAAGGAAAGTAGCTTTAAATTCCTAAAGCGATTACTACGAAGTAAGTCAAACTCGAATTTGTAAGCAAAACAAAGGAAGAAAAAAATGCCGGAGACTTTTCAAGTTGAATTTAGTGGCACCTGGGGAGAGGCCGAGCCAGGGCCAAACCCG